>NZ_JSEC01000002.1:0-424975 GCF_000789415.1 Sulfurospirillum sp. MES | reverse complement strand
CTAATTGTATTGTTGAGTTTTTAAACTCTTGTGTATATTTCTGAGCTTTGTTGACCATATTATCAATCCTTCCTTATTATGTAGAAATCTTATCATTTCTGTGTCCTAATAAGTGTAGCCAGATCACTAATACAGATGTAGCATTAATGCTTGGAATGATGTATCACCTTTATACAACCAAAAAATATGATAAATCGTTCATTGAAAAATATACTGATGGATTTGATAAATTCTTACCATATCTGTTAGGTAAAAGTGATGGTATCGTTAAAACACCTGAATGGGCAGAAAAAATCACTGAAATTCCAACGAATAAAATTAAAGAATTATCAGAATTATTTGTATCTAAAAGAACTTTTATTGCAGGTAACTGGGCTTGCCAAAGAGCTCATCATGGTGAACAATTTCAATGGGGAATTATAACTCTTGCATCCATGATTGGTCAAATTGGATTACCTGGTGGAGGCTTTGGTTTTTCTATGCATTACGGTGGAGGAGGACAAGCTTCTGCTGGTAAATCTGGTCCTGGGGGATTTTCACAAGGAAGAAATAGAGTAAGTGACATTATTCCAGCTTCAAGACTCAATGAAACTCTTTTAAACCCTGGTAAAGAAATTGATTTCACAGGTGAAAAAATTAAGCTTCCGAAAATTAAGTTAATGTATGTAGCTGGTGCAAATCCTGTAGGTCACCAGCAAGATATTAATGAACTTGTAAAAGGGCTTAAAAATTTAGATACTCTCATTGTTCAAGATCCTTGGTGGACACCAACTGCAAAAATGGCTGATATTGTTTTACCAGTAACTACATTTTTAGAGAGAGATGATATTAGTTTATTGAGTGGAAGTTATTCCGGCGATAGAATTTATGCAATGAAAAAAGTCGTTGACAATCAATATGAAGCGAAAGATGATTATGAAATATATTCATTATTAGCAAAAAAATTCGGCGAATCTAAATATAGACGATTTTCTGAAGGTAAATCTGCTATGGAACACATTAAAGCATTTTATAGTAAATCAGATGCCGCAAAAGATGTAAGTTTTGAAGAGTTTTGGGAAAAAGGAGTTATCAAATATGATATTCCTGATGAAGCTTATAAGTATGTGAGACAAGGAGATTTTAGAGAAGATCCAATCAACAACTCTTTAAGTACTGAAAGTGGGAAAATACAAATCTTTTCAGAAAAATTTGCAAGCTTTGGGTATAAAGATTTTAAAGGACACGTTACTTGGTTTGAGCCTGCAGAGTATCTTGGAAATAAAGAATCTAAAAAGTATCCGTTACATCTTGTATCTCCGCATGCAACATATCGTAAACATTCACAGTTAGATAATGTTTGGATTGCTAATTTATATAAAGTACAAGGTAGAGAGCCTATTAGAATTAATCCTAAAGATGCCGCAAAATATGGCATAAAAAATGGTGACTTGGTAGAAGCTTATAATGATAGAGGGAGATTATTGGTTGGTGCAGTAGTTACTGATGACATCAGAGAAGGTGTCGTTGCTATTGAAGAGGGTTCATGGTGGAGCCCAGAAGATCCTTCTGTAGCTGGCAGTAGAGGAAATAATGGTAATCCTAATGTATTAACATCATCTCGTTCAACATCTAGCATGGCGCAGTCTTCTACTGCAAATACAACATTAATTGCTATCAAAAAAGCCGAAGGTACTATTTTGGAAAATCAAGCACATTCACTTCCAAAAATTGTCGAGATAAAAAATTAAATTTATAAGGAGAATATACATGCAATTTTTTTTAAAATTGGTTATTATTGGTCTAACATCATTGAATTTACAAGCTTCATGGTTTATCACAACACCTGGCGAATTATCAATAACATTGCCAAATGAAAATGTGATTTTATATAACGGCATTCCTGTTAAAGTCATTTCAAAAGGTAATCAATCTGCTAAAATAGAAATTTCAGGCTATGTTAATCCTTCCGATAAAACGAAATTATATGCAACAGAAAATCTAAGTTTATTATCAATGGAATTAAAAGATGAAAAAAAAGTAATCGTTGACAATAATAGAGGAACTGTCACTATTACTGTGCCAAATAATATTTTAACAGAAGATCAAGATGAAGCATGGCAAACCAACTCTGACTTATTCTATGATAAATGCACAAAGTGCCATCATGCAAAAGTCGTTAAAGATCATAATATGTTAGAGTGGGAAGCCTTGTTTAACAGTATGAAATTAAAGGCAAAAACAGCTCCAGATGAGGATGAATTAATCATGAGATTCTTAAGAGCATTTGCAAAAGATGGAATACTTACGGAAAGTGACTAATTTTTATTGTAAGAATAAATTTTCAATAAAGTATTATTAGAAAACTTAAGGCTCTAACATTGCTTTGATAAGAGAATCAGAAAAAAATTATCTGATTCTCTTCAATATGATGAGAATATAGCCAGTTGGGGAAGGAACAGTGCTTATAGTTTTTCAAAAAGAGATTTATAACTTTGTCATTTATCATCTTAGCCGATGGATTGTATGTCATAAGGTCTTTAGTTGTTGAGGTTATCTTGAGGACATCACGCATGTATGTTTCAGCGGGCTCTTGAAGTTGGTAGCCGGTCAAACTGCTACTCTACGAGATAAAAACCCGCATATTTAGGACTTTTCTAAACTTTGAACGAACCTTGCGGTACCGGAGGTCAGGGATTCGAATTCCTTCGGGCGCACCACTTTGTTTTACGCTTCTTAACAGCGACTTTTTTATCCCAAACACTTTACAATCATTTAAAACGTCTCTTCAAATACTCTGTATTTCGTTTTTTGCAATCCCAACTCTTCATAAGCTTTTTGAGTCGTTTTGTCGTCTTTGTGAACGTAAAGTCGAATTCCGCAGACGTCGTAATGCTCTTTTGCGAGACTTTTGGCTTTATCCAACAGTGCATCGTGAATCTCTTTTTCATGCTCGTGGTCGGTCACGAAAATACTTTGAATACAATAATACGCTCCGTTGTTCCAATCGCTCCATTCCCTTGTGATCATCGTCAATCCGACAATGGTTTGATTGACTTCCGCCATCAGGTAAAAACCGTTGTGAAATTTAGCAAAAACTTGATGAACGCCCTCGGTGGTCAATGCGAGCGAAACGTTTTTATTGACGGTTTCTTTAGCGAACAAAACGTTAAAAGCGGCAATTTCTTTGGCATCGTCGCGCGTTGCGATACGAACGATTAAGTTTTCTAACATGTTGACTCCTTGGGTTGATTTTGCAGTATTGTATCGACAATCGCTTTAGCTCCGCCTTCATGAATTAAGGCGGTGAGTTTTTGCGATAAAGAGGCAAGATCGCATGCCAAGATCATCTCAAATAGCTTGTGAGAATCGACGTTCGCTTGTTCCATCATGAGTGCGGCACCTTGATCGACCAATGTTTTGGCATTGTAATATTGATGGTTAGCGGCAGCATGCGGGTAAGGAATAAAACAAGCGGGCAAGGAAGCGGCGCAGAGTTCCCAAAGCGTGCTTGCACCCGATCGGCTGATCGCAAAATCGGCACGTGAGAGCTTTTGGGCAATCTCTTTGGAAAAGTCGAATACGTCGGCGGGGATAGCGGTCTCGTCATAGAAACGTCGTATGCGTTCAAACTCTTTTGCACCCGTTTGGTGGATAATTGCAATGCCTCTTTCATGGAAAAACGGGGCAAGCGTACATGCAAGTTCGTTAATAAACGTTGCGCCTTGACTTCCGCCTAAAAAGATGACGGTTTTGAGTGTTTGACGCTGTTTGCGAATTGCAAAAAACGCATCGCTTACGGGATAATCCGTCATAATCGCATCGTGTCGATAAGAGTTAAAAAACGCTTTAGCAAACGGCTTGAGCAGTCGGTTGAGTTTTCCCTCTACGGCATTTTGTTCATGGATATAAAGCGGTAACCTAGCGATCAACGCACCGAAGGACGCCGGTGCCGCCGAATATCCGCCGACGGAAAAGACGGCGCTTACGCCGTGTTGTTTAAAAAGACGTCTACATGTAAAGGCTAAACGTACCGTCGTAAAAAGCGAGCGAAGTTTGTGAATGCCTTTTTTATTGACCACGCCGCTACTCTCCAAAAAGTACGTGCGTTCAAACGCTTCGTCGCCTTCAAACCATGCACGGTCTTGCCCTGCGGTTGAACCGATATAAAGCGGTTTATGACCTCGTTTGAGTAACTCTTCTTTAATTGCCCGTGCGATGACCAAATGACCTCCGGTTCCACCTCCGGTAATCGCAATCACAGCTTAGCCTTTTTACTGATCATAAGAACCATCCCGATACCGACAGAAAGAGCTAAGATAGAACTACCGCCGTAACTGATGAACGGAACCGAAATACCTTTGATCGGTGTGATAGATGTGATGCCGTATGCATTCATTAAAAATGAAAAAACGATCAAAAGACCGATACCCAAAGAAAAAAGATAGTAGACTTTACTATGACTTCTGGAAGCGATTTTAAAGATACGGTAAATAATCGTCACAATGACGAGCGTTAAGAGCGTGACGCCTAAAGCTCCGACTTCTTCGGCGATTCCCGCAAGGGCAAAGTCGGTGTGCACTTCACTCAAATAGCCGAGCTTGAAAAGTCCGTTGCCGATACCTTCACCGAAAATACCGCCGTGTTTGATGGCATTGAGCGAGTGGGAAATTTGATAAGGCTCGGGTGCGTCTTCGACACGCAAAACGGATGCGATGCTTTCGGGAAACATTGAAAGAACCATGTTCTGAATCGTCGCCCACCATGTTTTGATTCTTAAAATACGGTGCGTTGAGCTAAAGATGGCGACTAAAAAAACGAAAATAGAACCTAAAATCGCGAGCATAAAGAGTTGCGCGCTGGTGCCGGCGAAAAATGCCATCACGGCAAACGTCAAGGCAAGGACGACGACTTGCCCTAAATCGTTTTGCATAACGGCGATCAAATAAATGACTAAAACGAACATAGCGATATACGGCAAAATCAGTAACATCTCTTCTTTGAGGCTTTTTTTATCGTTGTTCAGTTTGCGCGCAAAACTCCACGCAAGGAAATAGACAAATCCAATTTTGAAAAACTCAACCGGAGCTAACGAAAAGCCCGGAAGACGAATCCACCGTTTCGCCCCGCCCGCGGAGGTGACGAGTGATTCGGGAAGGTAGTGCATGACGCCCATTAACAAGAGGCAACTTAAAAAAATCGTAAAGCCGATATGCATTAAGAACTTATCGGGATCGAGTTGCGAAAGCGACCACATGATAAAAATACACAGCATTCCTACGGCAAATTGGCGAATGAAAAAATGGTATTCGGAATAGTCGAAAAAAAGTGTCGTAAACACCGGTAGGGAGAGTGAAAAGACCATCCCTACAAAGAGTGCAAAAGCACAGAGTGAAAAAAGTATTTTATCGGTTTGCATGCTTTCTTTGTGTATAATTAGATTTTGATCTATTCTACACAAAAATAGATTAAAGCTTGGTTGAAGCATATTTTGGAATAAAAATTGCTTACATAAGGCAAGATTCGAGAAAGGGTAACAAATGGGATTTGAGATCAGTAAATCAAACGCTTTGATGGTCGAAGGCTTAAACGCAAGAGCCTTGCGTCAAGATTTGATTTCAAGCAATATCGCCAATATCGATACCCCTTTTTATAAATCGAGAGACGTTGATTTTGAGACGGCTTTGATCGAAAAAACCAAAGAGATTTACGGTGCGGGCGAGACAGGAAACGCAACATTGGAAATGGCACAAACCGACATGTCGCATTTAAGCGGAGATAAAAGTTTTGATACTTCCAAAGCGACGATTTACCTCAGAGACGGGCATACGGCACGCAATGACGGTAATACCGTCGATTTGGACGTAGAGACTTCCGAGCTCGGTAAAAATGCGATGATGTTTAACGCACTCACGTCGGCGTTGCAAAAAAACGGTGCTATTTTTAAAAGCGTCATCGAATATTCGTCTAAACTATAAGGATTGAGCTATGGCATACTTGAGCAGTTTCGATATTAGCAGCTACGGACTTTCCGCACAACGCTTCCGTATGGAAGTGATCAGCTCCAATATCGCCAACGCCAATACCACGCGAACAAGCGAGGGCGGTCCTTACCAACGTCGCGACGTCGTCTTTAAAGCGACGGATTTCAATCAAACGCTCAATGACAAACTGGCGAGCCAAAATAACCTCTTAAGTTATGAAAATCCCTTAGACGATCCGTTCTTGCAAGAGAATGCCAATCCTGCTATAATGAGCGTTGCCGTGGATAAGGTGGTACGCGACGAGAGCGAGTTCCGCTACAAATACGACCCGACGCATCCGGACGCCAACGAGGAAGGATACGTGGCATATCCGAATATTAATCCCGTCATCGAGATGTCCAATCTCATCGAAGCGACCCGTGCGTATCAAGCCAACGTTTCGGCGTTTCAAAGTGCTAAATCCATCGCTCAAAATGCGATAGATCTTTTAAAAGGATAAGCTAAATGCCTAGTAGCATTGATAAACTTTCATCACTCAATACCTTGCTCTCAACCGGTGACAAAAGTGATGTTAAAAGCGGTGACGATTTTTCAAAGATTTTAGAACAATCGATTGCCGAAATTAACGATTCGCAGGTCAAAGGCGATCGTGCTATGGCGGATATTGCAACCGGTGAAGTCAAAGATTTGCATCAAGCCGCTATTGCTATCAATAAAGCCGAAACAAGTATGAAACTAATGCTAGAGATTCGCAATAAAGCCCTTAGTGCTTATAAAGAGATCTCTAAAACTCAAATTTAACTTTTTGCCTTTGCATGGAACCCTCAGATACTAAAAAAATTAAAATTCTCTTCTTATTCGTCGTTGTTCTTTTAGGGTTTATGATCTTTTTGGGAACCCTTTTTTATTGGGCTACCATCGAACGACGATTGCCTCGTTTGGAACACAGCGAAGTCAACCATGCATTGCGCGGCAATATCGTAAGTGCGGACGGTTTTAAAATCGCAACAAGCCAACAACTCTACAAAGCCATCGTCGACACGCGCAATATCGATCCTAAAAAGCTAGACCTTTTCGTGCGTTTGTATTCGCTTTACAGCGGAGACGATCCTAAAGCGGTCGCCGCGACGCTTGGTTCCAATTCCGGCAGTACGGTGTTATCGTATCGTATTGATTCAAAAACGGCCAAATACCTGCAAGAACTTTCACGAAAGCTCTACAAGCTCGGTGTTTTTAAAAGTTATGAAGACCCCAAAACGGGCGTAGCGTTTTTGCACGGACTGAGCGTGGTCGAAAGCGGCGAAGACAGGCTTTATCCGGCGGTGGATTCGCTGACGCCGATTGTCGGCTACGTACGTAAAGTCGAGCAAAAAAACATCACGAAAACGACCGGTGTTAAAGGTATCGAGCGCTACTATGAAGACAAACTCTCTTCGGTACAAGACTCGTTGGTCTACGGTTTTCGCGATATCGCCAATACGGTTATTTTGGACGGAAATAGCGTCTCTTCGCGCCGCTTTGACGGTTACGACGTGCATCTGACGATCTCGTTAAAAATGCAAAAAATTATCGAAAGCGTCTTGGATCAATATCAAAAAAACTTAGAAGCCAAAGAGATTATCGTGGGTATTTTAAACAGCGACACGGCCGAATTCGTTGCGTTGGCATCGAGCAATCGTTTCAATCCCGATCTGATCGAGAAAAAAGATTACGGTTCTTTGAACGTATCGGCGATCGAGTATATTTACGAACCCGGTTCGGTTTTGAAAAGCATTACGTTTGCGCTATTACTTAAAGCAAATAAAGTCAATCCCTACGATATTGTGAACGTGTACGGCGGAAGTTACAAACTCGGTACGAAAGTCATTAAAGATACGCACAAGGCGGACAAACTGACCGCCGAAGATATTATCGTCTATTCGAGTAACGTCGGAACGGCGCAAATCGCTCAAAAACTCGATGCAATGGAGTTTTACCAAGGACTCAAAGATTTTGGGTTTTCGGTGCGAAGCGGCGTGGATTTGCCTTTTGAAAATCCGGGCATTATTCCTACGATCAACCGCTTCAATTCTCCGATTTACAAAGCTACGGTCGGATACGGATACGGTATGAACGCGACTTTTATGCAAGTGATTCGCGCGTACAACGTTTTCAATAACAACGGACGTATTTTAACGCCGATGTTGGTTAAAAAGTTAGTTTCGCCTATCGGGCAAGAACTGTTTCCCGAAAAAAGCCCCGAAAATCAAATTATCCCCGTTTCGGTGGCAAAACGAATGCAAAAGATTTTAATTAAAGTCGTTCAACAAGGTACGGGAACGGGTGCCAAAATCGAAGGACTCGAAATCGGCGGTAAAACCGGTACGGCACATATCGCGGAGGACGGAGAGTACGTTCGAAGTTATAACGGTTCGTTTTTCGGCTTTGCCAACGATAAAAAAAATCGCTACACAATCGGCGTCTTAGTTCGCGAAGCCAAAAAACGACAAGCGTATTTTGCGGCGCAAAGTGCGGTTCCCGTTTTTAAAGAAGTGGTCGAAAAGCTTGTCGAAAACGGCTACCTTACCCCTTCAAGCGATCTTGTACCCAGCAACTAATCGCTTCAACGAAACCATCGTCGTCGTTGGGGCACTTTGCCACAAGGTATCGCTCAAATCCTAATTCCTGCGCAAGATGTGCATACTCCATGCTAAGCTCAAATTCCGTTTCGGAATTGTCGATCGTAAACGAAATGGGAACGATAAGTGCGTTTTTGTTCTCCAGCGTTTTGAGTTTGTCTTCCAAAGAGGGCTCTAGCCATTTAACCGGTCCTAGTTTGGACTGATACGCTAGATGCACCGCTTTAAAATGCAAGTTTTCTGCTTCCAAAAGTGTCTCCATCGCTTTGACATGTAAGATAATCTCTTTCTCATACGGATCGCCGTTAATGATGATTTTTTGCGGCAAAGAGTGTGCTGAGAAGATCAGTTCCATCTGTGTTGGGTCGTTTTCGGCAAGTGCTTCTTTGATCTTTTTGAGTAAAAGGCGGTTGTAGCTTTCATTTTCAAAAAAACGCTCTATCACGCGTATTTTGGCGTGCAATCCCAACGTTTTCGCCGTTTTCGTAAAATCCTCTACCGAAGACTTGGTCGTCGTGGTCGAGTAGTGCGGATACAGCGGCAATAAGATGACTTCTTCTATTCCTTGTGCTTGAAGCTCACGGATCGCTTCATCGCAAAAAGGCGGCGTATAGCGCATCGCAAAGCTTACATGTAAAGAAGGAAGGGCACTTTGCAGTTTTGAAACCAGTTGTTTGGTGTACCCGACCAAAGGCGATTTGCCGCCCAGTTTGGCGTAGTTGGCTTGTGCCGTTTTGGTACGCGAAGTCGTGATCATAAACGCGATCAAACGGCGTAAGAGAGCACTTTTGACGGTGATAATGTTGGCATCGTTGAACATGTTAGATAAAAAGAGTTTGACTTCATCAAGATTGTTCGGACCTCCCATATTGAGAAGTACCAGTGCTTTTTTCATGGAAAAACCTTTGCATAAGATAATCTCTATTGTACATGCAAGATGCTAAAGAGTGCTTTACATGTCAAAAGTGCTGAAACGATTAAGCGGCGCTGTGGTATGTTTTGAAAGAGTGTTTCCAAAGAGAGAGGACAAACCGATGAAAAAATATATGGCAACTTTCCTGTGTTGTGCGCTCAACCTAACGGCAGAATGTTCTTTCCCTTCAAATACTTTGATCGCCACAACAGACGAAGTGCGCGACATCAAAACAGGACTCATCTGGAGACGCTGTGCCCTTGGGCAAACATGGCAGAACAACAGAGGGTGCGTGGGTGAAGTCGAGTTGATGCGACGTGCGGAAGTTGAAGAAAAAGCACGCTTGCTTGGGGAAAAATGGCGTTTGCCGACGCTGGATGAACTGCTTACGCTGGTCGATGATCGCTGTCAACCTCCGGTCATCAATACAAAGATTTTCGGCAAGGTACGCGATACGACGGGCGAGGGAGCAAACTACCTCACCGCTTCGATTTACCTTGAAGGCGATGCGGCGATCCCCACACTCTTTTACACGATCGATCTGTTAAACGGCAGTGTTGACGCGCACACTAAAGGCTTTGCGGGTGCCGTACGGATGGTGCGCTAGAGCTTTTTAAGGGGTACTGCATGGCACAAATGCTTTTCATCTTTTGCCGTGCGAGCGCATTTTTCGCAGATAAATTTGGGTTTTGAGACGATCTTGACGATCTTTTTGGCATACGCTTTTACGTCGTCTTTTTTCAGAGAACAGAGTTTTTTGATTTTCATGCTACGCCTTTTTTTGACATGTCAAAGTGTAGCATGAAACGGGATGAGACGGCTTAAACCGCACCCATAATTTTTTTGGAGCTCTCGCCTTTGTGGCTTAATACCTCTTCAAAACTCATTGCCGTAGCAGTGCAATCGACGCTTAAAAGCGCTTCGTAAAGTGCTTCGATCTTCTCGGCGTTGTCCATCTTTTTGAGTTCACCTTTCTCTAAGTTAGAGAGATCTAAAAGCTCGTTCCAAACGGAGCTTTCCGCAAGCGAATAGGCATTGAAAGTAACGCCCTCATACGTAAACGTACCGTTTTTATCCAAGTCGGTGACGTAGAGAACGACCAAAGTCGCGGGTGTAAAAAACGCTTTATACTTTTCGAAAAAAGGCTCAAAATGCGTAATACTTTCAAGTTCGCATGCAAAAAATTTAATACTCGCATCGTCGGCTACGACCAAAACTTGTTTCGCTTGAATTTTCGGAGGCAAAATTCTATCGGCGGAGAGCTGTTTTCCCGCTTCGATAATTAAAGCACCTCGGTAACCGACCAGTCCTTGCCCCAATTCTCCGCTAAAAGAGGGCTGCCATGCAAGATTGTTCTCTTTAATATACGCTACGATCGACATGATGTTTCCTTTTTGTGTGATAAAAAGGCTTATACAAGAACTATTCCGCGAAGTGTGAAGCGGCAGAGTAAGGTACTTTTGAAATAATGTAATAATAAAAACGCTGTATAAAGATTAGGAAAAATACTCTTAAAATTGATCTACATGTCAACCCTTAAACCCAATTTCTGTATAATCGCGCCATTTTAGTAGGGAGTATTGTTTTATGAAGCATACGCTTAAAATCACGCTTTTTTATTTGGTCATGTTTGTCAGTCTCGGGCTTTTTTGGTTTTGGGCGGCAAAACCTTCCGATTCTCTTGTAACGCTTCCCGAGGACGTCAAGCTTCAATGCCTCTCTTACGCGCCTTTCGGGAAAGACGATTCGCCGTTTGATATTCCAAACGGGTTTAAGCCTTCGCTCGAACAGATGGACAAAGATTTGGCGCATTTGGCGACGATTACGGGGTGTATTCGAACGTATTCGAGCGTCGGGCTGGAGGCGTTACCCGAAATTGCCCGCAAGCACGGGCTGAAACTTTGGTTGGGTGCATGGGTCAGCAGCGATGCGACGTTGACGAAAAAAGAGATCGAAACCGTGATCGCGCTTGCGCAAGAGAACAAAGACATCGTCGAGACCGTCGTCGTCGGCAATGAAGCGTTATTGCGCCGCGACGTGAGTGCGTCTCAGTTGGTTGCGTATATTCAAAGCGTCAAAGAAGCGTTGCCCGATATGACGATCACGTATGCCGACGTATGGGAGTTTTGGAACAAACATCCCGAAGTCGCACCCGCGGTCGATCGCGTGACGATACACATTTTGCCGTATTGGGAAGATAAGCCTATTAGCGTCGATAAAGCACTCTTACATGTCAAAGCGATTCGCGAAGCGATGATGCAAAAAATCCCCGACAAAGAGATCGTCATCGGTGAGACGGGTTGGCCGAGTTTCGGGCGAATGCGCGAAGGTGCTTACCCGAGTGCGGAAAATCAAGCGATTTTTACGCGCGGTTTTGTGAAAATGGCGCAAGAAGGCGGATGGAAATACAACTTTATCGAGGCGTTTGACCAACCGTGGAAACGCGTGAGCGAGGGTGCGGTCGGCGGTTATTGGGGACTTTTTGACGCAGATCGCGCGGATAAACATATCTTGCACGGATTTGTGAGCAATTATCCGTACGCACAATGGATGTTCGCGGGAAGCTTTGCTTTAAGCTTGCTCGGGTTGATTTGGCTGGTGCGTATCCAGACGTGCGCATGTAAAAAAGCGGCATATTGGTTTGTAAGTTTGTGGGGCGGATCGGTAGCACTTGTGTGGCAAGCGTATCAGTATTGGATGGTTTCGAGAAATACCCTTGAGGTCGTTTGGGCGATTTTGTGTTTGGGGCTTGCGTTGATCTTATGGCTCAAAATCGTACGCTACGTGATGACCGAAGAGATGGTTTTTCCGGCACGTATGAGCCGTTTGATGTCGGTCGTAACGCTTAGCGAGCCGTTTCAAAAAAGCTTTTTTGCGTATGATCTGTTGCATACGCTCAGCAGCGGCGTTGCTCTTGTCATGGCACTTTCGATGGCGTTTGACGGACGCTACTTGAATTTCGAGATCGGAACGCTCGGCATCATTACGGCATTTTACGCGATCGCGTATGTGACGACCGATCGCAAAGCGTTGAACGGGCTTTTAGAAAAAGTGACGGGCTTGGCACTTTTTATCGCCGCATTGGCGGTGCTTTTACACGAAAGTGCACGCAACGATTTTGCGCTCAATTGGGTGGTTATGATGGTCGTTTTAGGCTCGACTTTATGGCTTTCCGTGTCTAAAATGTGTGGAATAGTCCGAACGTTCTCGTTTTTGCTCGTTGCGGCATTGGCGATTTTTGCACTTAAAGAGGGAATTTACGTGAACGAAAAATGGATCGACGTATGCGCGAGCAATCCTTCTCTTTTGACATGTCAGCTCAAAGTTTGGTTAGGTAAGATCATTTACCTCAATTACGTCGGACTTTCAGGTAGCGTCGTTGCCCTGTTTGCCGTGCTCTCGGGCAGTTATCTTTTAGGCGTGCTCGCGATGGTGATGGGGCTGTTTGGTTTGCTAACGTTTAACGGATTTTTAGGCGCGATTCTGGTCGTTTTGGGTTGGTGGGTCGTCGGATACCGTCTGGGTGAAAAATGTACGTTATAACGTTAAAAGCTCCCTTCAACGGAGTATTTTAGGGCATTTAATAATAGCCTTTAGGTTTTTTCGTTAAAATAGATCAATTTTGAATCATGAAATAGGGAAAAAAGTATGGATGTAAGAGCCGAGTTTCTAAAGTTTTTCGAGCAAAAAGGGCATCAGATCGTCGAGAGTTCGCCTCTCGTTCCCGATGATGCGACGCTGCTGTTTACCAATGCCGGTATGGTTCCTTTTAAGAGTATTTTCACGGGCGAAGTTCCTCGTCCTAACCCGCCGCGCGCGACGAGTTGTCAGACGTGTATTCGAGCGGGGGGCAAACATAACGACCTTGATAACGTCGGCTACACCGCACGCCATCATACTTTTTTCGAGATGCTCGGAAACTTTTCGTTCGGCGATTATTTTAAAGAAGACGCTATCTCTCATGCGTGGGAGTTCGTAACCGAAGTGTTGAAACTTCCCAAAGAAAAACTGTGGGTGACCGTGCATGAAAGCGACGACGAGGCCGAAGCGATTTGGAAAAAACATATCGACGCCTCTCGCATTATGCGTTTCGGCGATAAAGACAACTTTTGGCAAATGGGCGATACGGGACCTTGCGGTCCTTGTAGCGAGATTTTTATCGACCAAGGAGCGGAGCATTTTAACACGCCCGAAGATTATATGGGCGGCGACGGCGATCGCTTTTTAGAGATTTGGAATCTGGTTTTTATGCAGTACGAGCGCGATAAAGCGGGCGTTTTACACAAACTTCCCAAACCTTCGATCGATACGGGCATGGGGCTAGAGCGCGTTACGGCAGTCAAAGAGGGTGTGTTTAGCAACTACGACTCATCGCTTTTTATGCCGCTTCTCAATCACGTCGCGACGCTTTGCGGCAAACCTTATGCGTATGCTAGCGGGGCGAGCTATCGCGTCATTGCCGATCATATTCGCGCGGTCTCCTTTTTACTTGCGCAAGGAACGACGTTCGGTCGCGTAGGTCGCGGATACGTTTTACGTCGCATTTTACGCCGTGCGGTACGTCACGGTTACCTTTTAGGACTTCGCGAGCCGTTTATGTACCGCTTGCTCGATACCTTGTGTGACTTAATGGCTCAACAGTATCCTTATTTGGCGGAGAAAAAAGAGACGATTGCCGAACAGATCAAAAACGAAGAAGAGAGCTTTTTCACGACGATCGCTTCAGGGCTTGAATTGTTTGAAAAAGAGCTTCCCAACACCAAAGAGATGTTTAGCGGCGAAGTGGCGTTTAAACTGTACGACACTTACGGATTTCCTTTAGACTTGACGGCGGATATGCTCAGAGAAAAAGGACTTAGCGTTAACGAAGCGGAGTTTGAACACTTGATGGCAGAACAAAAAGCACGCTCCAAAGCTTCATGGAAAGGCAGCGGCGATAAAGCGACGCAGGGCGATTTTAAACCGCTCTTGGAAAAATTCGGACACAACGCGTTCGTCGGTTACACGCACCAGAGGGCAACGGGTAAGATATTGGCCTTGTTGGACGAGAATTTTAAAGAGGTTCAAAGCTTGGAAGAAAACGGTTGGGTGATGTTTGATCAAACACCGTTTTACGCGATGAGCGGCGGACAAAGCGGTGATGAAGGAATCGTAGAAGGCTACGGAAAAGTGCTTGATACGAAGAAATTTTTTGATTTGAATCTTTCTTTGGTCGAACTTGAAAAACCTTTACATGTCGGCGATACGGTGAACTTAGTCGTCGATACGTCGCGTTTAGAGATTGAGAAACACCACAGTGCGACGCACTTGCTTCACAGCGCGCTTCGCAAGGTTTTGGGCGAACATGTCAGTCAAGCGGGTAGTTTGGTCGAAAAAGACCGACTTCGTTTCGACTTTTCCCATCCTAAAGCACTCAACAGCGAAGAGTTGACTCAGATCGAAGCTTTCGTCAATGCCGTCGTTGCAAGCGGCGTCGAGGGCGTTACGCGATTGATGAACGTTGATGACGCGAAAAAAAGCGGTGCGATGGCGTTGTTCGGCGAAAAATACGGTAACGAAGTGCGCGTCGTCAGTTTCGGCGACGCCAGCGTCGAACTTTGCGGCGGAACGCACGTACGCAATACGGCCCATATCGGAAGCTTTTTCATCTTAAAAGAGAGCGGCGTGAGTGCCGGCGTGCGACGTATCGAAGCCGTGTGCGGCGGTGCGGCGTTGGCGTACGCGCAAAACATGCGAAGCGAGCTTGAAGCGATTAAAGAGAGTGTTAAACATAAAGAGCCGTTGATCGGTATTAACCGTCTGAAAGAAGAGGTAAAAGCGTTAAAATCCGAAGTAGAATCGCTCAACGCACAGGCCGGAAAAGCCGTCGAATCCTTGCAGATGAACGGCGTCGAAGTGATCGTCGATGTTTTAAGCGCGGGTGACATCAAAGCGCGAATCGATGATTTGAAAAATGAAAGAGACGCGGTTGCGGTTTTATTGCTTCAGGAAAAAGACGACAAAGTGATGATCGCCGCGGGCGTTAAAAACGCGCCGATTAAAGCGGGCGCATGGATTAAGGCGATTGCACCGATCGTCGGCGGCGGCGGAGGCGGAAGAGACGATTTCGCACAAGCGGGCGGGAAAGACGCTTCTAAGATCGAAGAGGCAAAACAAGCCGCCCTTGCGTATGCCAAGGCGGGACTTCAAGGATAAACGATGCGGGATCTGATTACGGAAATCTTCAGCGATTTTAGTCGAATCATCGTCTTTTTGCATATCATCAGTGCCGCTATCCTTATCGGCAGTATGTTTGTGATGCGTTTTGTGATTCAACCGGTCGAAGTGGACATTCCCGACGTAAAGATTAAATTTACCAGTTGCATCAATATGATGCGTCGATATATCGTTTTTCTGGTGCCGGTGATGTTGATTATCGCCGGTACGTCCGTGTTTATGCATATCGGATTAGGGTTTAAAAACGGTCATCCGATGAGTAACATTATGGTGCATACGAAAGAGGCGTTGTGGACGTTTATTACCTTCAATTTTATCTACATGTACTTCAAATACCTGAAAGCCAAAAAAGGTTTTGACGAAGAAAACTACATCGAGACGGAAGAAAACGTCATCTTGATGGTACGTTATTTGATCCCGCTCAATCTGTTATTGGCATTGATTTCGGTCTATTTCGGCGTGATTTTGAGGGGTTATTAAGATGCAAACCATCGTACTAGGCTCTTCTTCGATAACCCGAGCGGAACTTTTGAGTCGATTTGGCGTTCCTTTCGTGCAAAGGGATACGGGATTTGACGAAGAACAATTACGCATCGACGATCCGGCACATTTCGTGTATCACGCCACAAAGGGGAAGATGCAAAGCTATCTTGAAACTTACGCGTTGGATATGCCCGTTTTATGCGCCGATACGGTCGTTACGGCAAACCGCCAGATTTTACGAAAAGCCAAAGATCGAGCAGACGCCAAACGTATTTTAGAGCTTCAAAGCGGGAACACGGTTAGTATTATGACATGTATGATTTACAAATCCAAAACGTGCGAATTGATCGACCTCGCGTCGACGAATTATCGTTTTGCGCCGTTTGATAAAGCGGATTTGGAAGCCTATTTAAATACCGACGCGTGGGTCGGCAAAGCAGGGGCGTGTATGGTCGAAGGCTTTTGTAAATCCTACATTCACGAGGTCACGGGACTGGAAAGTACCGCCATGGGCTTAAGCGTCGAAAGACTGCTGCCGTTTTTATCTTAACGATGTACGAACACGAACTTCAAGCCATCCGCAAAGCCAACCGATACCGAACCAAAACGGTATACGATGAAGGCATTCACGATTTTAGCTCCAACGACTATTTGGGACTTGCCGAAAATAAAACGCTTTTTGAACGTGCGGTTGCGCACGTTTCGATGTACAAAACGCATGCACCCAAAGCATCGATTTTGGTCAACGGCTATCACCCGATTCATGAAGAATTTGAAACATTGGTCGCGCGTCAAAACGGATTTGAAACGGCGTTGGTATGCGGAAGCGGTTTTTTAGCCAATTTTTCGTTGATAGAAGCGTTACCGCGTAAAAAAGACCTGTTGATTTTGGACGAAGAGTATCATGCCAGCGGTATGGTTGCGTCCAAAACGGTGGATGCGGAAGTCTTGACGTTTCGACACAACGACGCCGATCATTTGGAAAGCCTCATCAACTCTCGTCCTCATAATCGCGTGATTATCGCGGTTGAGGGCATTTACTCCATGAGCGGAGATCTACTAAACCGTGCGATTTTCGAGATTGCCGATCGCTACAACGCCTTATTGATCGTCGATGAAGCGCACAGTGTGGGCGTCGTGGGAGACCATCTTCGCGGTGTTTTCGACTTATTCGGCATTACGCCCCAAGCCAATCATATCAAAATGGGTACGCTCGGAAAAGCGTTAGGCAGTTACGGAGCGTATATCTTATGCAGTGCGCATATTGCCGAGTTTTTAAATAACCGCGCCAAGGCGATTATTTACACGACGGCTCCTTCGCTTTTCGACATTGCGCTGGGATACCAAGGTTTTTTATACGTAATGAAACACGCACACAGCTTAAAAGAGGCGATTAACGTGCGCCAAACGCTGATGCAAAAACGCCTCCAAATCACGATGCCCGGACTGATCGGCTCGTATGCGATGGAAGATAACGCACAAACGTTAGCCTTGCAAAAGAGTCTTTTGGAAGCAGGATTTACGGTCGGTGCGATTCGACCGCCGACCGTTCCCGCACCTATTTTGCGGATTATTCCGCGACTAGCGGAGTCTATCGAAGATTTGGAAACGCTTTGCTTTTTGATCGAAAAGGCACGTGCTTGAGCTTTACATGTCAGCGTTTAACGATACGCCATCAAGAACACGTTCTTGTCGATACGGCGTTTTCGTTTGAACGCTCGTTTGCTCTGATCGGGCAAAGCGGTAGCGGAAAAAGTTTGACGCTCAAAGCACTTTTGGGGATGTTGCCTCAAGCTTTGGACGTGACGTTGGAGTATCACGCTTCGTACGAACTCGTTCGCGGTCGTACGGTCGCATTTGTTCCTCAAAACCCGTTTACGGCGCTCTCTCCCTTAACCAAAATAGGGCGGCAGTTCCTTCGGGACGAAGCCAAAACGAACGCCTATTTAGAAATGGTCGAACTGGATCCTGTTTTAGCCAACCGCTTTCCTTCCGAACTCAGCGGCGGGCAATTGCAACGTATTTGTATTGCTATGGCACTTTCTTTGGAGCCGAAACTGTTGCTTTTAGACGAGCCGACGACGGCGTTGGACGAAGAGAGCAAAGAGACGGTATTGCGCCTGATACGGCGGTTGCAAGACGTTTACGGTTTTGATATGCTTTTTGTCACGCACGACATCGAAACAATTCGCTACGTGTGCGATGAAGTCGGTATTTTACAAAATGGACGATTGATCGAGCAAGGGCTCGGTTCGGACATTTTTTCTTCTCCGAAAGAAGCTTATACGCAAGCCTTATTTGCTTCCGGATTTAAACAAAGGAGTTTTAGAACGTGAAATTTATTTTAACGACAATTTTTATGATTATGTTTGCCGGCATTTTAGCCGTACTATTTCTCTACGCGCAAATTCGTTTCGATGCCGATAAAATTATCCATTACAGTCCGAAACTGACCACGCAAATTTACGATCGTAACGGCGAATTGATTGCCAATTTATTTGATGAAGAAAACCGTTTGTTCGTCGAGTACAAAGAGATTCCCGCGCGGGTGATCGAAGCTTTGGTCGCAACCGAAGATACGTCGTTTTTCGAGCACAGCGGTATTAATCTCGAAGCGATTTTCAGGGCGCTCGTCAAAGACCTTCAAGCGATGAAGATGGTCGAGGGGGCTAGTACGGTGACGCAACAGTTGATTAAAAATACCGTTTTAACACGTCAAAAAACGCTTTCGCGCAAACTGAACGAAGCGGTTTTAGCTTACATCGTCGAAGCGGAGCTTAGTAAAGAAGAGATTTTAGAACGCTATTTTAACCATGTTTATTTCGGACACGGTTATTACGGTATTAAAACCGCGGCACTTGGGTATTTCAAAAAAAACCTCGATGCTTTGAGCATCAAAGAGATCGCGATTTTGGTCGGACTTCCGAAAGCTCCGAGTTCGTACGATCCGACGCGTCATATGGATCTCTCGTTGAGCCGTGCCAATCAAGTCGTCAATCGTATGTATACGCTCGGTTGGATCAGCGAAGCAGAATACACCAAGGCTACGTTAGAGCATCCCGTCGTGTATGACGAAACCTTAACGCGCAATCGCGCTCCTTACGTCGTCGATGAGGTCGTCAAAGCGGTCGGAAGCGAATACGATGATTTGAAAAAAGGCGGTTATCAGATTTATACGACCGTGGATTTGAAGCTTCAGCATTTGGCACAAGAAGCGTTAAAAGTCGGTTATAACGGTATGGCGTCGCGCGCAAAAGATATGAATCTCTCCGAACTCAACGGTGCGATGGTGGTTATGGAAAACGGTTCGGGTAACGTGTTGGCTTTGGTCGGCGGTATCGATTATGCCAAAAGCAGTTTTAACCGCGCAACCCAAAGCAAACGCCAACCCGGTTCGAGCTTTAAACCGTTTATTTATCAAAAAGCATTGGATTGGGGGTATTCGCCGCTTTCCGAAATTCCCGATATTTCGCGTACGTTCGTCAACAGCGAAACGGACGAAGAGTGGAAACCGAAAAACTACGAAAACGATTTTGAGGGATTGATTACGCTTAAAGAAGCGTTGGTGCATTCGCGCAACCTTGCGACGATCAACCTGCTCTCGATCTTGGGACTCGATAGCGTCTATAAAGAGTTGAAAAAAGACGGTTTTAAAAGCCTTTCGATGGACTTGACTTTAGCCCTTGGAAGTTTCGGTATTTCGCCTTTGGAATTCAGCAGCTTTTATTCGATGTTTCCGAATTACGGGGTTAAAACGGAGCCGCTTTTGGTCAAAAAAGTCATCAACCGAGACGGCGTCGAAAAAGTTTACGAAACGAAGTCTACGACGGTAACGACTCCGGAACAAAGCTTTTTGATGATCGATATGATGCGTGAAGTCGTTAAGCGCGGTACCGGAAGAAATGCACAAGTTGCGGGCATTGAAATCGCCGGTAAAACCGGTACGACGAACAGCAACGTCGATACATGGTTTTGCGGTTTCTCGCCGGACATCGAAATCATCACATGGTACGGCAACGACAACAACACGCCGCTGAAAAAAGGCGAAACGGGCGGTCGTGCAGCAGCTCCCGCGTTTAAATATTTTATGGGTAAGTACCTTGAAATGTACCCTGAAACGACGAGAGAATTTAAAATGCCAGAAGGCGTCGGTTCGCGCAAAATTAACGGCGTCATCGAATACTTTACCGAACAATCACCTTTCCCGAAAGTTACGATTAAACAGCAACAAGACGAAGGTGGCTTGATGTTCTAACAAGCGTTCATGTACCGACGAACATCTCGAAGAATGTCGGTCTTAACGCCTTTACCGGTAAAAATAGGTTACAATCTCTTCTACATGTTGGATTGGATTCTGTGACTCGAAGTCAAGCTTTAGTGCGCAGTCGCAACGTAGCTTTGCGGGCTTTGCCCGAAAAGCGTGTAAAATAAAAAAGGGAAGGCGACTCTTGCGAGTCGCGCTTCCCTTGAGGCGTGTTAGGGCTTAGACTAGCAGGAAAATACGGTTTTAAATTCAAACGCCGTAGGTCTTGCTTCGTCCGGCCAAACTTGCGTTTCGAATTTGTAGTGTTGGTACGTATCTAAAAACTCTGGCGTCATAACCGGTTTAAGATATTCATTGTCGCGAATCAACGCTTCAAGAGAACCTCTGAGCGTATGAGGCATTTGGTTGATACCTTTTTCTCTGATTTCATCGAGTGTCAATTCAAATAAGTCTTCATCCATTGGACCTACCGGCTCGGTTTTTGTTTTGATACCGTCGATTCCCGCAAGAAGCATAGCGGCAAACGCTAAATAAGGGCATGAAGTGGAATCCGGGAAACGCATCTCAACACGAACTGATTTCTCGCCAGCACCGTAAGGGATACGGCATGAAGCAGAACGGTTTTGCATAGAGTACGTAAGGATTGATGGTGCTTCAAATCCGGGGATCAAACGTTTGTAAGAGTTGGTTGACGGGTTTGTAAACGCCGCAACGCTTCGTGCGTGTTTCAAGACACCACCGATATACCAGCGTGCCATGTCACTAAGGTTCGCGTATTCGCCCGCTTTGTAGAACATGTTTTTGCCATCTTTCCAGATAGATTGGTGAACGTGCATACCGTTACCGTTATCGCCGTAAAGCGGTTTTGGCATAAAGGTTGCCGTTTTACCGTTAAGGTGTGCTACCATTTTAACAACGTATTTGTATTTTTGAACGTTATCAGCCGCTTCGATGAGTGAGCCAAATTTAACGCCGATTTCACCTTGTGCTTGTGCTACCTCGTGATGAAGAACGAAGACTTCAAGACCGATTTGTTTAAGGGTTTGTACCATTTCGGCGCGTAAATCAACCATCGTGTCGATCGGTTGAACCGGAAAGTAACCGCCTTTGGTGCCGGGACGATGACCCGTGTTGTAACCGTCGGTATAACTTTTTGCGCTATTCCATGTACCTTCTTCGGAGTCGACTTCATAGTATGAGCAGTTGATATCGTCTCTGATTTTAACGTCGTCGAATACGAAAAATTCATTTTCTGGTCCAAAGTATGCAACATCGCCTAATCCTGTTTCGGCAAGGTATTTCAATGTTTTTTTCGCGATACTTCTTGGGCATTTTTCGTACAATTCGCCTTTGTAAATATCAAAAACGTCGCAAAAAACGACAACGGTCGAATCTGCCGTAAAAGGGTCTAAAAATGCCGTTTCGGCTTCCGGTTTCAATAACATGTCGGATTTATTAATCGGTTGCCATGCTTCGATAGAAGAACCGTCAAAAGGGATACCGTTTGTAAAAGAATCTGCACTGATGGCTTCCATCGTATACGTAAGGTGATGCCATGTTCCTTTCATGTCCGTGAAACGAAAATCGACGAATTCAACTTCATTGTCAGCACAGTATTTGAAAAATTCTTCAACACTGTTAACGAATTTACCCATGGTGTAACTCCTAGAATTTAAATTTCAGTAATTTTATCAGAATGAGCTGAAAATAAAGCCGAAAAGAGTGCTTAAAAATTAACCATTTCCCGCTCTCTCTTTTCAAATAGTGCACATTTTTTATACCCGTATTGTTTGGCGACTTGACGAATTTCTTCTTGGCAAAAACCGATTTGATCGATTGCGTGTGCGTCGGAACCGAACGTAATCGGAATATCGCTTTGTGCCAGTAATTCCATCAGGGCATCTCCGGGATACTGCTCTTTGACGGGTTTGCGTAATCCTGCGGCATTGATTTCGACGACCATATCGGCTTTTTTAATGGCTTTAATCGCCTTTTGGGCAATGCTGCGAATATCCTTTTTAGGAAGGTAGTTAAAAATTTTGATCAGATCGAGATGTCCTACGACCTCAAACAAGCGGCTTTGTGCCAATGCTTCGATCGCGTCGAAATAACGTTGCCAAATCACGTCGATATCGTGATGCGTGTACTCTCCGATAAATTCAGGATTGTCAAATCCCCATTTGCCTAAAAAATGTACCGAACCGATGAAATAATCGACATCGCGCTTTAAAACGCTTTCATCGATATAACCGTCTAAAAAATCGACTTCGTACGCCAGTAAAATTTTGATAGTATCGCGGTGTTTTTCGCGAAGTAAAAGCACTTCTTGTTCATATCCTTGCATTTCGTCAAAGCGCATACGATAAGCTTCGTCAAAGCGCATCGGGGCATGATCCGAAAATCCGAAAACGTCTATTTTTCGGGCAACGGCTTGTTCGACGAAGGATTGCATACTTCCCTTCGCATGGTGGCATAAGGGCGTATGGTTGTGTAGGTCGATAATCATCGTGCGTTCTCCGTACTTTTGGTGTCTTAAATAAAATTATATAAAAAGTTCACTATAATAGACCATAATTTGTCACTTTAGGAGAAAGCTTATGACGCAAGAAGAACTGGATGCTTTAATGGCGGGTGATTTAGACGATGCCGACGAAACGTTGCCTTCCCCCGTTGCCCTCGACGAAGAATCGGACGAAGGAGTGAATGCGCACGAAAACCAAGAGTCTGATATGCAAAGCGATGAGAATTCGACGCATCATCATAAATTAATGCACGAGTACCGACCGTCTTCCACGATGGCTTGGCCACCGCCTCCTCCGACGGACGATCATAAAATGGTGCATCAACTTGACGACGTGACGAAAGATTCCGAGATTAAAGCCACTCAAGTCTTCGACAAACTTGAAACCGTCAATAACTTTATGATGAGTGCCGAAGAAAATGCCAAAGAAGTCATTAAATTGATCGAGAGCAACATCGCTCTTTTTGAGACTTTGGTGACGAAATTTCCTAAAATCGAACAATTTCAAAACGCATTAGACGACAATAAAACCATGAAAGTACGCGTTGAAGATATGTTGATGAATGCGCAGATGGCGGAAGACGAAATTATGATGACGATGGATATTATGCAGTATCAAGACATTCACCGCCAAAAAATTGAACGCGTTATCAACGTTATGCGCGCACTTTCGAAGTATATGAGCGCGCTTTTCGAAGGTGCGAAAGACGACACCAAACGGGTCAGCTCCGCGGTACATATTCACGGAGACGAAACGACCGAAGACGTCGTTAGCAACGAAGATATCGAAGCGTTGATCGCTAGTTTAGGAAAAAAATAGGTGTCTAACGTCGAACTGCTTTCTCCTGCCGGAAATTTTGAAAAGTTAAAAATAGCGCTCTCATACGGCGCGGATGCCGTTTACGCGGGAGTGAGCCACTTCTCTTTGCGTATCAGGTCGGGTAAAGAGTTTACGTACGAGAGTTTCGAAGAGGCCATCGCGTATACGCATGCGAAGAACAAACGCTTGCATGCGACGATTAACGGGTTTCCGTTTAATGCGCAGATTCCTCTTTTGGAAAAGCATATCGAACGCGTCAGCGCGATGAATCCCGATGCTTTTATCGTTGCGGCTCCGGGCGTCATCAAACTTGCGCAAAAGATCGCTCCGCATATTCCCGTGCATCTTTCGACGCAAGCCAACGTTTTAAGTTATTTGGACGCGGAAGTGTATGCAGATATGGGCGTCAAGCGCATTATTGCCGCGCGCGAAGTCAGTCTCAAAGATTTGGAACAGATTAAAAAACACTTGCCGCATATCGAACTCGAAGTTTTCGTTCACGGTTCCATGTGTTTTGCCTATAGCGGGCGTTGTTTGATTAGTTCGATTCAAAGCGGTCGCGTTTCCAATCGCGGAAGTTGTGCCAATGATTGCCGTTTTCCTTACACGCTTTACGCGCACAACGAAGAGAGCGGAACCCTCTTTAGAGTTGAAGAGAACGAAGAGGGAACGCATATTATGAATGCAAAAGACCTCAATTTAAGTGCACATGTCAAAGAAATTTTAGATTCGGGCGTGATCGATTCGTTGAAAATCGAAGGACGTACGAAGAGTGCTTATTACGTAGGTATCACGACCAAGACGTATCGCCAAGCGATTGACGATTATGCGCGCGGAGCTTTTGATGCAAACGTCTATGCGAAAGAGCTTGCCACGACGAAAAACAGAGGCTTTAGCGACGGTTATTTGGTCAACCGTCCTTACGAAAAAAACGATACGCAAAATTTGGCGCATTCGATCAGCGAAGGGTCGCATCAGGTGGCGGCGCAAGTCGACGAATCGGGTAAAACCTGTTTGTGCAAAGACGTTTTGGCGCTACATGTAGCCTATGAAATCATCACTCCCTCATCGGCACACGTTGAAGCGGTTGACAATGAGATCGGGACGATTTTTAAAGAAGACGGTCTTTGGAAAATTCGGTTTAAAAAGCTTCAAACGCCTTCAGGAAAACAGTTTGAAGAGATTCATAGCGGCAACGTCAATGCGATCGTTTTACCGACGTTGTTGGCGGGATTTACGTTTTTTAGAATACAACAAAAGGATAGTATGTGAAATTCGTTTCTATATTAATGGGAAGTAAAAGCGATTACGGCGTGATGGAAGAGTGTGCCAAAACGTTGGAGAAATTCGGCGTCATGTACGAATTGATCGTTTCTTCGGCGCACCGAAGTCCGGATCGTACCCATGCTTACGTTAAAAATGCGGAAGCCAAAGGTGCAAAAGTGTTTATTTGCGCAGCGGGAATGGCGGCGCATTTAGCGGGAGTCGTTGCTTCGTTAACGACAAAACCCGTTATCGGCGTTCCAATGAAAGGCGGCGTCATGGAGGGGATGGACGCTCTTTTAAGTACGGTCCAAATGCCCGGAGGCATGCCCGTAGGTACGGTGGCGATCGGTTCGGCGGGTGCAATGAACAGTGCGTATTTGGCAATGCAAATTCTCGCGATCGACGATGAAGAGTTGGCGGCTAAATTGAAAGAAGATCGCATCTTAAAAGCCAAAAAAGTCGAAACCGATTCTTCAGGGATTGAAGTTATTTTATCGTAAGGAGACGCATAATGAACAGTTGGTTAGAAATTGAGGCATTTAGCCGTTTGGTCAACTTAGATATACCCGCTGTTCGTTTATTGATAGACGAAGGAAAACTTGCGTCCAAAGAAGAAGAGGGGCAATGCTTCGTCGAAATCAGCCGCAGTGCGCAAGCTTTGATTCCGGCAACGCAAGGCGTCGTCGTTGAAGACGGCTTTAGCAATACCGGAAACCTGACGATGAGCTCGGAATTCGTCGAAAAAACCGTCGGGGCTATTTTAAGCTTGCACGAAAAGGTTTTGGATGCGAAAGAAGAGACGCTAGACGCGCTCAAAAGTGAAAACCGTTTTTTAAAAGAGGCCCTCTTTTCGATGCAGGAGCTTTACGACGAAGATCGCAAAACGATCGAAACGCTGAGTAAGCAAATCGAATTTTTAAAAGACGAGCTTGATTTTACCAAACGAAAATATAAAATGATGTGGAATAAAGCGGTGGAGGGTTATACCCCGCCTACGAAATAATCTTTACATGTAAGAAAAAGGATCTGTGCGTGCTTACTTTTAGTCAAATGCTTTTAAACCTCCAAACCTATTGGCAGCAAGAGGGATGTACGATCGTTCAGCCCTACGATATGCCAGCAGGTGCGGGAACGTTTCACAATGCAACGTTTTTACGAAGCCTCAGTTCAAAACCGTGGGCAACGGCATACGTCGCTCCGAGCCGAAGACCTACCGACGGACGTTACGGCGAAAATCCCAATCGTTTGGGAAGTTATTACCAGTTTCAAGTGTTGATCAAACCAAGCCCCGATAATATTCAAGAGCTTTACCTTAAAAGCCTTGAAATGCTAGGACTCGACATTAAAAAACACGATATTCGTTTCGTGGAAGACAACTGGGAATCGCCGACTTTAGGCGCATGGGGCTTAGGCTGGGAAGTGTGGTTAGACGGTATGGAAGTGACGCAATTTACGTACTTTCAGCAAGTCGGCGGTATCGTGTGCAATCCCGTTTCGGTTGAAATTACTTACGGCGTCGAGCGTTTGGCGATGTACCTTCAAGAAAAAGAGTCCGTTTTCGATCTCGTGTGGAACGAAAACGCGTTTGGCGTCACGACGTACGGCGACGTGCATAAACAAAGCGAATACGAGTTTAGCCGTTATAATTTTGAAGTCGCAAACGTTGCAATGCTTTTTGAGCATTTTGAAAACGCGCAAGCCGAATGCAAGCGTTGTTTGGACGAAAATTTGCCGTTACCTGCGTACGATTATTGTTTGGCGGCGTCGCATACGTTTAACGTATTGGATGCCAGAAAAGCGATTTCGGTAACGCAACGTCAAAATTATATTTTAAAAATTCGCGAGCTTGCCAAAGGGTGCGCGCTCAAATACAAAGAAGTAGTCGGATAATGCGCTTAGGCGAGATTTACGACTTTCTAGACGCCTTAAGCCCCTTTGCGACGCAAGCTTCTTGGGACAACAGCGGTTTACAGATCGGAGCGCGATCCGCTGCCATCGAGCGTATCTATTTAAGCCTCGACGTTGATCGCGCTTTGGTCGAAGCGGCAGAAAAACACTCGTTGATCATCACGCATCATCCGCTCATTTTTAGCGGCTTGAAACAGCTCGATTTTTCGCGTTATCCGTCAAATTTGATTCAAACAATCGTACGGAAAAATATTGCGTTGATTGCGATGCACACCAATTTCGATCTTTCGCATCTCAACGCGTACGTCGCTCGAAAATTGGGTTTTGAGATCGCGCTGACGAAAGATTTCGTGGCGTATTGCGACATCGATGAAAGTTTTGAAGCCTTGACATGTAAGGTTAAAAATGTCTTAGGGATAAAGCATCTACGCGTCGTTCAAACCTGCGAACATGTCAAGCGTTGCGCCTTAACGACGGGTGCGGGCGGAGATTTGATCCGCACCGTCGAGGCCGATTGTTTTTTAACGGGCGATTTAAAATACCATCAAGCTTTAGAAGCCAAAGAAAACGGGCTTAGTTTAATCGACATCGGACACTTTGAGAGTGAAGCGTATTTTGGGGCGTGTTTAAGTGAGCATTTGAAAAATTTGCCATTAAAAGCTATAATATCAAATTCTAAAAACCCCTTCCAACACATATAGAGGACACAGAGCATATGAATAAGTACTTAGAGCAGTTAATTGAGCTTTCCAATTTAGACAAAGAGATTGACGATTTTGCGCCGCGCATCGCTAAAGTGGAGAAGACGTTAAAACTCTCTTTAGATAAAGAAAAAGAGCTAAAATCGCAAACCGAGGTTTTTCAAGCCGACATCGCCGACGCTAAACTCAAAAAAGCAAAAAACGAAGCACATTTGGCGGAACTTTCTGCTAAATTAAAAGATTTTACGAAAAAAAGTGCGTTGGTAAAAACGGCAAAAGAGATTAAAGCCTTGCAACTTGAAGAGGAAATCGCCAAAGAACAATGCGATTTTGCGAACGAAGAGATCGCTCGTTTGGAAAAAATCATCGAGCTAAAACAAAACAGCATCAGTGCCCTTCAAGAGAAAATCGCGCAAGCCGCAGCCGAAGCCGAAAAGATTAAAGAGACGATCGATTCGCAAATTCAAGCGATTGAAGAAGAACGCAAAAATGTTTACAAAGCCAAAGACGAATTGGTTTCCGATATGAGTCATAAAATTTTGACGTTTTACCAAAAAATTCGTAAATGGGCAGGAAACTCTACGGTCGTGCCGGTCAAAAAACAGGCTTGCTACGGATGTTTTATGCGTATCAACGATAAAACGTATGCGAGTGTTTTAAAACAAGACGATATCGTGACATGTCCTCATTGCGGTCGCATTTTATACAAAGAGATCGAGGAAGAGAAGGCGTAAGCGTTGCGCTTTGTCTATTACGGTGCGGCGGTGTTGCTCTACGTAGCGGCACTGCCTTTTTTAGTTTTCCTTTGCTTTAAATCCAAATATACGTTTTCGATTCCCGCACGCTTTTTTCTGAAAAATAACGCTCCTTTCGAACCGAATGCCCGTATGTGGTTTCACGCGTGTTCTTTAGGCGAGGTGCGATCGTTGAAGCCTTTGGTGGAGACTTTTGCGCCGAGCGACGTTCGCATTAGCGTTATGACGCAAACCGGATTTCGCGAAGCCGCTTTACTTCATACGGCGGTGCGTTATTTGCCGTTTGAAATTTTTTTACCGTTTTGGATACGCCCTCAAGACGTTTTAGTCGTGATGGAAGCCGAGCTTTGGCCGCTTTTGTTTATCAGCGCGAAAGCCAAAGGAATACGAACGGTGTTACTGAATGCAAGAATATCGGATCATTCCTATGCTTCGTACGCGAAATTTGCATGGTTTTACCGTTGGATTTTTCGCTACGTCGATACGGTATTGGCGCAAAGCGAAGAGGATAAGGAGCGTTTGGCTTTTTTAGGCGCGAAGCGCATCAGCGTCGTCGGCAATATCAAACAGTACCAACGCTACGGCGTTACGAAAGTTTACGATAAGCCGAAAAACAAGCGATTGATCGTCATTGCAAGTACGCATGAAAAAGAAGAGGCGTTGATCTTAGAGCATATCGCGATCAAAGAAAACGATACGATCGTCGTCGTACCCAGACATCCGGAGCGTTTTGAAAAAATTCGACGTTGGTTGGCATCGTATGCGACAGAGCATCGACGTTCATTTGACTCTCTTTCGCACAGCGAGAGCTTGGATAGCGATCTTATTTTATGCGACCAAATGGGACGCTTGATCGATCTTTATGCCGTTGCCGACGTGGTCATCTTAGGCGGCTCGTTTGTGGAAGGCGTCGGCGGGCACAATCCGCTAGAGCCTGCATTTTTCGGCGTTAAATTAATTAGCGGAGCATCGATCTTCAATCAAAAAGTGCTCTTTGAAGCGGTAGAAAACGCCAAAATCGTTGCGATCGACGCACTTTACGATGTTTTTGAACACATCGACGAAGTCCGTCCTTCTTTCATTACTCCCAAAGACGCGATTGAGCCTCTTTTGGAAAAAATCAGAGGAACAGACCATGATAGATAAAGCCTATAAACTTTTAGCCCTTCAAGAAAAAATTTCCAATCGCGCCGCAAAAGAGTTAATCGATCGAGGCGTTGTTTACGCGGCGGGAAAAAAAGTAAGTGTTGCGCGCGGAGAGTTGGACAGTTCGACGAAGTTTAAAGTCGAAAAAATCGCACCGATTCGCGTTTTATTTGAAGACGCGTTTCTTATGGCGGTCGATAAGCCGGCATTTATGACTTCCGAAGAGGTCGCCGAAGCGAAAAATTTACCGTTGTTACATCGTTTGGATCGCGAGACGAGCGGAGTTTTATTATTAACCAAAGACGATGATTTTCGTAAAAAAGCGGTCAATGCATTTAAAAAACGCGATGTTCAAAAAGAGTATATTGCGATCGTCGAAGGTAAAGTCGTTGAAGCTATGGAGATTAACGCTCCGATTTTGACGATTAAAAAGGGCAATACGGCGTACAGTAAAATTAGCGATGACGGTAAAGAAGCGATCAGTTACATCGAACCTTTAATGATCGAAGGTAAACGCTCCAAGATTCGCGTCAAGATCGAAACGGGACGAACGCATCAAATTCGCGTGCATTTAAAAAGTATCGGAGCTTCCATTTTAGGCGATACCGAATACGGCGGGCGTCCTTACAAACGCTTAATGCTTCATGCTTCCAAAATCGCACTTTTAGGGTATAAATTTGAGAGCAAAGAACCTGAAGATTTCATTAAATTCGCGGCAGTCTGATTTAGAATTGAGACACTCAAAAATACGATAAAATCGTTATTTATAAACAATAAGGCTCTTTTGAATATACGCAAAAATTAAGGTTTAATTTAGTTTAAAGTATTGGTTGGATACAATACGAACTCTTTTTCAAATGAAGATGTTTGAATAGCTTAGGAAGGATAATGCGTGTTTGAGGTTTTAACCGATTCATTTCGTACGGCCGTTAATAAAATTCGTTTCAGCGACGATGAAAAGTCGCTCAAAAATGCACTTGAAAATTTAAAAAAAGCATTACTCAAAGCCGATGTGCATCATAAAATCGTTCGAGACTTGCTCAAACAAGTCGAGATCGAGACTAAAGCGAAAGGCATCGGACAGGTTAATTTTTTACGCGCTCTCAAAACAAATTTAACGCAGATTTTGACGGTTCCCGGTCGCCAAGGATTCGTTTATGCGTCAAAACCGCCGACCAAAGTTTTGATGGTCGGTCTTCAAGGTAGCGGTAAGACGACGACGACCGTGAAATTGGCAAATTATTTAAAATTAAAACAGAAAAAAGTGTTGGTCGTCGCCTGCGATTTACAGCGTTTAGCCGCCGTAGAGCAGTTAAGACAGTTGTGTAGCGCTAACGAAATCGATCTTTATTTTGAAGAAAACGGTAATCCCGTAACGATTGCCAAAAATGCACTCAAAAAAGCCAACGAAGGCTTGTACGACGTCGTTTTGGTCGATACTGCGGGTCGATTGGCGATCGATGCAGAGTTGATGGATCAACTCGAAGCGATTAAAAAAGAGACCGCGCCCGATGAAATCTTTTACGTTGCCGATTCGATGACAGGTCAAGATGCGGTGCGAAGTGCGGTAAGTTTTCATGAAAAAATTACCTTAAGCGGCGTGATTCTCAGTAAATTCGACGGTGACGGTAAAGGCGGCGTAGCGTTAGGTATCGCCGAGCAAACCGGCGTTCCGCTTCGTTTCGTGGGCGTGGGCGAAAAAGTAGCGGATCTCGAGCATTTTATTCCCGATCGTATCGTTAACCGTTTAATGGGCGAGGGCGATCTTGAAACTTTGGCGGAGAAGACCGGTTCGATTATCAACGAGCAGCAAGCCAAAGCGATTACGAAAAAGATCAAAAAAGGCGAGTTTAACTTTAACGACTTTTTGGAACAAATGGAGCAGATGAAAAAGCTCGGAAGCATGAAATCGTTGATCGGGATGATTCCGGGACTCTCGTCGGTCGCGGGAAAACTTCAAGACGTCGATATGGAAAATTCCGTTGAAATGAAGCGCATCAAAGCGATGATCGGCTCAATGACCAAAAAAGAACGCGAAGATCCGGAGCTTTTAAACAACAGTCGCAAAAGAAGAATTGCGGAAGGCTCCGGACTTTCTCAAGTTGAAGTCAACCGCTTTTTAAAGCAGTTTGCCAATGCTGCGAAAATGGCAAAGAAGTTTTCGGGCAAAAAGGGAATGCAAGATTTGCAAAATATGCTATCCCAAAATAAACACGCACATCTTCGTTAAGATGTGACGGTTTATATCTACATGTAGACTTACATGTAGATATAAGTTGTAACAAACGAAACATAAACATAGGAGACCATAAAATGGCAACAGTTGTAAGATTAACACGAATGGGTAGAAACAAAACTCCGTTTTACAGAATCGTCGTAACGGACAGCAGAAAAAAACGCGACGGCGGTTGGATCGAGTCTATCGGTTATTACAATCCTCTCACTAATCCCGAAAGCATTAAATTCGATGCGGAGAGACTTGCTTATTGGAAAAGCGTCGGCGCAAAGCTTAGCGACAGGGTTGCAAAAATTACCGGTAAATAATGATGATTGATAAATTCCTCGAAGAGTTTGCAAAACTTTTGGTAGATAATCCTAAAGGCGTAAGAGTCGAACGAAGCGATGTCGACGGCAGTTTTTGCGAAGTGGTCATTTATGCGGACAAAATCGATACGGGTAAATTGATCGGTAAAGACGGCAAAATGATTAACTCGCTTAAAACGCTTATTTCCGGTTGTAAAGCCAAAGACGGCAAGTCTTATAGAGTTACCGTTAAAGCCAACGATGAATAATCAATCTTCTCTCATCGAAGTCGCCGTTCTCGGGCGACTCGTGGGACTTAAGGGAGAACTCAAACTTCATTTGGAGTGTGATTTTCCGGAACAGTTTAGAAAAGGCAAAACGTTTACGACCCAAAAAGGCGAAATGCTTGAAGTCTTTTCGTACCACCAAGCGCGCTCGCTCATCTCTTTTGTCGGCTATCTTGACCGAGAATCTGCCGTAAAGCTCGTCAATACTCAGTTGTTTACGTCGAAGGAAACTTCGCTTAAAGAGTGTGCGCTTCAAAAAGACGAATTCTTTTGGTTTGAGTTGATCGATGCTCGCGTGATCGATGAAGACGGGACGCTCTTAGGCACCGTCGATGAGATCGAGCGTATCGTAACGACGGATTATTTGGTAGTTCGAACCGATGCGGAGTTGGTCAAAAAAGGACATGTCACATCCTTTTATCTTCCGTATATCGAGCGGTATATTCTCTCGTTCGACCCAAGTGCAAAAGAGATACGTAGTAAAGATGCTTTAGGAATTCTGGAGAATTCGTGATGCGTTTTTCTTACGTGACGCTTTTTGAGGGATTGATCGCTTCGTATTTTGAAGATTCTATTTTGAAGAGGGCGATCGCCAAAGGGCTCTTAAGCGTGGATTTTTTTAATCCTCGCGATTTTACCGACAACAAACACGGTAAAGTAGACGACTATCAAGCCAGCGGCGGAGCAGGACTCGTGTTGTTTCCGCAACCGCTTTTTGATCTGTTACGTCGGATCAAAGAGTCTTCGCCCGAGGCATATATGATTTTTCCGACACCCGCCGGAAAACTTTTTACGCAAAACGATGCGAAACGCTTGGCGCAAAAAGAGCATATTGTTTTTGTTAGCGGACGGTATGAGGGGATCGACGAACGCGTTATCGAGACGTTCGCCGATGAGCTCTTTTGCATCGGGGATTATGTCCTAACCGGAGGGGAACTTCCGAGTTTGGTACTCAGCGATGCCATTAGCCGTAACATCAAAGGTGTTTTAGGCAACAGTGATTCGTTAAACGTGGAGAGCTTTGAAGAGCCTCTTTTAGAGGCCCCGTGTTTCTCAAAGCCGGCAATTTATGAAAATAAATCCGTGCCCTCAGAGTTTTTAAAGGGAAACCACGCTAAAATCACAAGCTTAAAAAATAAAATGTCTGAATCAAAGACGAAATATTTCAGACCGGATCTGTTTTCTCGCTTTAGCGTGAAGCATTAGAAATGATATAAAGGATGATGCAATGAGAAATAAATATATTGAAGCTTTTGAAGCAGGACAGATTTCTGCGAAGAATATTCCTGATTTTAGAGCAGGTGATACGATTAAAGTTGCCGTTAAAATTATCGAAGGCGACAAACAACGTGTTCAAAATTTTGAGGGTATCTGTATCGCAAGACGCGGAACCGGTACGGGTGAAACATTTATCGTACGTAAAATCGGTGCTAACGGCGTAGGCGTTGAGAGAATTTTCCCTATTTTCTCCGACAGTATCGAAGAAATCGTTGTCGTAAGACGCGGTATCGTTAGACGTTCAAAACTCTTCTATCTTCGTGATAGACGCGGTAAAGCTGCAAAAATTAAAGAACTTAGAAAATAATTTTTTTTCGAAGCGGTGGATGTCTTGGTTTCGCCGCTTCTTCTCCTTTTTTCTTCGCGTATCTTCTTTGAAAGTTTGTAATGTATCTTGATCAACGCTGTTTAACCTGTATTTACGACCAAAGTAAACGCGTGGGTACGCTCTTAAATCTAACGTCGGAACAAAAAAACGCTATCGACTCCTTGGCACGCCGATTGATTGAGGATTTTGACACCGATCAAACGCCGCCTCACAATGCCGCACCGCTTTATGAAGCGATGGCTCGGTTATTGGGCGTTAGGGATTTGTACGGCGACTTTAAAAAAGCTTCATCTCTCAAAGCCAAAGCCTTTCTCCCTTTATGTCAAACGCATATCGAGCAAAGCACCGCCCCTCTTCTAAGTGCACTTAAAACCGCCGTGGCGGGTAACGTGATCGATTTGGCGGCGGTTATGCTCTACGACCTCTCCGAAGAACTGGAAAAAATCTATCATACCCCTTTTGCAATCGATGATTTTTCGGCATTGCAAGCAACACTTCAAAAAACGCACACCTTAGTTTACCTTGCGGACAATGCGGGGGAAGAAATGTTTGATAAACTGTGCATTCAGACGATTCGAAGGCTTTACCCGACGATCGACGTCTATTATTTCGTGCGCGGTCGACCGATTATTAACGATTTGACGTATGAAGATGCTATGGCTTCAGGCATGGACGAAGTGGCAACGCTTGTCGACAGCGGCGTTCCGACGCCCGGATTGGCGTTTGAGCTGATGTCGCCGTCGGCTCGAGAGCTTTTTGAAAAAGCCGACTGTATCCTTTCCAAGGGCATGGGTAATTTTGAATGTCTGAACGAACGAAGCGATGATCCGATTTTTTTTCTTTTTAAAGTCAAATGTCAGGTTGTCGCCGAAGCCGTAGGGGCAACGCTCGGCGACATCGTGTGTAAAAAATCTTAAAGTTCGCTATAAGCTTGTTGTAATTTTCTCACGCCTTCATCGATTTGCTCTAAGCTCGAGTTGGTATAGTTGAGTCTTCCGTAACCGCTTTCATGTTTATCGGCAAAGAAAACCGAACCGGGCACAAAGGCAACCCCTTTTTGAATGGCAAGGTCGAACAGTTTCATACTGTCGTTGCATTTTTTAAAATGAACCCAAATAAACATACCGCCCTCCGGTACGACAAAATCGATACTCTCGCCAAAATAACGTTTGAGTGCCGCTACCATCGCATCGCGTTTCGGACGATAATAATCGACGAGGCTTTTGACATGTGCTTGCAATTCGCCGCTTTGCATCATGCGCGCGCAGACGAGTTGAAAAAATTTGGAATTTTGAAGGTCCGTACTCTCTTTGGAAAGGGTTAACGCACTGATAATCTCTTTGGGTGCTTTGATCCAACCGATACGAAAATCCGGTGCCAAAGTTTTCGAAAACGTTCCCAACGCCACGGTCCATTCGGGTAAGAGATCGGCAAACGAAGTCGTCGATACGCCTTCGTAGCGAAGCGCTTCGTACGGGCTATCTTCCAACAAGATGACGTGATATGCTTTCGCCAAACGCACTACTTCAAGACGGGTTTGCATGGTGTACGAATAGCCTGTGGGGTTTTGAAAAATCGGTATCGTATAAAAAAATTTGGGACGATGGGTTTTAAAAAGAACTTCCAAGGCTTCGGTATCAACGCCATCAGGCGTTAAGGGTGCCGCTTTGATCGTAACGTCGTACATGCGAAAAAGCCCCAATGCCGCAAGATAGCTTGGGTCTTCGACGATAATGCAATCGTTCGGGTCTAAAAACGTTTTACACATCAAATCAAGCCCTTGTTGAGAGCCGTTCGTTAACATAATCTCTTCTGCGTGCGTGTCGCGGTAGTGTTTGGCGATTTGCTCTTTGAGGGCGGGAACGCCTGAAGCATTGCTGTATTGGAAAAGACGATTGTCTTTTTCGGCAAAAAGCGCTTTGGAGTGTTTTTCGATAGCATCCGCCGGAAACAACGCCGCATCGGGAAGTCCGCCGGCAAAAGAGATAATCGTATTTTGTGCCGTCAAATCTAAAATCGTTCGCGTAAACGAACGTGAAGCGGTTGTGATGCGTTTGGCTAATTTGGTTTGCATAAGAAGAGCCTTTTTCAAAATATAAAGCGTTATTATAGAAAAGATACGATGAAATAACCACCGATAAACACCGATTTCCTTTGTCCGTTTGTGCTATAATTGTTGCATGAAACATAAAAGAACGACTCAAAACGACCATATCGAGCGTATCAACGAAACGTTGTATGCGATTCATGCCGACTTGTCGCAAAATTTAAGCGTCGAAACCTTGGCGGGTAACGTTGCGATGTCGGTCTTTCATTTTAACCGCATTTTTAAAGAAGTCGTCGGCGAGAGCGTTCATGCGTATGCGAAGCGCGTCAAACTCGAACATGCCGCCAACGTGTTACTTTTCACGCCCGAGGCAACGATTACGCACATTATGCGCGAAGTCGGATTTCACTCCAATGCTTCTTTTACGCAGGCTTTTAAAGAAAACTTCGGCGTTACGCCCAGTAAATGGCGCGAAGTCGACCAAATCAATGCCCATCGCGATTTGAGTTTCTCGGGGAAACCCTTACATGTCAAAGTGGCGGCGATGCCTTCGTTCGAGGTTGCCTACGTTCGGCATAAAGGTTACGACAAGAGTATTCAAACCGCATGGTTAAAACTTCAGGCGTGGGCATTGCAAGAGGGTATCGCGTTTAACGCGCAAACCATGATCGCCCTGCACCATAGTAATCCGCGTTTTGTCGAGGCTTCTAAATGCCATTACGTTGCGTGTTTGGAGCTTCCCAAAACACGCAAATTTTACCGAAGCGGTGAAATCGGCGTGATGAAAATACCGCAAACCTTTTGCGCAATTTTCTCGTTGCAAGGCGTCTACGGCGATTTGAAAAAGTATATGGACGTCATTTACCATGAATGGTTCCCTAAAAGCGATTATGAAAAAGTCTCTTTACCTTCGTTTGCGATCTATCGGCAAAACCACTTCATCGATCCGTGCGAACGGTTCGACCTCGACTTTTGCGTTCCCGTACGGTTTAAGTAAACGCCGGATTTTGATCGCATCTTTATTTTTTAAGAGTATAATTTTGCAAAAAAAGAAGCTTCATGATGAAATATCCTCCCTTATTTATTAGTGCAACCAATACCGATATCGGTAAAACCTATACGACGCTTAGGTTGCTTGAAACATTGAGCGAACAAGGCTTGAAAGTCGGCGTGATGAAACCTATCGAGACGGGCGTAGCTCCTGTTCCTTTAGACGGGACGCTTTTGTTCAAGACTGCCAAAGCGCACAATAAGGCGTTAGAATCGTTGACGATTCACGACATCGTTCCGTACCGGTTTGAATTGCCCGCGGCGCCGTATGTCGCCAAAGGACGTAAAAAAATCGATCCGGACGTTTTACGCCATGCTTATGAAAAGATCGAAGCTTTAAGCGACATCGTTTTGATTGAGGGGGCGGGCGGTTTGCTCGTGCCGATCGAAGAAGATTTTTACATGTACGATCTGATGCGCCTTTTTAACGCCCGAACGCTCTTGGTGGCGCACGATAGATTAGGGTGCATCAACGATTTATTGCTTAATTTGCATTTGTTGGATTCTTTAGGCGTCGATAACTACGAATGGTGCGTCAATTCCAAATGCGCGGAGGATCGTGCGGCGTTTGAGAAGATTTCCCTGCCGTTTTTAAAAAAACTCTTCGGCAGGGTTTTAAGCGTGCAAGACGATATGTCCGCAATCGCACGCAGTTTAGTAACTTACCGTGACGTTAACGCGAATATAGTCTAACGGACGATCGGAGTATTTGACGATCGGTTGGTTTTTATAATACGCGGTGTTGCGAAAAAGCGGCGCACCGTCGTTTCGTTCTTCGTAACGCGTCGTACAACGTCTTTGCGTTTTATACGTCGGTCCCGAATTGTTTTCCGCAACGTTTTTTCCGACCATCGTTCCGACCACCGCTCCGCCGATCGTTGCCGCCGTTTTACCCGTTCCGCCGCCGACTTGATGACCTAAAACGCCGCCGGCGACACCGCCGATAATCGCACCCACGGTTCCTTCGTTTCCCGAAGAGGAAGAGGGCACTTCGACTTGTTCGTCCCAACACTCTTGATACGGAACGCTTGTGGATGAGCCGTGGTATTCTCGTTGGCTATTGGAGACGCGAACGTCTTCTTGAAACGTAAAACTTTCGGCATAAAGTGCAGAAGCGAAAAGGCATAAGCATGAGAGATAAAGGTGTTTTTTCATAACGTTTTTCTCCTTTTTTTCGGAATTGTAGCACATCTTGAACAATAAAACGTTAATCAAACTTACAGTCATGCTTTGTTACAATTTTGGCAGATTTTGCAAGGAGCAACGCGTGAAACATTTGATCAATACGCGAGATTTTTCGTTGGAAGAAGTCGAACATATCTTGGCGCGCGCCGATGAATTTTTAGACGAAAAACCAAGAGATATTTTGAACAATAAAACGGTCATTACGATTTTTTTCGAAAATTCGACGCGAACGCGCAGTAGTTTTGAAATTGCCGCAAAACGGCTCGGTGCGATGGTCGTGAGTTTGGACGTTTCGCGTAGTTCTTCGAGCAAGGGCGAAACGCTTTTCGATACGGCGGCCAATCTTGATGCCATGGGACCCGATGCGATCGTCGTGCGACATAAAAGTTCCGGTGTTCCGCATATTTTAGCCAATTACGTCAATTGCCCTATCGTAAACGGCGGCGACGGCTCGCATGCCCATCCGACGCAGGCTTTGTTGGACCTTTTTACGATGCGACGCCATTTCGGCGACGTGCGCGGTAAAAAGGTCGCGATCGTCGGCGATATTAAAAATTCCCGCGTCGCCAACAGCAATATCGAGCTTTTAGGCCGTATGGGCGTCGAGGTTATTTTGGTCGCTCCGCCGCATTTCCTACCGCAAACGCATTTACGTACCTCCCATCGCATCGAAGAGGTGATCGACGACGTCAACGTCATCATGAGCCTTCGCACGCAAACCGAACGCCATACCAATCAAATTTACGCTTCGCTCAAAGATTATGCGACCGATTTTTGCATTACGTCTAAGTTGATGAAAGATCGCGATATTATCGTTTTGCATCCAGGCCCCGTGCATCGTAACGTGGACGTAGACGATTTTATGATGAAAGATCCGCGGTCTAAGATTTTGGAGCAGGTTAAAAACGGCGTTGCCGTTCGAATGGCGGTTTTGGAGAAGCTGATTGCCCATTGAGTTTGTTCAAACGCTCAATCGCTTCGGACAACAACGTACGCCTTTTTTCTTTGTCGTCGATTATAACATTAAACAGTTTTACGCCCAAGCGCTTTCAACGCTTGATCCGGATATTTTGTATGCGCTCGATGCCGAGCCTCCTTCTTTGAAACAGACGTTTACGTTTGAAAAATCGTTTCCGGATTTTCACAATTACCTTCGTAAAATCGAGGCGGTTCAAGAAGCAATACGCTCGGGTAATACCTACCTTCTCAATTTGACCGCACCGACGTTGTTGCGCGGCGATTTAGACCTTCGCGCGATTTTTTATGCGGCAAACGCACCGTTTAAACTCTTTTTTAAAGATCGGTTCGTCTGCTTTTCGCCCGAACGTTTCGTCAAAATCGAAAACGATTGCATTATGGCGTATCCGATGAAGGGAACGATCGATGCAAGCATCGATAATGCGAAAGAACGTATTTTAAACGACGAAAAAGAAAAAGCCGAACATGTGATGGTCGTCGATCTTTTACGCAACGATCTCGCACGTGTCGCGACAAACGTCCGTGTCAAGCGTTTTCGTTACGTCGAGGCGATCCAAGCGGGCGAAAAAGAGCTTTTACATGTCAGTTCGCATATTAGCGCATGCTTGGAGCCGACATGGCATGATCGTATCGGCGAGATTATCGCCGATTTATTGCCGGCGGGGTCGATCAGCGGAACGCCGAAACGAAAAAGCGTCGAGTTGATCGAGCAAATCGAAGGTTATGACCGCGGCTTTTTTACCGGAATTTTCGGCGTATACGACGCAAAAGGGCTAAACAGTGCGGTGATGATCCGTTTTATCGAAAAAACCGATGAAGGGTTTGTCTACAAAAGCGGCGGAGGAATCACGCTTTTAAGCGATCCGCTGAAAGAGTACGAAGAGGTGTGCCATAAAGTTTATATCCCCGTGCTTTGAAACGATCAAGGCCGTTGATGGCACGTTATTGCATTTGGAGTACCATCAAGCCCGCTTCGATCAAACGAGGCGAGCACTGTTTACATGTCAAGAGCCGATCGCGCTTTCACGAGCGATCATTCCGCCTTGCCGCGGCGTTTTTCGGGTGCGCGTCGAATACTGTGAAACGATTACGCACATCGACTACCGCGCGTACGAACCTACACCGATCCAGACGATCGCTTTGGCCGAAAGCCCGCTTGCGTACGACTACAAATATTGCGATCGCGAAGCGTTGAATCTGCTGAAACGCGACGATACCGATGAGGTGTTGATCGTTCGTCACGGCGAATTAAAAGATACGACGATTGCCAATATCGCTTTATGGATCGACGGCGAATGGAAAACGCCTTTGTGTCCGCTTTTGGCAGGAACGACACGGGCAAGATTGCTGGCGCAAGGGAAGATTAAAGCCGAAAGTTTATCCGTAGGAGACATTCAAAAAGCCCGAAAATTTGCTATAATGAATGCTCTTAGAGGATTTGAAATTCTTGAAAACGTATGTGTGAAGGATTAAGTATTGAATTGGGATTTATCCGCTTTATACAAGCACGAATCTGACTTAGAAGCAGATTTGAACGAGGCACGAAATCGTGCGATCGGTTTTGAGAACGTCTGCAAAGGCAAGCTCAAAGAGCTGAGCGGTCACGAATTTTTAGAATCGATTCGTGAGTACGAGGCGATTAACGAGATTTTGGGTCGCATTATGACGTATGCTTTTTTAAACTTTGCGACCGACAGCGACAAAGGCGGTTTTTTCGCCCGTTACCAGCAAGAACAAAGCCGTATCGGCGAGCATTTGCTTTTTTTCGAACTTGAATTTAACAAACTAACGAAAACCAAACAAGAAGAACTCATCGCGTTAAGCCCGCATTACGCCTTTTATTTAGAATCGCTCATCGAAGAAAAACCCTATCAGCTTTCTCAAAAAGAAGAGCGTATTTTATTGAAAAAAGAGATGACGTCCGCTTCGGCGTTTAGCCGTTTGTTCGATGAACACTTTAGCCGATTGACGTTTAACTTTGAAGGCAAAAAGCTCTCCGAAGAAGAGATTCTCAGCAAGCTTCAAGACCCCTCCCGCGAAGTGCGCAAAAAAGCCGCCGACGCTTTTACGAAGGGCTTAAAACCCCATCAGCCTTTGTTAGCGTATATTTTTAACATGATCAAAACCGATTTGGCAAGCGAATGTGAACTTCGCGGTTATAAAAATGCCGAACAACCGCGCCATTTAGACAATAAAATCACGCAAAAAAGTGTCGATGCGCTCATCGCCGCCGCCGAAAACAGTTTTCACCTCGTGCATGAATATTATGCGTTGAAAGCCAAGCTTTTGGGATTGGAAACGTTGTACGAGTACGATCGTTACGCACCTTTGGAAGAGAGCAAGGCGTGCTATGATTTTGAAAACTCGAAACAGATCGTCTTAGACGCGTTTGCCAAATTTAATCCCAAATTTTACGAGATCGCTTCAACGGCATTTACGCAAGGTTGGATCGACGTTTTTCCTCAAACGAAAAAACGCGGCGGCGCATTTTCACATCCGGCGACGCCTAGCACGCATCCGTACGTGTTGCTCAACCACACCGATACGCGGCGTGATCTGTTTACCTTGGCGCACGAGCTTGGGCATGCGATTCATCAGTATCTTTCTCGCGACGTCGGTTATTTAGGCAGCGATACGCCCTTAACGACCTCCGAAACCGCTTCGGTTTTTGCCGAAATGCTTGTTTTCGACGCCATTAAAGAGGGATTGAGCTTAGACGAAAAACGCTCTTTATATGCCAGTAAAATCGAAGATATTTTTTCAACGCTTTACCGTCAGATCAACTTTACGACGTTTGAACGCAAAGTGCATGCGCATGAAGGCGAATTGGATACGGCAACGTTCAATCGTTACTGGATGCAAGAGAGTCAAAAGATGTTCGGCTCAAGCATTACGCTCAGTTCCAATTATCATTTGTGGTGGAGTTATATCCCGCATTTTATTCATTCTCCGTTTTATTGCTATGCGTACAGTTACGGGCAACTGTTGGTACTGGCGTTGTACGGTTTGTATAAAAAAAGCGATAAAGCGACGTTTGTACAACACTATACGAGTTTTTTAAGTGCCGGAGGAAGTCAAAGTCCTAAGACGTTGATTCAAAAGTTCGGATTTGACATCGACGACGAGCGTTTTTGGCTTTTGGGTATCGGCGAAATCGAAAACTTACTCCAAGAATTCAAAGGAATGTGCGATGCTTGACGCTTTATTGGGGGACGAAGAGTTTTGTCAATTGATGAAGAAGCACGGTAAAGAGATGGTAGAGTTGCTTTTAAAGCGAGGCGTTCATTTTTCCGTTTTGACCAATATCGCCGATGTGACGTTTGAGCCGGAACTTCCGCCTGAAATTCGACAAAATTTTAAACCCATTACGATGTTTTATTTGGCGGGTTATACGTTTGAAAGTACGCAGGTGTATAACGGGACGATCAGTTTTGAAGCGGGATTCGGAAGTCATAATTTCGGCTCTTTGGTGACGTTTCCGTTGGAGTCGATTTTACAAATTATCGTCGAGGAAGTGCCTATTTTTATTAACCTCGGTACCGCTTCTAGCAAAAAAACACCCAAAGAAGACAAATCAAACGGGCTTCAACGCTCCATGAGCGCGTTTCTCTCCAATCCCCACAATCAAAAATTGATTAAAAAATAACAAAGGATCGAAGAAGGCGGGTTGTACGAAACAGCCCGCTTTGATTCTTACATGTAAGCTTTACATGTAAGAAGTCGTTAACTCTTTAGCTCTTGTTTGCTCATAATGTAATTAATGACGTTATCGATCAAAGCATCGTGTTTGCGGTCTTTGATATGGCAAAGATAGAGCATTCGCGTGAGTTTAAGCCCTTTCATTTTCGTCGTAAACAGTAAGCCTTGCTCGACCTCTTCGCTGATAATATGTTTCGAGAGAATCGATACGGTCGGCTTTTCTTCGATGTTGGCTTTCATGAGCGTATTTTTGACGGCGGTCGAACTTGTGACGATACTTTTGACCTTAAAGCTTTTGCAGTCGATGTCCATCTTCTCAAACGTTTCGTGAATAATTTTACGCGTGTTGGACTCCTCTTCGCGACAAATCCAATTGTAGGAGAGTAAATCTTCTTTGCGAACGATTTTGGGAAGCGGGGAACGGCTGGTAATGACCAATTCGTCTTCAAGCCATTCGCGATAGATAATCCCTTCTTGGAAAATCGGTGCTTCGATCAATGCCAAATCGATTTTTTTATCGAGCAGTTTTTCGGTAATACCCGCGGCGTCTTCAACTTTCAGCATCACGTTGTTTTTAATCGCTTCTTGGATGTCGTTGAGAAAGTTGGGCAGGATATAGTTTCCGATGACGGGAGAGGCTCCCAAGACGAAAATAACCTCTTTGTTGACGAGTCGTAACATCTCTCGTTCCGCCGCTAAAATCTGTTTTTCGAGTTTAATCGCGACTTTGAAAAGTTCTTCGCCGGCCGTCGTTAATTTAATGCCGTTTTTTTTACGATCGACGATTTGCGTATCCAGATACTCTTCTAAAAGCTTAATTTGCTGCGTTACGGCGGGCTGACTGATGCCGAGTTTTTTAGAAGCTTTTGAAAAGCTTTTTTCGCGAACGACCGTCAAAAAGGTTTCTATTTTGGAGAAATCTTTTAACATAAAAATCCTTGTAATTTCGTAGTGTATAACCGTGCTTCGTTTGAGCATTTTATTATAACCAAAAATAATAGTAAAAACAATGACGACCTGCTTTGCGCGCTCTTTAGAGGTTTGCTTAAACTTTTTTTGCTATAATAAAAATAAAAAGTAGACCGAACGATGCAAGATGCAGCCACACTGAACGAATCGCAACAAAAAGCCGTTGAATGTATCGACGGTCCTATTTTGATTTTGGCGGGAGCCGGTAGCGGTAAAACGAAAACGATCACCGCTCGCTTGGCGTACCTTTTAGACCAAGGCATTCCTCCGTCCAATACGTTGACCCTAACGTTTACCAACAAAGCCGCAAGCGAAATGCGCGAACGTGCGATGGCATTGCTGGGAGATCACCAGTCGTATCCTCCGCTATTGTGTACGTTTCACAAATTCGGGTTGCTTTTTCTGAAGTTTCACATCGAGAAAATCGGGCGAAAAAACAGCTTTGTCGTGATCGATACCGATGATAAAAAACGCATTTTAAAAGCACTCAATACTTCGACGGAGTTACCGACCGGTATGATCTCAAGCGAAATTTCGCGCTATAAAACTTCCTTGCTCGATCCGCAAACGGCATGGGAAAAAGCCGAACAAAAGCACTATCAAAGCATCGCTAAAATCTACGAACGTTACGAAACGTATCTGCAAGAGAACAATTTGGTCGATTTTGACGATTTGCTGGTTTTACCCTATCTCATTTTAGAAAAAGACGAAGCCTTGTGTGAAGAGATGAGCCGACGTTATCAGTACATCATGGTCGACGAATATCAAGACACGAACGAATTGCAGTACAAACTGCTTCGCAAACTCTGCCATACGCACAACAATCTTTGCGTCGTCGGCGACGACGATCAAAGTATTTACGGTTGGCGCGGCGCAAACATCAAAAATATTTTGGAATTTCACGAATCGTTTGAGGACGTGACGATTATTAAGCTTGAAAAAAATTACCGCTCAAGCGCTCAGATCCTTAAAGCCGCCAACGATTTGATCGATCATAACCGCGGACGTATCGGAAAAGTTTTGGAGAGCACCAAAGGCGAGGGAAAAGAGATCGAAGTGATCGAATCGAGCGACGAGAATCAAGAAGCGTCCACGATCGCCAAGCGCATTAAAAAATTGATTGAAAGCGGCGTCAATCCTAAAGACATTGCCGTTTTGTACCGCATTAACGCCTTAAGCCGTTCCTTGGAAGAGGGACTCAATAAAGCGCAAATTCCTTACAATATGGTCGGCGGCGTCAAATTTTACGAGCGTGCGGAAGTCAAAGACGTGATTAGCTATTTGCGTATGATCGCCAATCCGCATGACGATTTCTCCATCAAACGCATTATCAACCGCCCTAAACGCGGACTCGGGAAAGTGACGATGGAGCGTATTTTTAAAGCTGCGTACGATCAACGTTTATCGGTGTACGAATACATCGGTAAAAACGAAGAGATCATCGAGAAAGAAGCGACGAAAAAAGCGGCCGTCGCCCTCAAAGCGTTTGTACAAAATATCGACCGTATGCGCGAGATTCAACAAACTTCTACCTACGACATGATCGATGCGATCGAAGAGGCGTTTGCGATCAAGTCCTATTACGACAACCAGCCCGATTCGGTGGAAAGACTTTCAAATATCGACGAATTTTACGGACTTTTCCGCGATTACGTCAAACAAAATCCGCAGATGAACGTGGACGATTTTCTCAACGAACTTGCGCTTCAAAGCGACCAAGATCAAATCGACAGTGAAAATATTTCAATTATGAGCATTCATGCCAGCAAAGGATTGGAGTTTGAATACCTTTTCGTTATCGGATTGGAAGAGGGTTTTTTCCCGTTGATCGGAGACGGAAGCGATATCGAAGAAGAAAGACGCTTGGGCTACGTCGCGATTACGCGTGCGAAAAAAGAGTTGACGCTGAGTTATTCGAGTAGCCGTTTTTACAAAGGACGCCGCGCCGAACTCAGTAAAAGCCGCTTTCTTAAAGAGGCGGGCGTCTGTGAGGGAAGTTTGATTTTTGAAAAGACGACGTCGTTTAAAAAAGGCGATTTGGTCAAACATAAGATTTTCGGTATCGGTCGCGTAAGCGAAGTCAGTAAAGTCGGCAGAGAATTCAAACTTCAAATTAATTTTAGCGGAACGAAACGCGATATTTTGGCGTCGTTCGTGGAAAAAATCTAATGTCAAATCGCCTTTTTGTCGCTTATAAACCCGAGGGTACGGTATGCAACCATTTTTTAAGCCGCATCAAACGACGCTACGGCGTTAAAAAAGCGGGCTTTTCGGGAACGCTTGATCCGTTTGCCAAAGGCGTTTTGATCGTTGCTTTCGGAAGTTATACCAAGCTTTTTCGTTTTTTGAAAAAAGCTCCCAAGCGTTATCGCGCGACGCTTTGGATCGGCGCGCATAGTCCGAGTTTGGACATCGAGAAGATCGATCGCGTCGAGCAGATGATGCCTTTTCACCCCGATTCGATCGCCATTGTTTTAAAGAGTATGATCGGGCGAATAACTTACGTACCGCCTAAATATTCGGCAAAGAAGATCGAAGGCGAACGCGCGTACGATTTGGCGCGTGCCGATAAAGCGTTTGAGCTCAAACACATTACCAGCGAGGTTTTTGACTGTACGTTGGTGCATTACGCGCATCCGTTTTTAACCTTTGATATCACGATTTCAGAGGGCGGTTACGTACGCAGTATCGGCGAAATGATCGCACGAAAATTGGGATTTGAGGGAGCTTTAAGCGCTTTGGAACGCTTGAGCGAAGGCGATTTTACGTACGAAAACGAACGCGCTTTAGCTCCTTTAGATTATCTGGATTTACCGAGAAATACGTATTGGGGTGATCCGAGCGATATTGCATTGGGTCGAAAGCTTGCTGTTGAAAATTTCGAATGCCGCGACGAGGGCGTCTATGCCCTCGTCATCGATGAGGTCTTAAGCATTGTGCAAATCAGCGCAAATGGAGTAGAATATCTTCTCAATTCACTATCGCTCAAAGGCGTTACATGTTAATACTTACACGAAAAACCGGCGAGGGCATCGTTTTAAACGACAACGTCACGATACGCGTCGTTGAAATTTCCAAAGGCGTCGTGAAACTCGGTTTCGATGCGCCCAAAGAGACGTTGATTTTGCGTGAAGAGCTAGCGCGCGCCATCAAGCAAAGCAACATTGAAGCCAGTCGACATGTCGAAACGGAACTGCTTTTAAGTCTCAGCCAAAAGCTCAAATAATGCACTATTTCGCTCACGCTAAAGTCAATATTTTTCTGAAAATCGTCGGTACGCGCGGAAACTATCACGAACTTTATTCCCGATTTATGCGCGTTCGCGATCTGTACGACACGCTTTCTTTCGTCCCGAAACAAACGACGCAAGCGTTTGAATTGGTCGGTGATTTTAATTGTGCGCTCGAACACAATACGCTTTACAAAATCTATCGCGTTTTGCAAGAGCAGGGATTTTCCAAAGAGATCGAGCGCGTGATGCAAATGTACGCCTTACATGTCAAGAAACAAATTCCGACGGGAGCGGGTCTTGGCGGCGGAAGCAGCGACGCGGCAACCTTTTTACGGATGCTAAACGACAGGGCAGGGCTTTTCTTATCGAACGAAGAGATGATGCGTATCGGCTCGCGCGTGGGAGCCGACGTCGCTTTTTTCGCCTCTGGCTATGAAAGTGCCAACGTCAGCGGCATCGGCGAAACCGTCTCATTATACGAAGAAGAGGCGTTGGAACTTGAGGTTTTCACGCCAAATCTTGCATGCGACACCGCACGCGTCTATACGACTTTTCGGGAGTTTTTTTTAGCATCGATCGCGCCGCAAGACGCTTTGCCTATGCTTTCGTGCAAAAGCGCGGAGCTTTTAGCGTCGTATGAACCTCAAAGGCTCAACGACTTGTACGCCGCGTGTTTAAAAGCCTACCCTGAGCTTCCGACGATGGCAAAAGAGGGATGGTTTTTTAGCGGTAGCGGCAGCAGTTTTTTTCGAATTAAAGCACACTAAAAGAGGTTTTTAAATGGGTGAACCCGTTGCACGCAATAAAAAAGCGTATCACGATTATGAAATTTTAGAAAAATTAGAAGCGGGAATCGTCTTGCAAGGCAGTGAGGTGAAAGCCATTCGCCAAGGCAAAATCAATCTCAAAGATTCGTTCGTACGATTGATTAAGGGCGAAGCGTTTTTACTTAATGCGCATATTTCGCATTTAAGTACCGCCAATCCGCATTTTACGCCGAACGAACGAAGCGATCGTAAATTATTGCTTCATATCAAAGAACTTCGAAAATGGGATGCCAAAGTCGCAAAAGAGGGGCTGACGATCGTTCCTTTGTCGGTTTATTTTAACGCCAAAAACATCGTTAAAGTCGAAATTGCTTTGGTGCGCGGTAAAAACTTGCACGACAAGCGTGAGGATTTGAAGCGCAAAGATGCGGAACGAGAGGCTAAAACGGCTATCAAAAATCATCTTTATAAAGAGTAATTTACATATTATTTATATAAAGCATGTAGAATTTTGAAAAAATGAGGATGATCTTATGAAACATTTCTTACGACTTTTTTTGACAATAATGTCACTAATGTTTTTTATCGGCTGCGACTCTTCGACGCCCAAAGCATCGCCTAGCGTCGTCGAACCCTTTAAAGACGGCGATAAAGTCGAACTCAAAAGCGTTTCGGGCGCGAAAATAACGCTTTTGCGCCAAAACGGCGGATTTGTGATCGAAGACGATGAAGAGAAGATTCTTATGTTTGATATCTTCGGTACGTTTTGTGCACCTTGCCAAGAGGAAGCTCCTTCGTTGATGGACTTTCAGTTGCAAAACGCCGACAACGTGATGTTAATAGGTCTCAACTTCTTTGAAGAGGTGAGCGACGAGTACGTGGTTGAAAATTTCGCCGCGAAATACAACGCCTATTATTTTATCAGTAACGCGGCTACCAATAAACGTTTGGTCGAGACGATTTTACGCGATATTCAGTATAAAGCGACGTTGCAAGTTCCTTTTAAAGTCGTTTTGAAAAAAGGCGTTTATCAAAACGTTCGGGATATTTATACAAATCTTCCCGACACTAAATTTTACATCGGTAAAGTCGGTTTGGACGTGATTCAACGCGACATCGACCGTATCGTGGAAAAGTAGGAAAATATGCATTCAAAGGCGCAAGGGGAAGTTCAAAACGACACTGCCGAAGCGATCAGGGTTCAAGAGCCTAAACTCTATAAAGTTTTGCTTTTAAACGACGATTACAGCAGTATGGATTTTGTGATTAAAGTCTTGATGCAAGTCTTTCATCATCGTTTTGAAAAAGCCGCCGAAATTATGTTAAACGTACACGAACAAGGCAAAGGCTTATGCGGCGTTTACGTTTACGAAATCGCCGAAACCAAAGTGGCACGCGTGCGTAAAATGGCGAAAGAGGAGAAATTTCCCCTTCGCGCCGTCATGGAAGAAGATTGAAAGGATGAAAAATGGTTAGTCAAGAACTCAACTTCGTTTTCAACGACGCGATGACGTTCGTTCGCAAACATCGCTATGAATATATCACGATCGATCATCTTTTTTACGCGCTTTTAAGCAACGAGAGTATCGTCGATCTCCTGATCAATTGCGGCTTAAGCATTACGTTCTTGCAACGTTCCATGGAAAAATATTTTGCCGCACATCCTCAAATCGTACCGAACGAAGAGAATTACGAGCCCGTCGAAACGGTTGCGTTAACGCGCGTCATCGAAACCATGATGTTACATGTCAAAAGTGCGGGGAAAAGCGAAGCGAACGTCTACGATCTTTTGATCGCGATGATGGACGAGCCCAACGCTTTTTGCGTTTCGCTCTTGGTTCAACAAGGCGCGGACAAGCTCTTGATTACCGAAGAGGTTACGGCGATGAGTGCACCGGAACACAAAAAGAGCGAAAACGACGAAGAAGCGGGCGAAAGTGCTTTGGCAAAATACACGCTCGATCTCATCGCTTTAGCCAAATCCCATCAAATCGATCCGCTCATCGGACGAAGCGAAGAAGTTGCCCGCGTGATGCAAGTGTTGTGTCGCAGAAAGAAAAACAATCCGATCTTAGTCGGAGAACCCGGCGTGGGTAAAACGGCGATCGTGGAAGGTTTGGCCAAAAAAATCAGTGAAAACGACGTTCCCGAAATTTTGAAAAACACGCCCGTTTATGCCCTTGATATGGGCTCTTTACTTTCAGGAACCAAGTATCGAGGCGATTTTGAGAAACGTCTCAAGGAGATTTTGAGCGAACTCGAGCAAAAAAAAGGGGCGATCTTATTTATCGACGAAATTCATACGATTGTGGGAGCGGGTGCAACCGGAAGCGGTTCGATGGACCTTTCCAATTTGTTAAAACCCTCTTTGGCGTCGGGAAAGATTCGTTGTATCGGCGCGACGACGTACGGAGAGTTTCGTAATTTCTTCGACAAAGACAAAGCACTCAGCCGTCGTTTTGCCAAAATCGACGTTTTAGAGCCGAGCATCGAAGACTCGTTTTTGATCTTAAAAGGGTTGAAAAGCAGTTACGAAAAGCACCACGGCGTCAAATACCCGAATGAAGTGATTCGCGCATCGGTCGAGTTGGCGAAAAAATATATCAACGATAAATTTTTACCCGATTCGGCGATCGATCTGATCGATGAAGTGGGGGCGTCGTTTCATCTAGCGAAAAAACGTAAAAAAGTTGTAGAAATGAGCGACATTGAAGCCGTACTCTCACGCGTAGCGCATATCCCAAGTCCGAACGTCAGCAAAGACGAGGGCGAGATTATGCAACACTTAGAAGCGCACCTTAAAGCGAAAATTTTTGGACAAGACGCCGCGATCGAGGCGTTGGCAAAAGCGATCAAACGTAGCCGTGCGGGACTTGGAAATCCGACCGCACCGATCGGAGCGTTTTTATTTGCAGGGCCTACGGGCGTGGGAAAAACCGAAGTCGCCAAACAGCTTGCGTATGAATTGGGCGTCCATTTCGAGCGTTACGATATGAGCGAATACATGGAAAAACATACCGTCAGCCGCCTGATCGGCGCACCTCCGGGATACGTCGGTTACGATGAGGGCGGACAGCTCAGCGAAGCGATCAAAAAGCACCCGTATACCGTATTACTCTTAGACGAAATCGAAAAAGCGCATCCCGATATGCTGAACATTTTGCTCCAAATCTTTGACAGCGCGACGTTGACGGACAATAACGGAACCAAGATCGATTTTCGCAACGTTATCATCATTATGACTTCCAATCTGGGAACGAAAGAAGCCCCGACGATGGGCTTCACGAAGAGCGAGAGTTCGCGAACGGATCATGCGATTAAAGAGTTCTTCTCTCCCGAGTTTAGGAACCGCTTGGATGAGGTGATTCATTTTGCGCCTTTGAGCGAATCCGTGATGATCCATGTCGTAGAGAAGATGTTAAACGAACTTAGCGATCAGCTTAAAAACAAACATGTCGAAATTCAAGCTACGCCGGCGGCTAAAAAATACCTTGCCGCGGAAGGGTACAGCAAAGAGATGGGCGCGCGCGTGATACGTCGCGTGATTGCCGAACAAATCAAAACGACCCTCTCTGAAGAGGTGCTTTTCGGTCGCTTGAAAAACGGCGGGCTTTGCCGTATCGATTGTAAAGCCGATCAATTGGTTTTCACGTACAGCGGTGGCAACTAAAATCCTTATTCCCAAACTGCATCCGCACGAGCATACGTTTCCCGATCCTCGTTGCGCGAGCGAAGAGGGACTTTTAGCATGGGGAGGCGATTTGAATTCCGATCGCTTGTTGCGTGCTTACGAACAAGGCATTTTCCCGTGGTTCAACGAGGGCGATCCGGTGTTATGGTGGTCTCCCGACCCGCGACTTATTCTTTATCCGAATGCGATAAAAATTTCCAAAAGTTTAGCCAAAAGCCTCAAACATTTTGAGATTCGCTACGACACTTGTTTTGAAACGGTGATGCGTCAATGTTGGCAAACGCGGTTGCAAAAGGGACAAAACAGCTGGATTAGCGAAGCGTTAATCGAAGCGTTTTGCGACTTACATGTCAAAGGCTTTGCTCATTCGGTCGAAACGTTTTTCGAGGGAGCTTTGGTCGGCGGTTTGTACGGGTTGCATTTGGGCGGTATGTTTTGCGGCGAGTCGATGTTCTCAACAAGACGCGATGCTTCTAAAGCCGCATTGGTCGGACTTTGCCGAAAAATAGATGCTTTGGGAAGCGATTTTATCGATTGTCAATTGCCGACCGATCATCTCAAATCTTTAGGAGCAATCGAAATAAACCGCGAGACGTTTTTGGGCTTTGTCCGCGAGACGGTGAATAAAAAGACGATTCAACCGTGGAATACCCCTATCTCGTCGGAGCCTTTAGAAGCGTTGAAGCTTTAAGCGGTCGTTGAAGCGTCTAAGATTAGTTTATAAAAAAAAGAGTATGATGCATTCACGGTTTTAGCGGCGGCGGGCTTTTTAAAGCCTTGGTTCAAACTTTTACTTTTATTTTATGTTTCTCTTCTCGTGAAACCATAAATGGAAAACAAAAGGATGGAAAACAAGTTTTCGGACACGTAAGCGAGTCTGAAAATAGGAAAACAAAGAAATGGAAAACAAACATGGAACACACTCAACAACACTACCTTTTTACCTCAGAAGTCGTTAGCCCCGGACATCCGGACAAATGCGCGGATATTATCGCCGACAGTATCGTCGATACGCTTTTAATCAACGATAGCAATTCACGCGTCGCCAGCGAAGTTTTCGTTGCAGGCAAACACGTCGTCATCGGCGGTGAAGTCAATACCAAAACGATTCTCTCGTTTGAAGATTATGAAAAAATCGTCAAAGACGCGCTGATTAAGATCGGCTATAACGGCAAATCGGCCTTTACCAAAGCGCAATGCCTCCATCCGGACGATCTTAAAGTGCAAGTATTACTCAATCAACAAAGTAGCGACATTAATCAAGGCGTCGATCAAGAAAGCGGCGAGATCGGTGCGGGCGATCAAGGCATTATGTTTGGATTTGCTTCGTGCGAAACGGCGGATTTGATGCCCGCCGCGATTACGTACGCACGTATGTTGTGCGATAAAGTGTATAACTACGCTTTGATTCACAACCATAAACTCGGGGTTGATATTAAAACGCAAGTGACCGTCGATTACGGTACGAAAAAAAATTTTGAAGAGTGCAAGCCTTGGCGTATTCATACGATCGTCGTTTCGGCTCCTTCCAACGAAAATATGACGATCGAAGAAGTGCGTTCGTTGATTAAAGGTCTGATCGACGATACGGGGCTTCCGACGGAACTTTACGATCCGAACAATACGATTATTCACATCAATCCCACCGGACGTTACGTCAACCATAGTTCGCTTCACGATTCGGGTTTAACCGGACGCAAGCTCATCGTCGATAGCTTCGGCGGCTACTCTCCTATCGGCGGAGGCGCGCAATCGAGCAAAGATTATACGAAAGTAGATCGTAGCGGTCTTTATGCCGGACGTTGGATTGCGAAAAATATCGTTGCGGCGGGTTTGGCGAAAAAATGTTCCGTTCAACTCTCCTACGCGATCGGCGTAGCAAAACCCGTTTCCGTTTCGGTCGATACCTTCGGAACGTTTACGAGTATCGGAGACGACGAGCTTTCGCAATTTGTTTACGAAACGTTCAGCTTAACGCCTCGCTGGATTACGCGTAAATTCGGATTGGACAAACCAGGCCCCGATACGTTTTTGTATGCCGACGTCGCGGCACGCGGGCAAGTCGGTCAAAGCGACTATCCGTGGGAACAACTCGACGCCGTCGAATTATTTAAAAACCTCAAAAAATAAAAAACACTCAGATCGAACGAAGCTTACATGTAAAGACGCCGCGGCGTCTTTACGGTAAGATAATACCGCTGATACCGCCGTTAGCGGCATGATAAATCACCGTTTGGTATTTTGCCGCATAATAACGAAGTAACAGGTGTTGCAAGGTTTGTTCGATGGAAGGTTCAAACCACGCATTGTTGCTTATGGCGATCATATAACGCGGATGTCCTTCAAACAGTTCGTCTCTGGTAGCTTCAAAACAAATAGCACTTCTAAAGGTCGTTCCATGAATGACGAAATCTTGCGGCGTTTTTGCTTTTTGATAATCTTGCGCGCCGTCGAAAAAGAGTCGGTTGACGATTTTGACGATCCATTCGGGCAAGGGAACCTCTTCGCCGAAAGGCACTAAAATAATTTTATGGGCGATTTGCATCTTGCCGTCGGCGAAAAAATACGACGAATTGTAATAACCGACGTTCTCTTCGTACGTTAGTGCCCCCGCAACGATGGCGATTTGCTTGGAATACGCCGTCAATTTTTCGATCACGGGTAAAGCACGATTCAAATACATCGGAAAGGCACTCTCAGGCAAAACGATCAGGTCGTCGCCGTTTTGAATCGCCGCTTCGATCAGCCGAAAATTTTCGTCCAATGCGGCTTCTTGATACGCTCTGTCCCAACGTTGCGACTGAGGGACGTTCGTCGTGGGCAGTGTCGCTTTGAGCGGCGGGATGCTTACATGTAAAGATTCTAGAGGGTAGTTCAAGGACGCAAGAAACGGAACGATTGCGACGATTTTGAGGGCTTTAGTGGGCATTTTTAATAGGGAAAGCGCTACAAGAAAAAGCCAAAGAGCCCACCACGTCGGCTTCATATAACTATCGAGGAACAAGAGATCGAGTTTGAACCAATTAAACTCAAACGGCGCGATAAAAATCGTAGCGACGAGAAGCACGCTTTGGACGATGGGAAAAGTGCTGATGCGCGCGATTAGCCAAAAAAGAAACGCGTACGCCAACGCGACGCTTAGGATAATAAAAGGAATAAGAAACGCCAAATCGTAGTAGACAAAGCTAAAACTAATCCAATAAAACCATAAAATACCGATGAAAAAACCGCTCCAAAAATAGACGATACGATTTTCACCCAACAAAAGGTAGAATCCGATGCCCGCAAGAAGGGAATTCATCATGGGGATTGTAAGGTTTGCATAGGCGAAATAGATGAAGGCGGAGAGGCATGAAGCGATAAGAAAGGCTTTTATTAGATAAATGCGTGTAAAATAGGATATTACAATTTTTTTCATAAAGGATTTCCATGCAAGGTTCTGCAAGTTTACTTTCTTCATTACTTCCACTCGTCGTGCTTTTCGCGATTTTTTATTTTCTTGTGATTCGTCCACAACAAAAACAAGTGAAGAAGCATAAAGAGATGCTCGATGCACTGAAAAAAGGCGATAAAATTATTACTAACGGCGGTTTAATATGCGAAGTCGTGAAACCTGAGGAAGATTCTATCAAAGTTAAGCTTAATGATGAAGGGATGATCGTAAAGGTTTCCAGAGACTTTATTTCAAAGAAAATCGATGAATAACACCGGAAAATTTAACTATCGTTTAGTTATTTTTTTAATAGCTATTATTTTCGGCGTGGGAATGTCCATGCCGACGTTTCTGCAAACGCAAAAAGGTGCGAAAGTCTCTTTAGGACTCGACCTTCAAGGCGGTCTTCATATGCTCTTAGGCGTCAAAACCGAGGAAGCGATTAAATCCAAAGTAAAATCGATTGCTTCAAGCGTCAAATTTTTTGCACAAAGCAATGATATTATCATCGACGATTTACGCGCGATCGAAGAGACGATTTCGTTTAGCCTTCTCGATAAAGACGAAGAGAAAAAAATCGACGAGATGCTCAAAACGATTAGCGGTTTGCAAGTCAATAAAGAGGCGTTAAGATATACGCTTACGTTGAGCGATAAAGAAAAAGATTTGATCAAAGAGTACGCGCTTTCCCAAGCGGTCGAGACGATCCGTAACCGTTTGGATCAATTCGGTTTGGCAGAGCCTAACGTTGCTAAACAAGGAAGCGATAAAATTTTGGTCGAACTTCCGGGCGTTAAAAATGCCGAAGACGAACAACGTGCGCGCGAGTTAATCGCCAAAGCCGCCCATCTTCAATTGATGGCGGTCGACGAGAAAAAACAAGATCGTTCCGCGACGATGAGTCCGACCGAAGCGGAGCAGTACGGCGACGTCATCTTAAGCGATGCGAAGAGCGATCATATTCGCTATATCTTGAAAGAGATTCCCATCTTAGACGGCAGTATGCTGACCGATGCGAAAGTCGGTTTTGATCAAATGCAACAACCCGTCATCAATTTTACCCTCAACTCCGAAGGCGCTAAAATTTTCGGCGATTTTACGGCCGGTAACGTCGGCAATCGCTTGGCGATCGTTTTGGACAATAAAGTCTATTCCGCACCCAATATTCGCGAACGTATCGGCGGCGGTAGCGGACAGATTAGCGGCGGCTTTAGCGTCAAAGAAGCACACGACGTAGCAATTGCGCTTCGTAGCGGCGCGCTTTTGGCTCCGGTAACCTTGCTTGAAAAACGAAGCGTCGGTCCTTCTTTAGGAGCGGATAGTATTCAAGCCAGTTTACTAGCGTTAATTTCAGGCTTCCTTTTAGTCTCCGGCTTTATGCTCTTTTATTATCGATTAGCGGGTGTTGTCGCCAATATGGCATTGATCGTTAATCTCTTTTTGCTAATTTCGATTATGGCGCTTTTTGGAGCGACGTTGACCTTGCCGGGTATGGCGGGTATCGTCTTGACCATCGGTATGGCGGTCGACGCCAACGTTATCATCAATGAGCGGATTCGCGAACTCTTACGCCAAGGCGTCTCGATGAAACAAGCGATCGAACACGGCTACGAAAATGCCATGAGTGCTATTTTGGACAGCAATCTTACGTCGATTATTACCTCGGTGCTACTGTACGTATACGGTACGGGGCCGATTAAAGGATTTGCGATTAGTACGGCAATCGGTATTAGCGTATCGATGTTAACGGCAATTTTGGGAACACACGGTATTTATGACTTTTTTATGCCGCGTATCGAAAAAAGTAAAAACATTCACATGTGGTTTGGTATGAAGAGGAGTCATTAATGGAGTTTTTCTCACAGCATAAAGTATACGATTTTATGAAAGTAAGTCGTTTTTTTATTGTAACGACGCTTTCTTTAGCACTCTTCTCCGCCATTCTTTTTTTTAGCAAAGGGATGAGTTACGGAATCGATTTCTCCGGCGGAACGATCGTTCAGCTTAAATACGAACAACCGGCACCGATTCACGATATACGTCAGTTACTCGCGAAAGACAAAATGTTCTCAGGTGCTTTAATTACTGAGTTCGGTTCTCCCGAAGAGGTCCAAATACGTTTTGCGACGACGACGGAAGGTGTCACGCAAGACGTAGGCGATATCGTACGAACGCTTTTAAAAGAAACGGGAAAATTCGATGTACGTAAAGTCGATATCGTAGGACCAAAAGTGGGTGGGGAACTTCGCCAAAAAGGTATTATGGCAGCCGTTTTAAGTATGCTTGGCATTATGGTCTACGTTGCGTTTCGTTTTGAGTGGACGTTTGCGGTGGCTTCGATTATTACGTTGTTGCACGATGTTTGTATTACCGTAGGGGCTTTGATTCTCTTTGATATAGAGATGAGTTTGGATGTCTTGGCAGCAATTTTGACCTTGATCGGTTATTCGATTAACGATACGATTATTATTTACGACCGTATTCGTGAAGAGCTCAAAAGTACCAAAGATATGGATTTGATGCATGTGATTAATACCTCCGTTTCCAAAACCCTTTCGCGAACGATTTTAACGGTATTAACCGTCTTCTTTGTGGTTTTTACCTTGTATCTTTTCGGCGGCGAGATTATTCACGGATTTAGTTTTACCATGTTGTTGGGTCTGATTATCGGTAGTTACAGTTCTATTTTTATCTCCGCACCGTTTTTGAAAGTGTTGGGTTTTAGCGTTGAAGACTACAAAAATAAAATGGCACTTAAAGAGAAAAACAGACTGGAAAAAGCTAAAATGCGCTCACAGTACGAAAAAGGCACGGTATAGGAATTAAGATGCAGTACAATCCTTTAGAAATTGAAAAAAAATGGCAAGATCGCTGGCATGCAACGAATGCGTTCGAACCCCATAGCGATTTTGCGCAAAAGAAAAAATACATTTTAAGTATGTTTCCCTATCCGAGCGGTCGGATTCATATGGGGCACGTACGCAACTATACGATCGGCGATGCGATTGCAAGACATTATCGTAAAAACGGTTTTAACGTTTTACACCCGATCGGCTGGGACAGTTTCGGAATGCCCGCCGAAAACGCGGCAATCAAGCACAAAGTTCACCCTAAAAAGTGGACGTACGAAAATATCGACTATATGCGTAAAGAACTCTCTTCTTTGGGACTTTCGTTTTCCGCCAAACGTGAATTTGCCGCGAGCGATCCTTTGTACACGAAGCATGAACAGCGTATTTTTATCGAAATGTTTAATAAAGGTTTGGTCTATCAAAAAAACGCCGTTTTAAATTGGTGCAATACATGTCAAACCGTTTTGGCCAATGAACAAGTCGAAGAGGGATGTTGTTGGCGTTGCGACAATCCGGTCGAACAACGCTTGCTTCCGGGCTATTACCTTAAAATTACGCAATATGCACAAGAATTATTGGATGATTGCGAGAAGTTGCGCGCAGGTTGGCCGAACCAAGTTTTAACGATGCAGGAAAATTGGATCGGTCGAAGCGAAGGTTTGGAATTTACGTTTGCTTTAACTCCCGAATCCAAGGCAAAATTGGACGGAAAATTTGAAGCGTATAATGTTTTTACGACCCGCCCCGATACGATTTACGGGGTGAGTTATTCCGCCTTGGCACCGGAACATCCGATCGTCAATTATCTGATCGAACATCGGCTTTTAAGTGAAGAAAAAACGGCGCAGATTAAAGCGATGCAACGCGTGGGTGCGCGTGAACGCGCCCAATCGGAAAAAGAGGGTGTTAGCTTAGGCATCGACGTGATTCATCCTTTAACGGGGAAAAGCGTTCCTGTTTGGGTTGCCAACTTCGTTTTGATCGAATACGGCGGCGGTGCGGTTATGGCGGTTCCCGCTCATGACGAGCGCGACTTCGAATTTGCCAAAAAATACGATTTACCGATTATTCAAAGCATTGAAACTGCTTTGCCTTTTGACGGAAGTGCGGCGACATGTGAATACGGCACGCTTGTGAATTCGGGAGAATTTAGCGGGTTAGATTCCAAAAGCGCACAAAAACGCATTATCGCCCGTTTTGAAGAAAAAGGCATCGGTACGAAAGTCGTTAATTATAAATTGCGCGATTGGGGCATTAGCCGTCAGCGTTATTGGGGTGCGCCGATTCCGATGGTGCATTGTCCTAAATGCGGGCTCGTTCCCGAAAAATTTGAAAATCTTCCGGTTGCGCTTCCCGATGACGTCGAAATCTCGGGCGAGGGCAATCCTTTAGACAAGCACCCGACGTGGAAGCACACGAAGTGTCCCGTATGCGGACACGACGCAACGCGCGAAACCGATACGATGGATACCTTTTTTCAATCCAGTTGGTATTTTTTACGTTATACGTCCGATCCGGCGTTTTGGAGCGACGTACCTTTTGATAAAGAGAGCGTTAATTACTGGATGAACGTCGATCAATACATCGGCGGTATCGAACATGCGATTTTACACCTGTTGTATTCGCGCTTTTTTACCAAAGTGCTTCGCGATTTGGGATACGTGAATTGCGATGAACCGTTTGCCAATCTTTTAACCCAAGGCATGGTGCTTAAAGACGGTTCGAAAATGAGCAAAAGCAAAGGCAATACGGTCGATCCCGATTCGATAATTAAGACTTACGGAGCGGATACGGCACGTCTGTTTATTCTTTTTGCCGCACCGCCTCAAAAAGAGCTTGAGTGGAACGATAGTGCGGTGGAAGGGGCGTTTCGCTTCATCAAACGGTTTGTGCAAAAAAGCGAAAACGTTCTTACATGTAAGGCTTTGCCGAACATCGATCATGCAACTCTTTCCAAAGCATCGCAATACGCGCGTAAAAAAGTCTACGAAGCACTTAAAAAATCCAATGAGGTTTTTGAGGGAAGTTACACGTTCAATACTTTAATCGCAGCATGCATGGAAGCTCTCAACGCGCTTGGTGAACAAAACGATTCGGATGTTTGGACGGAGGGTTATTTTATCTTGCTCAACCTTTTGGAACCGGTGATCCCGCATACGTGTTGGGAACTCAGCGAAAATCTTTTTACATGTAAGAATTTTACGACGATTGCATTAAAAGAAGAGGTCTTTGTCAGTGATAGTATGATTTTGGCGGTCACGGTTAACGGTAAAAAACGCGCCGAAATCGAAGTGTCTACGAGTATTTCTCAAGAAGAAGCTTTAAAATGCGGCAAAGAGAGTGCGGCAAAATGGCTGGAAGGCATGACGCTTCTCAAAGAAATTTACGTTCCCAATAAATTGATCAATCTGGTGGTAAAGTAGTATGAAACAACTTTTTCTTGGACTTGTCGTTCTCCTATGGCTCGGCGGATGCGGGTATAAACCCTCTTCGTATTATGCCAAAGAGGCTTTAGGCGATACGATTTATGCGGAAGTGAGTATTTCGAGGCAAGACCCAAGAAATAGCGTTTTAATTAACGATGCGATCAACGAAGCAATCGTGAACCGTTTCGGAGCGAAATTGGCAACGAAAGAGCGTGCCGATACGATTTTAAAAGTGCGGATAGACAGCCTCTCGTTTACACCGACGATTTACGATAAATACGGTTACGTCAATGCCTATAAAACTTCGGTCGTTCTTTCGTTTACGTATGAGGCGAAAGATAAAAAGGTGGAAAAACTAACCGCGTCGGGAGAATACGACTTTTTTATCGCAACCAACAGCATTATCTCCGATACGAATCGTTACGAGGCGATTAAAGCGGCGTCAAGCGAAGCTTTGGACGAGTTTATTTCGAAAATTGCGATCAAAGGACTACGCAATGGCAACCACCATCAATGAAATCATTAAAGAGTCTTTAGAGTCCATTAAAGCCGAACATTTAAGCCTTACACCCGATAATTACGCGAAAGTCTTCTGTAAAGTCGCGAAGCAAAAAGGCGTGATCGTCGAAGATTGCCAAAAAGTCGAAAAGTACGTCAAAAAACTCGATGCGACGATTATCGCCGATATGAAACGCTTTAATATCGGCTCGGTGGACGAATTGCTCTCCTTTCTCGTTGCCAAACTCAATCGTGCCAATGAAGGCGATGCGCTCAAAATGGTGAGTGCTTTAGCGTTGTTGACCAAACGCGTTTTGCAGGCGATTACCTTGTTGCATGATGCCAAAGCAACGAACCTTGCTAATGCTTCTTTGGAGCGTTTGGATTTTCACCAAAACCTCCAATCCATTGAGTTAGTCAAAGAAAAATGGTTTGATTTTATTTCCAACTACGACGACAGTTATCTTAAAAAACTCGATGTATTCGGGCATATCTCAAAAGACGATTTGGAGATGATGGTTCGAGACGTCTTGCGTTTGCTAAACAAAGACGACAGTTTAGAAATTTACAGAGGGTTGGTTCCTTTGATCGTCGCTTCGTTATCGCCTTCCATCGCTTCGGGTATGAACGACGAACTTGCCAATATCGGACACGAACTTCGGGCTTCTCCCGAAGCGTTAGGCACGCCGGCGTTTCAACAAGAGATCAAGCAGTTAATTTCTAAGCGCATTACGCTCGATAAAGAAGAAGTTAAAAAGAAAGTTGCCGCGTTAGATAAAATCTTGGATGAAATCAATAAAAAAATCGTTGATTTGATTCAAAGCAGCAATCTTAGCCATCAACAAGTCAAAATTATTCGTGCCGATTTACAAAAAATCGATTTTTCGCAAGACGGTTTTGAGAGTGTACATTCGAAACTTTTGCATATTGCCTCTTCTTTGGAAAACGAAACGCGTTCCTTAAGCGAAAAGATGATGAGCAATCAAGAGACCATTACCAAATTGCAAAGCCGTATCACGAAGCTTGAATCGGCGTTACTGGTCGCTAAGCAAGAGGTTAAAGAAGATTATCTTACGCACGTTGCAACGCGTAGGGCCTTATCAAACGAACTCGAACGCGTCGAAGATGCTTTTGCGCGCTATAAAGTCGATTATACGCTCTGTTTTATCGACATCGATCACTTTAAAAACGTAAACGACAACTATGGACACGAAGCGGGCGACGTTATTCTTTCGACGGTCGGTAAGATTTTACGCAAGTATATCCGTCAGGTCGATTTTGCGGGACGTTACGGCGGCGAGGAGTTTTTGGTTATTTTACCGAGTACCGATTTGGCACAGGGAATTCATTTTGCGGAAAAAATTCGAAACGTCATCGAGCAGTTTAAGTTTTTATACAAAAACGAACATATCAGCGTTACGATCAGTTGCGGCGTTGCACAGCGTTCGCAATACGCCTCTAAAGAAGAAGTCTTAAACGCCGCCGATACGCTTTTATATAAAGCCAAAGAAAACGGGCGCAATCAAGTGATGCCTATTTTGTAAATGACGCTTTTTTCTTTTTTAGACCCTAAACCGCTTTCTTACGACGAGATCGACTATGAACGTATGCCAAGAACGTATCGTCGTATAGCAGCGCACTTTAAACTTCCTCGAATCGTTCACGTCGTCGGTACGAACGGGAAAGGAACGACGGGACGCTTTTTAGCGCAGATGTTACGCCATAACGGCTTTCGCGTCGGACATTACACTTCGCCGCACATTCTTCGTTTTAACGAGCGAATCTGGATCGACGGGGGCGACGTCCAAGATGCGATTTTAGAAGCGTATCATCAAAAACTGCTTTCGTGGCTTGATGCAAAAGAGGCACAAGCTCTTTCGTATTTTGAGTATACGACGCTTTTAGCCATGGCTATTTTTTGCGATTTTTGCGATTACGTCGTTTTGGAGGCAGGGCTTGGCGGCGAGTTTGACGCGACCAACGTTTTTCCTAAAATACTTTCGATTGTAACGCCTATCGGGTACGATCATCAAGATTTTTTAGGCGATACGATCGAAGCGATTGCAACGACAAAACTCAATAGCATCGCCAACAATTTCGTCTTAGCCGCACAATACGAAGCGAGCGTCGAAGTTTTAGCGCGTCAAAAAGCTCAAAGCTTACATGTCACGATGGTTCAGCCTCATTTTGACGCAAAAACGTCTGACATGTTAGAAGCGTATATCTCTTCGTATACGAACGCGCCCTTTTTAATCGATAACTTTAAGACGGCGTTTTGCGCGTTAACCTTTCTTGGGTATGATATAACGTTTGAAAGTTTTTCCGTGGCGATGTTACAAGGACGCCATCAAAAAATCCTTCCCAACGTTACTTTAGACGTCGGGCATAACGTAATGGCGGCTTTAGCGTTAACACAAAGCTTTGATGGAAAAAAAGTAGGGCTTATTTATAATTGCTATAAAGATAAAGATTACAGGGCGATTTTAAAACTCTTGGCTCCTATCATCGAAGAGATCTACGTGATTGCGATTCAAAGTCCGCGTGCGGTGGATGAAGCACTTTTGTACGAGACGGCGAAAGAATACGGTTTGAAAATCTCCTCGTTTCAAGCGATTGATCCTCAAAAAGAGTATGTCGTTTTCGGCTCTTTCAGTGTTGCCGAGGCATTTTTAAAAGGGATAAAGTGAAAGATAAATTTACGGTTACGATCTCCGACGTTCACGGTTCGCGCCATTTTTTATTGCACCAAGTCATTAAAAAATTTCTTTTGTATTTTACGCTTTTTGTCGCCTTAGTGATTCTTGTCGGCAGTTTTGTGATTCTTTTTCTGATGAAAGAAGTTTCTACTTTGGAAGCAAAAAAAGAGAGCGCGATTAACGAACGCAATATTTTATTAGCGCAAAACGAGTCTTTACAAGAAGAAATTTCGGAAAAGTCAAAAGAGTACGAAGCGATTCGCGATAAAATCAGCAACGTCGAAGAGTTGATCGGTCTAAGAGCCAACGATGAAGAAGCGCTTGATACGCGTCTTGAGGAGATCGACGTAACCGTTTTACAGCAAAAAACCTTTTTTGACAATATCCCCAGCGGCGACGTGATGGCGTACAGTGAATTTTCTTCGCGTTTCGGATGGCGGGAAAATCCTATTTTGAAGCGTAAAGAGTTTCATGCGGGAACCGATTTACGCGCGCCGATCGGAACGCCTGTCTTAGCACCGGCAGACGGCGTCGTCAAATTTATTCAATACAATCAAAACAGCGGTTACGGAAACGTCGTCTCTCTCAGCCATAATTACGGGTTTGAGAGTTATTATGCTCATTTGATGAACAAACCGATCGTCAAAGAGGGGCAGTTTGTGAAAAAAGGGGATATCATTGCCTATTCGGGTAACAGCGGTATGTCCACAGGTCCTCATTTGCATTATGAAATCAAGTTTATAGGGCGTCTTTTAGACCCTGAAACCTTTTTACGTTGGAAAGGGTCTAATTTTACGGAAATCTTTCAAAAGGAGAAGAGAGTCACATGGGAATCTTTGATAAAACTAATCAATGCGCAGTACCCGCTTCCGAAACAACCATCGTAGCAAGCGGCGCAAAAGTCGAGGGTATTTTTCATTGCGAAACGCGTTTACATGTCGACGGTGAAATTATCGGTAAAATTCTTTCCGAAAGTATCGTGACGATCGGTAAACAAGGAAAGGTGAGCGGCGAAATTCGTGCAAGTCGGCTGATTATCAACGGGCTTTTCGAGGGCAATGCCGATTGCGACAACGTCGAAGTCTTGGAAGGCGGAAAGCTTTTGGGTAAAGTGGTTTCCAAAGAACTGATTATTGAAGCGAAAGCTATTTTTGAAGGCGAGAGTAAGATTAAAACCGCAAGCGAAGAAGCACCCAAACTCTCCTACGAAGGATAAAGGAATTTTTTGTTACAAGCCTCGTGTTACGAATTTTTAATATCCAAACCGGATACCCAACTCATCGGCGTCAAAGGCGATAAAGAGGCATTTTTAGCCTGCGAAGTCGCACTTTACGTCGGATATAAAGCGTACGTACTTCCCGATCTTCGGGCCAATAGCGGCGATGACTTACTCTCGTTTCACGACGAGATGTTCGTTTTGCTTCGAACCTTGCAGGCATTTTATCAAGACGCTTCGTCGAAAAAATTGCTGATTGCACCGATTCGAACGCTTTTGACGCCGCTTCCCAAACCTGAAATCTTTCAAACCTTACATGTAGAATTCGGCTCCCGCCTTGAGCTAGACGTATTTCGAGAAACAATGTTTTATTGGGGATACCGTTTTGTCGATGTGGTGCAAGGTAAAGGCGAAATTTCCGTACGCGGCGATATTATCGATCTTTTTCCTCCCGATCAAGACTATGCCGTGCGTATTTGCCTCTTCGACGATGAAATCGAAAGCCTTCGTTTTTTTGATTGCGAGACACAAAAGAGCGATAAAGAAGAGCTTGAAAGCTTGAGGATTATTCCGGCTTTGTTTGCACTCGATCAAACGCGCTACGAAACGATGGAAAAACGTATAGAGCATCTCAAAAGCGATAGCTTTACCAAAGATATGCATTCGCTAGGTTTGTGGGTTCTGGGAGAGTATGCCGATAACTATTTAACGCGTTTTCGTATCCGCTTGGCAGGCGATATAGACGATGAACTTGAAGAGATTGCTTTGTTTAACGAAGAAGAAGCCGCATCGTTACGTGCATTGCCAAAAATTCCCGAGGCAACGCGTTTTAGGGATATTGATATCGCTACGAGCAATCTTAAAACGTTTTTAGAGCTACATCGCGCTAAGAAAATCACGCTTCTTGCCAAAAACGAGCTTCTCTTGCGGATGGCGGAACTCGATTCTTTGCAGACGAAATTTACCGAGAGCGAACGCATCGTTACGATTATGAGTCAAGACGAGGTTATTTTTTCGCTCAATAAACCCGTCGTCAAAGCCAAACGAAAGCGTGCAAATTTCGTACTCGATGAACTAAAAATCGGTGATTACGTGGTGCATGAGCACTACGGTATCGGTATTTTTAGAGGTTTGACGCCCATTAGCGTTTTAGGGGCGACGAAAGATTTCGTGCTCATCGAATACCTCGGCGACGACAAATTGCTATTGCCGGTTGAAAATCTTCATGTCATCGATCGTTACATCGGCGAAAGCGGCGGTTTAATCAGCGTCGATCGTTTGGGTAAAGGCAGCTTCCAAAAGCTGAAAGCCAAAACCCAAGAGCGTTTGATGGAGATCGCAAGCGAGATTATTGCGATTGCCGCAAAACGCGAGATGATCGAGGCTTTGGATATTGAAAGCTCCGCAGAAGCCTTGGCGGCATTTCAAGACGATGCCGGATTCGTCTATACCGAAGATCAAAAACGTACGATTAGCGAGATTTTAAACGACTTGCACAGCGGTAAAATGATGGATCGGCTCCTAAGTGGCGATGTGGGATTCGGAAAAACCGAAGTCGCGATGAATGCTATCTTCGCAACCGTTCAAAAAGGGTATCAAGCTTTGTTAATCGCGCCGACGACGCTTTTATGTTCGCAACATTTTAAAAGTCTTTCAACGCGTTTTTCAAAATACGGCATTCGCGTCGCGCAACTCGATCGCTTTACCACGCCGGCACAAAAACAAACGATTCTCAAAGGGCTTAAAGACGGAAGCTTACATGTGTGCGTCGGAACGCATGCCCTTTTTGACGTGGAATTGCACAATCCTGCGCTCATCGTCGTGGACGAAGAGCATAAATTCGGCGTGAAACAAAAAGAAAAACTCAAAAATTTCCGCGAAAACGTGCATATTCTCTCGATGAGCGCGACGCCGATTCCCAGAAGCCTCAATATGGCACTCAGTTCCATCAAACAGTATTCGCAACTGCTCACGCCTCCGAACGATCGCGAAGACGTGCGTACGTTTGTTAAAGAGTATGACGAAAAAGTGATTAAAGAGGCTATTTTACGAGAGTTGCGACGCGGCGGTCAGGTCTTTTTCGTTCACAACCGCATTGCGACGATCGAAGACAAACGCAAAGCTTTGCAACGTATGATGCCGCATCTGCGCATTTTAACGTTACACTCCGAAATTAGCGCGAGCGTGACCGAAAAAGAGATGCTTCGTTTCGAAGAAAAAGCGTACGACGTATTGCTTTCGACCTCAATTATCGAGTCTGGAATTCATATTCCCAACGTCAATACGATTATGATCGATTCGGCCGATCATTTCGGTATGGCGGATTTGCATCAGCTGCGCGGACGTGTAGGGCGAGGCAAACGACAAGGCTTTTGCTACTTTTTGGTCAAAAACAAAGAAGAACTTTCCGAAGCCGCTAAAAAACGCTTAATCGCCTTGGAATCCAATTCGTATTTAGGAAGCGGCTCGATTTTGGCATACCATGATCTTGAAATCCGCGGCGGAGGCAATCTCGTCGGCGAAGCGCAAAGCGGACACATCAAGCATATCGGCTACGCGTTATACCTAAAAATGCTCGAGGACGCCATCAACGCCTTACTCGGTAAAGCACCGGTCGCCCATCGCGAAGTCGATATCAAGCTCTCTATAAACGCTTTTATCAGTGAACAGTATATTTTTGAAGAACGCGTGAGATTGGAACTCTACCGAAGGTTGAGTCGATGCCAAAACGTTCAAGAACTTTTCTTAATCGAAGAGGAGATGTTGGACCGTTTCGGTAAGTTAGACGTTACGACACGACAGTTTTTACAGCTAATCGAAATCAAGATCCTAGCGGCGCAAAAAGGCATTAGTTTGATTTCCAATTACCACCAAATGATTACGATCAAATACGAAACCGAGCAAAAAACGACGCTTCAGTCGCGAAGCCGCGACGATGACGATGTTATTGCTTGCGTGTTGACGTATTTAAAGCAAACACCATGACGATAGGTTTCATCGGCGATATCGTCGGTCGCCCCGGACGTGCGATGATCGAGGCGCATCTGAAAAAGATTCGCCAAGAGTTTGCGCTTGATTACGTGATCGCTAATGCGGAAAATGCCAGTCACGGTTTCGGGCTTAACGCACAGCACGCAAACGAGCTTTTCTCTTACGGCGTTAATCTCATCACGGGCGGAAACCATACGTGGGATAAAAAAGAGATTATTCCGCTTTTAGAGACTTTGCCGATTTTAAGACCGCATAATTATCCCAAAGGCGTTGCGGGTTCGGGCGTTAAAATCGTACATGTGAATGCCGAACCGATCGCCGTACTCAATATTATGGGGCATTACGGTATGCCGACGCTGAATAATGCCTTTTTGTGCGCGCAAGAGACGGTCGACGCGCTTTTGCACGAGGGAATTCGAACGATTATCGTCGATTTTCACGCCGAAGCGACTTCTGAGAAATATGCGATGTTTCACCTGCTTAAAGGCAAAGCGAGTGCCGTTTTCGGAACGCATACGCATGTCGGAACGGACGATTTGCAGATCGACGAAGGAACGTGTTTTGTGAGTGACGTAGGGCTGAGCGGGGCACGCGACGGCGTTATCGGGATGGACAAAACCGCACCGCTCAAACGCTTTTTAACAGGACTTCCCTGTGCATTAGAACTTCCTAAAAAATGCAAGAAAATTTTTCAAATGGTGATTGTGAAGATCGAAGAAGGAAAATGCATCGATGCGTTTAAAGTGCGTATTTTCGACGATCAAGAACGTCACATTGCAAAGGCGATTTATGAACGATAGTTTTGAACTCTTATGTGCGTTAAAAAATGCGGGTTATCCGAAATCGGCTCGCGATCCTTTTTGGTGGCCGCGATCGGGGACGTTTTGGGTTGTCGTCGGTGCGATTTTAACCCAGCAGGCCAAATGGGAAAAAGTTGAAAAAAGTATTGAACATCTGGAAACATGCGGCGTCGATTGTTTGGATACTCTGGCTCGACTCGAGATTGAAACCCTAGCCGAATGCATTAAACCGAGCGGCTTTTACAACACCAAAGCTAAAAACCTTCGTGCTTTAGCCAAAGCGATTCTTGAAACGTTTAGTACCTTTGAAATCTTCCAAACAAACGTGACGCGAGAATGGCTCTTGGCGCAAAAAGGCGTCGGAGAAGAGAGTGCGGATTCTATTTTATGTTATGCCTGTTACCAAGAGGCGTTGGTCGTCGATGCCTATACGGCAAGACTTCTTAATGCTTACGGGTACGATTTTGAAAGCTACGAAGCACTTCAATCGTGGATGCTCGAAGGACTAAGCGATAAGGATGCACTGCGACGATTGTATGCCAAAGAGATATCTTTGCACGAACTCTATGCGCGCTTTCATGGAAAAATCGTAGAATATTGTAAGGAAAACAGTCGAGGAAAAGTCGTAGATGTAGAGCGTTTGGGCCTTTAAGCCCAAACGAATCGATTAAAGGCTGTGCTCTTTTTTATACGCAAGAATCATGGCGTACGCTTCGTCTTTAAGTTTGAGTTTTTCTTTTTTAAGTGCATCAAGCTCGGCATCGCTGATATGATCTCTGCCCGCGTCGGCATCGGCAATTTTTTGGTCGAGCTCGTTATGTCGTTCAAAAATTTTTGCAAAGTGGGCGTTGTCCAATTTTAATTTTGAGATAATATCTCGGTACTCGTGTAGCATGGCTTCTCCTTTTATATTTGTTTTATTTTACCTAAAAGTACTTAATCTTAGGGCTAAGTTCTGTAATCCGCATTGATTTCGACGTAACGATGTCCCAAATCGCACCCGTAAGCGGTAAAAGAACCGTCTGCGATTCCCAGTTCGCAACGGATACGAAACGATGCTTTTTTCATCACTTCCGCCGCTTTTTTTTCCGTTTGATCGTCGAGGGAACGTTGATCTTTCGAATAAATTAAAACGTCGTCGTAGTGAATAACTAAACTTTCTTCGTTACATGTAATGCCGCTTGCTCCGATCGTCGAGGCAATACGCCCCCAATTCGGATCTTCGCCGAAAAGCGCGGTTTTGACTAAAAGCGAATTACTGAGTGCTTTTGCCGCACGTTCGGCTTCGTCGTCGTTTTGAGCGCCGCTGACTTCAAATGCAACCACTTTCGTAGAGCCTTCTCCGTCTCGAACCAACATTAAACTTAACTCTTGCGTGATACGTTTGAGAGCTTCGTTAAACGCTTCTTTCTCGTAAACGCCGCTTTTGCGAGAACTTAAAAGTAACACCGTATCGTTAGTCGATGTGTCTCCGTCCACGCTCACAGAATTAAACGATGCTTGTACGGCAGGCAATAACAACGCGTCCATATCGGCTTTGGGAATGGCAGCATCGGTTAAAATGAAGCAAAGCATCGTCGCCATCGCGGGATTAATCATACCCGCACCTTTACAAATAGCGGCGATATGAAAGAAGCTTCCGTCTTCTAGAATGACTTTAAGGCATAGCTCTTTTTTAAACGAGTCGGTGGTCATAATCGCTGATGCCGTCGAATGCGAATCTTTTGCGTTAAAGTCGAATTTTTCAAATGCGAGCACCATTTTATCGACATTGAGACGATAGCCGATAACGCCCGTCGAACTCATGATAGGATGGTGTAAGTTCGGAAAAATCGTTTGAAGTTTTGCAAACAAGGTATCGATATCTTCGATTCCTTTTTCTCCCGTCATCGCATTGGCATTTTTGGCATTCATTAAAATAAAGTTGGTTTGAAAGCCTTTGGGATAACGTAAAAAATGTTTGATAGGAGCGGCTTGAAAGACGTTACTCGTAAAAATACCGCTAACGTCGCACGGTTCGTCGGTGCGAATAAACGCGACGTCCTCTTTTTGGTTAGGTTTAAAACCCGCATGAACGCCTTGGCAAAAAAAGCCCTCAACGTTATCCAATCCATTTTGAACAGGAAGCAGTGTAAACATCGGTAAATCCTTTTGGATTTTTATAAAGTGTCGTGAAAGAAAGGGACGAAAAAGTAAAGGTAAAATTTCCCCGTAAACGGAGAAATTTTAGCCGTGTTTCTTCATGGTACGAAGTGTCGAAGCAGCAATTCTAATTTTCTTAGTCGTTCCGTCTTCAAGCGTCACGCGGACGGTTCTTAAGTTTGGAAGGAATCTTCTTTTAGTTTTGTTGTTCGCATGGCTTACGTTGTTACCAACCATAGGGCCTTTACCCGTAATAGCGCATTTTCTTGCCATATCGATATCCTTAGAAATTTTTTGTCGTGAATTTTACACTAAAAAAGCAAAAGAACTACTTAATTTAGTGAGCCGAAGATTATAGCAAAAATTTTATAAATTTAGATACAATTTTACTTTAAAAGTTTTGACGAACGGACGGCACGCTTTTGAAAGTGAAACTTTGAAAGCGACGTGAAGATCGGGTAATCTTAATATTGATAGAGCATACCCGCGTACCTTCGGTGTTTTTATTTTTTTCATAAAGGTTTTGAGAATGTTAGTGGCTCCGAGTATCCTTTCTGCTGATTTTGGAAAGTTAAACGATGAGATAACGGCAATTTGTACGGCAGGATGCGATTTGGTGCATGTCGATGTGATGGACGGGCATTTCGTGCCTAACTTAACGATAGGTCCCGTCGTCGTTAATGCCGTAGCTAAGGTGGCTACAAAGCCTTTGGATATTCATTTGATGGTGGAAAACAATCCGTTTTTTGTCGACTTGTTTGCTCCTTTAAAACCTCGATACCTTTCCTTTCATATCGAAGAAGAGAAACATCCGCATCGTTTGATTCAAAAAATTAGGGATTTGGGAATTTCTCCGGCAATCGTGCTCAATCCGCACACGCCGCCTTCTTTGATCGAGTATTTGCTCGAAGATTTGGATATGGTGCTTTTAATGAGCGTCAATCCCGGATTTGGGGGTCAAAAATTTATTCCGAGCGTTTTGGAGAAAGCTTTGATCTTAAAAGAGATGATTTTAAAACGAAATGCCAAAACGTTGATAGAAGTGGACGGCGGCGTTAACGATACGAACATCAAGGCTTTAGCCGATGCGGGTGTCGACATCGTCGTTGCGGGCAATTACGTTTTCGGTTCCGATCATTATAAAAACGCGATCGATTCTTTAAAAGTCTAAGAATGTGGGTTAAAATTTGCGGTATTACCAACCTTGAAGACGCGCGGTGTGCAATCGATGCGCAAGCCGATGCGCTTGGCTTTGTTTTTTATCCGAAATCTCCGCGTTATATTCGCCCCGAAGAGGCTCAAGCGATTGCGCAACTGCTGCCTTTACATGTACAAAAAATCGGTCTCTTCGTCGACGTTACGCCTGAAGAGATCAATCTGACATGTCAGCAGGCGCGGATGGATACGGCACAGATCCATTTTGATGTAGACGATGCGTTTTTAGGTGCCTTACATGTACCGTATGTACGCGTCGTTCGCGCAAAAAATCCCTCCGACGTCGTGCGCTATGAAGGTTCGATTCGCTTGGTGGACGCCTATGTGGACGATTACGGCGGAGCGGGCAAGCGGATCGATCTTTCGTGGTTTGAGAATGCCGATAGAAAAAATATTATTTTAGCCGGTGGTTTAAGCCCTGAAAATATCGAACATGTGAAAGCCTTAGGCTTTTACGGCGCGGATGTCAGCAGCGGCGTCGAAAAAAGCAAAGGTATCAAAGATCATGCCAAAATCCGAGCGTTTCTTCACAAGGCAAAAGCGTGAGGCCTTTGGATACGTACATTACGAAAATGGTGCAAAAGCCGGTCTTTCACAAAGAATTTTTTGCCAAAATGCGTACCTTTAAAGAGTTGGAGCATATCGACGTCGAAGACGTGAACATGTTAAAACTTTTAGGGCTTCCTTTGATCAAATACTCCAACTATGCGTTTAGTTTAGAAACCGTCGACACCGACATCGCCGCGGGAAAATTTTGCATCGTCGACATCGAAGCAAACGGAAGCAAGCCGAGTCTGCATCAAATTATCGAAATCGGGGCGGTGATGATCGAAAGCGGCGTGGTCGTTGCCGAATTTTCTTCCCTTGCTAAAGCGGACGTATTGCCTGAAAGTATCGAGCAATTAACGGGCATTACGCTCGAAGAGCTTCAAAAAGCCCCGCCGTTGCGCCAAGTGCTTGAGTCGTTTCGACTTTTTTTAAAAGATGCGGTTTTTGTTGCGCATAACGTAAATTTTGACTACTATTTTATTTCATACGCGCTCGAACAAGCCGGATTTGGACCTTTACTCAACCGAAAGCTTGATACGATAGAGCTTTCCCGCAAATGTATCGAAGCACCGAAATACGGATTGGGTGCTTTGACGGAGTATTTGGGGATCGGTTTTGAACATCACCATCGCGCACTTTGCGATGCTAAAGCGACGGCGGAAGTGTTTTTTAAAGCGTTGGAAAAATTACCCGAATCGGTTAAAACCGTCGAAGAACTCATCGCTTTTACAAAACCGCAACATCTAAAAAAACGCAAAAAAGAGAAAGATGCGTCGTTTAAATCGAATACAACGCTTTAAAACGAACGTAATTTTCCGCCGATCGAAGTAAGGAGTCGATTTCGTTCTCGTTTAATTCACGCACGAATTTTGCGGGATTTCCCATAATGAGCGAACGCGGAGGAAAGACTTTGTTTTTCGTGACGAGCGATCCGGCTCCGACGATCGACGATTCGCCGATAATCGCACCGTCGAGAATCGTCGCACTCATACCGATCAGGCAGTTGTTCTCAATCGTACAGCCGTGTAGCATAACGCGATGTCCGATCGTGACGTTATCGCCGATGAGGGTTTCAAATCCGTCTCCTCTGTCTTCTCGCGTGTAATGCGTCACGTGAATCATACTTAAATCTTGAATGTTCGTATTGCGTCCGATGCGAATGCGATTGACGTCGCCGCGAATGACGCAGCCAAACCATACGGAGCTATTTTCCCCGATGCACACGTCGCCGATGACGTCCGCGCTCGGGGCAAGAAAGACGCTTTCGTGAATGCGAGGCGTCACTCCTTGAAATGCAATGAGCACGTTTAGCTCTCTTTAAAAAGACGTTTGACCAACTTCTCGGCTCTGTGCGTACTGTCTTTCTTTTGCGCTTTGTAGATTTTATTCATATAATCTTCTAAAATCGTATGGTTATTGATCGATTTTTCATCGCCGCTGACGGCTTGCGTGTAATCGCCGTTGCTTCCTAGATTCCAGCTTAAGGCATTGTCGTTCAGCTGCAATTGTAAAATTTCGAAGAGTTTTTGTTGCAAAGCTTTATCGAAAATCGGCGTCATCAGCTCCAAACGTCGCTCTAAGTTTCGAGGCATCCAATCCGCACTCGAAATAAACGTCGTGGTCGGCTCGGCATTTTTAAAGTAAAAAATACGCGCATGCTCCAAATATTTACCGACGATCGATTTGACGTGAATCGTTTCGCTCACACCCGCAACGCCGGGACGCAAACAACAAATACCTCGGGCAATAATATCGATCTGAACGCCCGCCATCGATGCTTCATACAAGGCTTGAATAACGTCCTGATCGACCAAAGAGTTCATTTTAACGATGATACGCCCTTCCGCGCCGAATTTGGCTTCATTGTGGATCAAGCTGACGACTTTAGGTTTGATTTGCGTCGGAGACATCGAAAGCGTTTGAAGCTTTTTGTATTTGGAAAAACCCGAGAGAATATGAAAAAACGTCGTACCGTCTTTCGCAAAATCTTCTTTACATGTAAAAAAACTGGTGTCGGTATAGACTTTAGCGGTAGCTCCGTTGTAGTTTCCGGTACTCAAATGCATGTAAAACTTGAGCTTGCCGTCTTCTTCTTGGCGAATGACTTGCGCGATTTTCGCATGGACTTTAAAACCCGTAATGCCGTAAACCACATGTGCGCCGGCTTGCTCTAACGCTTTAGCCCAATGCAAGTTGTTCTCTTCGTCGAAACGTGCTTTGAGTTCCACGACGGCAGTGACTTGTTTTCCCTCGTTTGCCGCATCGATCAAGGCTTGAACGATTTGAGAGTTCTTCTCCACGCGATAGAGCGTCATACGAATGGAGATCACTTTGGGATCTTTAGACGCCTCTTTGATCAGCTTTAAGACCGGATCGAAACTTTCGTACGGGTGAAACAGTAACACGTCGCCTTTATCGATAACTTTGAAAACCGATTCGTTGCTGTCAAAAGGCGGTAAAACTTTGGGATTGTACGGCGGTAACGCGAGATGCGAAAAGTCTTTGTTGCCGACGATTTGCCATAGCGCCCCTAAATTGAGCGGAATTTTATAGGTATAAATGTCTTTGAAAAAGATTTGCATGTGCGAATTTAAAAACTCTAAAATATCCGGATCGGCACCTTCTTCGATATTGAGGCGTACGAACGCTCCTTTACGTCTGAGTTTTAGTCCTTGCTCCATAATCATCATAAAGTCGTCGGCTTCCTCTTCCTCGATGACCATATCGGCGTTGCGCGTTACGCGAAACGCGGCGGAAGCGATGAGTCTATAACCGGGAAAAATCTCTTCGACATGCTTTTTAACGATCGATTCGATCGGAACGTAAGTGTTTTCGCCCGCTTGGAAAAAACGAGGCAGAACACGGGGAATGCGTATCATGCCGTATTTGTAGTTCCCTTCTTCTTCACTCTCTCCGTCTTGAAGTTTGACCGCCAACGAAAAGCTTAGGTTGTTGAGGTGCGGAAACGGATGGGTCGCGTTGACGGCGATAGGAACGATGACGGGCAGGATATTGGAAAAGAAATAGTCGTTGGCTTGACGCGCCAATACCGGACCTAATTCGTGGTAGTTTTTGATGTAGAGATTCTCTTTTTCCAAGTCGGCGACGATCTCTTCGTAACTGCTTTGAATCACCTCTTTTTCGCTTGCGAGGTAGGCTCTGATTTCGCGTAACTGATCGAGGGGCGTTTTTTGATCGGCTCCCGTTTCGATGACTCCGGCACTAAAAAGCTGTTTAAGTCCCGCCACGCGAATCATGTAAAATTCATCGAGGTTGGTAGCGTAAATCGCCAAAAATTTGAGTCGTTCGAACAAAGGCAACTCTTTTTTCATCGATTGGGCGAGGACTCTGGTGTTAAATTTGAGCCATGAAAGCTCGCGATTGAGATATAAGCTAGAGTCGTTTAAATCAGGCACGTCTTATCCTTTATAAAAAGTGGGGATATTTTATCGAAAAAAGGTTATAAAAAGGTAACGAAAACGTGCTTAAACGTTACGCTTTTTTGAGCTTTTCGATTTGGTCGCGCAGTTTGGCGGCTTTTTCAAACTCTAAAATCTTTGCCGCTTCCATCATCGCTTTGGTTAATTCGGCGATAATTTTTTTCTTTTGGGAAGGCGGAATCTTTTCCGTTTTTGAATAAACGTTGTAGAGTTCGGCTTGCTCTTCGAGTTTAAGATTTTCATCCATTTTTCGCGTCGTACTGTGCGGGGTAATGCCGTGTTCTTGGTTGAAGGCTTCTTGAATGGCGCGTCTTCGCATCGTCGTTTCAATCGCTTTTTGCATCGAATCGGTAATCTTTTCCGCAAACATCAAAACCCGACCGTTGATATTGCGCGCGGCACGTCCCATCGTTTGGATCAAGCTCGTTTCGGAGCGTAAAAACCCCTCTTTATCGGCGTCCAAAATCGCGACCAAAGAGACTTCGGGTAAGTCCAGTCCCTCCCGCAAAAGGTTAATGCCCACTAAGACGTCGAATTCGCCGTTACGCAGTGCGCGAATGATTTGATTGCGTTCGATTGCGTCGATTTCCGAGTGCATGTATTTGATTTTGATGCCAAGATCGGCGTAGTAACGCGTGAGCTCTTCCGCCATCTTTTTGGTCAGAACGGTCACGAGCACTTTTTCGTCTTTACATGTCACTTTTTTGATCTCGTCGTAGAGCGTTTCGACTTGATGCTTACTGCTTAAAATCTCCACTTCGGGATCCAAAAGTCCCGTCGGACGGATAATCTGTTCGGCAGTATTTTCGCCGCTGAGTGCTAACTCCAACTCTTTAGGCGTGGCACTCACGAACAAATAGCGCGGTGCTTTGCGGATAAACTCGTCGAACATCAACGGACGGTTGTCCAAAGCACTCGGAAGCCTAAAACCGTACTCTACCAAAACCTCTTTGCGACTGCGATCTCCCGCAAACATACCGCGAAATTGCGGCAGACTGACATGGGATTCGTCGACGATGACGAGGTACTCTTCGTTCATGGCTTCAAAGTAATCGAAAAGCGAGTAGGGCGTGCCGCCCGCTTCGATGCCGGTGAGATAGCGCGCATAGTTTTCGATGCCTTTGCACATGCCCGTACTTTGGAGCATTTCAAGATCAAATTCGACGCGTTGTTTGAGGCGTTGGTATTCGACCAGTTTGTCCTCTTGTTTCAAAAACGCCAAACGCTCTTCGAGCTCTGTTTCGATCTGTTTGATGGCAAGTTGAAGGCGTTCGTGTCCGACGATAAATTGATTGGCGGCGTAGATAACGACTTTGGTGAGGGATTGTCTTTTTTGATTGAGTAAAACGTCAAAATAGTAGATGCTCTCAACTTCGTCGCCGAAAAATTCAACCCGTATCGCCTCTTCTTCGTTGTAGGCGGGATAGATATCGACGATGTCGCCGTTGACCCTGAAACAGCCCCGATCGAAATAGACGTCGTTGCGTTTATACCCCATATCGACCAAACGTAAAAGCAGGGTTTTTTGGTTGATCGAAACCCCTTTTTCGATGATTTGTACCATTTTTTTGTATTCGTGCGGATTGCCCAATCCGTAGTTGGCGGAGACCGAGGCGACGCAAATGACGTCGCGATACGAAAGCAACGAAGCGGTGGCACTGAGACGCAACCTCTCAAGTTCTTCGTTGATCGAACTGTCTTTCTCGATGAAAAGATCGCTTCGCGGAATATAGGCTTCGGGCTGATAATAATCGTAATAACTGATGAAATACTCCACGTGGTTTTGAGGGAAAAACCCCTTAAATTCACTGTAAAGCTGGGCGGCAAGGGTTTTGTTGTGCGTCATAATCAACGTGGGCATTTGTAGCGTTTGGATAATCTGTGCCATCGTGTACGTTTTGCCGCTTCCGGTCACGCCGATGAGCGTTTGGTAACGATTGCCTTTTTGAATAGACGCGCTCAGTTTAGCGATCGCCTTGGGTTGATCGCCGGAGGGTCGGTAGGGACTTTGAATGTGAAAAGGGTTCATATAGACACTTTGGGAATAATTTTGTTACAATTATAGCAAACAGTCCACCATGGAGCCTTAAATGCAAGAGCAAACCATCAACGTTTTAACGCAAAAGATCGGCGAACTTGTCGAAAAATACCAAGAACTTCAAGCGCAAAACGAGTTTTTACGCCAAGAACTCGTCAAAGAAAAGGCTCAAAGCGAAGCCAAAAGCGTGCAAATCGCCAAGCTGGAAAACGACCTGATCAGCAAAGACGTCAATGCCGACGACCTTTTGAGCAAAATCGAAGCCGTGCTTAAAAAATGAATAAGATTACGATCAGCCTCGGCGGCAAAGATTACGACATCAAGTTGGAAGGCGATTTTGCCGTTCAATTTGAACAAGATTTTAAAGAACGGTTTAAAAATAGAAGCACCATCGATCCTAAAGAGTTACTGTTCGCGTATGTCGGTAAATGCTACGACGCTTTTATGTTGGAAAACGAAATCGCGCAATTGGTACGAAAGTTAGACGAGCTTTAAGTTAGACTTTACGTTCCTTTCATTATAATCCTAACAATTGTCAATAAGTGTATTGGCAAACACCATAACAAGGAGTTTTCATGAGAAAAGGTTTCACGATGATCGAATTGATCTTCGTCATTGTTATTTTAGGTATCTTGGCGGCAGTGGCATTGCCGAGATTGACGAGTACCGCTACTGATGCTAAAGTTGCAACTGCAGAAGCATTTATCGGTACACTCAATCGTTCCGTGGGACCAGCAATGTGGTCACGTTCCATGAGAGATGGCAATGGTTCTGTTACAGGATTTACATTGTCTAATTATACTGAAGTTCCTTCAGGTGTAACGATTGATTTACGTAATTGCTCTAACACAGGTGATGGTAATGGTTCTAACGCAGGTACTTATGGCACTCCTGCATTGCCAGCTCAAGAAACTATTTATTGTCGAGATGGAAATGCAACGACTGCTCCATTGTTTGGTTTTTCATCAGATTTAAATGCTTCTGTACAACAAGCAGGTAATAAATAGAAAATTTTAATAAATATTGCTAGAAAAGTCATAACTTTTTCTAGCAATATTTTATAGAGGTCGAGCATGACGAAAGCATTTACAATGGTTGAGCTTATTTTTGTCTTAGTTATTATAGGTATTTTGTCTGCTATTGCCATTCCTAGATTGGGTAGTGTCCGTGAAGATGCTATTATTTCCAAAGGAAAAGCAGAGGTTGCTTCCATCCGTAGCGGGATTGCGCTGTTGAAATCTCAACGCCTCCTTGAAGGTAATACGACACTTCCTCCAAAGCTGGATGCTGCCAATGCAAATACGGCGGGTGCATCTCTCTTTAATGGAGGGCTTTACGGTAATGTACTCTCTTCTCCTATTTATGCCAAAGAAAGTAGCCGTGACAACGGATGGATAAAAACAGACGATACAACGTATAAATTTTATATTAACGGTGCAGCGATTTCCTTTACGTATAGTACGACAGCGGGTACGTTTGATTGTAATGCAAGCGACACCACAACAGGTACGAATTGTAAATTATTAACGCAATAAATGTGTTTTACTACCAAATCTCTCTTTTAAAATCTCCGCTTTCGCCTTTAAGCTATAGCTCCGATGCGCCGCTTGCACGAGGTACGCTGGTGGAAGTGTCGCTTTCGCGTCGAACGATGCGCGGCGTCGTGTTGGAAAGCGTTGAAGAACCCTCCTTTACATGTGAGTGCATCGGATCTACATGTGAGCTTTTTTATCCTCCTAAAATCATCGAGCTTGCCCGTTTTATCGCGGAGTATTACGTCTGTTCTTTGGGGGAAGCTTTAGCCTTGTTCGTTCCTTACGACACGCACGCGTCTTGCGAACTGAAGGTACAAACGAGCACGTCGATTGTGCTTTCTTCGGAACAGCAAAAAGCGTTGGATTTTATTCAAGAGCATTCTTCGTCGTTGCTTTTCGGAGATACGGGAAGCGGTAAAACCGAAATCTATATGAAACTTTTCGAACAGTGCATTGACGAGGGCAAGCAAGCGATCTTTTTGCTTCCCGAAATCGGCTTAACCCCGCAAATGAAAGAGCGCTTGAAGAAGCATTTCGGTTCCCATGTCGCCATTTGGCACTCCAAAATTAGCGCGAAGAAAAAAGAGCAGATTTTAAGCGATCTTTCTGAGGGCAAAATCGCCGTCGTGGCGGGAACGCGTTCGGCACTTTTTTTACCGTTTTCGCATTTAGGGTTTATCGTCGTTGACGAAGAACACGACGAAAGTTACAAATCGGGTTCACGTCCACGCTATAACGCCAAAGACTTGGCACTTTTGTTCGGGCAGAAATTAGGCATTCGCGTGCTTTTGGGTTCGGCGACGCCAAGCCTTGGAAGTTTTCAAAAACTGCCGACGTTTCGACTCAAAGGGACGTTTTTCCCTTCGCAAAGCAAGGTTTTGTACGATGAGGGCGAACACGGCATTTCGTACGTGATGACGCAAGCGATTCAAAACGCGCTTAAAGCGCACCGTCAAGTCGTCGTCTTTTTACCGACGCGCGCCAACTTCAAATACGTGACATGTAAAAAGTGCGGCGCGCATATCGAATGTCCGTTTTGCAGTGTTGCGATGAGCTTGCACCATGCCGCAAACGCGTTGAAGTGCCATTACTGCAATTACGCCGAGACGATTCCGAGCGTTTGCCCGACGTGCGGTCACGACGAGATTATCGCCGAACGCTTAGGAACGGCGGAAGTCGCCCAAAAACTCCAAGCGCACTTTGAAAGCTTTGTCGTTCAACAGTTCGACCGCGACGTCGTGCGTACCGAAAAGCATTTAAGCGAAATTTTAACGCGCTTTAACGAACATCGCATCGACATTATGGTCGGAACGCAAATGCTCTCCAAAGGGCACGACTACCACGACGTCGGGCTTGCCGTTATTTTAGGAATCGACGCCTTAATGGCTATGAGCGATTTTCGAGCCAGAGAAAAAACGCTGGCGTTGGTCAAACAAATCGCGGGAAGAAGCGGGCGTAAAGGTTACGGAGAGGTACTGATTCAAACCAAAAACGCCGCTTTTTTCAAGCGTTATTTAGACGATTTTGAGGCATTTTTACACGAAGAAGCCCAGAGTCGAAAGGGGCTTTATCCGCCGTTTAAAAAGATGCTTCGATTGATGAGTTCGCATGCCAAAGAGGAAAAAGCCCAAGCGATTATCGAGCACGTCGTAGGTATCGCCGCACACTTTCCAAACGTCGAAGTCGTGGGATTCGGCAAAGCGAATATCGCTAAAATCGCGGGTAAATACCGTTACGAACTTTTAGCAAGAAGCGACTCAAGCAAAGCATTGCTTGAATTTGCCCATGCGCTTCGATCCTTACATGTCGAAGCCGATATGGATCCTCTGTCTTTTTCTTAAAAACAAAAAGTGTATAATCTTTTCTATTCTCAAACCCTCTGTAACAACGGCGTATGAAACACGATCTCCAAGGGAACGTATAGTTTCTACCGTAGAGAGTCGTTTTGAGAAATGAATGTTACAGATACGATAAAGTTGGATCAATCATGATAAAACGCTACCCAACCAAACAAATTTTTGTCGGCAACGTGCCTATCGGCGGCGATGCCAAAATACCCGTTCAATCGATGACGTTTTCCAAAACGCACGACGTGGACGCGACGGTCGAACAGATACGTCGGTTGCATTTTGCCGGATGCGACATCGTTCGCGTCGCCGTTCCTAACGAAGAAGACGCTCGCGCTCTTAAAAGTATCAAAGCGCAAAGTTCGCTTCCTTTGGTCGCAGATATTCATTTTAACTACCGTTTAGCACTCATTGCCGCGGAAGTCGTGGATTGTATTCGCATCAATCCGGGCAATATCGGCACTAAAGCACGCGTGAAAGAGGTCGTCAAAGCATGCAACGAAAGGGGTATTCCGATTCGTATCGGCGTTAATAGCGGTAGTTTGGAAAAAGAGTTTGACGAAAAGTACGGCCCGACCTCCAAAGGTATGGTCGAATCGGCACTTTATAATATCAAATACCTTGAAGACTTAGGCTTTACGAATATGAAAGTCTCCCTCAAAGCCAGCGACGTGGAGCGCACCGTCGAAGCGTACCGTATGCTTCGTCCTTTGGTCGATTACCCGTTTCATTTGGGCGTGACCGAAGCGGGCACGCTTTTTCACTCAACCGTCAAATCTTCCATCGCGCTTGGAACGCTCTTGTTGGAAGGTATCGGCGATACCTTGCGCGTATCGATTACGGGAGAGTTGGAAGAAGAGATCAAAGTAGGGCAGGCTATTTTGAAAGACAGCGGCGTGCAAGCCGAAGGTCTCAACATCATTTCCTGCCCGACGTGCGGACGTTTGGAAGCCAATCTCGTCAATGCCGTTGCCGAAGTAGAACGTCGTACGAAGCACATAAAAGCACCGCTGAATATCTCGGTAATGGGATGCGTGGTCAATGCCATCGGCGAAGCTAAACATGCCGATGTCGCCATAGCGTTCGGTAAAGGACAAGGACTCGTGATGGTCAAAGGCGAAGTGGTTGCCAAACTCAAGGAAGAAAATTTGGTCGATACCTTTTTAGAAGCCGTCGAACGTGCCGCCAAGGAGTATAAAGCGTGAATAACCTCCACAATATCAATATCGAGCGTTCCGTTTTAAGCTCTATTTTGTTTAATCCCGCAACCTTTGAAGATGTCGCGGCAAACCTGAGTGCAAAAGATTTTTACTTACCGAGCCATCGCTATATTTACGAAGCGATGGAAGCGTGCGAGCGGGAAGATTTACCGATCGATGAAGAGTTCATCAAGAAGAAGCTGAATCAACAAGGGCGATTTGATGAAGACGCAATGTTGGAAATCCTCTCGACCAATCCGCTTCCGGCAACCAAAGCGTATGTCGAAGAGATTAAAGAAAAAGCGATTAAGCGGGAGTTGGTGCAACTAACCAGCGACATCAAAGAGATTGCGGTCGAAAAAGACCTTCCCTCAAGCGACGTCGTGGACTTGGTGCAGCAAAAACTCTATCAAATTACGCAAGAAAACAGCTCGCGAGAATTCCGTGAATCGCCCGAGATGACGCATGCGACCATCGCGCACATTCACGAGATGAAAAAACGCGGTAATTCGGGCGTCGTCGGCGTCGACACGGGTTTTGCCGAGATCAACAAACTGACGACCGGCTTTGGAGAAGGCGATCTCATCATCGTCGCGGCACGTCCGGCGATGGGGAAATGTTTGGCAAAAGGTACGAAAGTCCTGATGTTTGACGGAACGTTGAGAAATGTTGAAGATATTGCCGTAGGCGAACTGCTGATGGGCGATGACTCGACACCGCGAAAAGTGCTCTCTTTGGCACACGGTACGGAAAAAATGTATTGGGTCAGACAAAATAAAGGCATCGACTATCGCGTCAACGAGTCGCATATTCTCTCTTTAAAACGTTCGCGTAATGAAGGCAAACACCGACACGGCGATGTCGTCAATATTTCGGTTCGAGACTATTTACGCAAAAGTAAAAAATTTAAAAATAATCATAAGGGATATAAAGTTCCCGTGAAATTTATGGAAAAAAGCGTTGAAATTGAGCCTTATTTCTTGGGTTTATGGTTAGGCGACGGTCGAAAATCCGACGTTCGAATCGCGACGCAAGATCGTGAAATCGTAGCGTATCTTCACGCGTATGCGACGCGATTGGGCTTAGGCGTTAGTCGCTCCGACGAAAACGAAAAATGTCCTATGTATGCGATCGTCAATACCGACAATACGAAAAAAGAGAGCTTACAGGCTCTCTTACGTCAAGAAGGATTGATCGATCATAAGCATATTCCGCAAGATTATCTGATTAACTCTACGCAAAAGCGTTTAGAGCTTTTAGCAGGATTGATCGACAGCGACGGGCATTACGATGCACAATGCAACGGGTATGAAATTACTCAAAAAGACGAGCATCTTGCCGAGCAAATTAAATTCCTTGCCGATACTTTAGGCTTTAGAACCTCCCTCAAAGCAAAAGAGGCAAAAATCAAGTCTCGGGATTTTACATGTAAGGTGTATCGGGTTCGCATTTTCGGGAACGTCGATTCGATTCCCGTGAAAGTGAAGCGTAAAGTAGCACAGCCTTGGAGCGTTAAACGTAGTTGGAACCAAACGGGTATTCGCGTCGAATACGATCAAGTCGACGAATATTTCGGCTTTGAAATAGACGGCAATAGCCTCTTTTTATTGGAAGATATGACCGTAACCCACAATACCGCGTTTTGTCTCAATTTGGCTCAAAACGCTTTGAATGAAGGGCGCGGCGTGGCGATCTTTTCGTTAGAAATGCCGGCTGAACAGCTGATGCTTAGGATGCTCAGTGCTAAAACGTCGATTCCGCTTCAAAAACTCAAAGTCGGCGACATGAACGACGAGCAGTGGGGACATTTGACGCGTGCGGCGGACGAAATGAGCAAACGCAAATTTTTCGTCGACGATAACGGCTCGGTGGACATTCACCAAGTGCGCGCGAAACTTCGAAAACTCAAGTCCCAACATCCCGAAATTTCGTTGGCGATTATCGATTATTTGCAGTTGATGACCTCCGGCGGCAATCGTGATCGGCATTTGGAAGTCAGCGATATTAGCCGAGGATTGAAGCTTTTAGCGCGTGAATTGAGTATTCCGATTATCGCGCTTTCTCAGCTAAACCGAGGTTTGGAAGCCAGAAGCGATAAGCGACCGATGCTGAGCGATCTTCGTGAATCCGGAGCCATCGAACAAGATGCCGATATGATTTTGTTTGTTTACCGCGACGACGTGTATAAAATTCGCGAAGAGAAAGAAAAAGAGCAAAAAGCACGCACGGAAGGCAAAGAGTACAAAAGCAATTTCTTTGAAAAACCTGAAGAAGACGCCGAAGTGATCGTCGGTAAAAACAGAAACGGTCCTGTGGGCGTGGCAAACCTCGTCTTTCAAAAAGCGTGCACGCGCTTCGTGGATCGTAAAATGGGTATTCCGATCGAAGTGGTGCAGTATAACGCTTCGATCAATCCTCCCGAAGCTAAAATCGACTTACCGCCGTTGTAATGCGCGATCTACCGCTCTTTGCGAACAAAAAAGAGTTTTTTGTTTTGATGGGAGCGGTCGTTTGCATAGCGTTTATTTCACTGCTTTTTGAATTTTACCGTTACCAAAGCTTGGTCAAAGAATCCTTACATGTAGGAAAAGCGACCGTTTTAAACCATTACCGCAAAACCAACGATAAAGGCAAAACCTACGACGTTTTAAAGCTCAAACTAGATTTAGGCGGTGCGGAAGTTTACACGACGTCGTGGCGTGCGATGGACGTGACGTTTCAAAGTAGGGTAAAAGTCAAGTTAAAAGTCGATAAGGTCACTTTTTACGATTACGTGAAAGGTTTTTACGCACCCAATCTTTCGATCTACGAAATCTATGAAGACGCTCCGCCGTGGAATGCCAAAGCGTGGTATCGCTTCATTGCCGAGCAACACGAAAATGAAAAGCTTGCCGAGTTGTACCAAACGCTTTTTTTTGCCACGCCGATTTCCAAAGAGTTGCGAGACGAGGTGCAAAAATGGGGTATTTCGCACTTGATCGCGATTAGCGGCTATAACGTCGGCGTGATTAGCTTTTTACTTTTTTTCTTCCTTCGCCCGATCTATCGTTTTTTTCAAAGTCGCTATTTCCCGTATCGTAACGCAACGTTTGATTTGAGTTGTATCGTTTTTGGCGTTTTGTTTGGCTATATGGTCGTGCTTGATTTTATGCCTTCGTTTTTAAGGGCTTTTGCGATGAGCGTCTTTGGCTTTTTCCTTTTCTCCCGCGGTATCAAACTTCTATCCTTCGGAACACTTGGACTGACGTCGTTGTTTTTACTGGCACTTTTTCCCTCTCTTTGGTTTTCGCTTTCGTTTTGGTTCTCCGTTGCGGGCGTGTTTTATCTTTTTTTACTTTTGCATCACTTCGGAACGCTACCAAAAGGCGTTTTAGTGCTTATCGTCGATTTGGGCGTTTTTTTCTTGATGCTACCGCTCGTGCATACGTTTTTCCCCGTCTTTACCTTTTTACAATTAACGACTCCGATAACCAGCCTTGTGTTCGTGGCTTTTTATCCTTTGGGCGTTTTGTTACATGTCATGGGTTACGGAGGGCTTCTCGATGGTGTGCTTTTAGCGTTTTTAAGCGTGCCCTCAACGTACTATTTTCTCAATTTTCCCGTATGGTTTTTAGCGCTTTTTGTTCTTTTATCGTTGGGGGCGATTCGTTTTAAAAGCCTTGTGTTCGTCTGTTTAGGCTTGAGCGGCGCGAGCCTCTTTTTGATTCAGTAAAAAGCAAAGTTTTAACCCGTAAAGGTAGATAAACCACGAGAGGTAAATCCAGATAAAGAAGAAAAGTAAAATACTAAAAGAGCCGTAAATGCTGAGGTAGGTTTTGTTGTACGTGACGTAAAGGACGAAGACGATTTTGGAGCAGTACCAACACAACGAAGCGATAAACGAGGCGATCAGTACGCTTTTAAAGTAAATTTTGATTTTGGCGGAGATGCTGTAAAGCGTAAAAAAGAGTAACCAGATGACCGCATATGCCATCAAGTTGACGACAAACGGCGAGTCGCTCGTCACAAACGATTGAACGTAAAAAAAGACGATAAGCCCCAAGGGCATTAACGTTACGGTCGTCCAATACGTCGAAAGGGCTTCCCAAAAACTACGGGTCGGAATTTCAAAGATTTTGCTGACGATTTTTTCGTAATCCAAAAAGAACATAACCGAGATATACACCACAAAGATAAGCCCTACGACGCCCATATTGCCGGTGTTTTCCATAAAATCGCGCAAGTAGCGTATCATAACGTCTTGTTGGGTCGGAATCAAAGAACTGAAGATAAACCCTTGAAGCTTTTCGTAGTAAACTTCAAACAGGGGCATTTTGGTGAAAATACTAAAGGTAACGAGTAAAATAGGAATCAACGAAAGAATCGTATGAAAGCTTAAAGAAGAGGCGTAGTGCGCTAGTTCTACGTCTCTTAAGGTTTTGAAAAAGTCTTTACACTCTTTCGCGCTTAACACTAAAGCCCCATTTTAGACGGATTGAGAATATTGTTGGGATCAAACGCTTTTTTGATCGAGCGGAAGAGTTCCATCTCCGCATCGCTGAACGCCAAATGCATAAAAGGCGCTTTACTGAGTCCGATACCGTGTTCACCGCTCAATGTTCCGCCTAAAGCAACGGTAGCTTTGAAAATTTCTTCGATGGCATGATGTCCGATTTCGAGCTGTTTCGGATCGCTTCCGTCGACCATCACGTTAGTATGCACGTTGCCATCACCCGTATGCCCGAAGCATGGAACCGTGACGTCGTATTTTTGTGCAATTTCACCGATCGCTTTAAGAAGTGCGGGAAGCTTGCTTCGCGGAACGGTAATGTCTTCGTTGAGTTTTTTACTGCCGTAAATCGTGATAGACTGGCTGGCATTGCGTCTGGCGAACCACAAATCTTTGGATTCTTGTTCGTTTTGTGCGCGTTTAAAGTGAGAACAGCCGTTTTCATGGAACGCTTTTTCGATAATGTCGAGTTGTTGGCTTAATTCGTCTTGGCTATTCCCGTCCACATCGGTAATCAAAATAGCACCCGCATCGATCGGGAGGCCTTTATGGAATTTTTGCTCGACCGCACGAATCGAGTAATTGTCTAAAAACTCCATCGCAACGGGCGTGACGCCTAATGCCATCGTTTTATAAACCGCGTTCATCGCATCATCGACGCTCGGGAAAACGCCCATGGCGGTTTGTGCCATTTTGGGTTTGGCGATGAGTTTAAGCGTGATTTCGGTAATTACGGCGAGCGTTCCTTCGCTGGCGATTAAAATACCCGCGATATTGTAACCCGCAACGTCTTTAATGGTACGTTTGCCCGCACGAATGATTTCGCCGTTTGGAAGTACCGCACGAAGTGCCATCACGTAGTCTTTGGTAATTCCGTATTTTGCCGCACGCATACCGCCGGCATTTTCGCTGACGTTTCCTCCAAGGGTTGAATACTCTTCGCTCGCCGGATCGGGCGGGTAAAAAAGACCTAGCTCTTCGACCGCTTTTTGAAGGTGCATGTTGATAACGCCCGGTTGCACGACCGCGACCATATTTTCCATATCGATTTCAAGGATTTTGTTCATATGTTTTTCAAAGGCAAGGACGATACCGCCGTTTGCGGGTAATGCACCGCCGGTAAATCCGCTTCCCGCCCCGCGAGGCGTGATCACGATGCGGTGTTCGTTACAATACGTTAAAATCGCCGCGACGTCTTCTTCATGGCGTGGAAACAAAACCGCGTCGGGTAAGTAACGCGTACGCGTCGCATCGTAGCAATACGCTAGAAGATGGGCTTTATCGTCATAGACGTTTTCTTCGCCTAAGAGGCGTTTAAAATGGCTAAGATGGCTTGTCTCTAACATTGTTTATTTTCCGATCAACGTTTTATAGTAGCTATCGTAGTCGCTAATTTTGGAGCTACTCCAACTAAACCATGACGTTTCGATGTCTTTGACGCGTGCGTAAAACGGCAGTTGCGTTTCGCCCGAGTTGGAAATTTTAACGGTTTTGATCGTATTGAAATTGTGGCAATCGACGAAATACCCTTGGTCTTTGATACCGAAGAAGATCAAAGAAGCCGTGTTTTGATAGCATGCTTGTCGAAAAATCGCTTGATCGGGGTTTGGACGATAGAGTTTACTAAGGTATGCCGCAACAAGATCGGGGTGAATCCACGTAATGTCCGAATACTCTTTGGTAATGTCGCGAAAGACGTTGGCGTTTGGAACGACGATCAATGCACGATCGTACAGGTAGTTCATAATCACTTCGTCGCCGACGATCGGTTTGACGCCCGCTTCGGGGAATGCGCCTTGAGAGAGCATTTCAAATTTAGCAAGTTTTAAAACGGCTTTCGTACCGTCTTTTTGGACGACGTCGCCGCGGGCAATAATCGTGGTCGTTTTAGCATCAAAAGAGTGTTTAATAACGCCGCTCGCACCTATAACAATCTCCGGAGAATCGGCAATGACGACTTGGGTGTCGGACGTCTCAAGAACCTTCGTCTTGTATTCTTTAAAGAGGGTTTGAGCTTGCGCAAACGTACATAACACCAAAAAAGATAGAGCTAAAACGAGCTTATTCAATACGAACTCCTTGAAGGGCAAACTAACCCTTTATTTTTTGCCAATGATTATACTATAGAGTTCTTTCATAACGCTTTATGGACGGGGTATTCTTGAGGGTTCGAAGCGGCAATCGGAGAAAAATTTAGGGATTTTGCTAGGCTTTCTTAGGCGTTTTGTAAGATTTGTTCCGCTAAAATCCATCCAGACGAGGAGGGACAATGACTAAACTAATCATCGCGTGGCTGCTACTGCTATCCTTCTCCGCCGCGGCTTATTTAGAAGAGCTCAAATGGCCTAAAGGCGAAACTTTCTTAACGTTTCTAGAACACAATCAACTTCCTTCATCGATTTACTACAGTTTGGATAAAGAAGAGCAAGAATTGGCCGCCGAGATTATCGCCGGCATCAAATACCAAGTCCTCCGCAATAGCGATACGAGTGCTTTAGAGCAAGTGCTGATTCCGATCGGTGAAGAGCTTCAGATGCATATCAAGCAAAAAAACGATCAGTTTATCATGGAGATAGAGCCGATTGCCGTCCAGTTGGAAGAGCATGCTTTGGTTCTTGATATTCAAAATTCTCCTTTTGTGGATATCGTCAATGCGACGAAAAACAATCTTTTAGCCAACGAATTCGCGCAATCGTTTCGCGACAGCGGCGTCAATCTTCGCAATTTGAAAAAAGACGATCAATTGGTATTACTGTATCGCCAAAAACGAAGGCTCGGCAAACAGTTCGGTTCTATCAAGATCGACGTTTCGATGATCGAGACCAAAAATAAACAAAACTATATTTTTTATTATAAAGAGAGTTATTACGACGCTAAAGGTCAGGAACTCGAAAATTTCTTGCTCAGTACGCCCGTCAATTATACGCGTATCTCTTCGCCGTTTACGTTGATGCGCTGGCATCCCATTTTACAAAAGTACCGTGCGCATTTAGGTATCGACTATGCCGCAAGCGTGGGAACGCCCGTCAAATCGGCAGGTAACGGACGCGTGAATTTCGTCGGCGAAAAAGGCGGTTACGGCAATACGATCGAAGTGAGTCACGACGGCAGTTATAAAACGCTTTACGGACATCTTAACGGCTTTGCCAAAGGGCTTCGTAGCGGACAAAAGGTTAAACAAGGGCAAGTCATAGGCTATGTCGGTAATACTGGGCTTAGCAGCGGACCGCACCTGCATTTCGGACTTTACCGTAATAATGTCGCTATCAATCCCGCAAGCGTCGTCAAAATCGCTAAAAGTGCTTTAAGCGGTAACGACCTTCGCGGATTTTTGGAGTATACTAAAGCGCTGAAAGAGAAGGTTGAAACGGCTTTAAAAGAACATGTGCCTCCCGTAGAAGAAGAAAATTTCGAATACGCGTATCCGTTCGATAAAAAAAGCGACATGTAAGCAAACGATAACCGTTTTGCGATAGAATTTAAAAAAAAAGAGAAGAAGAGTCCATGATACGATGTTTCTTTAAAAACAGCAATAAGCTAGAAGTCATTACGGATTTGAGCGAATTCGACGATAACGAAGATAAAAAAAGCAAAGTCGTTTGGCTTGACATGTTACTTCCGACCAGCGAAGAGATCGTCTTTGTCGAACATACGTTCGGGATCGATTTCCCGACCAAACAAGAGTCCGAAGAGATCGAGATCTCGTCTCGTTATTGGGAAGAAGATAAAAAAATCGAAATCAACAGTTTCTTTTTGATCGCCAACGACGATAGTGCGCATAACGAAACGGTTTCGTTTATTTTGCAGGGCAATCTTTTGATCTCTATTCGCTATAAAGAGCTCAAAACCTTTGAAGAATTTAGCAAACGCTTTTACTATGCCCCGCGCGAATTTAAAAACGGTTACTACATCTTTTCGCAACTTTTAGACATCAGAATCGACGCGGACGCCGACATTATCGAAAAACTTTCCAAAGACATCACGCGTTTACGTAAACACGTTTTTACCGACTATACGAACGATGATGAAGAGATGTTGGAGAAAATCTCCTCGTTTGAAGATTTGAATATGAATATTCGCGAAAACTTGATGGATAAGCAACGCATCTTAACCTCTTTTTTAAAATCGAACAAATACGACGACAGTTCGCTTCGAGGCGACATCGTCATCATGCTTAAGGATATTAAGTCTTTGATCGACTATACCGAATTTAATTTTGAAAGACTTGATTATTTGCAGAACATTTTCGTGGGCGTTTTGAACATCGAGCAAAATAAAGTCATTAAAATCTTTACGATTATGAACGTTATCTTTTTACCGCCGACGTTGATCGCGAGTATTTACGGAATGAACTTTAAAGTTTTGCCCGAACTTGATTGGCAATACGGATATGCCTTTTCACTCTTTTTAATGGCACTTTCGGCGATTACGCCTATCTTGTTTTTTAAGAAAAAAGGCTGGATTTAAGCGATGGACCATACGATTGAGGTGCTCAAAATCGAGGAGTGTATCGACTCGTGCTATATTAAACCCAAAAGCATGTACTACATGCACAACAATGTCGAAAAACGTTGGGATATCGTCGATACGCATAACAGCGTCGCCATTTTACTTTATCATAAAGCCTTAGACTCTTTTGTATTCGTCAAACAGTTTCGCCCTTCTATTTATCTGAAAAATCATGACGGCTTTACGTACGAGTTGTGTGCGGGCATCGTCGATAAAGACAAAAGCCTAATCGAAATCGCGCAAGAAGAGATACTCGAAGAGACGGGCTATGACGTACCCTTAGGTAAAATAGAAAAAATTTCGTCGTTTTACACGGCGGTAGGTTTTGCGGGCGGTCGTCAGACGCTTTATTACGTCGTTTTAGATGAAAGTATGAAAGTGAGCGAAGGCGGCGGAATCGACAATGAAAATATCGAAGTGATTTATTTGAAGCGGGAAAAAACGATCGAATTTATGTTCGACGAGAGTATCGCGACCACATCAGGGCTGATGTTTGCGCTGATGTGGTACTTTAAAACGTATGAGCCTACGAAAACGTTTGTTAATTAACACCGACTAAAATATTGGAAGCTTTGATGATAGCGTAAATGCTATCGCCTTTTGCCAAAGAGAGCTCTTGTTTCGCATCTTCGGTAACGACGGCGGTAACGACGATACCCGCTGGCGTCGTGATAACGACTTCACAATTGACCGCTCCGTTTTTAATCTCCGTGATCGTTCCTTTGATTTTATTGCGTGCGCTAACTGCCAATGCGATGTCGGCTTTTGCCAGTAAAACGCTTTGCGCTTTGAAAATACAGACCACTTCGCTCCCCGCTTTCAAGCCGAGCATTTCAACCGCATCGTTGGTAATAACGGAAACAATTTTTTCGCCGCTAGCGGGAGTGACGATCACTTCACTGTTAACGGGTCCTTTTTTCACTTCGACGATTTTTCCTAAAATTTGATTTCGTGCGCTAATCTTCATATGCAATCCTTTTTAGTGTGTCTATCAAGCCAAAACTTAATACATGTGAGAATTATGTCACGGACGGATATGTATTGTCAATTGCTAACGCAATCATCGCGATGCGTTGCTATTTTTTCTTTCCGGCTTGTGCGATTTTGTCAAACGAAATATACGATGCAAAGCATTTATACGTCAGGACATATACCGTACCGATGAGCGTTGCGATGCCCAAAGTAACGATAAAACTTGAAAAAACGGCGGACAAAAAGATAGCGTAAACTTCACTCATCGTGCTTCTCCTTAGTGCAATGAAACATATTGTATCGTAATATAATTAAAAATATAACGTATAGCACGAAAATTGCCGCAATGTCACCCGAAGTACCTACAAACGAGTAGCCAAAAAAACATACGCAAGATCGAAAAAAACGGTTTTAGACGATCTCTAACTGCTCTAAAATGTCTTTAGTCAGTTTGGAAAGAGGGCGTTTGCCCAAATCTTCATCGGCGATGTAACCGCCAAAAATAAGGCGCAGTAAATCTTCTTCGTTTTTAAAGAGCGTTCCCTCGTAGTTTTTCATCAGCTCTTCGATGTAGCTTTCATTGTACATAATGGATTTTTGGATGAGTTCTAGGACGATGTCTTTGTGGTTTTTATAAATCTCTTCCAACGCAAAATCTTTGATGTTTTTTTTGGCTTTTGCGTCGTTTGAACTAAGCTCTAAATCAAACCCTTTTTCATCGTAATAAAACGAACTATCCTTTACATGTAAAGCAAAACGAGCTTTGTCATCGAAGCCCTCAACGTAAGGATGCACATGCGTCGTAAGTGAAAATCGCTTGCGCCCTTTTATGCTTGAGTTACATGTAGGGCAACTGGGTATGAGATTGTAAAACGACAATGCCAAGATCGGATAGGTCGCTTTATCGTAAAAATGGTCAAATTGAGGGCGTGTTGAGCCATTTTTAGAGTGAACCGTAAACGTATAATTGCGATTGCAATACGGGCAAACATTTACATGTAAAGATTCGGCAAGGTCGTAGGCATCGTATCTTTTCTTTTTATTGCAAAAATTATCGTATAGATTTATCATAAAATTAAAAGTAGTATTGCCTTTGTACGCCATCGCAATTTCATGCAGTTTTTGAGGTTTGGCGGTAATGACTTCTTCAAGAGAATATTTACATGTAGGAAATTTTATTTTTGATTTCAATACTTCAAAATGCTTTTGCGCCAGCTCTTCCAAATTTGGCGTGGCAATTTTTATCATGAGTTATTGACCAAAATATCTAAGCGATTTTTGAGACTCTCTATTTGGTTTTTAAGCTCATCGATCTCTTTTATTTTGTCCAGTTTTTTACTATCAAGCATACGCTGTAATTGCCTTTTGACGATAGGCTCACCAATGATGTGAATATACTTTTGCGCTTCATCATCGTCTGTAATGGGAGACTTTTTACCGTTTAAATAGTCAATCACTTCATTGATTTTACTTTTCGCAAACTCGCCCATAAGCCCCTCTTTCATAAAAAAACCATGAGAGAGTAGGGTGTGGATATTTGCTCCAAAGGTTTCGATATTTGGGTAAACTTGTTTTCCTTTTTCTAGGAAAATGACGTTTTCTTTGGGGATGTCTGAAAGGAGAAATGGGGAATGCGAAGTAATAACTAAATGAGCATTTTTTTTCAATTTCGTTAAAATATTCATCATTTCATTTAGAAAACTTTTTTGCCAATTTGGGTGTAGAGTATTATCAGGCTCATCCAATAAAAACAAAAAATCACTATTATTAAAATGAACTAAATTGACAAAAAAGCTATAAAGCGTTTTTTCTCCATGGCTTAATGAACCATATGAGCTACCATTTTGTGCCATATAGTCAAATGATAATTCGTCAATCATACGGCGAAATAATAATTGAATATAATTTTCTCCAAAAAGTTCTCTTAATTTTTTAATTTTTATCATTTTATTAGCATGACTTATTAACTGAGTAAATTCGCTTTCATCTACAAAATCTATTTTCATACCTTCTAATATTTCTTGTATTTCTTCGTAATTGACTGTAAGATAAAAATCTTTTGGATGTAATTTTTCAGTTAAATCAATATGTTCAAAAATTTTTGCAATTGTCCCAAATTTATTGAGTAAATAAATCATATATTCATTATCTAGGTCTCTAAGTGCTCGTAGTGTATCAACGATAACACTTGTATCTGCAGTATGTTCCCAACCTAAAGCTGAATGAACTTCTTCAATATCCTTTTCTTCAAATTCATAATCAGAAGCTATCCAATCATTGATAAATTCATAACCAATGTAGTAAGGTTTAAAATTAAAAAGCGAAAAATCAATTGTTTGTAATTTAGCATAATTTTCTGTAATGAGCTGATTTGTTTGAGATAAGTCAATAACTGTTAATCGACTTTGTGTTTTTGCTAAGGAAAGATGATGATTATCCATAGAAAAATATAATATTTTTTTAAAAACCTCCCTTGTAGAGCGTTTTTGTTTTAAAGGGGTATTTATAAGAATATTATTCGAATAAACAGTAAGTTGATTATTCTCAGACATAACACAAAAAACTTTTTCTTTTGTTATCATACTACTTAGAATTGCACTCTTCCCGCTCCCATTTTCCCCAACAATCGCCGTGATATTGATATTGTCAGGAAAGATTGAAATGTAGTCTTTTTTCTCTTCAATCGTGAGTTCGCCATTTTCATATTTACATGTAAATCTAGGCGAGAAATTAAATCCTTGATTTTCGATATTTTTATACTCTTCAACCCACAAATAAACCAGTTCTATGTTTACTCCAAATGTTTACATGTAAAGCCAAAAAACTTTACATGTAAAAAGGTTTTAATCACAAAATCGTTTCGTCAAATCCCCGTATGTCTCGATTCTTCGATCGCGTAAAAACGGCCAGATGCGTCTGACGTGTTCGCCTCTTTGTAGGTCAACATCGACGATGAGCACTTCTTCTTGGTCGTGGCTGGCTCTCACGATGATCTCGCCTTGAGGTCCAGCTACAAAGGAGTTGCCCCAAAAGCGGATGCCGTCTAACACACCGTGGTTGTCCGCTTCTTTGCCGATGCGGTTGACGCTGATGACGGGTAAGCCATTGGCGATGGCGTGTCCTCGTTGTACGGTTTCCCATGCGTCGCATTGTCTTCGTTTTTCATCTTCCGTGTCTTCATCAAACCAACCGATAGCGGTGGGGTAGATGAGCATTTCAGCACCTTTAAGTGCCATCAAACGCGCGGCTTCGGGGTACCATTGATCCCAACAGACCAAAAGTCCTAGTTTGCCGACACTGGTTTGGATGGGGTTGTAACCCATGTCACCAGGGGTGAAGTAGAATTTTTCGTAAAAACCGGGGTCATCGGGGATGTGCATTTTGCGGTATTTGCCTGCTACCGTGCCATCTTTTTCAAAGACGACGGCGGTGTTGTGGTACAGACCGGCGGAGCGTTTTTCAAAAAGGGACGTGACTAAAACGACGTTATTGGCTTTGGCGATGCCTGACCAAAAAACGATGTCCTCTTCCCAGTTACTGGCAAGGTCAAAACACGCTACGTCTTCGTTGATGCAAAAGTAGCGGTCTTGGTGGAGTTCTTGCAAAACGACAAGCTGTGCGCCTTCATGAGCGGCTTTTTTGATGAGCGAAACGGTTTTGGCTATGGTTTTTTCTGACGTGCTTTCAATGGCGTGTTGGATGAGTCCGACTTTCATAAAAAATCCTCTTGTGCGCTTAGGTTATAGGGTTTAATTATACATTAATGAGCTTTTAATCGGTTTTAATTTAGAATTTTGATGAGTATTATCAAGAAGGAACATTATGAAAGCACTCTCGGATCTCAATGCCGGAGAAAAAGGCAAAGTCAAAAAAATCGACGCCGAGGGAGAATTGAAGCAGCGGCTTTTTTCGTTGGGGCTTCGAAAAGGAAGTCTCTTGGAAGTGAAAGCCATGAGTATGGCAAAAAGTACGATGGAGATCGAAGTCGGTACGACACTTTTGGCACTGCGTTTTGAAGAGGCCAAACGCATCGGAATCGAGACGCTATGAACGAGCTGATTATCGCCCTTGTGGGGCAACCCAATGTCGGCAAAAGCATGCTCATCAACTCGATCGCCGATGCGAGGCTTAAGGTCGGCAATTTTTCGGGCGTTACGGTCGAAAAAGCCGAAGTCAATTTTAGTGCGCAAGGGCATTCGATTAAAATCGTCGATTTACCCGGCACGTATTCGCTCAACGACTACACGCAAGACGAACGCGTGACCAAAGACTTTTTGCAAAACGAGCATTACGATTTGATTATTAACGTGGTCGACGCGACCAATTTAGAGCGCAACTTGTATTTGACGACGCAACTTTTGGAGCTCGGCAAAAAAATGATCGTCGCGCTCAATATGATGGACGAAGCCCACAAAGAAGGGCAATGCATCGATCATGAACAGCTGAGTTCTATTTTGGGCGTGCCGTGCGTCAAAGTCTCCGCCGCAACGAAAAGAGGCATCGGTAAGTTGCTCAACCGCGCCATCGACGTTTCGCTTTTCCCGCTTGAAAAATCCAAACTGATTTACAGCGACGTCGTAGAAGAAGAAATCGGCAAGCTCGCTTCGTTTTTAGACCGCAAGCATTATGCTTCCCGCCTTTCGTCGCGTGAAATCGCACTGAGGCTTTTACAAGAAGACCCCGCAACTTACCGCAAGATGCACGAAGAGCCGATTTGGGTCGAGCTCTCTTCGTTTTTGAAAGAGGCGTTAGAGCATCTTTACGTTCATTACGAGACGAAAGACGTCGCCGAAATTTTTGCCGAAGAACGCGCCGCATTTGCCAAAGGCGCGGTCGTTGAGACTTTAAGTTGTAAAAAATGCACCTCGCAAACGCTCACGCAAAAAATCGACGCCGTGTTAATTCATCCCGTTTACGGCATTCCCATCTTTTTCTTTTTAATGTGGAGTTTGTTTCAGTTAACGTTTACGCTAGGATCGATTCCGATGGATTGGATCGATGCTTTTTTCGTTGCTTTGGGCAATTATGCTAAAACGATTTTCGGAGAGGGCGAGCTAGGCTCTATTATCGCTGACGGCGCAATTTCGGGCGTGGGTGCGGTGGTGATGTTCTTACCCAATATCGTCATTTTATTTTTAGGCATCGCTTTGTTGGAGACGACCGGATATATGGCGCGTGTTGCATTTTTACTGGACGGATTTTTCCACCGTTTCGGACTTCACGGCAAAAGCTTTATTCCTCTTGTTACGGGTTTTGGTTGTTCGGTACCTGCGTATATGAGCGCGCGCACGCTCAAAAACGATAAAGATCGGCTGATTACGCTTTTTATCATCGGGTTTATGAGTTGTGGGGCGAAACTTCCGGTTTACGTGTTGTTCGCCGGAGCGTTTTTCGGGCAAGAACATGCGGGTAACGCTTTGTTTGCGATCTATCTTGCCGGAGCGTTTATCGGGCTTTTGGCGGCAAAATTTTTGAAACGATTCGTCTTTAAGGGTGCAGACGAGCCGTTCGTCATGGAAATGCCCAAATACCGCCTGCCTTCGTTGAAGCTCATTTGGCATACGGTCGTAAGCAAGGCGATTATGTACCTTCAAAAAGCGGGAACGTTTATTTTAGCGGCATCTTTGTTGATTTGGTTTGCGAGCAACTATCCCAAATATCCCGACCTTGAAGCCTCTTTCGATCAGAAAATCGAACAAGCAAGCGACGAGGCTTTAAAAGTCGAGTACGAAAACGAAAAGTCCAAAGTTTTGCTGGAAAAAAGTTTCTTAGGCAAAATCGGAAAATCGACCGATTGGTTGTTTACCCCGTTGGGATTTGATTGGAAAATGACGGTCGCCTTGGAGTCAGGATTGGCGGCTAAAGAGGTCGTCGTTTCGACCTTAGGGGTTTTGTATGCGCTCGGTTCGGGCGTGGACGAGGGCAACGAAAGTCTCATTGCGGAGCTTCAAAAGCAAATACCTTTGGCTTCGGCGGTCTCTTTTATGATCTTCGTGATGTTTTATTTGCCGTGCCTTGCCGCTTCCATCGTTTTTACGAAAGAGAGCGGCGGTTATAAATATTTGGCGTATCTGTTCGTCTTTACGACGATCATCGCTTGGGTTTTAGCCTTCATCGGATACCGCGTGACCTTGTTGTTTAGCTAAAGGTCTTCGTCGATCTTGAACGACGACACGCGATCGTTCATCTCCGAATCGTCGTAAGGATCAAGGTGTGCGGTGATGACCCATTCGTCGTTTGGGATCAGCTCTTTGATCTTCTCTTCGATGCGATCTCCCGCGTGGTGCGCACGTAAGAGTGAAATACCGGGGCTAAAAACCAAGTGAACGTCGACGAAGTTGGTATTGCCCGATTTACGAGTTTTCAGGTAGTGAAAATCGCTAATCTCTTTTTCCGCGACGATGATGTTGCGAATATCTTCTACGATCTGTTCGTCTAAGGAGGCGTCTAGCAAAATATACACGCCGTCTTTAATGAGCTCGTACGCCGAATGAATAATATAAATCGAAATAACCACGCCCATAATCGAGTCGATCAGCTCAAAATGCGTTATTTGGATAAGAACGAGCGAAATTAAAATAGCACCGTTGCTTAAAACGTCCGTTTGGTAATGAAGCGCATCGGATTTGACGACCATACTGCGCGTTTTTTTCGCAACGTAGTTGAGAAATGCGACCAATGCAATCGTCAACACCAAAGAGATTGCCATCACGAGGATGGAACTTCCCAAATATTCCAAAGGCTCATGCACGATCGCTTTTTTAATCGACGTGTAAAAAATAAAAAGTCCCGAAACGCTAATGACCGTACCTTCGATCACGGCGGCTAAGGCTTCGATTTTGCCTTTACCGTAATTGAACGTTTTATTGGCGGGTTGTTCGGATTTTAAAATCGCAAAATAGTTGAAGGCGGAGACGATAAGGTCTAAAACCGAATCGATCGCCGAAGCCAAAACGGCGACGGAGCCGCTCATCAAGCCGATAAAAAGTTTGACGATAATTAAAACGCTTGCCGTGGCACTGGAGACGACGGTTGCTTTTTTTTGGAGTGTCACGAGAGGTTATCCTTCTTTTTATAAATATTCATCGAAGCGCAATGCAAACTGCCGTGCTCGCGAATCAACACGGAAGCGTCGATGCCGACGATTTCACGCTCAGGAAAATAACGCGCAAACGTTTTAAGTGCTTTGGTATCGTAGGCGTCGTTGTAAAGCGGTACTAAAACCGCGTTGTTGATTAAAATAAAATTGAGGTATGTCGCGGGAAGGCGATGATCGTTAAAGAACTTCGCCGAAGGCAAAGGCAGCGGAACGAGATCGAAAGAGGTTTTTTTGAGCTCTTTTTCCATCTTTTTAAGTTCGTCGTAGTGTTCGTCTTCTTTGTCGTAGCATTTCACGTAAGCGATCGTATTTTTGTTTAAAAAGCGTGCCAGCGTATCGATGTGCGAATCGGTGTCGTCGCCCATAAGCGCGCCGTGCTTTAAGATAATCAACTCTTTGAGTCCGAAAAGCTTAATCAACGTTTTTTTGATCTCTTTTTTTGAAAGGTGTGCGTTGCGGTTCTCTTCAAAAAGGCAATATGCGGTCGAAAGCATCACGCCATGTCCGTTGCTTTCGATGCTTCCGCCTTCCAGTACGAAATCGATGCTTTTGAGCTTTCCTGTTAAAAAGCCCTCTTCAAAAAGGCGTTTGGTAATCGTGTTGTCGATACTTGCGTCAAATTTATTGCCCCATGCGTTGAAGATGAAGTCGTAAGTACGGCGTTGATGGTTTTTGTAAACGTTGATGCCTCCAAAATCGCGTATCCACGTATCGTTCGTGAGCATTTCGACCAGCGTGATATTTTGAAGCGTGGGCAAAATGTTGGCAAGGTGTTGTTTATCTTCGCAAACGACGATGCACGGTTGAAAGCGCGCGACGGTCGAGATAAACGTGAGATACGTTTGATGAATTGCTTCGATGGAGTGCGCCCAGTCGCTCTTTTTGGGAGGGAAAACGACGATGAGAGCCTCTTGTTCTTCCCATTCGGCGGGTAATCTTAGTTTCATTTTGTGCTCCGTCTTTCGTGTATTTGGGCTAAATTATACCAAAATAGGTTTGAGCGAGGCTTTTATAAGGTAAAATAGGGACGAAATTGTTTTTCCAAAGGCTCTTACATGTTATGGCAAGATAAAACCAATAAAAGCATCCGCCAAATCAATTTTATGGCACTTTTGTTTGCGGGCTTGTTTGTTTTTATTTTTGCTTGTTTGATTATCGCGAACGAATATTTTGCTTACCAAAAAGAGATCGAACGCATCGAAGCATCGTATCCGTCGACGTTGTTAACGCTTGGAAACAGCGTCGAAGCGTCGCATTCGCTTGAGGTCGTTTTGGAGCATAAGCACAAAGAGTACAAAGATAAAATCATCGACTTTATGGTCAAAATTTATGCGTTAGCACTCGTGATGTATATGATCAGTACGATCGAGTACCGTTACGTCAACGAGTTGATGGCGCGCGAAGTGCGTTTGATCGTCGCGTCGTTTAAAGAAGCGGCGCAGAGTTACCGTTTTATCGATACGGAAAAGATGCGTTTTCGGGAATTTCGCGAGATTGCCAACCACGCCAACGCGATGATCGAGGAGATTCACGGTAAAAACGACGATCTCGCAAAGCTCAATGCCAACTTGGAGGCGATCATCGAGCAAAAGACCGAAGAGCTCAAACGCTCGGTCGCCTATACGCAAGAGCTCTTGGAAACGCAAGACCGTTTTGTGAAAAATGCGATCCACGAGATCAATACGCCTCTTTCGATTATTTTGATGAACATCGATTTGTACAATCTCAAATTTGAGAAAAACCCTTACCTCGTCAAAATCGAAGCGGCGGTGAAGGTGCTGGACAATATTTACGAAGATTTGGCGTACGTGGCAAAAAAAGATCATGTCGTCTATGCCAAATCGATGGTCGATTTTTCATCGTTTTTACAAGAGAGGGTGCATTATTTCGAAGATGTTGCCGAAGGAAACAAGCTGACGCTTTGTACCGACATAAGCCCCGATCTTTTTATCGTTTTCAACGAGATCGAGTTGCAGCGTATTTGCGACAACAATATCTCCAATGCGATAAAATACAGTTACGAAAAACAAAACGTACATGTCAAGCTTTACGCGCAAGAGGCGTTCGTCGTCTTTGAAGTACAAAACGTCGGCGATACGATTCAGTCCCTTGAAAATCTCTTCAGCCGATACTACCGTGAAAACGACGTTCGCGGCGGTTTTGGCTTAGGGCTCAATATCGTCAAAGAGATTTGCGATCGTAACGACGTTGAGGTCAGCGTGGCTTCGGACACGTCGACGCGCTTTACGTACCGTTTTAGGAAAGTATAACAATGAAAATTTTACTCTTGGAAGACGAATGGATGCTTCGCAGTTCGATTGAGGAGTATTTGGAAGCGTTAGGGCACAAAGTCGTGAGTTTCGGTAAAGGAGACGAAGCGTATGCCGCGATCCGCCAAGAGTCGTTCGATCTTTTGATTTTGGACATTAACATTCCGAAAATGACGGGTTTGGAACTCTTAAAATCGCTCAACGAGATCGAACAAAACTACCCGAGTATTTTTATTAGCGCCAACGTCGATATCGACGATATTACCCAAGCGTTTGAACTCGGAGCGTCGGACTACCTTAAAAAACCGTTTCATCTGAAAGAGTTGGGGCTTCGCATCGATAAAATTAAAAAAGAGTATGAGATCAAACGGATGCAACACATCATCTTAAGTCCCAAATACGTCTTCTCCAAACAAGAGCAAATGTTGTTTTACAATAACAACGTTCAAGTCCTGACTAAAAAACAGTTACGAATAGTGACACTATTGTGCGAGAACATCGGCATCGTGGTGGACTTCGAAAAATTTCGCAGTTACGCATGGAACGACGAACCGGTCGACAATGCCACAATTAGGGCTGAAATAAGCCGTTTTCGTAAGCTTCTTAAGGAAGATTTTATTGTCAATCTCAAAGGCGTCGGCTATAAAATTGAACGTTACTTACCGGAGCAAAAGCGTTAAAAGTTACAAAAATACACATTTATTTTAAATATCCTCACGGTTTTTCTGCTATTTTGAAAATGCTACGATAATGCTATGTTACTTATTTACAATTTCTTCGTGATTCACACATTTACTATGAAGGAGCATTTATGAGCCAACATGTCTACGACAGAGTTAAGGCAAACCCAAAATTTGCCGAACTCGTACAAAAAAGAAGCCGCTTTGCATGGCAACTTTCGATTGTGATGCTTGTCGTGTATTACGCGTTTATTCTCGTAATTGCTTTTTCTCCCGCAACCTTTGCGCAAAAGATCGGAGAGGGCGTTACGACGGTCGGAATTCCGGTAGGGTTGGCGGTCATCGTGATCGCGTTTGTGCTTACGGGTATCTACACTCAACGAGCCAACGGAGAATTTGACGATATGACGCATCAAATTAAAGAAGACGTAAGGAGCGGCGAATGAAATGGGGCTTACTCCTTTTAAGCTTAAGCAGCTTTGTTTTTGCGGCGGACGCACAATTTAGCGGTAAACGCGACATCAACGTATCGGCGATCGTGATGTTCTTGATTTTCGTTTTAGCAACGCTGGGCATTACGTATTGGGCGGCAAAACGAACGAAAACGGCGAAAGATTTTTACACTGCCGGAGGAGGAATTACGGGCTTTCAAAACGGTCTTGCAATCGCGGGAGATTATATGTCCGCGGCATCGTTTTTAGGCATTTCGGGCTTGGTTTACCTCAAAGGATTTGACGGATTGATCTACTCCATCGGATTTTTGGTCGGTTGGCCGATTATCTTGTTTTTGGTGGCGGAGCAACTTCGAAATCTCGGAAAATATACGTTTAGCGACGTGGCATCGTACCGTTTACGACAAACACCGATCCGAACGTTGGCGGCTTTAGGCTCTTTAGCGACGGTGGCATTGTATTTGATCGCGCAGATGGTCGGTGCGGGGCAATTGATTCAGATTTTGTTCGGGCTTGATTACGAATACGCCGTCGTGATGGTCGGTATTTTGATGATTCTCTACGTAACGTTCGGCGGTATGTTGGCGACGACGTGGGTGCAAATTATCAAAGCGGTTTTGTTACTTTCCGGCGCATCGTTTATGGCGATTATGATTATGTATCAAGTCGGGTTTAGCTTTGAAACGCTCTTTTCGCAAGCGGTTGCGGCCAAGAAAAGTGCTGCGATCATGGCTCCGGGCGGGTTAGTCAGCGATCCGATTTCGGCGATTAGCTTAGGTATGGCGTTGATGTTCGGAACGGCGGGATTACCGCATATCTTGATGCGATTCTTTACCGTAAGCGACGCAAAAGAAGCGAGAAAGTCGGTCTTTTTTGCGACGGGATTTATCGGTTACTTTTATATTTTAACGTTTATTATCGGATTTGGTGCTATCGTATTGTTAACCAATAATCCGACCTATCTCGATCCGATCAAAGGCGGTATTATCGGCGGGGGTAACATGTCGGCGATTCACACGGCCCATGCGATCGGCGGAAACCTTTTCTTAGGGTTTATCTCGGCGGTTGCGTTTGCGACGATCTTGGCGGTTGTTTCGGGATTGACGCTTGCGGGTGCGAGTGCCGTCAGCCACGACCTTTACGCGAACGTCTTTGCCAGAGGTCGCGTGGATGAGATGATGGAGATGAAGGTATCGAAATACTCGACGATCGCTTTAGGTATTGTTGCGATTTTCTTGGGAATTGCGTTTGAAAAACAAAACATCGCGTTCATGGTAGGACTTGCGTTTGCAATTGCGGCAAGTGCGAACTTCCCTATCTTGTTCTTATCGATGTTCTGGAAAAAGTTGACAACCAAAGGCGCCGTTTGGGGCGGATCGTTGGGACTTTTAACGGCGGTCGTGTTGGTCGTCTTGAGTAAAGCGGTTTGGGTGGACGTCTTAGGTAATAAAACCGCGATTTACGCTTACGGCAATCCGGCGATCTTTTCTATGGCGGTTGCCTTTATCGGAATTTGGCTCTTCTCTTTAATGGATCAAAGCGAAGATGCTAAAAAAGAGATCGCGGCATACGAGCACCAATTTATCCGAAGTCAAACGGGTATCGGTGCGGAAGGCGCAAGCGCACATTAAAGGGCTTTGCCTTCACATGTAAAGAATTCTGCTTCGTTAGAAGCAAGCTTTAGTAGGTGTTTGGGCTTTGCCTTGACATGTAAAGAAATTCTGCTTCGTTAGAAGCAAGCTTTAGTAGGTGTTTGGGCTTTGCCCAAACACCGTGTAAAAATGAACTTTTAAGGATTAGAACAATGTCACACGTTTTTGAACCTAACAGAACACTCAGCAAAGAGGCAAGAATTAAAAATATGTGCGAATACAAAGAGCTTTGTATTCAAGCCGATGAAAATTTCGAGGGGTATTGGGATAAGCTTGCTCGCGAAAAAATCGAATGGTTTAAACCTTACGATCGCGTGCTCAACGAAGACAACGCTCCGTTTTACAAATGGTTTGAAGGAGGAAAACTCAACGTTACGCATCAATGTTTAGGCCGGCATTTAAACAGCCGTAAAAATAAGGCGGCGATTATTTGGGAGGGCGAAGACGGCAAACGTCGCATCATCACCTACCTTCAACTTTTTTATCGCGTCAATCGTTTAGCGAATTTGATGCGCAATCGTTTCGGGATTAAAAAAGGCGACCGCGTCGTTTTGTACATGCCGATGATTCCCGAAGCGGCGTTTGCGATGTTGGCGTGCGCTAAAATCGGAGCGATTCATTCGGTCGTATTCGGCGGGTTTTCGGCAGATGCTTTAAGAGATCGTATTCAAGACGCGCAGGCTAAACTCGTCATCACCGCCGACGGTGCGTTTCGACGCGGCAAACCTTACATGTTAAAACCCGTCGTCGATGAAGCATTGAAAGAAGGGTGTGAATGTTGCGACAAAGTGTTGATCGTTCAACGCAACTTTGAGGACATCGAGTACGTTCCGGGGCGCGATTACGTGTACAACGAAATTATCATGAACGAATCGCAATACTGCGAGGCTGAGTGGATGGATGCGGAAGATCCGCTTTTCTTACTTTATACTTCGGGAAGTACGGGTAAACCTAAAGGCGTTCAACACAGTAGTGCCGGTTATATCCTTTGGGCGCAATACACGATGGAACACGTTTTCGACGTTAAAGAAAACGATACGTTCTGGTGTACGGCGGACGTGGGTTGGATAACGGGGCATACGTACATCGTTTACGGCCCTTTGGCGATGGGCGCAACGACCATTATGTACGAGGGCGTTCCGACGTTCCCCGATGTCGGTCGATGGTGGAGTATGATCGAAGAGCATCGCGTCAATCAGTTTTACACCGCGCCGACGGCGATTCGATTGTTGCATAAAGAGGGAGCCGATGCACCTAAACGTTACGATTTGAGTTCGCTCAAAGTCTTAGGAACGGTCGGCGAACCGATCAATCCCGATGCGTGGATGTGGTACTATGAGGAGATCGGCGGCGGACGTTGTCCGATCGTGGATACGTGGTGGCAAACCGAAACGGGCGGTCATATGATTACGCCGCTTCCGGGTGCGACACCGATTAAACCGGGTTCGGCGACGTTTCCGCTTCCGGGCATTAAAGCAGAGATTTTAGATGAGCATGGACAACGCGTGAGCACGCCGCATGAAAAAGGCTTTTTATGCATTACGCGCCCGTGGCCGTCCATGATTCGCAATATCTGGGGTGATAGCGATCGCTTTGTGAAGTCGTATTTCGGCGATCATAAAAAAGACGGTGTTCCCGTGTACTTTTCGGGAGACGGTGCGATGTACGACGAGGACGGTTATATTATCATTACCGGACGAACGGATGATGTTATTAACGTTTCGGGTCACCGCATCGGAACGGCGGAAATCGAAGCCGTCCTAGGGCATCATGAGAACGTTGCCGAAGTGGCGGTCGTCGGACGCCCCGATCCGATCAAAGGAGAGGGTATTTTTGCGTATATCGTGATTAAAGGCGACGATACCATCGGCGAAGAAGTTTACATGATCCAAGAGCTCAACAAGCTGATCGTCAAAGAGATCGGCAATATCGCCAAACTCGATGCGATTCGTTTCGTTCCGGGACTTCCGAAAACCAGAAGCGGCAAGATCATGCGAAGAATTTTACGTTCGATCGCAAAGAAAGAGCCGATCACTCAAGATATCTCAACGTTGGAAGATCCAAGCATCGTTGAGAAGATCCAAAATCTCGTCCAGTTCTAATCTTTCCAAACGGCTACACCGTGACAGTGTAGCCGTCCTTTCTGATCGTTTCTACAGTGCAAATTGCACCTTAAAATGCTATGATATGTTTTATTTTACTATCCATAGAGGAACATTCATCATGGCATTACATGTAATCAACCAACCGCACGACCAAACCAAAGCCGTTAACGACGCAATGCGCTATCCCAATCTTGAAAAAATCATCAGCGTTCCTTTGGGGATCGGGGAGTTTTACGAAGCGTGTAAGGATTATCCGATTTTGTTTACGAAAAACCAAGAGGGCGATTGGCTGGCGATTGCATTACTCGGTTTTAACGACAAAAACGTCTCTTTGGACGAAAACGGACGTTTCAAACGAGGCAAATACGTTCCCGCATTTTTGAGACGCTACCCGTTTGCATTGGTTCAAAACGAGGCTCAAGAGGGATTTTCGTTGGCGATCGAAGAAGAGGGCTTGGAAGAGCTTAACGCGTCCAATCAAGCAAGAGCTTTGTTCAAAGAGGATAAAACGCCAAGCGATTTAACCAAAAATATTTTGGATTTTTTAGTGCGTTTTCAAGGCGAACTTCAATCGTGCAGTGCGTTCATCAAAGAGCTCTACAAAGGAGAGTTGTTGGTACAAAAAAGTGCGAACGTCATCGACGAAGAGGGCAAAACCCATACGATCAACGGTTTTTTGACGCTCGACGAAGAAAAATTCAACCGTTTGAACGATAAGAAAAAACTCGACATGTGCAAAAAAGGGGCAACGCCTTTAATCACGGCTCATTTGATCTCTCTTAGCAATATTCGACGTTTAGGTATGTAGGTTTGACGACGTTTACATGTCGGTTTACCTTTTGACATGTAAACGCGTATAACCGCCGTTAATGCGGTTCGATTTTAGCGTTAAAATCGTTTGAAAAACCCTTTAGGGCAAATCGTGCTCCCATCGCATACGCTTTTTCGCAATCCAGCGGAAAAAACTCTTGGCGTCTTTTGGCTTTAAGCGGTTCGCTAAATGCGGTGATGTCGTATTTGGAATAGTCTTTAAACTGGTACGTATCGGTCACGTAAAGCCCTTCCGAAGAGCCAAAAATGCTTCCCAGCCTGTTTTGAAGACCGCTTAGTGCTTCGACATAACCCCACTCTTTCATGCGTTTTTCATCCAAGTTCATCGTGTAGATAAAGCCGATGGGGATTTTGCGAGGAAAGAGTGAAGAGTAGTGTGTGTCGTACACGGTGTATTGAAACGCTAAACGTTCGATGAAAGAGCGCATCATGCCTGTGAGATTGCCAAAATAGATGGGCGAACCAAGCACGATCGCATCGGCATGGTGAAGTTTTTCTAAAAGCGGTTTAAGCTCGTCTTTGTGCGCGCATCTGCCGTGTGATTTGCCGTTAGGAAGTTTGCAGGCAAAGCAACTGACACAGCCTTGGTAGGTAAGATCGTAAAGGTGGATCAGCTCGGTTTGCGCACCGTTTTGACGTGCTCCTTCAAGTGCTTTTTTAAGCAGTGTTGCGGTGTTGGCATTTTTTCTAGGGCTTCCGTTAATGGCGACAATGTTCATTCTGTTTCCTTTGAGAGTATGATGCGGTGCATTATAGGACAATATGTAACTTAAGTATAGAATGAACTTTTTAGTTATATACTAACTAAAAGGGAAGTAAAGGAGCAATGGATGGAAAATTTCAGTGACAAATATGAAAAATGCCCGATGTATTATGCAATGTCGATTTTGGAGGGAAAATGGAAATGGATCATTTTGTGGAAGATCTATGAAAACAAAGTAGTACGCTACAATCAGCTCAAAACGATTTTGCAGCCTATCGCGCATAAAACGCTGACACAACAGCTCAAAGAGCTTGAAAGCCATAATATCATTCACAGAGAACAGTACAACCAAGTACCGCCTAAAGTGGAGTATTCGCTTACCGCTGAGGGTGAAACGCTCATACCCATTTTAAGCTTGATGTACCAATGGGGTAAAGAGCATAGGAAGTCTGAAGATAGAAGCAATGATACGGGGTGTGAGCATGGGTAAAGCGAGGAAAAAAAGTTTACATGTAAAGCTTTTTGGTTTTACATGTAAACAAGATTACGAGACCAATGCGGCGTGAATAACGGTTTCGTCTTTTTCAAAATGAATCGTGCAGTTACTTTTTTGAGCAATCTCTTCGATGCTTTTTTCGTAACCTTTATCACGATTTTCGCCTTTGATCGAGATGGAAAAAATAGGGTATTTCTTGGTATTGAAACGAATGTACTCGCCCGTAATAAGGGCTAAACGCGTCGTAATCGTTGCCGAAACGGCATGGGATTGATACACTTTCGTGAGCAGTTTCATAAAGTCCTCGACTTTCAAGCGAACGTCGGGAAACGTCGGGTCGAACTCTTTGCGAAATTTGATCGTCGTATTGGTCGAAGAAGCGCTGATACACAAATCTAAAAGCGCGTAAATATTGACGCTCTCTCCGTACTCTTCAACATTGGCAAACTTTTTGGTAGCACTTTTATACAGCTTGATTCCGATGGACGTTTCATCGTCGTATCCGACCGTAATCGCGTAAAATTTATACGATCCGAACGCAATATCGACGATCGTCGTTTTAAAGCCGTAGGTCATGCTGGCATACGTCCCGGCGATGTCGAAGATTTTTTTATGGTTGACCTCACCAAGAAGGTATTGTGCTTCTTGGTTGAGGGAGAGGATTTTACCGTTGGTATCGAATACGATAAAAGGATTGTAGTCGTGCTCAATCCACGCTTCAGCGAACGTCATCGTTAGCTCTCGATATAGTTTTTAAGTTTACGTCCCACTTTCGGGTGTTTGAGCTTTTTGATCGCCGAACTTTCGATCTGACGAACGCGTTCACGCGTGACATTGAGCTCTTTCCCGATCTCTTCGAGCGTCCGATCGCTCTCGTCGTGCATTAAACCAAAACGCATACGAATGACCGCTTTTTCACGGTCATTGAGTTGATCGAGCACTTCATCGATCTGATCTTTAAGATCGGATTTTAAGATATGATCGATCGGTGCGATGGAGTTTTTATCTTCCACGAAATCGCCGAATTTACCGTCGTCTTCGTTACCGATAGGCGCTTCAAGCGAGATAGGCTCTTTGGTAATTTTAATGACGTTTTTGACTTTATCCGCACTCAAACCCACTTCCAAAGCAATGGTCTCGATGTCGGGTTCTTTGCCTTCTTCTTGAAGATGTTTACGAATGATTTTGTTGATACGGTTGATCGTCTCGATCATGTGGATCGGAATACGAATCGTACGGGCTTGATCGGCAATCGCACGTGAGATCGCTTGTCTGATCCACCATGTGGCATAAGTTGAAAATTTGTAGCCTTTTTTGTACTCAAATTTATCAACCGCTTTCATCAAACCGATGTTGCCTTCTTGAATCAAATCCAAAAACGGCAAACCGCGGTTGGTGTAACGCTTGGCGATGGAAACAACCAGACGAAGGTTACTTTTTGCCATACGTGTTTTAGACTCGTCGGCGATGCGTTTACCGCGTTTGATTTGCTCTAAAATCTCTTTAAGGGTTTCCGGTTCCAAATCAAACCCTTGTTTGCTGGCTTCTTTGGTTTGAAACAGTTTTTTGATCTCCATGTACGTCGAAACCATCGTCGCTTCGGGTACCATCGTCGTAATATCTTCTTTGTTCAAATCGACGATGTTTTTAAGAAGCTTCATATGGTTTTCTTTGAGTGCGTCGTTAAAAAGCGGCAAACGGTATTCAAGGCGTTTGAGTTCTTTGTCGAATTCAAAATCGCTCTTAAGTGCGGTTTCCATCGACTTTACCAGTTCGTTAATCAGTTTACTGGTCGGTCCTAAATCCATCAGCGCTTCTTTGAGCAATTTTTTCTTATACGCAAGCCCTAAATCGTAGTTCATACGCTCTTCGGCATCCAGCACTTCTTCGGGCGGTCTAGAGAAACTTTTCAACCAATCTTTTTTGGCTTTCTCCAAGGCTTTAAAACTTTCGATTACTTTTTCGGTACGCGTGTTGTCTTTTTTAGAAAACGTACGTTTTTCTTCGCCGTCCTCGTCGTATTCTTCGCCTTCATCATCGCTATCGTCGTCGCTATCGTCGTCGTCTTCAAACGTTTTAAAAAGCTCTTTAACGCGTCGTTCTCGGTTGATTAGGGCTTCTTTATAGTCCAAAATAAAGTCGATGAGGTACGGAACGGAACAAAACGCGTCGATGATAATATCTTCGCCGAATTCGATTTTTTTGCTGATCTCAATCTCTTCGTCTTTGGTCAAAAGAGAAATCTGTCCCATTTCACGAAGGTACATTCGAACGGGGCTATCACTTCTAGACCATTCTAAAAGCTCTTTTTCGCTGGCAAGATCAAACTCTTCTTCAAGGGCTTCGTCTTGGAGTTTTTGACGCTCTTCTTCACGTTTTTTGGCTTCCTCTTTGTTTCGAAGTTTGGCAATTTCAGCGGACGAAATAAGCGAAACTTTGTACTTTTCGAGCAATGCCATTAATTTTTTTACGTTTGCCGGAGTCGGGGGTTTGGTAAAAAGTTCCATGACGTTTTCATACGTTACGTATGATTTTTCATGTTCGACAAAAAGTTCTTCCAACTCGGTGTAAAGTTCTTTTGAAGCCATAGGGTAACTCTCCTTAAGAGTGTGGGTGTAGGAGTTTGATTTTTTCTTTAAAATTCTCATAAAAAGATGTGGATTATACCGAGTTTTTTTTTAAACGGCGTTAAAAAATAATTGGGGCAAAGATGGAACGGGAGTTGCTTTAGTGTATCAACGAATGAAAAAAGCGAGACATAAAGTATGCAAAACGGCTATTACGGCGTTACCGGAGCGATGGTTACCCAGTTTAACAAACTCGACGTCATCTCCAATAATCTTGCCAATCTGAATACGCCTGCATTTAAAAGAGACGATGTCGTTATCGGTGATTTTAAACGTATTTTTCAAGAATTTCAAGAAGAGATGCCTTTAAAAGATAATACGAAAGAGGCGAGTAAATTTATGAACGCAACGATCGATCGCGTGCCTCAAATTGTTGAAGGATACGTCAAGTACGAGCAAGGCGGCATCAAAAATACCGGCAATACATTTGACTTCGCATTGAAACGCAACGACATTTTTTTTATGGTCGAAACGCCGCAGGGCATTCGCTTAACGCAAAACGGTGCATTTACGCTGAATAACAAAGGAACCTTGGTCACGAAAGAGGGCTTTCCCGTACTTCCCTCAACCTATTTTCAAAACCGCCAATACGTTACGCTTCCCGATGACGGTGAACTTCGCGTCGATAAAAGCGGCAATTTGTACAACCGAGAAGACGAGATCGGACGTCTTTATATCGTTCAAAGCGATGATGTGAAATCACTTTTAAAAGAGGGTGCGAATCTTTTCAAGTTCAAAAGTACCGACGAATTGACCGAACTGGATACGGGCGAGCTCGTGGCGCAAGGCTTTTTAGAAACGAGCAATATTAACCCCGTATACGAGATGACGAATTTGATTGAAGCCAATCGTATGGTCGAGATGTATCAAAAAGTGATGAAATCGCATATGAACGACCTCAATTCCGAAGCCATTAGTAAATTGGCTTCGACTAAAGCTTAATTTTAAAGGATAGCCTATGATGCGCTCTTTGTATACCGCAGCAACCGGTATGATCGCACAACAAACACAAATCGACACGACGTCTAACAATATTTCAAACGTCAATACGATCGGATATAAAAAACAACGTGCCGAGTTTGCGGACTTGATGTATCAAACCATGACGTATGCGGGTACGTCTACCAGCGGAACGTCTGTTTCTCCTACCGGTATCGAAGTGGGTTTGGGAACGCGTCCGACGGCGATTGCGAAACAGTTTACGCAGGGCAATTTTAAGGAGACCGGCGGTTCTTTGGACTTAGCAATTACGGGTAACGGCTTTTTTCAAATCTTACTTCCTGATGGCACGACTGGCTATACGCGAAACGGTTCGTTTAAACTTGACGCCGACGGCAATGTCATCAATAGCGACGGGTATCAGCTTATTCCTCAATTAGTTATTCCTGCCGATGCAACCCAAATTACGATCGGCGTAGACGGTATGGTTTCCGTACTTCAAGCGGGACAAACGGCAACGCAGCAAATCGGGCAATTGGAATTGGCAAATTTCATTAATCCCGCAGGTCTTCACTCCTTAGGCGATAATAACTATATCAACACCACCGCTTCGGGCGATCCGATCGTGAGCACGCCCGGACTCAACGGTCTTGGTCAGACACGACAGCAATTTGTCGAGATGAGTAACGTGCAGTTGGTTGACGAGATGACCGATTTGATTACGGGGCAACGTGCGTATGAGGCAAACTCCAAAGCGATTACGACGAGCGATCAAATGCTCAAAATCGTCAACGACCTTAAGGCATAAACGCTAATATGATTTTTTTGCTTCCGATTGTCGTGATTATCGCTTTGATCGTCACGGTGGATTATCTTTATTTCAGCGACGTCAAACCTCACAACGTACCTCCTTCCAAAGAGGTACGTCAAACGTTGCACGATTCCAACGTCTCCAAAAACTATTTGGATCGATACATTCAAAAATAGCGTTTTACATAACGCCGATACTAATCTTTACATGTCAAAGGATTTGAGTGTCTTTTTTTACTATCGTTAAGTTGACGATTCCCGTAATGATGGGCTATATTCCGCTGGGTATGGCGTTTGGGCTTTTACTCGCAAAATTATTGATTCCGTGGTATTACGCTTTTTTTATGAGCGTGTTTATTTTCGCGGGTTCGGGGCAATTTTTGGCCTTAACCTTGTTTGCTTCGCAAGCGACGATTTTGGAAATCGGCATCGCCACGTTTTTACTTAATCTGCGCCATACTTTTTACGGACTTTCGATGATCTCGGCGTTTAAAGATTTTTCATGGAAAAAACACTACTTGATATTCGGGTTAACCGACGAAACGTTTGCCCTTTTAAAAACGAGCGAAGTTGACAAGGACGAACGCGAGCGGGTCTATTTGTGGATTACGTTTTTAAATCAATGCTATTGGATTATCGGAAGCGTTGCGGGTGCGGTGCTCGGTAATATCGTACCGTTTAATTACCAAGGCATCGAGTTTTCGCTGACGGCTCTTTTTGTCGTGCTTTCCATCGAGCTGTATACGAAAAACAGGCTTCATAAACCGTTTTTTGTGGCACTGATTATCGGGCTTTTCGGCATGGTTTTCTTTCCGCCGCAAAAAATGTTGATTTTGTCGCTCTGTTTAGCGGCGTTTGTTTTGATTGTTTTTAAGAGGAGTATGGAAAGTGGAAAGTAGCTATCTTATCGGAAGTATCGTTGTCGCGACGCTTGCGACGTATGCGACGCGCATCATTCCGTTTTTGGTGTTTCGCAACCGCGAACCTTCGCCGCTGATTAAGTATATCGAACTTACGATGCCCGTAATGATTATGGTCATTTTGGTTTTTTATGCCCTTAAAGACGTGAAGTGGGAAAGCTATCCTTACGGGTTGGCGGAGATCATCGGCGTAGGCATTGCGATTTTCTTACATGTCAGGTTTAAAAACGCGCTTCTAAGCATTTTTGTCGCGACGCTGGCGTATATGATTTTAATTCAAAACGTTTTTTAAACACGTCGAATTTGCGACATTGCGTATGACGCTCTCTCGCAAATTCTCTTTAGATTTAGGCTTTTTTTACAAACTCCGACTTTAATCCCATCGCTCCGATACCCTCGATTTTACAATCGATATTGTGATCGCTCTCAAAATTCAGTCGAATATTTTTGACTTTCGTACCGCCTTTAATGACTGCCGAAGAGCCTTTGAGTTTGAGGTCTTTGATGACCGTGACGGTATCGCCGTCGTGTAAGATCGTTCCGTGAGCATCTTTGACGACTTCGCTCGATTCTTCGTCGGAAGCGGCATTGTTAGACCACTCGTAGGCACATTCGGGACAAATGATCGTATCGGCGTCTTCGTACGTGTATTCACAGTTGCATTTTGGACACGGAGGCAGTTGACTCATTTCAAGACCTTTTTCTTTTTAGTATGGCATAGCTTCGCTTAGAGATCTTTAAGCGGCGGCACTCTTCGGTCTCGGTCGTAACGCTTCATTTTGTCTTCGTAAGCGTTGATGGCATCGACCATATCGTGTGCGAATTTCGTATCGATGATAAACTCTTTTTGATTGATATGCAAGGGTTGCATACCTTTTTGTTCCGCGGCGTACATCAACGCATCTTTGATCGTTTCGGCATGATTATCCGTGAGGCGTCTTAAGTCGTGTCCCAATCCCGTCACCCACAAATCCATAAATAAAACGCGAAACGGCAACAATTTTCCCGAACTGTTTTCGATCAATTTTCCGTTTTCTTGCGTATACGTGTAAAACAAAATGGCATCTTTTTTCGTATCGTAAACGCTGATTTCACCCGCTTGCAACAGGTTCACGGAAGTGTTGAAGGACGCGGGATTGACTTCTTTGGAAGCACAGCCGCTTAAAAGAAACGCCAACGTAGTGACGCATAAAAGCAAAAGACGACGCATAGAAACTCCTTACATGTAAAGAAAGTGTCAAGAAAAAGTCAATACGAAATTGACACCGTTATTTTAACATTTCAATATAAAAACCGAGGAGTTGTAATGAAAAAAATATTTTTGATGCTATCGTGCAGTGCGGTTATACTGCTTGCGCAGGATTTTAATGCGCCGATGAAAGCTTATATGAATGAGCTTGAAAAAGAGGCCAAAGCCCAAGATGCTTCTTTTGAGAGGTTTGACGCCAAACGAGGCGAGAGCATTTTTACGAGTCAACATATCGGAAAAAAAGCTCAAGAGATGCGTTGTACGACGTGTCACAAGAGTGATTTGAAAGCGACGGGACTCAATGTCAATACCAATAAAACCATCGCTCCTTTAGCACCTTCAGCCAATGCGCAAAGGCTCACCGACGTTGAAGAAGTGCAAAAATGGTTGCGTCGCAATTTTAACGACGTTTACAATCGCGAAGGAAGCGCGCTTGAAAAAGGCGACGTTTTAACCTATCTTATCAATCAATAAGGAGAAAAAAATGAGACGTATTATCTTAGGGTGTGTTATGTTGGCATCGATGACATGGGCCAAAAACGTTCCTGCGGCAAACGATGCGTTGTACCAAAAAGAGTGTGCGAGTTGTCATTTCGGGTATCAACCCGCCCTTTTAAATGCGAGCGGTTGGCAAAAAGTGATGGGAAATTTGCAAGACCACTTTGGAACCGATGCGTCGCTTTCCCAAAAAGAGCACGATGCTATTTTGACGTACGTGACACAAAACGCGGGAAATAGTAAACTAACGCAAGGCAATACGACGATGCGCATTTCGCAATCGCCGTATTTTATCAAAGAACACCGACGCATTCCAGAGCGTCTTATCGATCAACCGGAGGTCAAATCGCTCAGTCAATGTGCGGCGTGTCACACCAAAGCCGAGCAGGGCGATTATAGCGAGCGTACTATCGTGATACCCAACTACGGGAGATGGGAATGAAAAAAATACTCGTTTGGAGCATCTACACAAGGGTGTTTCATTTTTTGGCAATGGTGTTGATGCTAAGCTTATACCTCAGTAGCGACGAAGATCGGTGGTTGTCCATTCACGCCTCTTTAGGCTATGCAATCGGCGTGCTTTTTTTGGGGCGCGTCGCGTGGGGATTTTTAGATATTCCCTATTCGAAATTTAAAGATTTTAGTTTCAAAATCGCCGATTTAAAAGCGTACATGTTAAGCGTTTTCGGCGCGAAAAAAAGCTATGTCGGGCACAATCCGGCATCCAGTTATGCGATCATCGGAATGATGGTGCTTTTGTTTTTAAGCATCATAAGCGGTGCTTTGGCGTACGGCGCGCAAGAGGGAATGGGCATTGCCTCGTTTTTAAACCACACGTGGTTTGCGAAGATGAAGCTCTTTAAAGAAGTCCATGAATTTTTTGCCAATGCGTTGATGTTTCTTATTTTCGCGCATATAGCAGGTGCATTGCTCGATAGGCTGCTTCATTCTAAGCTGATTTTACGCTCGATGGTGGACGGCTATAAGGAGGGCGAAGGTGCAAGCGTTAGTCTCAATTTTTTTCAAAAAATATTTGGATTCTTTTGGTTGGGCGCAACGATTACTACGTTGATTTATCTTTTAGCTTCGCCCAATGCTTTACTTTTAGCCGATAACAACCCGAAGGTGGATTATGCCAAAGTCCACCCCGCTTTTGCGAAAGAGTGCGGCAGCTGTCATATGCTTTATCCGCCGTTTTTATTGCCTAAAACCTCGTGGGACGAGATGATGAGCTCTTTGGACAATCATTTCGGCGATGATGCCTCGCTAGAGACCGCAACGATGCAGTCGATTAAAGCCTTTTTAGACGATAACAGTGCCGAGCACTCGACCAAAGAAGCCGCCGTGTATATGCTCTCGCGTCTCAAAAATGATACAATGCCCAAGAGCATTACGCAAACGTCGTTTTGGAAAAAACGCCACCACGGAATCGAAAAAGTAGCGTCAAGCGACCCTAAAATCGGTAAAATTTCTAATTGTAAAGCGTGTCATCCGATGATAGAACAAGGCTCGATTAACGACAGAGATATTAAAGGTTAAAACGATGAAACGGATCGTAGCGTTCTTATTGGTCATAGTCACTTTAGGCGTTGCCGACGGACATGAAAAGCACCATTTGAGTAAAGATTTGTCTTCTTTAGAATTGAGTCTTGAACAACAAAACGACGTTAAAGAGATCGTTAAAGCGTATCGACACGAACTTAAAGCTTTTCGCGACGAAAAAGAGAGCGTCGAAAAACGCAAAGAGAGATTGTTTCGCGAAAAGCAGCTTGACGAGCGCGCCTTGGTTGCCTTACAAACCTCTTTAGCCCAAAAAGCATCGCAAATCGAAACGCGTTTTTTACTGCAAATGCACGCTATCCTAACGCCCTCACAACGTGAAAAATTCGCTCGTAATTTAGACGAGTGGGAGGTCGAATGAGCGAGAAAATTTTACTCATCGAAGACGATTTGGAGATGCAATCTCTCATCAAAGAATATTTAACGAACTACGACTTCGAGGTCGTCGCGATCGATAAGCCCAAAGAAGCACTTGCGTACGTCAAAGCACATTCTCAAGAGATTCAACTGATCGTACTGGATTTGATGCTTCCTCAAATGGACGGTTTTGACGTATGCAAAGCGTTACGGGCGTTGAATGAAGAGGTGTACATCATCATCTCTTCCGCGCGCAACGAACTGAGCGATAAAATACTCGGATACGGACTCGGTGCGGACGATTATCTCGCAAAGCCGTATGAACCTAGAGAGTTGGTGTTAAAAATCAATTCCGCCCTTCGAAGAACGCTCAAAAGTAAAAAGAAAATCGGCGACTTCGAGATTGATGAGGAAAAAATGCAAATCGCCTTAGAGGGTTACGTTTTGGATTTGACCAAAATCGAGTTTGATTTGTTGCACTTACTTCTTTCAAACCCCGGAAAAGTTTTTTCGCGCGAAACGCTTTTTAATGCCATTAACGGCATCGGATATAGTTCCAAAGACCGAACGGTCGATATGCATGTAAGCAATCTTCGCGCAAAACTCGGCGATGATTCTAAAAATCCCAAGTACATCAAATCGGTGTGGGGCGTGGGTTACCAGTTGGTGCATTGATGTCGATTTTTACAAAACTTTTACTGCTTTTTCTAGCCAGCCTCGCGGTTATGTTTTTTGTCGGTAAAGAGACGCATTCTTTAGCCAAAACCAATATCGAAGCATTACTCAGGGAAAAATACCTTCAAGCGAGCAACGAACTCTTTAAAGATTTGGCAAACAACGATATGGTCGCTTTTCAAAAAAAGCTCGATGCTTGGGGTTTTGAAAGCGTTGCGTACGATATTTACGAACAAAAAGCACGTCGAATATACGAAGAACAAAGTAGTTTTGGCGAAATGAAAATCTATGAGGATGCCCAAGGTTACTATACGCTTTTGTTGCGCTATTTGGACGAACCTTTGCTCGTACGCGTTAAAAATCAAGAAGAGTATTTTGACCAACAAGCGCGCCTTGGCTATCTCATCGATGCGGACGTAGCACTGCTCGTCGTCATTTTCCTTCTGATCGCGAAGCTTTTATTGCCGTTAAAAACGATGACGCAAACCTTGAAGCGTTTTGGAGAAGGGGACTTACATGTCAGAATGTCGCAGCAAGGCTCCAACGAGCTTGGGCGGCTTGTGGAGAGTTTTAACGCAATGGCGTCCAATATCGAAAATCTGCTCAGTTCACGGGAACGTTTGCTCCGCGACATCGGGCACGAGCTACGAACGCCCTTAGCCAAATCAAAATTGGCATTGGAAATGATGCCCTCAAATCCGCATCAAAAAATTCTCCAAAAAGCGATTTTTCAAATCGATCGACTTACGAACGAACTTTTGCAAATCGAGCGTTTGGGTGCAAATATGGCGGAATTTAAAACAGAGCGTTTTGAAGTCGAGACGCTTCTTTCCGAGGCACTGACCAAACTGATGATTGAGGATGAATCGCTTTTGGAGATTCGTATCGCAGACTCTTTTACGATCGAGGGCGATTTGAATTATCTCGCAATTGCGTTAAAAAACCTTATCGACAACGCGCTCAAATATGCCGTGCATCTGCCTGTCGTGATCGATGTGGAAAACCGTACGATTGCCGTCAAAAACCAAGGCGAGGCTTTGAGTCGTCCTTTAGCGTATTATTGCGAGCCGTTTGTGAGAGGCAATGATGCGCGAGACGGTACGGGATTTGGGCTTGGGCTTAGCATCGTTCAGAAAATTCTCCAAAAACACGGCTTTTCATTACGGCAGGATTACCGTGAAGGGTACTACACGTACGCAATCGTGTTTAAGCAATATTAATTTTGTTTTTACCGCTTCTTTTGACCGCATACATCGCAATATCCGCATCTTTGAGAATGTCGTTGATCGTTTTGGAATTATCCCAAAAGAGCGTTCCTCCGATACTGGCGGAACATTCGTAGTCGCAATCGATTAAAGAAAAAGGTTTAGAAAATTCTTTGAGAACTTTGTGCGCGATACGGCGTAGTTGTTCTTTGGATGGATGTTCGTTCAATCCGAGTTGCGTAATCAAAACGACAAATTCGTCGCCGCCGAAACGTGCGACCGTATCGCAATGACGCAGTATTTTTTGAAGACGTTTGGCGACTTTTTGGAGCAAAACGTCGCCGTATTCGTGGCCTAAAGTATCGTTGAGGTTTTTAAAATTATCCAAATCGATAAACAATAAGCCGCAGTATTCATGCGAGCGTGCACACATCGCCACGGTATAATTCAAGCGATCCAACAAAAGCTTACGGTTGGGAAGTTCGGTTAGGGAGTCGTAATAGGCTAAATGCTCGATCGTCTCTTTGGCTTTTTTCTCTTCGGTAATATTTCGAAAAATCATCACCGAACCGACACTTCGGTTTTCCTGAATAAACGGCGTCAAATTGACATGTACGAAAATATGCTCTCCTTGCGCCGTTCGAAAGAGCTCTTCGCCGACATAGGAACGCTGATGCGCGATGCTCTCAATGATAGGGCAGGGTACTTGATCTAACGATTGGGGATGCACATGAATCAAACGGTGCGCGTTTTTCCCCAACATGTCGATTTCACGATACCCTAATATCGTGAGTGTTGCGGCGTTCACGAAGCGAATAGCTCCGTCGTTCGTGAGAAGAATAACGCCGTTGACGGTAGAGGTCACGATCGTTTCAAATTGAATTTTTTCAAGGACGATTCGTTTGCGCTGTACTAAAAGAAGATAAAGTCCAAACGTTAAAATCGTAAGCGTGATAAAGCCCAAAAGATAGATCGTAAGGTACTTGTTTTCAATGTCAACGAGTTCGGGTGCACAATCGTAAGTCGTGACGTATCCGCCGAGACGATTGTCGATCGCAAAAATAGGATAAAAATTGATGCTGTATCCTTGGTGCTCTAGCACTAGAGGAATCGAAAACGATTGATTGTGAGCAAGCAACTTTTGTACGCGCGGATTGTCGCGAAGCAGCGTATTGATGTGTATCAGTAAGGGCGATTTTAAGGCTTGGTCGCTTAAAGATGAAATGGAAGGATTTTCGATCATAAAACGCTCGGAAATCATCGACGGTACAAAATGGTCTCGGTGCTTTTCAAATACGACGTCCGTCGTCGTCTCCTTATTGAGTAGCAAAAGATAGTGCTGTGCGTTGAGAAGTTTCGAAAGTTCGGCAACGATGCGCTCGTAGGAAAGCGAAAGTTCTACGGTTCCTAAAAACGTCCCTTGATCGACGATCGGATAGACGTAACGAAATCCGGGATAAATACGTCCGCCTTCAAAGCCGGAAACGAAGGTGCGCTCTTCGTTGGCTTTTTTGATCGTCGCCCGAACGTCGATCAAAAGGTCGCCGTTTTCGTTGGGTTGGTGAAACCGTAAGAAACTTTCGCCTTTTTCGGTGTGAAAGTGCAGTTGTCGAATACCCTGAGCGATGAGTTCATGCTGATAAAGCGGGTACAAATAACGGTACAAATTCCCGCGTAAGAGTGCTTTTTCCTCTTCGGATGCGTGTAAAGATCGGCGTAAAATTTCGATGACGCGCGGTTGCATGATGACGTATTTAAAATAATTTTCAATCGAGATGCGATACATCTGCGTGACCGCTTTATACGAAGACTCCAAACTTTGATTTTTACCGTCTAGAATAATCTGAATTTCCCGCTCTTTCACGGCGTAACTGTTGAGAAAAAAGAGAAGATACAACGTGCACAAAAGAGCAAGGGCGGGTACTATCTGTTTCATCAAAAATTCCCTTCTTGAGGGATGCTTTCCACGTCGAAAAACAATTGCATATGACGGTACGTATCGGGGTGCACGGCTTGAACACCCCAAGAGATCTCTTTTCCCCACGAAGCATACTCTTGGGCGGGAGCATTTAAAAGGCGCGTGCGAATCGCTTCGATCTGTTCGGACGAGAGCGTTTTGGTATTTAAAATCAGCGCAAAGCTCGGAACGATAGGCGAATAAGCAATGATCTCCAATCCGAGCGATCGGTACGACTCGGCGATGCTTTCTTTCATTCCGCCCAAATGAAACTCGCCGCGAAGCACGGCAAGAGCGACTTCGTCGTGCTTATGAACATAGCGATAGTGCATCGTCGAAAGCGGTGCTTTCGCGTATGTTTGCACCAACGGGGCGGTTGAAAAATAGCCGCAGGTTGAAAGCGGCTCGGTGAGGGCTACTTTAAGCGTTTGGGGGTGTTCAAGTTCTAACATGTCAGGCGTAAATTTGACTAAAACGCAACGATAGCCGTTTTTGCCCTTAGCGTCGTTAAACGTTACGACGGGGAGGGCGGAAGCATCTTGTTTCATCAAAGCAAGCGTAGGCAAAGGTCCCATATACGCTATATCGATCTTATCGTCGATAAAATCCGCAATCAATTTTTGGTAAGAGGGTTCAAACCGAAACTCTACGGATCGATTGAGGTCGCGTTCGAGATAGCGAAACATCGGGGCAAAATCTTCTACGATAGCAGTGTTGTTTTTATAGGGCAAAGAGGCAAAAATAAGCGCTCTTGCTTCCAAAGAAAAAGAGCCTATCACCATCAAACCGATGCAATAAATCCATCGCATGGATTCACCTTTTTCTAAAATCTCGACATATATCATACATAAGGAACAATAAAGAAAGTCTTAACAATTAGTAAAAAAATCCAACTAATGATAGCTCTTAGGTACGATCAAAACGTAAAAGTAACTTTCAATAAAACTTAGGTACAATTAAAGATTATCTTAATTATACAAAGGAAATAGATGGTCTTTGAAAAACTCGGTTTACTTTCCGTGATTCAAAAAGCGATCGACGAACTAGGCTATCTTAAACCGACCCCCGTTCAAGAAAAAGCTATTCCGATCGTTCTTGAGGGAAAAGACGTTATGGTAACCGCCCAAACGGGTACGGGAAAAACGGCGGCGTATGCTTTGCCTCTCTTAGAAATGCTCACGAAAAAAAGCCAAAAAGCGACGCTTCCGAAGAGTACGCGTTCGTTGATTTTGGTTCCGACGCGCGAATTGGCGTCGCAAGTCGGACAAAGCATTCAAGCGTACGGCAAATACACGTCGTTGCAGATTTGCACGGTGTACGGCGGCGTCAAATTTACGCCCCAAACGAAGAAATTGGAAAAAGGTACGGATATTTTAATCGCGACGCCGGGGCGATTGCTCGAACATGTCAAACTGGACAATATCGATCTTGCGCGCGTGGAAGTGCTTGTTTTTGATGAAGCCGATCGTATTTTGGATATGGGTTTTTGGGATGAGGTCGAACTGCTTTTATCGTTGATAAGCAAAAAACGTCAAACGCTTTTATTTTCGGTCGGTATGACCAAATCGCTTAAACGTTTGAGCGAGATCAGTTTGAAAAAACCTCAAAAGATCGCTATCAACAATCAAGGCAATTTTGCCAAAAAAGTCGAGCAGACCGTTTATTTGGTCGATCAAGAGCGAAAAAGCGAACTGCTTTCGTATATGATCGGCTCAAAAAACTGGCAACAAGTTTTAGTTTTCACCAAAACGAAACAAAGTGCGGACGAAGTCGGACGCTATTTGGAAGAGAGCGGTTTGAAAACCTTGGTGCTTCACGGCGATAAAGCTCATGCAAAGCGTTCGCAAGCGATTAAGGCGTTTAAAGAAAATGCCATTCGCGTTTTAGTCGCCACCGATATTGCTTCCCGCGGACTCGATATTGAAGATTTGGAGCATGTTATTAACTACGAATTGCCCGGCGACGCGGAAGATTACGTGCATCGCGCGGGACGTACGGGGCGTGCCGGAAAAGAGGGATGTGCTATCTCTTTGGTTTCCCAAGAAGAAAAGCAAAAGCTCAAAGAGATCGAAAAGATTTTAAAATACGCCATTAACGTTGAATCGTATGCCGGTTTCGAAACCAAAAAACAGTTGGAAAAAGAGGCAAAAAAAGGGACGGTTAAGGCAAAAATAGAGTATGAAAAAGCCAATAAACGCTCCGTTTCGATTCAGAAAAAACGTGAAGCGTACCACAAAACCAAAACGAAAAAGCAAGCGCAAGGCAAGGATAAAGGAAGTAAAAAATGACGGTTGAAATGCAAAAATTGCACTATTTTAAAGCATTTATCGAGCAAGAGGAAAACCCCTTGGGTAAAAACCTCTATGTGATGGTCTTGGCGGTAGAAGCGTACTACGAGTTTGTCGCCGAAGTGCTGATCCCCGGAACCTCTCGCAGTATGACACAGTTTAAACTGCTTGAGGAACTTCGGGCGTTAAAGACGATTAGCGAGCAAGAGTTTGTCATTATGAACGAGACGCGAAAGCTTAAAAACGAACTGACGCACCGGTTGGATTATCAGATCGATCTGACCTATCTTTACGATTTTTGCAACAACTGTGCGGTCAAAGATAAAATCGTTCCCGAGAACAAAGACGATCAAAACGAACTGGATGCGGCACTGCTGGATGGATTACTCAAAAGTTATAAAATCGTTGATCTAAAACTCTACTCCAAAGTGCGCAAAGAACTTGAAAAGGTGCATGGAGCGGGGAAATGAAGTTTAAAGTAACGGGCCAACAGCACATCTCAAAAAACTGTTTGGTCTGTGGGATTGAAAACCCTTTCGGATTGAAAACTAAGTTTTACGAATTGGAAAACAAAGAGGTCGTGGCGTACTTTACGCCGCATACCTACCTTCAAAGTTACCCCGGCATCTTGCACGGCGGCATCTCGGCGACCATTTTGGACGAAACGATCGGTAGGGCGATTATGGCGCACTACGGACAAGATAAATTCGGTATGACGATCGAATTAAACGTCAAATACAAAAAACCCGTTCCTTTGGATGTCGAACTCAAAGTCGTCGGGCGCATTACGCTTGATAAAGGGCGCATTTTTGAAGGCACGGGAGAGTTGATCTTACCGGACGGTGAAGTTGCGGTCAGTGCAACGGGGCGTTATATGAAACGCGACGTCAATCAGATCGTTGAAAACGATTTTATCGAAGATGAATGGTTTGAAAGTGACGGAAAAGAACGAGACGAGATAGACGTTTAGGTGGAGAAAAAATACCGAATACTTCAAAGCGTCTTTGGACATAAGTGTTTTCGTGCCAATCAAGAAGCGACGGTCGATGCGATCTTAGCGGGGCACGACGTGATGATGATCGTCCCCACGGGTGCCGGCAAATCGCTTTGTTATCAGCTTCCCTCTTTGGTGATGGAAGGACTTAGTGTGGTGGTTTCGCCGCTTTTAGCCTTGATGCACGACCAGATCACGGCACTCTCCGCCTTTGGCATCAAAGCGGCGATGATCTCGTCGATGCAATCAGCCGATGAAATCCATGAAAGCATGCACGCGTGTCGCAAAGGTGAGCTGAAACTCTTGTATGTAGCACCTGAGCGCTTAAAAGGTGAGTCGTTTTTGCACTTTTTGCAAACGCTTTCCATCAACTTTTTTGTCATCGACGAAGCGCACTGTGTGAGTGAGTGGGGGCATGAGTTTAGGGAAGATTATAGGCAACTTTTTCGCCTGAAACACTACTTTCCGAACACGCCCATTGCCGCATTTACGGCGACGGCGACGAAGATCGTCGAGCAGGACATCGTGCATCAGTTGGGACTGGCAAATCCTCTGATCGTTCGAGCCAAAGTCGAGCGGGACAATTTGCACATCAGTGCTACCTATCGAAACGGCAACGGACGCGATCAACTGCTTGAATTTTTAAAAGCGTTTGCGCATGAAAGCGGCATCGTCTATACGCTAAGCCGCAAAGAGACCGAAAGTCTCGCTTCGTTTTTAAACACCCGCGGCATTTCTGCCAAGCCGTACCATGCGGGACTTTCAAGTGAAGCAAAAAATGCGACCTATAAAGCGTTTCTAAGCGATGAGATCGACGTGGTGGTGGCAACCGTGGCGTTTGGCATGGGGATCGATAAGAGCAATATCCGCTTTGTCGCGCACATGTCTTTGCCAAAAACCATCGAAAATTACTACCAAGAGATCGGGCGTGCGGGGCGTGACGGGCTTGCTTCTTCGACCTTGCTTCTTTTCTCAGCCTCTGACATCGTGGAGCACAAGCGTCGCATCGGCGAACAGCCGGCTTCTGCGTACCAAAAAGTCGCGTACGAAAAACTAGATGCCATCGCCAAATTTGCGACCTCGCAAGTGTGTCGTCATCAGCAGATCGCGCGCTATTTTGACGATGCGATTCTTACATGTCAAACGCGGTGCGATAACTGTGTCGAGGGAGAACGCCAAAGCGTAGACATTTCGCAAGAGGCGTTGAAGTTTTTATCGACGGTGTACCGCACGGGTCAGCGTTTTGGGCTTGCGTACGTGGTCGATGTCTTATTGGGGTCTGCCAGTGAAAAAATTGTACAAAATGCGCATCAGGATTTGTCGGTTTTCGGTATCGGCAAGGAGCGAAGCAGGGCACAGTGGTTGAGCATCGCCGAACGGTTGCTGGAACTTGAAGCCCTCAATGTGGGCGAATACCGCGTGGTGAGCCTCAGCGAGTACGGTGCAAAAATCCTGAAAGAGCGTTTACATGTAAGCATTCACGCCAAACGTTTGGAAGAGAAAAAGAGGGCGTCTAAAAAAGCCGAAAAAACACTCAGCGGTGCGTTTGAATTTTCCGTTTTCGAGCAGTTGCGCGCGCTACGCTTGGAGATCGCCAAAGAGAACAGTTTACCGCCGTATGTCATCTTCAGCGATAAGACGCTTAAAGAGATGGCGGAGAAATTGCCTTTGGATAAAGAGGCGATGCTTCAGATCAGCGGTGTGGGCGAAGTCAAGTTTGAGCGTTACGGTGAGGCTTTTTTAGAGCGTTGTGCGACGTTGGTTTCATAGATTTTTTACATAACCCTATTTCGAGACGGTTGTTCACGATGGGTACCCCAAAGCTAAAGCTTTGACCCATCGGAACAAAGTCTCTCTTGCGGATTATGCAAAAAATCTATTGCTTACATGTAAAGGATAAACGATGAACGAAGGACAACAACGCAGTAACATCAAAAAAGGCGTACGCGTACAGATCGTGCTCAAAGAAGATCAACGAAGCGGTAAGCTGACGGAGGGCGTGGTCAAAGACATCCTGACCAACTCCGCCAACCACCCGCACGGTATCAAAGTGCGGCTTGAAAGCGGCGAAGTCGGGCGGGTGAAAGAGATCGTTCTCTAATTACATGTAAAAGCGTTTTACTCCAAATGCAGTAAACGGTCGTACAAAAACAGCGGCTTTTCTTCAAATCCTGCGATACTGCTTTGCGTGTTGGTGGAAGAGTGAAACGCTAAAAGAAGTGTTTTGATCTTCGCTACAAGGGCTGGGTCTAGATGCCCTGAGGCGATCATCGCATCGTAGGGGATCTCTTCGGACGTGCTTAAAATACGAATCTTACGTTGCGTCTCTTCGGGCAGCGCACGGTAAATACCATCATACACTGCTCCCGCGTCAATCGACTTTTCCAAAAGGGCATCGATGATCTTGGAGTGTTTTTTCAACATGTAGATTTTCCCTAACTCTTTACTCGGGTCAATGCCGTTTTGGCGCATCGTAAAACACGGGTAAAGATAGCCCGAAGTGGAGTCAACGTCGGTAAAGCCGAAGCTTTTTCCCTTAAGATCGGCAAGTGTTTTAACGCTACTCTCTTTTGGCGTGAGGATCAAGCTACGGTAGGTGCTGCGTTTGAGCGTTTGGGTGTCTGCAAACTGAATCGTTCCTAGATAATCGGCATTGACCTCTTTTTGACGCAACATCGCAAACAGTTTGGGTGAAATAGACGCCATGTCCACACTGCCTTGCTCAATCAGCGTGATAAGCTGGTTATAATCTTTGGAAACAACAAAAACAATCTCTTTATCGAGAGCTTTTTCAAGGTACGCGATCAATTCAGCGTGAATGGCTTGAAGTTCGGGCGTCGTTTTGTAAGGGTTAACGCCTAAGACGAGTTGGTCTTTAGCGCACAAGCAGGTACAGCACAACAGCACGATGCCGAGGAGTTTTTTAATCTTCATGTTCAACCCTATCCCTTCCGTTATTTTTAGCGCGGTACAGCGCGGTATCCGCACGTTTTAAGATCGCATTGGGTGTGTCGCCCGAGCGGTACGTCGCAACACCCAAGCTCATCGTGACGGTGTTGGCATAATGATCAAACGTATGGTGTTTGACGTTGGTACGCATTTGCTCGGCGATCACGCAAGCCCCTTGGGTATCGGTTTGCGGGAGTATCAGTAAAAACTCTTCACCGCCCCATCGTCCTAATATATCGCTGGCGCGAACGCTTTGGCGCATCAGCTGCGCCGTCACTTCTAAAACATGATCGCCCACCTCGTGCCCGCACGTGTCGTTAATGGTTTTAAAACGATCTATGTCGATCATTAGCACGGAGAAAAAACTTCCCCGCTCACTCTCTTTAAGCTTTTGATCTAAAAACTCTTCCAATTTGCGTCGGTTCCAAAGCGCAGTCAACTGGTCGATGGAGCTTAGATGCTCCAGTGCATCTTGTGTTTCGGCGACTTTTCGGCTCATATTGAAAAGGGCTTCGGCGATTTTTTTCACTTCAGGCGTCGAGCGCTCTTTGGTGGTATGTTTGATCGTCGTGCCGACTTCTTTGATGTCCAAGCGGTCTTCGTAAAAATCGATCAGCACTTGAGAGAGTGATTTGTACTCTTTGAGGTGTTTTAAGAGGGTAAAATGCAGCGCCAATACAAATAAAATCAACGCTATGCCAATGCTCACGAAAAAATTGGTACGCGCTTCTTTCAGGGCTTGAAGTTCATCTTCGGATGCCAGCCCAATGGTAAAGCTTGCCTCTTTGATACTGCCTGCTTGAAGCATGACATGTAAGGACGATGCATTGCTCAGCGTTTCATGTTTGATCGCAGAGAGCGTTTGGTTTTCGGAGTGGTAGGCGATGTTCATCGTTGTGCCTTGCACCAAGGAAGAGAGCAAATCATCATCGATGATGAGCGCAACGCTGATCAAACCGATGGGTCTTTCGCCGTATTGTTTAATGCGTTTGGCGAAGATGAGACACTCTTTGTCGTCGACTTTATCGATGCCTAAAAAGGTGTCATTTTGAAGTGCTTGTTGTACGTAAAAGCGTTTGGACGCATCGTCTCCAAATCGAAACTCGGACTCACCACGGCTGATGATCGTTCCATCCAGATCAATGAAATGGATTTTATGTGCCGAAGATGAGAGGAAGAGTTTGCTCCAGTTGTAGAGCATGTCGGTGTCGTTACTGATGATGCCTGTGATGACCTCTTGCGAGTTGATGAGAATTTGTGCCGTTTTTTGAAGCTGATCCAACTTTTCTTCAAAACGTTTTTGAATCATCTCCGATTGGATCAGGTTTTTTTGGTCAAACGCCGCTTTTTGCGTCACGTAAAGAGACTGGATTTGATAAATTCCGAAACTAAAGATAGCTCCCAACTGAACAAGGGTGAGAAAGAGGATTTTATTGTACAGTTTCATAGATGCGTGCTTTTAAAATGCGCTTAAACGGTTCGTAAAAGCGTTCATCTTTGCGGACAAATCCCGCGCTTTCCCAGCCTAAAAACGCTTCAAAGGCTTTGTTGATTGCAGAGTCGATGGGAATTTGCTCCAGTAAGATTGCGATGCGTTTGCTCTCATCTTGCGAGACATTGGCTGATGCGACAATGGCATCCAGTGGGATCGGCTCTGAGGCGGCTAGGATGGTGAATTGATCGCCGTACTTTGCAAGCGCATTGTAGTAAGTGCCATCGGACATCGCTCCCACGTCGATGGAGTGGTTGACGAGTGCTTCGACCACTTTGTCATGTTTTTTGAGAAAAAAGGCTTTTTGAAAAAAGGTGTAGGGGTTGATGTGGCGTTCTTCCAACATCAGCATCGGGTACGCATACCCTGAGGTCGAGTCTTTGTCGGTAAAGGCAAAATGCTTGCCCTTTGCCTCTTCAAGTGCGTTTACATGTAAACTTTTCAGAGTGACGATAAAGGACTGATAATACGGCGTAATCTGCCCGTTTTTGGAGTGTTCCAAGTACGTTACAAGGTAGCGTAGTGAGGGAGTTTTTTCTTTTAAAAGCACAAAGCTTTTGGTGTTGACCCACGCAAAATCGACACTTTTTTCTTCGATGCGCGAAAAGAGTTCATCGTAATCTTTGGTCACGACAAGTTTGAAGGTATCGTTTGTATTCGCACTCAAATACTCCATCAAAGGGGCAAAGGCATGCATGATTTTTTCGGGGTTGTTCGAGGGATAGGTCGCAAAAATATACTCTTTAGCGTGTAAAGAAGTGCAAAAAAGAAGACCGATAAAAATGCATTTAAAAAGCATATGTTCCTGCTGCGTGATGAAAAAGTTTATTAGGTACGTATGATTTTAGCATAATAGACTAGAAGAAAAATAAAACCAACTTAAATATGTAACCTTTCTGAAATGTACCTAAAAAGGAAGTGTTAATGTCAAGCGTCTAAGGCAAAAACGACCTTAAACGCTTGACATGTCAAATGCTAAACGCACGCGATTTTACGATTGCGCTCTCACGCGTGCTTAAGCTTCTTCGCTATAGTTTTGAAAATACGCGTCGTCTTGATTGGGGTCTAGAAAGAAGAAATTCTCGCCGACGTAATACAACGCTAAACAGATGCCGATCCCTCCAAACGCAATCGCCCATTCCGTCATCGTCGGCATATACTCTACCCATGAAGGTGCGAGTTGATACTCTTTGAGCTTCATCGTTTGCATTGGATAGACAAGCGTGTCGTGTACAAGATCGTAGCGCATAAAAAAGATGCCTATCATGCCCGAAACGGATGCGTAGATCATCGCTTTAAGCGCTTTGGCTTTGCTGTATAAAATGATGACGAAAGGAATCGCCATACCCAAAAGCACTTCGCCGACCCAGAAGTTAAACGAGCCTAAGATATGCAATGCCGTTTCGGCACGCTCGGGAAAGTTACCGTAAATCGCCGTTAAAAAACGCCAAAATTCAAAAAAGACGAGAATCGCGATGAGCAATCCCAAAAGCCGCCCCAAGTGCATTAAAAACTTTTGCATCTCATCGTTAAAAACCATTTTGTACTTGTAACCGTACATCAGAAACAGAAGATAGCACCCCGTAATCATCGCCGATAAAATAAAATAAACGGGATAAAAAACGCCGTTTGCCATAGGTCTCCCGATCAAAAAGCCAAAGACGGCCCCCAAGTTGGAGTGTGCCGCAATGCCGACCAACAAACCTCCAAGACCGAAAATGCGCGACCATTTATGATCGTCGCGCGAAAGAAAGATAAACTCTAAAATAATCAAAAAAAGATACACGGAGTACAAGACGCCCATACCCCAAATCGCGGAAGAAAAACCGGGCGAGAGGGTATTGTAGATGACCATACGCACGGGATGACCGATCTCTAAGCCGATTACTACAAAGCCCGAAACAATCGTAATGATCGCACCGAAAATGGCGCGTTTGCCGATAAATTCAAAGCTTTTGATATGAAAAACGTGTCCCAATGAGGAGATGATGCAAAGTCCCGTCGATGAAACGACGAAAAAGATATACATCGCGATCAGCAATCCCCAAGGATGCTCTCTCGTAACGCCGTAAGCGTGGTGCCCGTGCATCAGATAGTGCACGAATCCTCCCGCAAACGCCGCCAAAAGAAGCAGGGTCGTCAGTGCCATAACGAGATTAAACGGGGTTCTCTCAAAATCGAAAACGGATCGTAACGTAATGCTTTTATGCGGAATCAAATGATCTAACATGCGTGTTCCTTATTTGATGTAAAAGAGTCTCGGTTCCGTACCGATACCGGCTTTAAGCGTAAAGTGCTCTTTGGTGCGAAGAATGTGCGAAACTTCGCTGTTGGGATCTTCCATATCGCCGAAGATGCGTACTTTGGTCGGGCAGGTCGCTTGGCATGCCGTGGTTTTGAGCCCTCGCGCCAGACGCGTATCGCTGCAAAAATTGCACTTATCGACGCTCATCGTGCGCGTATCGACGTAGCGTGCGTCATACGGACATGCGACCATACAGTAACTGCACAAAATACACTTTTGCGCGTCGATTTGAACGACGCCGTTTTTGTCGTAGTAGGTTGCATGCGTCGGGCAAACCTCTTCACACGGCGCATTGGCGCAATGTTGGCATTGGCTTGGGTAAAACGTGCTGGATGGAATGCTCAAAAACGGGTATTTTCCTTCGATCTCATACGTACCGACCCAAATACGATGCGCTTTAGCTCCCAGTTCGATTCCGTTTTCTTCTTTACAGGCGACTTCGCACGCCTTACAGTTAATGCAGTTTTTATAGTTTAAGATCATTGCGTACTTTGCCATGATTACACCTTTTTAATTTCGACGTTGGTTTCGTGCATGATCGAAGAGCCGTACACCGGTTCGATAATATCTTCGATGAGGGCGTTATCGTTGGCACCTTGTCGGTAAGCAAGCGTTAAAGCTGAGCTTTCGCTTCCGAATCCGTGCACGAAAAAGACGACTTCGTGTCCGATTTTTTCCGTCGGATACGCTTTAAGGCGCGTTTTGCCGACTTTGCCGGAGACTTCGACCGTATCGCCGAAACGAATTTGCATCTTTTTGGCGACGCTTGCATTGATCCAAAGATAGTTTTCGTCCATCAAGTCCCGCAACATGGCGTTATTGGCGGTTCCGCTTTGCGTAAATTGTGCGTGCCGTCCCGTAATCAGTCTAAATTTTCCCTCAGGTACGCTAAAGGCAAACGCTTCGTGCCATGTCGGCATTGCGTCTACGCCTTGCTCCGCCATCGTCGAGAGTTTGCATTCGATTTTTCCCGAAGCGGTTTTCGGTTTGCCGTTTTGAACGCTATAGGCTTTTTCGTTTTCGGGGTAGTATTGAAATTCATTGGCGTTGATGGCTTTAAAACGACGTTCCATCTCAGGATAAAAAACCCCTTTCGTGCACAAGGTTTCATATGCGCCCGCGTATTTTGCGACCGCCGCTTTATTGGCTTCTTCTTGCGAATGTTCAAACGCTTTAGAGATGTCGAAATCCGCATAAACTTCTTCTTCCGAGCTCTCTTCGATAGCGGTTTGGACGTCTTCGTCGTATTTTTTCGTCACGTCAAACAGCGGCTTGCTTATCATGTGACTCAAATCGTTCAAAATTTCGCGGACCGGTTTGCTCTCAAACATCGGATCGACGACTTTGTTTCTTTGCGCGATCGAAGGTTCCGCTCCCGCGAAAGAGACCACGGGATCGGTACGCTCCAAATAGGTACATTCGGGCAGAATCACGTCGGCATACATCGCCGTATCGCTCGGCATCGTGTCGATGACGACGACCAAGTCCATTTTTTTAAGCATTTCGATACTTTTAGCACTATTGGGCATATTTAAAACGGGATTGTGTTTGTAGATGAAAGCACCTCTAACGGGATAGGGCATTTTCCCTTCCAAAAAGCGGTTTCGCCACCCGATCCACGATCCACCTCCGGAGATAATCGCGCAATCTTCATAGCCGCTTTCGCCTTTTTTGACGTTCTTTTTACGCGCGATTGCACGCGATTTTGCTTGGGCGTAAATCGGGCTTGATACTTCGTGCTCGGCTAAAGGAAGATTTTTCCCGAAAATCAGCCCGCCTTTCGTGTCGATGCCGCCGCTTAAAGCCTGAAACAGAGCCATCGCGCGTCGAAGCTGAAAATCGCTTTGCGAAAACGTACTGCGCCTTCCGGGATAATAGATCGCTTTGGGTGCATAGAGCATAAATTCGCGTGCGATTTCCCGAATCTGTTTGGCACTGATTCCCGTGATGTTTTCCGCCCATTCGGGAGTGTACTCATGGCTTAAAATATGCTCTTCATACGCTTCAAAGTCCGAAAAATAGGTTTCGACGTATGCAAGGTTGTACATTTTTTCCTGAATGACGACGTAGGTTAACGCCAAGACGAAAGCCAAGTCGGTTCCGGGTTTGATCGGTAGCCATACGTCGGCTTTGGCGGCGGTATTGGTAAAACGAGGGTCGACGTAGACCAATTTAGCACCTCGACCTTGCGTTTTTTTGAAAAGCTCCGTCGAGTCGGGCGTCACGATCGCCTCCGCACGATTGGCTCCCGCCATAATCACGTACTGGGCGTTTTGCAAATCGGCAAACGGATAAGCACCTAAAGTAACACCGTAAGCCGAAACAACGGTTTGAAGGCATAAAGAAGCGTGGTTGAGCCAGTTAGAAGAGCCGAAAAGTTGGTAAAACGTTTTGAAGGTATGTTCCGCCATACCCTCTCCGGCACAAAATAAAAAGGAAGAACGGTTATCTTTTTCTTCGTCTAAAATCGTGACGATCTTTTCTTTAAGATAGGTATTGACTTCAGCCCATGACGCACGTCTAAATTTGCCTGAGCCTTTTTCTCCGCTACGAATCAAAGGATATTTGAGCCTGTCCGGATCGTACAGGGCTTGAATGCCGGCATTACCGCGCGGGCAGAGCATATTTTTAGACTTCGGAAACAAAGGGTTGGGGTCGAGTTTGGTTACGACGCCTTTTTCAACCCGTGCGAGGAGGGCACATTTGTTGACGCATACTTCGCATAAAGTCGGTATTTCGATACCGCCGGTGGAGGTTTTCGTAATGCCGTAAGCGCTCGCGGGCATGTGCGTATTGTCCTGCGGCTTTGTACCGCCAAAAGTGCTACTTGTCGCAACAATGCTCAAAGCAACGCTTCCTTGTAAAAACCGTCTACGAGATATTTCTACTTCCAATGGGACTCCTTCAAAGATTTATGTTACGATTTGAATCGATTGCAAGGCCATAGTTATTATTTTATAAAATAATTTTCATTAATTTATAAAATGATACGCCATAGTAACAGTTCGTCTCAAAAAAATCCTTAACATAAGTCAATTAAAATTAAATCATTATAATAAGTAATTTTTTAGAGAACGTGTTTCAAGATAAACGAAGCTATCAAAAAGAGAGGCTTACATGTTATTTTGCTCAGAAAAAGTCTTATAAATAATAATATCGTAAGATTAGTGTGATAAACTTTCGTTATTATTTTTGCCTTCCTTCTTTTGCCTTCTCCCAAAATAGATAAAATCGTTGCTTTACAAAAGCGCGTTCATCGCTTTTAAGGAATAAAATGCTTTCTTTATTGAAAAGTAAATCTCTTACATGTAAACCTATGTTAAAGTTAAAAGTTAAAAGTTAAAAGTTAAAAGTTAAAAGTTAAAAGTTAAAAGTTAAAAGTTAAAAGTTAAAAGTTAAAAGTTAAAAGTTAAAAGTTAAAAGTTAAAAGTTAAAAGTTAAAAGTTAAAAAGTTAAAAGTTAAAAGTTAAAAGTTAAAAGTTAAAAGTTAAAAGTTAAAAGTTAAAAGTTAAAAGTTAAAAGTTAAAAGTTAAAAGTTAAAAGTTAAAAGTTAAAAGTTAAAAGTTAAAAGTTAAGCCCTGACCCCTTAATTTCAATCAATTGCCCATGCGCAAGTACAGGTGAAGTGCTTTCACCCACGGATGAAGCTTTATTGATGGCAACAAAGAAACATGTACTCAAACTCCTACGTCCACATGACTTTGTACTGATCAACGGGATTTACGAAGCTAAACGAGATGGGCTCATTAAAATTCTCTCTTCTCTTCCCATTAGCTATGAATGGCGTTTAACCAAGACAGATGTGCGTGATACCTACTCAAAGATTGAAGGCAAATTAACAGTTAACGTGGGTGATCTCATACGTTCATCCTCGGGATTAGGTATTTGTGAGTTCAGTGAATTAAGAGGTAATGGAGGTTTGCACTTTTGTACAGCTCGTGCTGAAACAAGAGCACTAAAACGTGCCATTGAGGTGTTGTTTGGCTCGGTTATTAACTATTTCGTGATGAATTATTTGGAGGTGAAAGTAGCTTGATGACAAGCCATCGGTGTAAATCGGTGGCTTGCATATATTTTTTGATAAGAATAAAAATAGTACGAGTTTGTCTAAATTTATTTATTAATTGTTGTATAGCTACCATCACTATGAAAAATGGTATTCCCAGTTTTAGTACTATAAGAACCATCACTGTTATATTGAGTATTGCCACTTCTAGTGCTATAAGAGCCATCACTATTGTATGTTGTACTTCCACTACGGGTACTATAACTACCGTCACTATTGTATGTTGTACTTCCACTGCGTGTACTGTAGCTACCATCGCTATGATACATGGTATTGCCACTTTGCGTACCATAACTACCATCACTATTTGTGTACCCACCTCCAAAAGAAGCTGTTAACAACAAAATACAAACAAAACACACCTTTTTCATTGTCATTCCTTTTAGAACGTATTTTTATCAATTTACTAAACTTCACTAACACTCTTATTTTATTACAACTAATTGGATAATTCTTTTATTCTTTTACAACTAAGCTCTATACCGCCATCGCAAGCTCTTTGATAAAATTTAATTGCTTGTAAAGTATCTATATTCCTACCTAACCCTTGCTCGTACATCACCCCTTGAAATGCGCAACCTAATGGATTGTTTTGTTCACAAGCATTATAAAAAAGATCATATGCTCGTTTAAAATCTTGTGGCGTATCTTTACCATCTTTATATGCGAGCCCAACGTATACACAAGCACTTTGATTACCCTCTAAACATTTTTTTTTGTAAAAACTTAGAGTATAAAGCCGATCATCAGGCAATGATTGTTCCTCAACAGCATTTGCATTATTGCTTAATAAACATGAAATAACTAGATAATACAACAACTTTAATTTCATCATAATCTCATATTTTGTGTTATTTTAGAACAATTCGAAAATCATTGAAAAGACACCAATCGACATAAAAACGCCTAAAAGAACCATTGCTTTAGCTAGCAATGCCCATGCAATAAAATTTGTGTCTAGTCACTCCCGAACATGAATACCCATTTTTTTAAAATAGGGTAGGCAAAGGGTAATTTGTCTTTGGAGTTCTTTGTCATTTTTGTTCATAATCAACTCATTGTTGTTTTCTTTATGAATTTTCATGGCAACTCTTGAAAAATCGTCAGGAGAGTAATCTTTAAGCAAATCATATCTAATATTCTGTGCTGCAGTATTCATGTGTTGAAAAAAGTCGTAATTTTCAGCATCTTGTGCTATTGTTGCCATATATGCTATTATCGAAAAACATTGGAATCTGAAATCCGTATCTGCTTTTTGTGCAGCATTTATATTTGAATAATAAATCGAACAAATCACTAAAATGTGTATCATCTTTTTCATACTTAATCCCTAATATTTCATGCATTCTGTTAATGCTTGCGCTATTTTATCGCTATCTTCACTTTTGAGAAGTACTAAAACATTATCCATTTCATCATGCATTAACTTCATAAGCGCATTATCAGAGTAATTCTTTTTTACTTTATTTAGAATAATTTTATACTTGCTTTCATAAAATTTTCCAGTTTCAATATCATTATTTTGAAAAGACATAGTGGACACGCTGGTAAAAAGCATCGCGCAATATACCCTTTCATCTTTTGCTTGCAAAGAGCTAGCTACAATAAAAATAAATAATAAAATAATATTAATCATTTTATTCATTGAAATGACCCCAAAGTACTAGTTGTTTCATTTTTATTGTTAAAGAAGTTTTTATTTTTCTTCCTCAAACTCTTCTTTAGTAAGTAATTTTTTTTCTAAAAGTTCATTCCATTTTAGCATCTCATCAGAAATCGAAAATGAAGTAAAGCCTTATATCCCAGATTCTAATATTTGTGCTTATTGCTGGTTAAAAAGAAGATCAATAATTTATCCATAGAAACTCAAAGAATTATTTTTCATAAAATCCTACAAAACATCCTTCTTTAAGTAAATAATATTTTAATTCATCAATATTATAACTGTGAATCAATTGGTCTTTTTTGGGGTCAAAAATAATACCCTCTATTCCAGAATCACGCTTATAAGTCCAATCTTCATGTGGTGCTCTTACACATAATGTATGAGATGATTGAGGTTGAATATAAAAGTCTTGCTGTTTATCATCTTTTAAATTGAGTTGAATCTTTTCTATAAAAAACATATTCCCATTTTTTTTCTCTAAAAATGAACCTATCTCTATTCGCATACGATCAATAGGCAAGTTACTATTATTAAAAATTTGAATAAATAATGGGTGCTCTGGATTCGTACATTTAGATTTATTCAATTCTACATAAATTTCTACTTTGCCAGCGTCATTCTGGGGAGGGAATAAGTAATCTTTAGCTTTTCCTAAAGTACTATTATCTTTAGGCTTAGTAAATAACATACTTGATATACCTTCTTTAGGATATTCACCTTTTGGTATCAATAAGCAACTTCCTGCTAATAAAAAATATGGTAATATCAAAACTAACAAAAATCGCATACTAATCCTTTTTTAATTTTAAGAAAAAATAAATTAATGGTGTAGCTAATAATCCATAACCTAAAAATCGACCAAAGATTTCTCCATAAATTTCGGGAGAAACAGAAATTCCCATTTTAGTCCTTAAAAATCCTAAGGATCAATTTTGTAGTTTATCAATAAGCCAATTAGCATTGCAATTACAAGACCTATGCATGTTTTCTATAACATGAAAACTATCGACCATCTTCATCCAAACAACAAAAATACTTATTCCAACAACTAAAGAAATAATGAATGCAAAGTTTTTCTTCATAGCTTGTCTTATAAAAAGCTCTATAGAACTAGGCGCTATAAGCGATTGATAAAGAATGTTACTCTAGCCAACCTTTTAAATAAATAAGTTCCATAGGGCTAGGTATAATGGAAGAATTAGATATTGATAAAGTTCATCAGCAGATTGGTAAAAATATTGCCGAACTTAGAAAGAAGAAGAATATTAGTCAATTAGAATTATAAAAGTATAGGGGTCAGGTCTAAACTTTTAACTTTTATAATATTCGTCCGTACAGAAAACTATAATAAGGGACATGAATGAGTCGCCAGTACAGTTTTTTTATTCAAAATCTTTTTACATGTAAAGCTATGTTAAGTCAAAAAGTTAAAAGTCAAGCCCTGACCCCTTTTATGTGCGATAAATAATTTTAGCATGATATTTCCATAATTTTTAAGTTATCGTTTAGATTATCTTTTGTCCTCTTTATTAAATGTTAAAATTTGATATTTTAATAAGATTTAAGATATGGCTATGATATGATTATTAAATGTTTTAAATTGATTTATAAGATTTGTAATTGATGTCGAGATTAATTACCTACTATGATGCAACTTATAAGTGAGGAGTGCTAATGACTGCATACAAAGAACTAACAAATCAATATGGCAAACTTTGGGGTAATATTTTTAAATTTGCCAGAGCCCTAGCATATGGTACATTTTTTCTCTTTCCATTCATGGGTGTTGGTATGTATACTGAAACAAATCATCCTATTGTGTATGGCTCAATTCATGGGATACTTAATATTTTTATTCTTTTTGCGATACTTGGTCAATTTGTGAGTGAAATTGGAGAAAAAACAAGTCTGCTTTATAATACTGTATCAATATTTTTAATGGTTTTTATAGGGGTATTAGTGGTAAGGGTTGTCCAAAATTATTTTTTGCCAATTAATATTCAAAATATCGTATTTGATTTTAATGTGTTATTGAAAATGTCTATAGAATACCTACCAGTAGCAATTTTTTTAGGACTTTTAAATATGATTTACCAATTAATTTTTAATTTTATCTGTATGAAAAAAAGTTTTAAAACGATTCATGCAGAGCATGAAAAATAATTTATTTTGGAAAAAAAGAATGTTGAATCAATTGAATATATTTTGTTTTTTAATTATGTCGATAATATCTTTGAGTTTTGCAAAAGATTCAAGTAATGAGTTTAACAATGCAGTAATTGCCTATAAAAATAAAGATTTCTTTGTTGCATTTGAGCTTTTTGATAAACTTTGTAAAAATGGTAATTTAGTAGCTTGCAATAACCTTGGAATCTTGTATGATAATGGATATGGTACCAGACAAAGTTATCAAAAAGCTTTTGAGATATACAAGAATCTATGTGACAAAAAAATTTCAATTGGTTGCTATAATCTTGGAGCTATGTATTCATCAAGACTTGCCGTAGAAACCGTAGATCGAGAAAAGGCATTAGATTTTTTTGGTAAAGGATGTGATTATAAAAGTACTATAAGTTGTGAACGTTATGCCCTTTTTAATAAAAGTAAAAGCTATATTTCAGATACCAATAGAGAATTTATTTTTTCAGAAGAAAGCAATAATTACTAAACTGAGGAAAAGAAAGAAATTTGTAAAAATTTCAGAACATAAACAGGAAGTATTTAGATTAGTGAAGGAAAGATTGGCTTTTTAGAAAATTACTTTTTAACTTCCATTCATAGAATAAAAATCTTCATAGAACGCTCAAAAACATCAAAAAAAGACCAATAGAAAGATTAGTCAATACAAAACATCAGAATGAAAAAAATTGATATAGAAATCGCTCTCTTTTAATTCTTTTTCTTTTAGCGCGTAATTTTTCTTTTTCTTTGGTATGAGTTTATTTACTACAAATGAACAATTACAAACGTATCTAATCAAATTTATTATGGCTTTCTGAGAAATTTTATGCAAAGAATTTGATGCGGGGAAAGACTTTAAAACGTAAAAAGAAAGGGTAAAGGGGACAGGCTACTTTAATGAAATTGAGCAATAAATCTTTTACATCTAAAATAAAAAGTAGCCTCGTATCATTCAAAATCCACTCGAAAGAGGGATAAATGGGACAGGCTACTTTGACTCTAGGGGGCAGGGTTAAACTTTTAACTTTTGGTACGTAAGTTCAAGTAATTAATGCAAGTTTGCAGATAAATATCTTTACATGAAAGTATAGCAGGATAAAGGGGACAGGCTACTTTAATGATGAAATTAACTAATACATTTTTTACATATAAACTATGTTAAGTAAAAAAGTTAAAAGTTTAGCCCTGACCCCTAAAAATTGTTAGTTTGCCAATTCAATAAATAAGCGCAATTAAAACAGGAGGGAAGGTTACTTTAAATATATACATTTGTTCCATAATTATAAAATCAATCCAAAAGGAAAAAAATGAAAAATACAAAACAAAATTTAGTTTATGTACTCTTTGTACTGATAGCATTCATGTTTACAGGCTGTGCTGTAACACAACCTTCTGAGCCTTTAAGTGGGAAAGTAAAATTTGAAAAAATTACTCTAAATTTTATACAAAAACATACCCCTACAACAAAACAATATCAATCACAAGATGATGTTGAAAGAAAACTCAATGATGAAATCATCAAAAATTTAGAGCTCAACACTATGTTAGATGCTAATTCAACAGATGAATTGGTCATTACGATTGATTTTAGAAGAATTTTTATGGGTGAGGATATGCCTATTGCAAAATTAAGAAGCGATACAATAGCTTCCCCAAAATTAGGTTATGACATAAAAAAAGTCTAGGGGTCAGGTCTAAACTTTTAACTTTTATAATATTCGCCCGTACAGAAAACTATAATAAGGGAAATGAATGAGTCGCCAGTACAGTTTTTTTATTCAAAATCTTTTTACATGTTAAGCTATGTTAAGTCAAAAAGTGAGTCTAGGGGACGAGGGCTAAACTTTTAACTTTTGAGTTGCTAATTTACCAAATAAATACAATCTTGCAGATAAATATTTTTACATGTAAAAATAATGAAATGGAAAATAATGAGAAGTAAACGCATTGTATCGCTTATCGTTAGCCTTCTTTTACTTCTCAATCAAAAAAGCATAGGGGTCAGTTTCCATCTTTTACCATATGACTAATCATTAATTTATTATGTGTTATAATGATGTTTATACATCACTACATCATAAAAGGAGCATAGGATGCATAGAATCAGTTTAACCATAGATAAAGAGCTTTACGAACAAGCAAGGGCATTTGGTTTTATAGAAAAAAAATCTATTTCTCAAATTTTACGTGAAAGCTTGGAAGTTTATTTTAAAACATCAAATTCCAAAGATAAAGCAGCTCTGATTTTAGATGCCAAAGACAAAGAAGATGTTTTGCACATCTTGAATTCAGATACGTTTACAGATCAAAATGATTTCGCTAAAAAGTATAATGTGTGAAAATATCATTCTCCAAGACATTTGAAAAAAGCTTTTCAAAATATGACCATACTTTACAAAAACGCATTTATGATGCGATTGTAAAATTACCAGAAGGTGATGTCAAACGATTGGCGGGTGATGATATACCACCCCTTTTTAGATTGAGGGTTTCTAAATATCGTATTCTTTTTTATATGGATGACATTGAAATCAAAATTTTAAAAGTCGATAGTCGAGGCGATATCTATAAATAAGATTTTCCACCTCCGATACCGATAGAATCGTCTCTATGGTAACCAATATTAACGCTCTAACGAGTGAAAATGCCAGAAGTGTCGAAGAGATCGCAAGCGCGGTAGATCACCTCTCAAAATTGGCGGAAAGCCTCAACGCTAAGTTAAATCAATTGAAATCTTAATCCTCTTTTGCACGGAGATAATGTTTTCAGACGTTATATCCGCTTTGTTTACAATCGAAAAAGCATCCATGCTAAAGAAAGCATGATGATTCCGATGAGCACTTCTAAAATCTTCCATGAAAGCGGCTTTTGAAAAAGAGGGGTTAAAATCCTCGCTCCGTATCCTAACGAAAAGAAGAAAACAAACGACGCACTCATCGCCCCCAAGCCAAACATCGGAGCAAGTGAGCCAAATTTAGTCGAAACGGAGCCTAGTAAAATAACCGTATCAAGATACACATGCGGGTTGAGCCACGTAAAGGCAAGCACAATTAAGACGGTTTTCAAAAGCGATGCCGTCGGTTGGTCGAGAGGGTTTAGCTCATGCGTCATGCTCCATGCCGTGTAAAAACTCTTCAACCCATAGGTCACTAAAAACATAAAACCGCCGTACTTCGCGACCGTTTGCAGTGTGGGAAACTGCTCTACCAAATACCCGAAACCAAAAACGCCCGCGAAAATTAAAACAGCGTCGGAAAGTGCGCAAATCAAGCAAATGACAAACACATGCTCTTTTTTGATACCTTGTTTGAGCACAAAAGCATTTTGCGCACCGATGGCTAAGATCAGAGAGAAACCGAGACTAAAACCGGAAATAAATGCGTTCATAAAGGGCTCTTTTTGGGAAAAAATTGATGGATTATAACCAAACCTCTCTAAAAAATTTGACTCCTTAGTTTAAGATATTTCCTCATTTTCCTTTTATATTTACGTATAATTTACGCAGTTTTGCTATTCTAGCTTTTGAATATGAATACAATTGAAAGGGTATTATGTTTTTAGCGACGATTAACAACAAGCTCGTCTTTTTACTGGCGATCATTTTTTTAGGGTTTAGTGCCATCGGGTATGAGATTATCAAGGAGGCGAACGATGCCAAAATGGCGGCGATTCGCTTGACGACTATCGCCGAGATCGAAAATGCAACACTGGAATTGCGCATTCAACAACGCGATTATCAGATCTATTTTAAACCGGTCAATCTCGAAAATTACGAAAAAACGTACCGAAAGCTCTTGGCTGATTTGGATGAGCTTAAGACGATTTTGATGAGTTCTTCCAACCATAAACGTATCGAAACGCTAAAAAGTCTGCTCATCGAGTGGCATGAGATCAACGTGCCGCGCATGAAACTCTTCGGAACCTACGGCGTGAAAATCTATGACGAAGCTTTTGCGCAAAATTTTCCCGAAGATGCCAAAAAACTCGATGAATACTACCAAAAAAGCAGCAAAATGTTTCGAGGACTGAGCGAAAAACTAGACGATTTAGCTTCTTCGGTTAAAACCAACAACTTTGAGCGTTTAGATACCAACAAATTTGCCTCGCAGCTCTCTTTGGGGATTATTTCTCTTTTTGTGGTCAGCATTTTCTTTCTTGTTACCCGCTCTATCAAACGGTCCGTTTTGCATGCCAAAAACGCCTGTGAGCAGATGCGAACGAGTAAAGATTTAAGCGTACGGATTAATACGGGAAGCAAAGACGAGATCAACGATATTATGAATGCCATCAACATGTTAATTGCCGACGTCGCTAACGCATTAAATCTTGCCAAAAGTAACGCCCTCGAAAACGCTTCCGTTGCCGAAGAACTCTCAAGCACGAGCTTGCAAATCGGTAAGCGTGCCGAAGAAGAAGCCAAAGTCGTTTTTGAAACCACCAACGACGCCCAAGAAGTTGCCAAAGCCATCGGTGATGCCAGCGAGCGGTCACATAGCGTTCAAGAAATTACGTTTGGGGCACACAAAAGCTTGCTGAGTGCGCAAGCGTTGCTCGATGAAACGCTGACGCAACTGAGTCAAACGGCGGAAGCGGAAGCGACGATCAACGATCGACTGAACCATCTTGCCGGCGAAGCCGAACAAGTGAGGTCGGTCTTAGACGTTATCGGAGACATTGCCGATCAGACCAATCTTTTAGCCCTGAACGCCGCCATAGAAGCGGCACGTGCGGGAGATCACGGGCGTGGATTTGCCGTGGTTGCCGATGAGGTACGCCAACTTGCCGAACGCACGCAAAAAAGCCTTGTGGAGACCAATGCCACGGTCAATGTGATCGTCCAGTCTATCGGCGACATTAGCGGTGAAATGAACCAAAACGCTAAACGCATTCATGAACTCAGTACATTTTCCAACCAAGTCACGATCCAAACCAACGATGCGGTGGGAATGTTGGAGCAAAGCACGCAGGCAACGCAAGAGGTCGTACACAATGCCAATGCCAACGTTAAGCTCATTAAATCCGCCGTTATCGAAAAAATCGGTGCGATCAATACGCTCTCAAGCTCCAATGCCAGAAGCGTCGAAGAGATTGCGGGTGCGGCAGAACACCTCTCCAAGCTCTCATCCAACCTCAGCGATACCCTCGCACAATTTAAAACCGCTTAAACGTCATCCCTTCTCGTTAACGCCGAAGCAACCGTGAGGGCGTTAACGATGGTGTTTGCGCTTTAAGAAACGCTTTAAAAAGAGCCGTCGTACAGAAATTCGGCGATCGCTTCAAGGCTCTCTTGGTCGACGCCTATGGTCGGCATAAGCTCAAATTTTTTGACCGCATCTTGTAAAATCGCACGCTTCGCATCAGGGGCGTTTAACCATCGCACCGTAAACGACACGAAAGCTTCTTTTGTCTGAAACACGTTTTTGTAACGCGCTTGTATCTCTTTTATCGCAGGTGCGGAGAGGGTTTTCGTATAGTCGTGACATGTCACGCAGTTGCCTTGAAACAATGTTTCGCCGCTAGGGGCGGCATACAAAGAGACGCTTAACAAAGAGATCAATCCCCAAGAAATGACATGCATCGCTGCTCCTTTTTGTCGGATTGTAGCCAAAAAAGGGCTTTTTTGTCGTTGCGTTACGTCAAGGAAAAGCGAAGAAAAACCTTACATGTGATGCTAGGGGAAAGACTCGTCGCTTCAGCCATAATGACATGTAGGTTTTAACTGACGATAAAACGTGTCAATATTTATTGAAATAAGTTTTATTTAACACACTTTTAACACTAGGACTTTAAGATTGATGCACCATTTTAAGGGAGAATGTATGAAAAGAATGATTGGAGTGTTTTTGGCGGTCTCGACGCTTTTAATTGCGGAGACGATAGATCTTGGAGCGATTAGCGTCGAGGGTGAGCGTTTTTCGACGGAAATTAAAAATATTAGCGGCGAAGAGCTAAAATCGGCGGACTTAGCCGAGGCGCTTTCTCGTAATAGCGCGTCTATTACGATGATCCGAGGAAGCGGTGTTGCCAACGACATTATTTTACGCGGGCAAAAAAGGGATAACATCAACGTTTTGATCGACGATGCCAAACTTTACGGAGCATGCCCGAATCGGATGGACCCTACCGTCACGCATATCAATGCCGATAATATCGAAAGCGTTAAGATCGTCGAAGGTCCTTATGACGTCGAAAATTTTGGAACGCTGAGCGGTTTGGTCGTAGCGGAAACCAAAACTCCGACCAAAGAGCCAAACGGCGACGTTAATTTGGGTATCGGCAGTTACGGTTATCGTAAAGCATCTGCGAGTGCTAGCGGCGGAAACGAGTATATTCGAGCTTTGCTCAGTGCGTCTACCGAGCGAAGCGATCAGTACAAAGACGGTAACGGCGATACGTTTTACGACCAACTTGCTAAAACGACGACGGGAACTTACCAATATAAAACGGATGATTTACGTTCGTATGAGAAAAAAACGTTTATGGGAAAAGTTTTCATCACTCCCGTGGACAATCAAGAACTTCGTTTAGGTTACACGCTCAATCGTAGCGATAACGTGCTCTATCCTTCGCGTATGATGGATGCAGACTATGACGATAGCGATATTTATACCTTAGGTTACAGTCTCTACGATTTGGGAACGCTCTCTAAAGAACTTGCTTTAGAAGCGTTTTACTCCACCGTCGATCATCCGATGTCAAATAAATACCGTAAAACAAGTTCGTCAACCAGTTATACGGTCAATAAACTCGAAACGGAAGTCCAAGGTGCCAAACTTAAAAACATAATGGATTTAGGTGGCGGAGAACTCACATACGGTGTTGATGCGAGTAAACGTAATTGGGACGGTAAAAAATACACCTATACCATTGCAACCGGAGCGGAAAGCGGCGTGACGCGAACGGGGATGCCCGACGTCGATACGACCAATAAAGCACTGTTTGCCCATTACGATAAAACGATCGATCGCGTGAACGTTCAAGCAGGCGTGCGTTATGACGATACGGATATTAAAGCCCATCGCCAAGGCGTAGCGACGGTTCAACGCTACGACAATGATTACGAAGCTTTTTCCGCCAATACGATTGTGACGTATAAAGCGACCGATAACGTGGATTATTTTATCGGTTTCGGAAAAGCGTCGCGCGTACCGGACGGCAAAGAACTTTACGGTGCGACCAAATCAACGGGTATTTTAGAACAAACGACCAATTACGAAACCGACTTAGGGTTTAAGGCGCATTATGAAGCTGTGGATATCAAAGGAAAACTTTTCTATTCGGACTTAAGGGATTATATCTATTATAACGCGACGGCGCAAAAATACGTTAACGTCGATGCCGCTATTTACGGTGCGACGTTAGATGCTTCTTACGAGGTTGCTAAAGCATGGACGCTCGGTTACGGCATGAGTTATTTAAAAGGCGAAAAAGATAAACCGCTTGCGGGACAAAGCGATAAGGATTTAGCGGACATTGTACCGCTTCGCGCCGTAACGTCGCTGACCTATCATGAAGCGGAACATACGTTAAAAACGGAACTTGTCGCGGCAAAACGTTGGGATAACGTCGATAGCGATAACGGAGAGCAAATCCTCGGTGGATACGCCGTTTTAAACCTCAAATATACCTATAAAATCAGTCAAAACTTTGACGTCACGGTCGGTATCGACAATCTCTTCGACAAAACGTATGCCCTTTCCAATACCTATAAAGACCTCAGTTTATTAACCGGAACGGACGGAGACGTTATGCTTATTAACGAACCGGGTCGTTACGGTTATATCAACTTGCACTACTCGTTCTAAATCCTAGTGCCGCTTTGACATGTCAAAGCGGCACTCATGCCAAACCCTTTCGCCCAGTAACACGATGCCGATCGCCATCATGCCGTACTCAAACGCTCCGGCGACCTTTTGCGCCCAAAAATCGTGAAGCAAAATCAGCACCAGTGCACCGTAAACGGCTTTATGATAGCGTGAAAAACGCGCAAAAAGTTTTTTGGTAGACGTCAACGCCATCAATAAAAGAATCAAAAAGGCGATAACACCGACGTAGATAAAGGGTTTTTTGAGGCTTTTTGCAAAGAGCGTCACGAAATCCAATTCGCTGTCTAAAACGATAAAAACGCTTACATGTAAAAGAGCGTAGACAAACGCAAAAAGTCCGAGCGTTTTGCGAAAACGAAGCAGATTGAGGGCGCAAACTCTTTGACATGTAGAAGGTGCTAAGGAAAGTAACAGAAGCAACAAGGCTCCCACGCCTGTCGTAGTGTAGAGCATTTTGATGGGGTCGATGGCACTTTCAAGCGCGTAGTACGTATAGCCTAGCGGTAAAAGGGCTAAAACAACGATGAGTGTTTTCAATACTGCTTCCTCAAATCCATACCGGCGTATAAATGCGAAACCTCTTTTTCGTAGCCGTTAAACATCAGCGTCTCTTGCTTGGTGAGTTTACCTAAAAGCCTTTCTTTGGCTTGGCTCCACCTTGGATGATCGACTTGAGGGTTGACATTGGCATAAAAGCCGTACTCTTCCGGTGCCATCGCTTGCCACGTGTTGAGGGGTTGTTCTTCCACGCATTCGATGAGATCAAGCGATTTGATGGATTTAAAGCCGTATTTCCACGGAACGACGAGACGAATGGGCGCGCCGTTTTGTTTGGGCAAAGGCTTGCCGTACATACCGACCGCTAAAAAGGTAAGCGGATGCCTTGCTTCGTCCATACGAAGTCCTTCCACGTAGGGGTGTTTGATGGAGGCAAAAAGACCTTTGGCTTGGTCTGGGAAGATGTCCGGTTCGTGGCGCGTGGTAAATTTGACGTATTTGGCTTTGGAGCCGGGACGCAAATAATCAAGCAGTTTATAAAGCGGAAATCCGATCCACGGTACGACCATCGACCAACCTTCGACGCAACGAAAACGGTAAATCCGCTCTTCCAGCCCGAATTTCGCGATAAGATCGTCTACTTCGACCATCTCTTCGCGTGCGATTTCGCCGAAAAATCCTAAACTCCACGGTTTCAGTTTCATTACTTGCGCCATTTTCACGGGGGCGGTTTTATCGGTGGAAAACTCGTAGAAATTGACGTAGTTGCTGACTTGCTCGAACGTATTGGGTGTCAGTTTTAACGGGTTGGGGTCTTTCGTGAAAGAGAGTTGTATCTCTTCGGGCATAGAAGCTAAAAGTTGCGAGAGTGCGGTGGAGCTTACCAGTGCGCCCGCTCCGAGTTTGAGAAAATGACGGCGTGCCTCAAAGAGGATTTCCGGCGTGATAGAAGGTGTCGGCATGTTTATTCCTTTGTCCTGCGCTTATACGAGGAGATCAAAATGGTTTTTAATATAATCGGCGATACGAAAGGCGTTTGCATAAATCGTCCATGTGTAAGGAACACTGCCTCCTGTGGGCATAAAACTCCCGTCTGTTACGAAAAGATTGGGAATATCGTGGCTTTGGCAATAGCGATTGAGCACGTGTTTTTTAGGATCGTCACCAAAACGGCAGCCTCCCGCTTGGAGATTTTGAGACGGTAAAGGAGAAATTTCGTACGTTATATTCTTCGCTCCCATGTGTTGGAGTAATTGAGTCGCTTTGGTGGCTAAAAATTCTCCTACCCTTACATCTTCGGGATGCGCCCCTATGCGAATGTTTGCAACAGGAATGCCGTATTTATCTTTGTATTTTTCATCAACGGAGACGAAACAGTTATCATTGGGCATCCAATCGTTAAAGATTTCAAAATTAAGCACTCTGATTGTTGTAAATGTTTGAAAGATTTTATCTTGAAGCTTTTGCCCAAAGATGAGTTTGTCGTCTTCTCGTTTCAAAGCGTTGGCACGTCGAATCGGATTGGCATGCTCAAATAAAAAGTCAATCAATCCACCTTTAAACTTTGGTGTAAAATACCAATCTTTCAAGGCACGATTTACAAAAAGCCCCGGTTGCAAAAGAACTTCTTGACTAAAATGGCTTACATCAAACTCACCTGAACCCATACCCCCACCTGAAAAGAGAAGATTTTTTCCAACGGCTCCTGAAGAATTGGCTAACCCGTTCGGAAATGCCTCATTTTTGGAATTTAACAATAAACGTGAACTCTCAACTGCTTGCGCTGCAAGGATAAAAAGTTTAGCTTTTACCTGTTTTTGAGTGCCTTCTTTTGTAAGATAGCGTGCTTTTTGAACCTTGTGCGTACCATCGGTTTCCAATTTGACTACAAAAGCGTTTGCTATGATATGTAAATTACCGGTTGCTAAAGCAGGTTGAATTAAAGCAGCTCTTGAGCTTCCTTTTGCTCCGCTTGAACATGCGTAAGAACCGCAATAATGAGAATAGTAACACGGGTTTCGGTTCCCTTTAGGTTCGGAAAGAATGGCTCTTGGTGTCATGAAAGAGGTGAAGTTTAACTCTTTACATGCCGCATCAAATTTTTCAACAATGGGGTGTTCTGCTAAAGGGGGATACGGGTATGCGTTAGTGCTTCTTGGTTCTTGATGCGCATGTTCGCTAACACGTCCTGAAACACCAACGATTTTTTCAACCATATCATAGTAAGGCTCAAGCTCTTCATAGCGTATAGGCCAATCTTCAATATTGGCTCCCTCATACGCGCCGTAAACAGATTTTAGCTTAAAATCATTTGGTTTAAGGCGATGAAAAAAGCCGCTCATGAAATTGGAAGAGCCTCCCAGAAGACTTCCGTTCCAAAAATTCCAATTATTTTCATAGGTAGGCGTTTTGATCCATTTTCCCTCTTCCAAGGTTTCAATCGTATGGTACTCATCGCTTAGTTTGGGCGTAAAAACTGGGCGTTTGGTATAAGCGATTTCATCTTTGGAAAAATCTTGTTCACTGTAAATATCGCCTTTTTCAAGAATAACCACTTTTTTCCCAGCATGTGAGAGTTCATAAGCAAGCGGTCCTGCTCCCGCACCGCTACCGATAATGCAAACATCGTACTTCATGCTTTTCTTCCGTATTTTTGCATAGGGCGAGGATTTCCATTGACATGTAAGGTTGCATTCCACCCTCGTTCATGGGTATTTCCACCGTAAATAGGATCGCTAAACATAGCTTCAAGCGTATAATAGATAAGTCTTGAAAGCCATTTTTCTAAGTCATCATCTTTTGTTGCAATCTCTAAGATTTTGTTTTTGGATACAGTATCTTTCTCCCAAAAATCCGGAAATTTTTGATGAAAAACAAAAGCTCCTTTGATAAGCAACTCTACATCATTTGCATCAAAATATTCGGATGAACTGTTCGATACCAAATAAAAAAGTGCATTTACCTCCTGTGCTGATGGCATGTGTTGGGTTTTGGGAAATAAAACGTCTTGCACACTTGCTATGGTTTCCCATACGTCTTTAGGAATTTCTCGAGCGTGCGTATCCATTCTCAAAAACAAAGGTGATGTAGCACCGAGTGCTATAAAGGTTCGTCTCTTCATGGTAGCTATTTTAGCACACCGCATGTAAAGGATTTGTGTAATAAAACTACATAATGACTACACGTAAAATCATTATACTGCCACTATCCAAACCCCAAAAAAGGAGATTTTATGCAAGTTAAAGTTAAACCTCTTGTAGCGTTAGGTATGGCTGCAATGTTCGTAAGCGGTGCAATGGCGGCCGAAGGTAAATGCGGCGGAGAGATGAACGCTACCAAAGATACCAAAGAGATGAAAAAGCCTGCCGATGCAAAATGCGGCGGCGATAAAATGTCTCAGGATACCAAAAAACCCGCCGATGCAAAGTGCGGAGCGGAAAAGAAATAAGTAAGGCTCACAGTCATACCGTAGCCTTCGCAAAGGCTATGGTATAATGGATGAAAAAGGGAACGCTCGATGAAGATTTTAGTGTTGGAGGACGATCCTATTTTGTCCGACATTTTACTCTGTCATCTCAACGGACATAGGCATCAAACCGTGCATTTTTGCGATGGACGATTAGCTTTTGATGCACTAAACGATCAAAAATTTGACCTTTTAATTCTTGACATCAATGTCCCCAAATTAAGCGGTATCGACCTTCTTAAAGAAATTCGTACGTATCAAAACAATACTCCTACCATTATTATAACCGCCTTTCAAGATACGGCTCATTTAAAAAAAGGCTTTGAGAACGGCTGTGATGATTATATTAAAAAACCTTTTGATCTGGAAGAGCTGGATTTAAGAATTAAAAATATTCAAAAACGCTTTCACATCGTCAATGAAGAAGCCTTAAAATTAGACGACGATATTTCGTTAATCGTTTCAAAAAATCGTTTGCTTGTCAATGGAATATCCTACACGCTTACTCGCAAAGAGTGTAAAATTTTACTGTATCTGTGCAATCAAAAAGGGAAAGTCGTTTCTTCGGAAGAGCTTATTCAAAATTTATGGGATTATCATGAAATGCCCAGTGAAGCGACGATTAGAGTTTATATTAAAAATTTACGCACTATTTTAGGAAAAGATAAAATTCAAACCGTTAGAGGAAATGGATACCTTTTTGAATAAAGAAGAACTTAAAACATTATGGGGATTTTTAATCGTCTATGTTGCCTCCGCTTTGATCCTTATGGTGATCATTGCTATTTTGTATTACCGCAGCGAGACATATAAAATTAACGAAAAACGCTTAATGGAAATTAAAACCGTCATCATGGGTTATGAAAAAGAGCTGATGAGGGCGGAAATGGATAAAGTACCTTATGCGTTTCATCCACCGAAAGAGTTTTTTAGCGTGGCATTGTTAAACAGGGAAAAACAACCTCTTTTTTCGAACTTCAAAAATCAGATTGTTGATGTGAATGCAACACGTTACGCCGTTCGCGAATTAGCAACGCCTATCAATGAAGTCGCCTATATTGTTGTCGATGAAGCCAAGAGCGAACAAGAGATATTCACGTTAAAATTCATTATTTTCTTGAGTATTTTTATATCCGCTATTTTTGTCGGTATTGAAGGTTATTTTTTAAGTCGGTTTTTACTCAAGCCCGTTCATTCGCGCATTGAAAAACTCAATAAATTTATTAAAGACAGTTCGCATGAACTCAATACGCCCGTAGCGGCTTTGATGATGAGCGTTTCAAGCCTTAAACAAAGCTCTTTTAGCGATAGACGCATTATTAACCATATCTCTATTAGTACCAAACTCATTTCACAGATTTACAATAGCTTAAGCTACATCGCTTTTAACGATATCGATGAAGTCTTTGAAGAGTCCTTTGATCTTGCTCTTTTAATCCAAGAGAGCGTTAGCTATTTCAATGAAATCGCCGTGACGAAAGAAAATACGATTACCGCGCAACTTCAAACAACCTTTATTCATATGGATAAGTCCCGTATTCAAAAAGTGATTCACAATCTTTTATCCAATGCCATCAAATACAGTTATCCCAAAACAACGATTTCCGTGAAACTTTCCGAGTACCTTTTGACGGTTACCGACAAGGGTATCGGTATTAGCGAAGAAAATAAAAAAACTATTTTTAAGCGATTTGAACGTAGAAGCACCACAGTCGGTGGTTTTGGTATAGGACTGGATATTGTGAATTCTGTTTGCAAAATGTACCGTATTAAAGTTTGGGTTGAATCCGTAGCCATGAAGGAAACCACGTTTTACTTACAATTTCCTCCGCTTCGAAACGGTGGTACAAACCTATCGGTTTGAAAAAGAGTTCAAACGCGATTTAGTGTTTTTGTAGCCACGTTTGGATCATTTGATAAGCGATACTTGTGGAATAGGGCAGGTCGGGAAGCGTCTCTTTGGTAAACCATTTGGCGTCTTCGAGCTCCTCTTCTTGAATGATGATTTCTCCGCTTTTGTATCGGGCGAAAAAGCCGATCATAAACGAATGGGGAAACGGCCACGGTTGCGTACCGAAATACTCCAAGTCTTCGATTTCGAGTCCGACTTCTTCTTTGACTTCCCGCACCACACACGCTTCGGCACTCTCTCCGGCTTCGACGAATCCGGCGATCAGGCTGTACATGCTATTGGCATAATGGTACGAACGCGCTAAGAGTATCTCGTCGCCGCGCGTAATCAGTACGATGCACGCGGGGGAGAGTTTGGGGAACGAAAGTTGTCCGCAAGCGGTACATTTGAGGGAAGACATGGTTGCAAAGTAGCTAAAAGGCGCACCGCATCTGCCGCAAAAACGGTTGTCTTGAAGCCAGTGTACGAGTTGTTTTGCGCGAATTAACGGCTCTAAGAGATCATCGCCGACCAAAGGAAGAATGCTTCGAAGTTGTCTTTTTTCAAAAGGTGCATTCACTTCCAAGGCCGCGTCCCAAAGGTAGAGGCTAAAGGTTTGTCGATCGTTTTTGGCGATGTCGAATCGGTGCGTCGGTTCTTGAAGTCTCGCTAAATCTTCTTCCGAGGGAAAGGTAAGATCGGGAAGCAGTAAGACTAAATCATCCGAAAATGCTAAAATAAATCGGTTTGGTTCGTGTTGCGTCGGTTTAAAAAACGGAACAATAGGGTTCGCCATCGCAAAATCCTCTTTTTTTTGATCGAAGCATCATAGCACAAACCCCCTAAAGAGCCTTAAAAGTGGATTTTTGAGAGGAAAAAGAAAAAAATTGAAAAATTCGTTATGTTTTAAAATATATTACGATATACTATGTTTCTGATTTGAGCGTCAAGGCTTCATGCGCTTCCCCATGTTTGAAGCTTTGACGGTTCGTTGATCAAAGGAGTCGCGATGGAAGTTTTCAATACGATTTTTTGTTCGCTATGTGAAATTAGCAGTATTTTGACGCTTTTTTGCTTAATGCTCATTGGTATTTACGGATTAACCTTCAAATGTTTTACCCTGTTTTTAAGGTTTGATAAAACCGTTTCTTCCCAAAACGAAACCCACCCGCGGCTTCCGTCCTAAGCTTCTCTAAACGGCAAGACGGGCAATATGACCGTTCTCTTAGGCAATGGGGCGATTCGTTCAACATAAACTGGAACAAAAGAAAATCATTTTTCACTCTTACATGTAACGTTGCAAAGCGGAACGGGCATCTCCAAATAGCCGATCTCTTCTAAACATGCCAGCCTAAAACGATCTAAGGGCGAGCGAACTTTATAGTAGGCCCATTTCCCGCGCCGCTCAACGCGCAAAAAGCCGGCATCTTTGAGGATTTTAAGATGGCGCGAGACGCGCGACTGGATCATGCAAAATGCCGATTCGATTTCGCAGACGCAAACTTCGCCGTTTTGATGAATGAAATTTAAGATTTGCACGCGCGTTTCGTCGTTGAGCGCGCCGACGGTTTTTAAAAAGGTTTCCATAAGCACTCTTTTGGGTTTAATGTGGAGTAGTATAGCATAAGAAGATTTCATATCAAGATATATTGATTTATAAAATGCGCTATAATTTTATAAAAAAGGTTTGTCATGGAACTTCATACATGGCTTTTGTACCTGACGGTTGCGCTTATTGCTATCGTAAGCCCAGGTCCTGCAGTACTTTTGGCAATCAATAACTCCATTATCTACGATCTCAAAGCGACCGCTTTTTCCTCTTTGGGCAATATCATCGGTCTTTTTGTCCTCTCAAGTGCCGCGATGCTCGGGCTTGGCGTGATGTTAAAAACGTCCGCAATACTTTTTGCGGTATTTAAAGTTTTAGGGGCATGCTATCTTATTTACATCGGTATCAAGCAGTTTCGTGCCTTCGGTAACATTTTCCAACAGGTTGAACTTGAGCATCGTAAGCGCAAAGCGCAAGATGTAAAGATCTTCCAAAAAGGGTTTTTGGTCTGCATCACCAACCCCAAACCGATTATCTTTTTTACGGCACTTTTCCCGCAATTTATCAATCCCGAAGCACCGCTTTTGGAGCAGTTTTTTATTTTGACGTTGACGTTTATGATGCTTTCGTTTAGCACGTTGATGGGATATGCGTATTTTGCTAAACGACTTAAAGCGTGGTTTTTGACTTCGCAAAGAGCTTCGTGGTTTAACCGTGCCGTAGGGGCGATTTTCATCGCTTTGGGTTTGGGGCTTTTAGGGCTTGAACGCAAATAAGATTCTGAGACAATAAGCGTGTGCAAGCGATGAACGCACCCGTGTGGAGCTTCTTGTCGAAGAAAATCTAGTATTTGCGTTACCTTTAACGTAATGCTTATAAAATTTTTTCTTTGATCTTCATCATCCCGTAAAAAAACAACGGCGTAAAGAAAACGCCGATCAAGGTTAACGTCAACATTCCACCCACCACGGTCGTTCCGATAATATGGCGACTGTTAGCACCCGCACCCGAACTTAACGCCAAAGGTATCGTTCCGGCGATAAATGCCAAAGAGGTCATAATAATGGGACGAAAGCGGATTTTTGCACCCTCGATCGTTGCGTCGATGAGGCTTAAGCCTTCCTCCATCTTTTGCAACGCAAACTCGACCATTAAGATCGCGTTTTTCGCCGAAAGACCGACGAGGGTAATCAATCCGATTTGAAAATAGATGTCGTTTTGGAGTCCGCGAAGCCAAACACCCGCATAAGCACCCAAAAGTGCGAACGGAACGGCAAGGACGATCGCCCAAGGGATCAGCCAACTCTCATACAATGCCACGAGAATTAAAAAGATAAACAAGACCGCGAAGACGAACGAGAGATTGCCTTTGCCTAAGAGTATTTTCTCTTGGAGTGACGCTCCGCCCCATGCAATTGCATAGTTTTCGGGCAGGACTTCTTGGGCGATCTCTTCCATGATGCGCAAGGCGTCGCCCGAGGAGTAGCCCATCGCCGTTTCGCCTAAAATTTGCGCCGAGGGGAACATATTAAAACGTTTGGTAATGCTAGGATTGAGCGTGCGTTGAAGCGTCATTAGCTCGTTTAACGCAATAAACGCCCCGCTTGAAGATTTGACGTAAACGTCGCCGTAATTTTGAATCGTTTCGCGAAATTCGTCTTTGGCTTGGACGTTGACTTTGTAGTTGCGCCCGAAAAGATTGACGTCGTTGACGTAAACGCTTCCGAACATCGCCTGAATCGTCGTGTACACGTCGGCGATGTTGACGCCGTAGGCTTTGACTTTAGCTTCGTCGACGTCGATGCGGTATTGGGGCGTACCGGCACTGAGCGTGGAGCGAACCGCTTGTAGCTCTTCGCGTTTTGAAGCTCTTTGGACGATCTCTTTGGCATAGGTTTCCAATGCGGCGTAATTACCGCCCGTTTTATCTTGAATATACATCTCAAAACCGCCCGAAACGCCGAGTCCGATGATAGAAGAGGGCGCAACGGCGATAATACGCGCCTCTTTGTTCTTCGAAAACTCTTTGAGCATGGCTTTGGAAAGGGCTTCTACGCTTTGGTTGGCGTCCTTGCGTTGATCCCAGTCGTTTAGCCTGACGTAGCTGTACCCCGCATCGGTCGTGTAGGCTTTGGAGCTAAAGTCCGATCCCGAAAACCCGCCGACTTTGGCTACGTCGGAAAAACGCATCGCCACTTCTCCCACGAATCGATTGACTTCATGGGTACGGCTCAGCGATGCGCCGGAGGGTAGCGTGCTAACCGCGAAAAAGACGCCTTTGTCCTCTTTGGGAATCAAACCGGTGGGAATATGATGCGACAGTTGGTAAATCCCGAAAATCATTACGCCGAAGAGAAGCAGGTTAAAAGCTCCGTAGCGAATCGTTTTCGTGACGATTTGCCCGAAACGCTGCGTTAAAAGATCAAACAAGGCGTTAAATTTTCGAATCAACCATAAAGGCTCTTCTTCCTCTTGTTTTAAAATCAACGCACACAATGCAGGCGTAAGCGTTAAGGCAACCAATCCCGAGATCGTGACCGAAATGACGATCGTAACGGCAAACTGGCGTGACATCGTACCGCTTAACCCGCCCATAAACGCCGCTGGGATAAACACCGCGCTGAGAACCAAAACGATGGCTAAAACGGGTGCGGTAATCTCTTGCATCGCTTTGATCGTCGCTTCTTTGACGCTTAACGCCTCTTTGCGCAAGATGCGCTCGATATTTTCAATGACGATAATCGCGTCGTCAACGACCAAACCGATGGCAAGGGTTAATCCGAAGAGTGTTAACAAGTTGATCGAAAAGCCGCTTGCGTAAAATCCCGCGAAGGTTCCGACGATCGAAACGGGGATCGCCAAAACGGGAATCAGCGTTGCGCGAAGATTGCCCAAGAAGAGATAAACGACGCCGATAACCAACACGATCGCTTCTAAAAGCGTGACGATCACTTCATGAATGGAAGCTCGTACAAACGTCGTCGGATCGTAGGTCGCGTCGATGCGAAGACCTTCGGGAAAATGGCGTGAAAGCTCTTCGATTTTTTGATCTAACAAGTCCGAAACCTCCAAAGCGTTTGCCGAAGAGGTCAAATAAACGCGAATCGCCGCCATAGGTTGGTTATTAAAAAGCCCTTTGAAAAAATACTTTTCCGCTCCAAGTTCCACCGAAGCGACGTTTTTCAGGAAAAGAGAAGAGCCGTCGCTTTGCGTTTTAATCAAAATATCGCCGAAGGCTTCGGGTGTTTTTAGGCGTCCTTTGGAGGTGACGGTATAAGTATAAGCCAGCGGTTTTTCCATCGGCTCTTGCCCGAGTTGACCGACGGGAAACTGTTCGTTTTGCGCTTGAATCGCGCTGATGACTTCGGAGGGCGTTACTTCGTAAAAGGCGAGTTTTTGCGGGTCGAGCCAAACGCGAATCGAATACTCTTGATTGCCCACGACGCTTGCTTCGGCAACGCCTGGAATACGTTTGAACTCTTCTAAGATATTGTTAATCGCGTAGTTTGCCATGTAGGTCGTGTCGTAGCGGTTGTCTTTGGACGTTAACGCCAAAACACGTAAAACGTCCGCGGATTTGTCGGCGACTTCTACGCCTTGACGTTTGACCGCGTCGGGCAGTTTGCTCTCGGCGATACGAATCCGGTTATTGACGTCGAGTTTGGCTTGCGCGATGTCGGTATCGACTTCAAAGTAGAGGTTCATCGTCAGCAAGCCGCTAGGAGACGTCGTCGACATCATATAGAGCATATGTTCCACGCCGTTGAGTTGTTGCTCTAACACCGAAGCGACGCTCTCTTCCAAAGTTTTGGCATCCGCACCCGAATAGGTCGTCGAAACGACGATTTGCGGCGGCACGACGTCGGGATACTCTTGAACGGGAAGCGTACGAATCGCGACGATACCCGCAATAACGATGAGCAGCGAAACGACGATAGCAAAATTGGGACGGTTGATAAAAAATTTGGAAAACATCGAGACGACGACCTTTGGCATGGATTAGGAATGTCACATTTTAACTAAATTTTCTTAATAAGGAAATGCGCTATAATCGTCCTATTGTTTCGTAATTGAGGGGTTTAGGGATGAAAATGATCGATTTTGAACATGTCAGCGTTGCGTACGATGGAGAAAACGTCCTCCACGACATCGCTTTAGGGATTGAAAAAGGGCAACATACGGCGATTTTGGGCGCGAACGGTTCGGGCAAATCGACGCTTTTGAAACTCTTTTCCAACGATATTTATCCGCGTTTTAATCCGAAAATGCGCAAAGAGATTTTCGGCAAGAGCATTTGGGATATTTGGGAGCTGAAAAAACATCTGGGCATCATCACGAACGATCTGCACTACCAATTTAGCGAACGCGCTCCCGATTTAAACGGCTTTGAAGTGACGCTTTCGGGATTTTACAGTAGCTTTCACATCTACGAGCATCAAGAGTTTTCACCCTTACATGTACAAAAAGTGAAAGAGGTTTTGGAGTTTTTGGAGATTGCACATTTGCGCGACAAACGCATTTCCCAAATGTCCACGGGAGAGCTTCGTAAATGCATTATCGCAAGAGCCTTAGTGCATGAACCCCAAGCGATGATTTTGGACGAGCCGACCGTGGGGCTTGACATTAAAGCGCAGATCAATTTCATTCAATTGGTACGCAAAATCGCGCGCGAACGAACGATTATTTTGGTAACGCATCATCTCGAAGAGGTTTTTGAAGAGATCGCTCAGGTGGTGCTGATTCGCCAAGGGCGCATCTACGCGCAAGGCGATAAAACGGAACTTTTAACTGACGCACATTTGAAAAACGTCTTCGATCTGCCTTTACATGTAGGATGTGAAAACGGACGTTATTTTGTGCAAAGCATCGGGGATTAAACTTTTTCACAAGCCTCTTTGGCTAAAATTTTATCATATCAAGAGACTACGAAGGACAATGTCATGAGTACCATTAGCGGAAAAGTGTGGTGTTTTGGCGATAATATCGACACCGATTTGATTATCGCGGCACGCTATCTCAATACTTCCGACCCTAAAGAATTGGCAAAACACGTGATGGAAGACGCCGATCCCGAATTTGTTAAAAAAATGCAAGCAGGCGATATTATCGTTGCGGGCGAGAATTTTGGATGCGGCAGTAGTCGCGAGCATGCGCCTATCGCTTTAAAAGCGGCGGGTATTCGAGCCGTAGTGGCGAAGAGTTTTGCGCGTATTTTTTACCGCAACGCGTTCAATACGGGACTGCCTATTTTCGAGCTTTCCAATACCGAAGCGATTCAAGAGGGCGATAATATCGCTATTTCGATGGAAAGCGGCGAGATTAAACACGGCGCACAAACATACCGATTTACGCCGATTCCTCCGTTTATGCAAGAGCTTTTAGCGTGCGGCGGTTTGATGAATTATGCAAAAAAAGAGATAACAAAATGAAAAAAATTTACAATATAGCAGTCATTCGAGGCGACGGTATCGGTCCTGAAATCGTCGATGAGGCGATTAAAGTTTTAGACAGCGTGTGTGCGAAAGAGAATTTCGAGTTGCGTTACGAAGACTATTTGATGGGCGGCGTGGCGTACGATTTTAAAGGAACGCCGCTTCCGGAGGAGACGATCGAGGGATGTTTGAAAAGCGACGCCGTCCTTTTCGGTGCGATCGGCGGCGAAAAATGGGACACTTTAGCGCGTGAATTTCGCCCTGAAACGGGACTTTTAAAACTTCGCAAAGCGTTGGGGCTTTTCGCCAACCTTCGACCGACCAGCGTTTACGACGAATTGTTGGAAGCCAGTACCCTCAAACCCGAAGTGCTTCAGGGCGTAGACCTTTTGGTCGTGCGCGAACTTACCGGCGGTATCTATTTCGGCGAGCCTAGAGCCAACGACGGTTTTAAAGGCTACAACACGATGGTTTATACCAAACCCGAGATCGAACGTATCGCACGCGTCGCGTTTGAATCGGCGATGAAACGTCGTAAAACGGTTTGCTCGGTCGATAAAGCCAACGTTTTGGAAGTCTCTCAGCTTTGGCGCGATACGGTCATCGAAATTTCCAAAGAGTACCCCGAAGTAACGCTTTCTCACATGTACGTCGATAATGCGGCGATGCAGTTGGTTCGAAATCCCAAACAATTCGACGTCATTTTAACGGGCAATATTTTCGGCGATATTTTAAGCGACGAAGCGAGTATGATCAGCGGTTCTATCGGCTTATTGCCTTCAGCTTCGATCGGCGGAACGGTCGGACTTTTCGAGCCGATTCACGGTTCGGCTCCGGACATCGCGGGACAAGGCATCGCCAATCCTTTAGCGACGATTTTGAGCGCGTCGATGATGCTTCGTTTTGCTTTAGGCGAAGTATCAGCCGCCGATCGTATCGAAACGGCAATCAAAAACGTCTTAAAAGAGGGCTATCGTACGAAAGACTTGGCAAATTACGGTGCGAAAGAGGTCTGTTCTACGACGCAAATCGGCTCGATTATCGCGGATTACGTTGCGAAACTATGAAAACCTTAACGCTGGCTTCGATTTACGAACTCCAAGGTCTCAAAAACGAGGCTTTGGAGATTTACAAAGAGCTTTTGCGTGAAAATCCCGACAATAAAGAGGCGAAAATCGCCATCAAACGGCTTTCGGGCATTCGTAAAAAATACTTGGGCGTCGATGAAGAGATGAAAAAGTTTTTTTTAACGATGAATTCGGAAGTGGAGTTTTTAGAGTTTGAGCGTTGGCTAGTAAAACTATGGAAGTGAGAGCATGGAACTAAAAGAGATGATTTTATCCACCCTCAAGGAGCTTGAACAAAGCGTTCCTCAAGAGGAAAAACAATCCCTACAGCCTCCAAGACGCCCTGAAGTACAAGACGTCGAATTTCAACCCGAACCGCTTTTAGAGTTTGCCGAAGAGCCGAATATGCTTAAAGTCTACGACGACGAGCCGACGCATGAAGACGACAAGCACAAGCAGTTTTATCTGAATTTGCGCGAACGTATTTTGGTTCTCTTCGAGGGCTTTCAGTCGCCGAACAATAAAAACATCGAAGCCAAGATCGATTTGACGCTGAATTTTTTAGAGTATCTTTTAGCGACGATCGACGAGCAATTGGAGAAGATGGAATCTCGCGTCTCATGAAGCCGCTTTGTTCGATTCCACGGCACTTTTATACCCAAGTGTCGCGCGCGGTTGAACTGCTGAAGCCGTACACGAAACGTGCGTATTTAGTCGGCGGAAGCGTACGCGATTTACTGACAAACACGCCTTTGCACGATCTTGACATCGAAGTTTACGACATGACGCCCGAAACGTTTGAGCGCGTGATGCTCCAAGCCGGAGCGGTGGGCGTGGGAAAAAGTTTTTTCGTGTATAAACTGGGCGACATCGATTTTGCACTGCCGCGTGTCGAGCGTAAAAGCGGTGTCGGACATAGCGCATTTGAGATCGAAGTGTGCCAAGACGAACGCGAAGCGTCCAAGCGTCGCGATTTTAGTATGAACGCGATGATGCTCAATATTTTCGACGAAACGCTACTCGATTTTTGGGGCGGACAAGCCGCCATTGCGCGCAAAACGCTGGCGATGATCGATGAAGCGCGCTTTAGGGAGGACAGTTTGAGGGTTCTGCGTGCGGTGCAATTTAGCGCACGGTTGGGCTTTAAGATCGAGCCTCGAAGTTTGGACGTGATGCGAAGCATCGACCTTAGCGATCTAAGTCGTCCGCGCATTTTATGGGAGTTTGAAAAGCTTTTTCGCGCCCCGTTTTTGCATTACGGGCTTTTTTACATGTACGCTCTTTGTTTGTTTGAAAAATGCTTTACATGTAACGTCGAAAACCGCTTTTTTGAGATCGCGCACGAATTGCTACGATGCAAGCAAAATTTTGAAGAAGCGTTGCTTTCTTACTATTTTGTTTACATCGTCGCCAATCGTTTGGGCGAAGACCCGCTTCGCTGGCTCAACGTGTTGGAAGCTCCCAAGCACTACCTTCACGCTTTGAGGCGGCAGCCGTTTTTTGAAGGAAAGATCGGCGATGAGGCACTCTTACATGTCAGTCTTGAAAAACCCCTTTCGCAATGGCTCGGCAATTACCGTCGCGGCGTTAAAGAACGCGCGATCGCTTTGGGGATTTGGGATCAGATCTTTACCGGCGGTGTGGACGTTCAAGAGGTAATATCAGACGGGTTTGAAAAAGAGGCGATCGGCATAGAATTGAAACGAAGACGAATCGAAAAAATACAACAACAGTGTGAGGCATAAGGTATGCAAGAGAATAGAAACTATATTTTAAAGATCGATTGTACCGACGAAAAAGGGTTGATTTACCGTATTTCAGACGTGGTGTTTAAGTACCAACTCAACATCATCAAAAACGACGAATACGTCGATCGGGAAAACGGCAAGTTTTTTATGCGCGCGGAAGTAAGCGGCGAAGTCGATATGAACGCGTTTAAAGGAACGCTTGAGGCGATGTTGCCCTCAGGTGCCGAGATTTACGTCGCCGAAGCGCGCAAAAAAGATATTATTTTAATGGGAACGAAAGAGACGCACTGCTTGGGCGATATTTTACTGAAGCACGACAGCGGCGATTTAAACGCAAACATCTTGGCATTGGTTTCCAATTACGACGATTTGCGGGATTTGAGCGAAAAATTTCATATTCCCTACCATTGCGTGAGCCATGAGGGACTCAACCGTGCGGAACACGAAGCCAAAGTTTTGGAAGTTTTGGCGGGCTATACGATCGACTATATCGTTTTAGCCAAGTACATGCGTATTTTATCGAGCGAGTTCGTGAGCCATTACGAAGAGCGAATGATCAATATTCACCACTCCTTTTTACCGGCGTTTATCGGCGCAAATCCGTATAAACAAGCCTATGAGCGAGGCGTAAAGATTATCGGCGCGACCGCGCATTTCGTGAACAATCATTTGGACGAAGGTCCCATCATCGCGCAAGACGTGGTGAGAGTCAATCATGAAATGAGCTGGAAAGATATGCAACGAGCCGGGCGCAATGTCGAAAAAGTGGTGCTTTCCAACGCATTGGATTTGGTCTTTGAAGAGCGCATTTTTGTGCATGATAATAAGACCATTATCTTTTAAGACCATTTTGACACGCTTTATGGGCAAAGCTCATAAAGCTACGTTGCACTAGGCACTGATGAAGCTAGCCACTGTGTGGCAGAAAAAAAGCCAACCGTTTTTCTTCTGAGGAGATAAGTTTATGTTTAATATCGTTTTAGTTCACCCGCAAATTCCGCAAAATACCGGAAGTATCGGGCGTATGTGCGTGAACGCCGATTGTGCGCTTCATATCGTAAAACCTACGATGTTTGAGATCAGCGATAAAACGGTCAAGCGAGCAGGGTTGGATTATTGGCCGCTTTTAGATTTACATGTGTGGGAAAGTTTGGACCATTTTTTGGAAGCGAACCGTGCCTCTTTGGAGCGTTTCTTTTTTGCAACGACCAAAAGTGCCAAACCCTATTTTGAAGCCGCGTTTCAGCCGGGCGATTTTCTCTTTTTCGGCGGTGAATCCACGGGGCTTCCGATGGAACTGATGCAGATGAAATGGGAAAATGCCGTGACGATTCCGATGGGAAAACACGGTCGAAGCCTCAACCAAGCCACCTCCGCAGGCATTATTCTCTACGATGCGATCCGTCAAAACTTTGACGCGTTTAAAGCGACATCACTCGCGTAAAAGGGGCATTTATGAAAAAACGGATTTTTGCGCTAAGCCTTGTTCCTTTTTTGCGTGATGAAACACTCTTTTTAGATGCGAATGTTCATTACACCTGTATGAATGAATAGCCTTTTGATGAAGCGTTGCGTTTGAAAATCCACGATATTCTCTTCATCGGTGCGGGGGCGAGTGCGCTGATGGCGGCTTCGCAGTTGCAAGGACGCGACGTGGCACTTGTAGACTCTAACCCCAAAATTGGCATGAAACTGCTGATCTCGGGCGGAGGCAAATGCAACCTCACGAACCGTTTTGCCACGGCTGAGAACTATCTAGGTGATGCAGCGTTTATCGCGCCCATCTTAAAAGCGTTTGATGCGAACGCGACACTTTTGTTTGCCAAAGAACATCGCCTTGCGTTAGAAGAGCGTGCGCACGGACAGATGTTTTGTGCGAACAGTGCGAAAGATCTGGTCTCCATTTTTGGGCGATTGACCTCGTTTTGTACGTTTTACATGCATACGAATGTTTTACATGTAAAGAAAGAGAAGCACTTTGTGGTGCAGACGAACAAGGGTGAAATCTATGCTAAAAAGCTTGTGGTCGCGAGCGGCGGACTAAGCTATGCCAGCATCGGTGCGAGCGATATTGGCTACACAATCGCCGAACATTTTGGGCACACGCTCATCACACCTTCTCCTGCCCTTGTGGGTTTGACGCTTCAAAAAGAGCAATTTTGGATGAAAGAGCTTAGCGGCATTGCCATTCCTGTAGTGTTCCATGTCGAGGGAAAACAGTTTCGCGAGAACCTGCTGTTTGCCCACAAAGGCATCAGTGGACCTGCTGTTTTAAGCGGCTCGTTGTACTGGAAAAAAGGGGCGGTTTGCATCGACTTTTTACCGGGTGTCAACATGGAATCTTTATTGAAAACGCACCGCCAAAAGCAGATCAGCACGGCACTTGCACTTCCTAAACGCTTTACCAAAGCTTTTTTAGAAGCACTGGGTCTGGAAGATAAAACCATCGCAAAACTCACACCAGCCGAGCGCGAGAGCGTTGCGTCTCTTAAAGCCTACACATTCGCACCCGCGGGCAATTTTGGCTACACCAAAGCCGAAGTCACTAGAGGCGGTGTTTCGACTTTCGAAATTGACGATTTAACGATGCAAAGTCGTTTGTGCGAGGGGCTTTATTTTTTAGGCGAGGTCGTTGACGTGACCGGAGAGCTTGGCGGATTTAATTTTCAATGGGCGTTTGCTTCCGCGATGCGGTTTGTGAAAAATTTTTGATACAATAGCATAAATGCGAGGGGTAGCCGTGATACATACGATCGTTCAACGACTCAATCAACCTAAAACCGTTTTGGTCTCGGTTTTTATGAGCACGTTTGTTTTACTTTCTTTGGTCGTATACCGTTTTCATACCTTTGAACTCGATACCGAACGAAAACAAGTCGAAGCCATTGCAACAAACTACGGATATGATATTCGGTCGATGTTGGAAAGAGCACTTTCATCGACGTATATGCTTCAAGCACTGCTTAACGAAAACAACAATACCCGTATTGAAAATTTTGAAAGCGTCGCCAACGATATTTTACCTTTTTATCCCGGCGTTATCGAGCTAGCGATCGCACCTAAAGGCATTATTCAACAAGTCGCACCTTTGAAGGGTAACGAAAAAGCGTTAGGGCTTAACCTCTTTGAAACGGCTTCGCAACAAACCGAAGCACTCTTGGCCAAAGAGACGGGAAGTTTAACGCTGGCAGGTCCTTTTAATCTGGTTCAAGGCGGCGTCGGGCTTGCCGGACGGTTGCCGATTTTTGAAACGCAAGACCAAAAAGAGACGTTTTGGGGGGGTTGCCGTGGCGATTATTCGTATCTCGGAGATTTTCGAGACCGTTAAAGCGGCCTCTTTGAGCGGAGAAGCGATGGCGTATGAGGTTTGGCGAATTGAGCCTCAAAGTCACGAAAAACAGGTTATTTACGCTTCCGATGCTTCGAGTTTAACACAGCCGGTCGAGTACGGTTTTGATGTTCCTAACGGTCGATGGATGGTTCACATGTCACCGCATCGAGGCTGGGGCGACGCTTCGGCGTTGATGTTGCGTGAGTTGATCGTGTTGGCATTTTCACTTTTATCGGCGTATATGGCAAAGTTTTTCGTCGATTTGCGTATCGCCAAAAAAGCTTTGGAAACGAGAATTATTCAAACCCACAACGAAAAAGAGATTCTTGAACAGCGTTTATCGACGCTTTTAGATGCCGTTCCCGATTTGGTTTTTTTAAAAAATCCCGACGGTGTTTTTTTATTTTGCAACCGTGCGTTTGAGCGGTTGTACGGTGCTAAAGAAGCCGATATTACGGGAAAAACGGATTATGATTTTGTCGATAAACAAGCGGCGGATTTTTTTAGAACCAACGATTTGATCGCGATCGATGCTCAAACATCGGTGACCAACGAAGAAGAACTTTGCTTTAAAGAAGACGGCTACAACGGCTTGTTCGAGACGATCAAAACGCCGATGTACGATACCAAAGGCGAGCTTATCGGCGTTTTGGGAATCGCCCGCGACATTACGGCGCGCAGGGAAAGCGAAGTTAAATTGGAGCGTTTGGAATACTTTGATCCTTTAACGTCTCTTCCCAATAAAGTTCAATTGCATTTACGCCTCGAACACGATTTGACGATGATGGAGAAAAAACAAGAGCAATTGGCGGTTTTATTTATCGACTTCGATCATTTTAAAAACATTAACGATACGTTAGGGCATGCATTCGGCGACGAATTGCTCATCAAGGTCTCCAAGCGGCTTAAAAGCCTCATTCGTCCCGTCGATACGCTTTCAAGACAAGGCGGGGACGAATTTGTGATGGTCTTGCCCAGCGTGCGCGTCGACGATGCGGTGCATACGGCAAAACGCGTGTTGCAGACGATTGAGCAGCCGATCGTTTTGCAAGAACACGAACTCGTGATTACCGCTTCGATCGGTATCGCGTTGTATCCTAACGACGGAAAAGACGTTGAGAGCTTGTTTAAAAGTGCCGATGCGGCGATGTATTTAGCAAAAAAAGACGGCAGGAACAATTACCGCTTTTTTACCTCCGAAATTCAAAGCCGTTCGGCACGCCTTTTAAGCCTTGAAAATGCCTTGCGTTACGCGCACACGCGAGGAGAATTAAGCCTTCATTATCAACCGCAAATTTCGTTGCAAGAGGGGACGATCGTCGGCGTTGAAGCTCTGTTGCGATGGACGCATCCCGAACTCGGGACGATTTCTCCCGCCGAATTTATTCCGATTGCCGAAGAGAGCGGGCAAATTTTGTTGATCGGCGAGTGGGTGATGCGAAGTGCGGCAATGCGGATGAAACAGTGGATCGAGGCGGGATTTTCCCCGATTAGCGTGGCGGTAAACCTCTCGGCGGTACAGTTTCACCATACGCACCTGTCGCATTTGGTCGGAACGATTTTGGACGAGGTAAAGCTTCCGGCGGAGTATTTGGAGTTGGAACTGACCGAAAGCGTCGCGGCGCAAAACCCCGAACATGCCATTGCAACGATGAATGCGCTTGTCGCGCAAGGCATACGGCTTTCGATCGACGATTTCGGTACGGGATATTCGTCGTTAAGTTATTTGAAGCGTTTTAAAGTCTATAAACTCAAAATCGATCAATCGTTTATTCGCAATATTCACAGCGATCCTGAAGATAAAGAGATCGTTAAGACGATTATCGCCTTAGGAAAAAGCTTAGGGTTGAAGGTTATTGCCGAGGGCGTTGAGACGCAAGAGCAGCTTGATTTTCTCAAAGAACACGGGTGCGACGAAGCTCAAGGGTACTACTTTAGTAAACCCTTAAGCGTAGAAGATCTCGAAGCGTTACGCTTGCATCCCGAAATTATAGAACGTAAGAACAACAATAATCCGCAAACGTCGTGACATGTAACGTAAAAGAGGAATTTGCCGGAACGCGAAACGTCGCTTCTCCGCAAATATTAAGAGGCTCTTTACGATCGGGTAACTCGACGCTTAATTCACCGCTTAAGATTTCCATCACTTCGGCGACGCCGGTACGAAAGGTATAATCGCCTTTTTGCATAAAACCGAGCGTTTTGGTCGTTCCGTCTTCAAACTTAACGGTGCGGCTGACCACGTTTCCGTCGTAATAGACGTTGGCTTTTTTGACGACCGTAACATTGCTAAATTCCATCGTTTTCCTTTAAAGAGAGTTGGTATGCGAGCCTTTGAAGCAAAGCTTCCAAATGAAGTTTGCGTGAAAAGCGACGCTAGGGTTAAAGATACTTGCGCACCTTAATGTTTTTTTCTTACAAAACGTGTTTTGAAGAGCTCTATTATAATCGTTTCGAGCTTGTAATTTCTTTTTCATGCTCTTTGTATATAATGACGTCGTTGAAACTACCGAGGAGCGACGATGAAAATAGCGGATTTGATAAGCGGTTACGAGAAGTTTAAAGACACGAAGTTTAAAAAATACGAAAATAAGTTTATAGACTTGGTAAAAAACGGACAAAAGCCCAAAGTTCTTTTTATTGCGTGCAGCGATTCGCGCGTTGACCCGACTTTGATTACCGATGCGGCTCCGGGAGAGTTGTTTGTTTTACGCAATATCGGCAATTTCGTGCCGCCGTTTGCGCCGGACGATGATTATCACGCGACGGCGGCGGGAATCGAATATGCCGTTTCGGTTTTGGGCGTGAGCGATATTATCGTATGCGGTCACTCGCATTGCGGGGCGATCGAGACGATGTATACGAAAATTACCGACATTAATTTAGTACATGTTAAAAAGTGGTTGCAATTAGGGCTCGATGCTAAAAACTACGTGGAGGCCAAGCTGGGTCAAAACATCGACCATGCCAAACGTTTGGAGTTGACGGAAAAAATCTCGCTTTTATTTCAGTCTAAAAATTTGCTAACGTATCCGGACGTCGAACGACGCGTGAATGAAGGAGAGCTTTTTATTCGTTCGTGGTATTATCATTTGGAAACGGGCGAATTGGAGTATTTCAATACCGAAACGGGCGAGTTTGAGCCCATGCTCGGATGCGAGGGTTGATGCGTTTTTTGTGGCTTCTTTGTCCTTTAGTGCTAGGAGCACTCGAGTTTAAAGTCGCCAATTATAACGTCGAAAATTTGTTCGACGCCAGCGTTCAAGGCGGCGAATACCAAGAGTATACCCCCAATGCCAAACACGGTTGGAACGAAGCGATGCTTCGCATCAAAATCGCCAACCTTGCACGCGTCATACGCGATATCGACGCGGACGTGATCGCCTTGGAAGAGGTTGAAAACCAAGCGGTTTTGGAGCGTTTAAACGCCGCGCTCGGCGATAAAGCGTATGCGTTCGTGTTTTATCCCAAGAAAAAAGAGCGCGTAAGCGTCGAAACGGCACTGCTTTCGCGTTTTGCGATCGAAAAGACGCAAACGTTTTGGTTACCCGACCAAGCCCGAGGCATTCACAAACTTTCCCTACGCGTCGGTGCGTATCCGCTCACGCTTTACGTGAGCCACTGGCCGGCGTATAAAGAAAAAGAGGACGAACGGCTTGTTTATGCGAAAACCTTGCACAACCTCTTAGAACAGGATAAAAACGCCGAAGTCATCGTGATGGGCGATTTAAATTCGCCGTATCAGGAACGCAAAGGGCATTGGGGCATGGGGCTCTCAACGTTTTTAAAAGCAGGCGATAAAAACGCACCGTTGTATAACTTGTGGTACGACCTGCCTCAAAATGCGCGCTATTCTCACAGTTACGGCAAAGAAAAAGAGACTTTGGATCATATTATCGTCTCCAAAACGCTTTTCGACCGCCAAAAAATCGAGTACGTTCCGTTTTCGATGCGGGTCTTTATTGCGCCTTACATGTTAGACGAAAAAGGAAATCCCAATCGCTGGCAAATCAGCGACCGAGGACGAGGACAACACCTCGGTATCGGTTATTCCGATCACTTTCCGATAACTGCGATTTTCCATACGCCAAAAGAGTAATTTTAAAAAATAACACGTTTCTAAGTGCCTTCTTTTTATAGTTCTATCTTATAAATGAGATAAAAGGATACGATATGAAATGTGCGGAAAAACTTCAACGTTTGATGATGGCGGCGGTACTTTTTATCGCATGTTGCTTGATGAGTGCCGGCTCGATTTACGGTACGATTCTCTTAGGCTTCGTGATCGCGATGATCGTCGTTTGGGCGATTACCGATTTTTGCCCTTCGATTTGGCTTTTAAGCAAGTGGGTCGGGCATTGTAAATCCAAAGCCTAAGGCGTTTGCGACCTTGACATGTAAAAGGACGATTTAACCAACTCTTGGTTACAATAAAGCTAAATTACTGACCTTACGCACTCTTTGCGACTTTGCACACAACAAAGAGGTATTAGCTACGAGGCAGATTTTTGAGCCCTAGCTAAAGCTAAGGCGATAAAATCTAACGAAGTAGATGATATTTTTTTGTTGTGCCCCTTACGGGGTGAGCTTACATCAACACATAGGCGTCGTTAAGATGACCTCGATTTAGCTTTGGCTAAACCTTTGTCATCTTGCCTAGCCTCTGCATTGATGTAAGCTCATGCAACGTTGTAAAGAGTGCGTAAGGTCAGTAAATTATTTACATGTAAAGGTCGATCGATGATCAAACCCCTTTTAATTGAAATAGGCGTCGAAGAGCTTCCCGCCGTTCCCTTCTTAAAAGAACTTCCCAACATTGAAAAACTCTGGCTCGATATTTTAGAAAAAAACGCTTTGGCGTGCGAATTTCAATTTTACTATACGCCGCGTCGTCTCGTCTTATGGCATCAAGCGTTTCCTACCGAACAAGAAGCGCGTGAAGAAGAGTTTTTCGGCGCACCTTTAAACGTTGCGTTTAAAGACGGCGAACCGACTCCCGCGGCACTCAGTTTTGCTAAAAAATGCGGCGTCGATTTTAGCGAAATCGCCCAAGGCGAAAAAGACGGTAAAACGGTTCTTTACTACAAAAAAACCGTTGAAGGACAAGCGAGTCAACGCTTGCTCAAGGGGATGATCGAGACGTTTCTCAAAGGGCTCAATTTCGGTAAATCGATGCGTTGGGGCTTTTTAGAGGAGCATTTTATTCGTCCGATTCGTTGGATCGGATGTATGCTCGGAGACGAACATGTGAGCTTTTCGCTCTTCGGTGTCGAGTCGACGCCGTTTTCGTATCCGCATCGAACGGTTTCGTACGAACCTTTTGCTTACATGTTTGCGGGTGATTATTTCGAGCGATTGGAAAAGCGCGGCGTCGTATTGTATCCGCACAAACGCGAAGCGATTATTTTGGACGACTTTAAAGCGATCGAAGCCAAAGAGGGCGTTCATATCGAAATTGATGCGGATCTTTTGGCGGAAGTCGTTGCGATTACGGAGTATCCCAAAGCATTGATCGGTTCGTTTGAAGAGCGTTTTTTACAATTGCCTCCTGAGGTCATTATTACGTCGATGAAAGAGAATCAACGTTATTTTCCCGTCTTTAAAGAGGGCAAATTGAGCAATCGTTTTATCGTCGTTTCCAACGCGATCAGCGATGATTACGATTTGATCGTTAAGGGCAACGAGAAAGTGCTTCGCGCTCGCCTTTCCGACGCGCTTTTCTTTTGGGAAAACGACCTCAAAAACGGTCTTCGTTACGAAGGATTGAGCGATATTACCTACCTTGAAGGCTTAGGATCGCTTTTGGATAAAGAGCTTCGCGAAAAAACGATTGCCGATTATTTGACGCACCGATACGCATCGACGCTTTTAGCCCAACATGCGCCGATCGACGAAGCGGCGTTAAACGCTTTGATGCACAAAGCCGTGATGTACTCTAAAAGCGATTTGCTTTCGGAGATGGTGTACGAGTTTACGGAGCTTCAAGGTTTGATGGGCTACTACTACGCGACGGCGGCGGGCGAAGAGCCTCTTGTGGCGTTGGCGCTGAGAGAACAATACCTGCCCAATTCCGAAGAGAGTGCTCTTCCGAGCACGCTTTTTAGTGCTATCGTCGCATTGGCGTATAAATTGGATTCGTTGATTGCGCTCTTTAGCATTCAAAAAATTCCGACGGGCAATAAAGACCCTTATGCGCTTCGACGTGCGGTCAACGGCATTATTAAAATCGTCTTGGATCAACGCATCGCGTTTGATATTAAAAACGATTTGCAGGCTTTGGCGCAAGGGTATCGTCCGTTTGATTTTGCCGTGTTGGAAAACTTCTTTTTGGAGCGTTTATACCAGTTCTTCGACGTCAATCCTTCGATTATCACGGCAGTTATCGATAGCGGAGAACGGGACGTCGTTCGTCTTGCCGACAAGATCAAAGCTTTATCTTCGATCGCGACGAGCGAAGGATTTAAAGAGATGTTCTCGACTTTCAAAAGGGTCGCGAACATCATCAAAAATATGCACCTAACGAACGAGCTTCGTATCGACGAAGCGTTATTTGACGACGCGCACGAAACAGCGCTTTTTCAGGCGTTTCAAGCCCTCAATGCACAACATTACGCTTCGTACGAAGAGCACCTCGACGCGCTTTTTGGACTCAAACCCGCTATCGACGCCTTTTTCGATAACGTCATGGTCAACACGGACGATCTTGCGCGAAGAACCAATCGTCAAAACCTGATCGCTTCTATTTATCTTGCGTTTAAATCTATTGCGGATATTAAAGAAATTAGCATTTAACCCTTGACGAGGAGATACGCTCTCCTCGTTTTTTCTTCCTCTTTTTCCTCTTAAATCGTTGCTTAAGCTTTGTTGGGGCATAATTGGTAAAATTATTTTTACTAAATTAAAAAAAGATGACAAAAAAAGATGTCCTTAAGCAAGAAAATTAAATATTTTAAACAAATCGCTATTTTGCTGACGATTTGCTGGACGTTTTTAACCTCTCTTTTTGTCGTATACCAATTTATCAACGAAGAGAAGCATATCGAGCAAAGCTCTCTGGAAAAAATAAAAGGCGTTGCCGAGCAGTCGATCGCTTTTGTGTATTGGGCGTATGAACAAAAAGCCAAAGCGTTAAGCGACGAGCAAAAGTACAGCATTCGCAATAATTTTTCCCTACGCGACCTTCTGGCCGTTTTGGCACGCCATAGCGATATGGATCTTTCCATTAACTCGATTTACAAAGATATTCATGCGATGAACGTTCCTGCTAGCGTTAAACAATCGCTTTTAAGCGTCAAAGAGACGAAACAAGATACGTACAATATTTTTTACAAAAACGAACGCAAATACCTTTTTTACGCCGTACCGATGTTGGCAAACCACTCGTGCATCTCCTGCCACGTTCACGACGACGAGAAGATCGGTGCGTTGTTGGGTTTTACGACGATTTCGATGCAAGTTCCCACGTTTCGGGAAGCTAATGCGCAAAGTTACTATTTTTTAATCGGTATGTATTTGGGAACGTGGTGCTTAGGACTCTTTGCGATTTGGTGGATTCACGCCAAAGGACGCAATTATTTGAACGAAAAAACGAAACTCTACGAAGAGAGCATGTACGCGCTTATCGATATGGTCGAGAAACGCGACAGTTATACCGCCGGTCACAGCCAAAGGGTTGCCGAGTATGCCAAGCTTCTCACGCTTGAGCTCGGCTACTCCCACGATGAAGCCGATTTTATCTATAAAGCGGGAATGTTGCACGACATCGGAAAGATCGAGATTCCAGACTCGATCCTCCTCAAACCCGATACGCTCTCTTCGATGGAATATTCACTGATTCAACGCCATTCGACCGCCAGCTACGAATTGTTGTCGCGTGAACCTTTTAGCGCATTGGCAACCATCGTTTTGCACCATCACGAACGTTACGACGGACGAGGGTATCCGAGCGGATTGAAAGGGGAGCAAATTCCGATTTTCTCGCAAATCATTACCGTAGCGGATGCCTTTGACGCAATGACGACGAATCGAGCGTATCGTAAATGCTTACGTCGCGAAGAGGCACTTTTTCTTTTGGAAGAAGAGAGCGGCAAACAATTCAACCCTTCCATCGTTGCCGCTGCCAAAAAAGTGTTTAAAAACGTAAAATTGCCTGAAAATACGACGCAAATGCCTAAAGATTTATTGGAAGAGATGCGCTTTTCATACTACTTCCGCGATCAACTGACCGGTTTTTACAATATCAATTACCTCAAATTTCTCTTCGCGCACGCAGGGGACTGTTCCATGAAATTGTTATGCATCGACCATCTCAACTGTACGCATTTTGCCGAGTACAATAAACGTTACGGTTGGAAAAAAGGCGATCTTTTTTTAAGGCGTATCGCGCAGTGTATCCATGAAATTTATCCCGAAGCGATGATCGTTCGAGCCTACAGCGACAATTTTTTGGTAATCCATACGCAAGAGCATACGCATATGCGCTACGAAGCGTTAGACGCCATGTTGGAAGAGTACGCTTTAAGCATGGAATACCAACATCTGGATATTGACGTGAATGAGCCTTTAAGCTTGGAAATCTTGGAAGATAAACTTTTGCGTTTGGAGAATTAGGGTATAATTAACGCCATTTTTCATCGTTAAAGGGGATCAAATGCGTCTTACGACCTGTCCTTTGGATTGCTTCGACGGGTGTAGCATCGTCGTTAACGAGAACCGCGTGCTTAAGGGCAATAAAGCCCACCCGATTACGCAAGGCTATCTTTGCCACCATCTCAACCATTACCATCAATTTGATCGCATCGAAGAGGCTCGCTACCTGGGGCAAACCGTCTCATTAGAGCGGGCATGCGAAATTTTGGAAACACAGCTTCGAACGTATCTGCCTTCACGCACGCTTTATTTTAAAGGAAGCGGCAATTTAGGCGTGATGCAAAGCGTCACGAAAATGTTTTTTGCCCGACACGGAGCCGTATTTGCCTCCGGTTCGTTGTGCGAAGAAGCGGGAGCGAGCGGAATCGTACAAGGAAGAGGGGCGGATCTTTCGCTTTCTCCCTTACATGTTAAAAAGTCCGAAGTTGTCATCGTATGGGGACGAAACCCGAGCGTGACCAATTCTCACATGTTACCCGCCTTAAAAGGGAAAACCCTTATCGTCATCAATCCCGTTAAAATAGATCTTGCCGAACGCGCGGATATGTTTATTCCGATTCGTCCGAAAAGCGATCTGTATTTGGCACTGCTTCTATGCCGTTTAATCGCAACGAAAGGCATGGAAGATCGCTCCTTTTTAGAGTCGCGTTGTTTACATTACACGGCTTTTTCAGCTCTGATCGAAAAATTCTCACTACCGTATCTTGTAGAAAAATCGGGAGTAAGTCTTGAAGAAGCAAGCGCGTTGCTCTCCTTGATCGCTGGGAAAAAAACTTCCGTTTTGGTCGGCATCGGCGTGCAAAAATACCGTTTCGGACACAGCGTTTTGCGCTCAATCGACGCTTTCGCGGCGATGTTGGGGCTTTTTGGAAAAGAAGGGTGCGGCGTAGGGTATATTAGCGACAGCGGTTTTGGGTTTAGCTCGCCTTTTAAAATTGATGCTACGAAAGTAACGCTACCGACCGTCAATTTCGGCGATTACGATTTGGTGTTTATTCAAGGCGGCAATCCGTTGAGCCAAATGCCCTGTTCTTCCAAAGTTCAAGAAGGACTCTCCAAGGCAAAGTGCGTCGTTTATTTCGGGCTTCACGAAAACGAGACGTCTGCGAAAGCGCATTTAGTGATTCCCGCCCAATCGTTTTTGGAAAAAAACGACCTCAAACTCAGCTACGGACACCCGTTTATCGGACGTATGCCTAAACTTGAAGAGGCAACCTTCGCGATCAGCGAATACGCATTGACGCAGCGGCTCTTAAAAACGTTTAAACACGCGCCTTTGGAAGAAGATACGGTCATATTAGAGCGTATGATCGCAACGAACAGTGTTGAAAAAGAGGGCTTTTTGATGTCGAAAACGTATGAAACGCTACCCTACGAAGAGCGTTTTTACACGCCTACCGGTCGTTTTGAATTTATGGACTCTTTTGATGAGGGAGAGGTTTTGGAAGAGGGGGGATTTTTTCTGATCGCCGCGAAGCAAAACCGATCGCTCAATTCACAATTTGTAACCGACGATTATTTGTACGTACCGCAAAGTTTGGGGCTTAAACAAGAAGAACGCGTCAGGCTTTCGAATCGTTACGGCTCTTGTATTTACTCCGTGATGCCCAGTTCTAAGCTTCGAGACGATTGTTTGTTGCTCTACAGCGGTGCGAAAAACGCGAACATGTTAACGCCTTACGCAACGAGTCAAGAGGGACAATGTGCGGTTTTTCAGGATATGAAAGTGCATTTGGAGCGACTCTCGTGAGCGATACGGACGTTTTGTTGGACGATGCTTTGTTACTCGTCGAGCAAAATTTTTATTTTTTGCATATGGGCGAATTTCTCGGTAAATTGACCAAAACGGAAGATTTAAGCGATCGAAGTCTATTTGTCGTCAAAAAATACGACAACGATCAAGCGTACTATTTTAACGCCGAATTGATTCACGAACTTTTAGTCAATGCAAGAGAGACGCAAAACGAAGCGATTTCGTTGTTTGAATATTTTGTCGAGTTCAATGCGTTTCGGGGTATTTGTATGGCGATGGTCGAGAGCTTGCGGTTTGAAAGTCCGTTTAAAGTCTTTATGCAACGCCTGTGCGGCGAGCAATACGAGAATTTTGTCGATATTCTCTCTTTCGTGCGCAACGTACTTTCGCACAATATCCATTCGGAGATTCGCCTCAGCGAAAAAGATTACGACGGGACGCTAAAACGCATTCGACGTATGGGACGCAATCCGAATATCGCCTTTGCGTTTCAATACGCTTTGCGCCTTCCCGAACTCGGTGCTCCCAACGACGCTTATACCTTTACATGTCAGATCGATTTTGAAAGTCTTGAAGAAGGAATGCCGTTTTTAGAGATTCTTTCGATGTGGGATTTGATGATGCTTAGTGAGCTTTGTTTTAATCTGGTGATGACCTATCGGATGCAAGAAGAGAAGAAAGTTAATGTGTTAGAAAACGAGGAGTAGAGGTGATGAGCGAGATAGATTTAGAAGGTTTTGAAAGGTATTGTAAAAATATTAATTTTCTAAAATCAAGAGGTCAATATAAACGATATTTAGAACAAGGCATAAAAGTTTTAAATAAAATTTCAAAAAACACTATTGAAGATTTTGTTGAAGCTGAAAAGAAAGATAACAAGTATCTAAAAGCTGAATTTGAACATCAAATTAGCCTTGAAAACCTTCATAGGGATTTGTACAGTGATTTTAAATCCGCAGCAAAAAAGTATGTTAGTTTTTTAAAAAAAGAATATCCACTCACAAAAGAAGAAATTGCACACAAATATGATGCAATTTTTAACGATATCCGAGAACATGGAACACTAAAATTAAAAACCCAAGATAATTCATTGTTTAGTCTTGAAACCAATTCTCAATCGTTGTGCGCTAGAGGAAGCGATGGTGATGGAAAAGTCTGTAATCCCATTGCTAAAGACAAAATTTTAAGAATTTTATATGAAAATGAATACTATACATATAAATCTTACGAGCCAAGCGTCATTAATTATATATTTAATCTCATAGATAGGCAAGACACCATGAAAGAAAAATCAAAAATAGAAAATTATAATCTCAAACAAACTCAGCCTCTAAATCAAATCCTCTACGGTCCTCCAGGTACTGGCAAAACGTATCATACGATTAACAAAGCGATTGAAATTATTGAAAATAGAGTGGTCGAAGAGACTGAAGACAGAGAGACTTTAAAAGCAAAGTTTGAAGCGTATAAACAAGCAGGGCAAATCGAATTTGTCACCTTTCATCAAAGCTATGGTTATGAAGAGTTTGTGGAGGGGATAAAAGCTATACCTGCTGGAAAAGAGGGGAATGAAGAAGGTAAAGAGATGATTTATACCGTCGTAGATGGTATTTTTAAAAAACTTATTAATCGGCTTATCAATAAGAATATCTTTATTAGGCAGTACAATAGAAGTCAAATAAATAGGATAAACTTTAAATCTTATATTCAATTAGAAGAAAGTAATAACATTGTTGATATAGGAGATTTTATTTTTGTACATATTCTTGATGAGCACATTATAAGTAAGATTTTTGTTGCAAAATCAAAATGTGGTGATGATAAAAAAGTAAAGGTAGATTTACTTTCGGATGATTTAAATTTTAAATTTGATAAAAAACTCAAAGAACCTTACTTTGAAAAATTGGAAGACGAAAGTGCATACGTAAGCCTTTATAAATTAATTGATAAATTTATACACAAGATTATAATCATCGATGAAATCAATCGTGGCAATATCTCTAAAATCTTTGGGGAGCTTATCACGCTTATTGAGCCAAGTAAACGCATAGGTGCGTCAGAATCTTTACATGTAAGACTTCCATACTCCAATGAGCTTTTTGGCGTACCTTCAAATCTTTACATCATCGGCACGATGAACACAGCCGATAGAAGCATCGCTTTGATGGATACGGCACTAAGAAGACGATTTGATTTTACGGAGATGATGCCTCGACCTGAGGTGCTGGATTTTAAGATTGAGGGTTTACAACATGTAAAGCCTATGCTTGAGACGATAAACAAGCGCATTGAGTATCTTTATGACCGTGACCATACCATCGGACATGCGTATTTTATGAGTTTAAAAGATGAAAAAATTACGGATAAAAAAGCAGAGCTTGATAATATTTTTAGAAATAAAATCATTCCATTGTTACAAGAGTATTTTTACGATGATTGGGAAAAGATAGTGATGGTTTTAGGTGAAGGATTTATAGAAAAAAGTGAAATAAAATCTGATATTTTTACGTACAAAAATGACGACTATATCGAAGAAGAACAAGCAATTTATACCATTAAAGATAGATTTGACTTTAGTGAATTTCAAAAATGATACTAAAAGAGTTTGAGTCTCTTCAGTACAAAGATGAAGCAAAACCTCATTTTATCAAAGAAGAGACATTTTTAGCCATTGAAAAGTTTATCTTAGACAACGAAGAGCGCGCGCAGTATCTTAAAATAACCACCAAAAAAGGGCTTGGAAAAGTCCTGCAAGCCCAAAACTACGTCGGACTCATCCAAACCAAAGATGGCACGACGATAGAAATACTCCCAAAAATTCAAAATGTTGAAGAAGATAAAGCCAAAGAGATTTTAATCAAAATGCTGAAAACACTTAAAAAATCTCCCTTTAAAAACATCAATACCGCACATCTTAAAAGCACAAAAATGCCACTTTTAGAAATCTTCATCACGATGTTTTTAGAAGAACTTGCCGTTCTTGTTCGTAAAGGTATTAAAAGTGATTACATCACCAAAGAAGAAAATCTAGCATTTTTGAAAGGCAAACTCAAAGTAGGTGAGCAGATAAAGAAAAATAGCATTCATAAAGAGCGTTTTTATGTGGAATATCAAGAATTTCTAAGCGATAGAGCCGAAAATAGGCTGATAAAAACCACCCTTCACTATCTTTATAAAAAATCACATGCTACTAAAAACCAACAACGCATACGAGAGTTTTTATTTGTTTTTGATGAAATTTCACTCTGCAAAGATGTTAAAAATGATTTCTTACATGTAAAGCCAAATCGCCAGATGAAAGAGTATGAACATATCCTTTTATGGTGTAAAACCTTCTTGTTAGAAAACGCATTTAGCCCGTATAAAGGTGATGATATCGCTTTTGCACTTTTGTTTGACATGAATCTTCTTTTTGAGAGTTATGTGGGAGCATACTTGAAGAAAAAAGGTTTACATGTAAGCTTGCAAGACAAGGGGAAACATCTGGTTGAAGAGCCTAGAAAATTTGCGCTCAAGCCCGATATCGTTATAACCAAAGAAGATAAAATCATTATCGCCGATACCAAATGGAAAATCATAAAAGAAGAAAAAGATATAAGCCAAAGCGATATGTATCAGCTTTTTGCGTATGGTAAAAAGTACAATAATGAAGAATTGTATCTTATCTATCCCAAAGATGGAGAGATGCAACCAGCACTAGCCTATGAATATGAAAAAGAAAAAAAACTGAACTTGAAAGTACTCTTTTTTGATGTCACTGTCAATGAGAGGTGTTTTGTTGAACACGACACACCCTATAGGCTTTTTGAGTTGTTAAATAGATAGAGTATAGGGGTAAACTTTTAACTTCTTAGAGAAAAATTTTAAGTTTATTGACAATGTACATACAAAAGCGTTATACTTTTTACACTATTCATAAAGGAAACATGTGAAATTTGAATGGAGTCAAGAAAAAAGTGCTTCAAATCTTCAAAAGCACGGCGTGAGCTTTGAAGAAGCCAGAGAAGTGTTTGATGACCCGTTTCATATCTCAAAGTGTGACGCAAGGTTTGATTATTGTGAAGAGCGTTGGATAACCCTTGGTGCAACGACAAAAGAGAAAATTTTAGTCGTTGCCAATATGTTTTTTGATGAATTTGGCGAAGAGATAGTGCGCATCATCAGTGCAAGACATGCCAATAAAACCGAAAAGGAATTTTATGAAAACCATTAAAGAAAGAGAACACTACGATAGCTATGAGCTTGAAGAGTCGTATGATTTTGAAGGCGGTGTACGAGGGCGATTTTATGAGCCTAAAAAAATCCCAACGACACTCAGACTTGATAATGACATCATTTTATACTTTAAGAAAAAAGCGAGTGAGCAAAAGGTTTCGTATCAGTCATTGATTAATGCGTTTTTACGGAAAGAGATAGGCTCTTTATAGGTTTTGCTATAAACTTTTTGCATGGATCGGGGAGATATTCAGAAAAGAAGGTGGGGAGGGGAAGCCCCACCTCATTAAGATTATACCGCTTCGTTATCGAGTTCGCCGGTTCTAATGCGAACGCTTTTTTCGACGTTGGAAACAAAAATCTTTCCGTCGCCGATTTTACCCGTACGGGCACTTTTTACGATGACGTCGATGACTTTATCGACCAGCTCGTCTACGACGACGACTTCAATCTTGATTTTCGGTAAAAAATCGACGACGTACTCGGCACCTCTGTAGAGTTCCGAGTGACCTTGTTGGCGTCCATAACCTTTGACTTCACTGACCGTCATACCCGTAATATCAAGTTCTGCTAGCGCATCTTTGACGTCTTCGAGTTTGAAAGGTTTAATAATAGATTCTATTTTTTTCATCTTCAGTCCTTCTTATCTTAAGTTAAAAGCTTTTTCGCCGTGTTCGACTTCATCTAAACCTTGAGATTCGGCTTCGGCACTGACTCTTGCACCGCCCGTGAGGATCGAAGCGATTTTAAAGACTACTGCCGTTACGATCGCCGTATAGATGATAGTGACGACAACGCCTTCGACTTGTACGAGCACTTGACCTGCATTACCGTAAAGTAAACCTGTTCCTAGTTCGTTGACTTCAGGGTTTGCAAAAATACCGGTCGCAATCGCACCCCAGATACCCGCAACACCGTGGATACCGAATGCATCGAGCGAATCGTCGTATTTAAGAGCTTTTTTAAGTCCGTTAACACCGTAAAACGCTACGATACCCGCAACGACGCCGATCACTAATGCACCTGCCGTATCGACAAAACCTGCCGCCGGCGTAATGGCGACAAGACCTGCTACGATACCCGAAGCGATACCCAAAAGCGTGAATTTTTTATACGTAACGTATTCAACAAGCATCCATGAAAATGCCGCAACCGCCGCCGCCGTGTTGGTGACCAAGAAAGCACTTGCCGCGATACCGTCCGCTCCAAGCTCGCTACCGGCGTTAAATCCGAACCAACCGAACCATAGCATACTTGCACCCAAAACCGTTAGCGTTACGGATGAAGGGAACATCGCTTTACCGTAGTCGCTTCGTTTGCCGAGCATTAAAGCCATAACAAGACCCGCAACACCCGCATTGATATGAACAACCGTACCGCCGGCAAAGTCTAAAACACCGTCAGCCGACAAGAAACCGCCGCCCCATACCCAGTGTGCAATCGGTGCGTAGCATGCAATAATCCAAAGTGCCGCAAAAACGATCCATGTCGAAAACTTAAGTCGCTCGATGACCGCACCGCTGGCAAGCGCTACGGTAATGCCCGCAAACGTCATTTGGAAGGCCGCAAAAAGAAGTACGGGGATATTTCCGGTTGCCCAAAGGTCCGTCACCTTAATACCGCTTAAAAAGAAGCTATCGAAACCGATAACGCCGCTGATGTCCGTACCGAAAGCTAAGGTATAACCGCAAACGACCCAAACGATAGAGGCGACGATATAGCCCATAACGCTCATTGCAATCGTGTTAAGCAAGTTTTTAGAGCGAGCCATACCGCCGTAAAAAAGTGCTAAACCCGCAGGGGTCATAAACATAACGAGCGCCGTCGCCGTTAAAACCCATGCCGTATTACCGACGTCTAAAGTCGGTGCCGCTTCAGCCGCTTCGGCTGCCGCTTCTTCTGCCGCCCACAATGTTGATAACGGCAACATAGTTGCAAGAGCAAGTAGTTTACTTCTCATTGATTCCTCCTAGTAGTGTTGAACTGATGAAATTGTATCACTTAGCGGTTTTTAATCTATGCATTAAAATGATTAAATTTTAACCAGTTAGCTAAAATGAGGCTGAGGTTTCGGTTCGCCATGATGCTATACGTTGCTAGACCTCTTAAAAAACGCAAACCATCCTCCGTCGCGAAAGAGTCTTCTTGTGAAAAAAACACCGAGCATAGCTTTTAGCCTTGGCGACTGATCAATTTTCGCCGAAGTTTGTTGTTATTGTAACGCGAATACGAAGGTTTTGAAGCACGCTATTAAAACAAAACGGAAAAAGATATAATGCGCTTTTAAAAAAAGGGGTACATGTAACCGAATGAATACGCTATTGGGGCTATCGATCGTACTTTTTTTTCTTTCGTTGTTGACGGCAAGGCATAAGGTTTACAAACCGCTACATGCTTTTTTCTCGACGCTGATGATCTTTGTTTATTTAGTGTTGAGCACCTTTTATATCGTATCGAATTATTTTACGGGCGAGGGTATCAACGACGCCGTTTTATTTCATCTTCGCTACGGGCTAGACGGTTCAGGATATGCTGATTATTATTTAATCATGGGTGTCGGCGTCGTCTTGTTTATGAGCAGTTTGGTATTGTGCATCGTTTATTACAAAGCGTTGCAAAAAGAGTCTTCGCAACGTTATGTCCGTTTCAAACGCATCGTATCGGCTTTCGCACTTTTCTTGGCATTTGCGATTCATCCGAGCAGTCGGTTCTTAGCCGAAACGTTTTTGAAAAGCGTCGGCGTGGAAAATCCTTTAAGTATGGTTTACCGTTTTAGCGATTATTATCGAGAGCCGAGTCTGATAGCTTCGAGCGAAGAGCATCTGAATTTGGTTTACATTTTTGCGGAGAGTTTCGAGGAGACCTATTTTGACGAAACGATTTTCCCCAATTTGGTCACGAAGCTTCGCTTGTTGCGCGAAAAAGGTTTAGTTTTCACTCAAATCGAGCAAGCGCACGGAACAAGTTGGACGATCGCCGGAATGACGTCCGTGCTGTGCGGTCTTCCTTTGGTCACGCCGAGCACGAATCTCTATTCGCCTCAGGGTAATTCCATGTCGAAAATGAGTTCGTTTTACTCGGGTGCGACGTGTTTAAGCGATATGTTGCATAAAGAAGGGTACAAACTGATCTATCGAAGCGGATCGCCCTTAGAATTTGCGGGCGTCGACAAACTGTATCGTACGCATCGTTTTGAAGACGTAAAAGGCGATAAAGAGCTCAAACCGCTCCTAAAAACGCCAAGTTACCAAACGCCTTGGGGTTTGTTTGACGATACGCTGTTGGACATTGCGTTTAACGATTTTAAAAAGTTTTCCAAATCCAAACAAAAATTTGCGATGTTCCTTTCGACGATGGATACCCACCATCCCTACGGACACGTATCGAAAAGTTGTGAGGCGCAACGCTATAAAGACGGGAGCAATTCGATGCTCAATGCGGTGACGTGTTCGGATGAATTGCTGGCACGGTTTATTACGCGCATTCAAGAATCGCCGTACGGGAAAAATACGCTGATCGTCATCGGTTCGGATCATTTGGCGATGCACAATATGGCAATCGACGACTTGATGAAAGGGACGCGTCGCGATCAATTCGTTATTTTAGATCCCCGTATTACGGAGCCTAAAACCGTCGATAAAGTCGGATCGACACTCGACATCGGCGCGACGATTTTACCGTTTTTGGGCTATGACGCGCAGTTGGGACTTTCGCGAAACCTTTTAAGCGACGAACCCTCTTTGGAAGCTTCTTTCGAGAGTTTCGATGCCGTTTTAAGCGCATGGTCGCATGAGATCAGCCGCTTTTGGGAGTTTCCGAAAATTGAAGAAGACCTTGTTCTCGGGAGTACGACGCGAGCCGTTAAGATCGGAAAAAGTACCTACAAATATCCCGTCTTGCTTCGTTTGAACGAAACCCTTGAGGTCAGCCCGTTCTTTGAAGTCAAAATCAAATTTTTCGAAACGATGAAGCTCTTTAAGTATCTGCAAGAGTTTCAAGACAACGATCTTTTTTTATGGATCGATCAATGCTCGCGTATCGGGGTTTTGAGCGATGCTAATCAAAGCGTTAAAGGTAAGTATTGTTACGCTCTTGGAAAACTCGGCGGCGAAATGCTCGTTGATGCGCTCAAAAACGATACGACGATACCTTTAGATACCTTACAAAAGATGCTCGAAATCCCATCCGGCGAACCCTTGGCAAAGCCTAGAAGAGAACGATTGGAGCAGATTAAAGAGAAGTAATCAAACGCGCTTGCGAGAAAAGAACCATCGATCCGCGTAAAGATTGACGACGAGTCCCGTGACGATCAAAGCGGCGGCAAAAAGTTTCCACAAGGGAAGGGCTTCTTGGAGTAAAAGTGCCGAAGAGGTAAATCCGACGACGGGAACCAAAAGCGTAAACGGCGCGACGGTCGTGGCGGGATAGCGACTCAGTAACCAACTCCAAATCCCAAAGCCGAAAAACGTGACCGGATACGCAAGATAGGCAAGGGCGGCGATACTTTTAAACGAGAGGTGCGTGAACATCTCGGTATGCCACAGATGCGATTCGAAACAATAGGCTAACACTCCTAAAAACGGAAGCGAAATAAAACTTCCCCAAACGACGAGTCCCAACATATCGACGTGACCGATGCGCTTGGAAACGAGATTGCCGATCGCCCAGGAAAGTGCGGCGCATTCGACGAAGAAAAGCCCTAAAAGATTGACGTCGCCTCCGGTATGAAAGCCGACGAATACGATACCGAAAAAGGCGATAGTCGCTCCTAGCACTTTTGCGGGCGTCATTTTTTCTTTAAAGACAATAACCGCCAAAGCCGCGGTAAAAAAGACTTGCGTTTGAAGGGCCAGCGAGGCGATTCCCGAACTGACCCCGACATACATTCCCGAAAATAAAAAAGCAAAATCAAGCACGAACATACTTAATGCATACGCTAAAAGCAGTTTCCACGAAGTATTTTGAGGCTTTTTAAAGAAAAATATCCACGGAAAAGCGACGCACGAAAAGCGCAAGAAGGTCAGCAATAAAGGAGGAATTTCGCGAAGGGCGACTTGAATAACCACAAAATTCACACCCCAAATGACGACCACGCTTAGCGCTAAAAGGCTCTCTTTAATCGGCATCAATCAAACGCTTAACGGTTATTGACGGCAAGTTTGACGCCAAAGGCAATGAGCGCAAAACCGGCAAGTTTGGTCGCCAACGTTCGCGCAAAAGGAAAGGCTTTCAACCGAAGAGCCAACGCGTTACCCAAAAGTACCAAGAGCGTTTGATAGATCAAACTCATCATACTGACGTGAACCATCATCGCGATCAGCGTGACATGTGAAGCGTCTGCTTTGAGAAAAAGCGGGAAAAACGCAACGAAAAAGAGCATGACTTTTGGGTTGGTGATGCTGACGAAAAAGGCTTGCTTCAAATAGATCCAAGCGGATTTTTTCGGCTCTTGATGTGCTTTTTCCGGCGTTATTTTCGCACGAATCAGCCCCAAGCCGAGCCAACACAAATACAAAGCACCGAAGTATTGAAGGCATTCGAATAAGAACGGATTTTGTTGCATCACTGCCGCAAGTCCGGCTAAAGCGGCTACCATAAAAACAAAATCGCCGAGCAAGGTTCCAAAAACCGCTCCAAGCCCCGCTGAAATGCCGTTGCGTGCGGTTGCGTTTAAGATAGCGATCGTTCCTGCTCCCGGAATCAATTGAAAGACGATGATGGCACCGATAAAACCGACGTAGTTTTGAATCTCGAACATACTCTAGCCTTTTAGTGGGATGATGGGTACGATTATACACTGATTTTCATCGATCGTTTGATGAATTTTCGTCCTATTTATATCCCATCGGTTGATTTATAATCAAGCGTTCTTGTATTTTTAGGGTTGGTGATACGGTAAATACTTTGCGTTAAAAGGACGGATATGAGCGTTAATCTTCTCTTAATCGGGGCAAATGAAGCAACGACGCAAGAGCTAGTGTCTTTGGTCGATGCCACCTTATCGACGACGGCGGTGTATCAAAAAGCTACATTAAGTAACTATCAAAATTTCGACGTTCAACAATTTGATTTGGTGGTCTGCTTTACCAATCGTTACGACGAAATGGTTAAAAAATACGGCAAAGAGATCGTCGTGGCGGTCGAATTTGTTCCTCCGACCGATTTTTTCGTTGCGGTGAGCCGTATCCAAGCGGGCGAAGAGGTCGTGATTTTCAATAACAGCACTTCCGGAGCGAACGTATTATTAAAATTTTTAAAATTCTACAAACTCGACCACGTCACGTATCGAATCGTTGCGTTTGAAGAGTGCACGGAGAGCGAAACGAAAGAGGCGTTAAGTCGGGCACGCTACATTATCGGAACGGACGGTTACGTCTCAAGCGGAAAAGCACTTTACAGCAAATACCAACACTACCTTCTTCCTGACGTCGTCGTGATTCCGAGTCCTCCGCGTTCGGCGACGGCGGAGAGCGTCAGTGCTTTAGCGCAAGTCGTTACGGCGATCAATAACGATAAAGCTCTTAAAGAGGCTCGGGATATTTCGCACAAATTGGCAGAGCAAACCAAGGAGATTTCGGGCATTATCCAAAGTGCGTCCCAATCAATCGAAGATACCGCCAATACGATCGTCGTCGTCAACGATAAATTGGCGGCCGAAGTCAAAAACGTGCAAGTCACGAACGGCATGGCAAAAGATTTGAGTTCGGCGGTCGAGCAAATCGGTACGATTACCACCGCAATCAAATACATTGCGAGCGAAACCAACCTTTTAGCCCTCAACGCTACTATCGAAGCCGCACGTGCGGGAGATCACGGACGCGGTTTTGCGGTGGTTGCGAGCGAAGTGCGCAAGCTTTCCGATCAAAGTAACAAATCGACCGATAATATTCGCGTTTTTATTATGGACGTGCAAAAAGTGGTCGATCAGATCGTTCCGGCGTTGCAAAAAACGGTGGACGAGATTATCAAGACGCAAGCCGAAGTCGAGCGCATCAGCATCGCCGCGCAAGAAGAGAGCAAAGCGATGAATGAGATTATTCAAAAGCTTCAAGTTATCGTCAACGTTTCGCAAGAGCTCAATACCGCGGAAAATACGCATTTTCATTAAAAGTTTTTCGAGAGCTTAACTTTGAAATTTCCCCAGTTCGTTTTTAAGGCTTTCGGTCATCCCGTGAAGGTGTTCGGAAGCCTGAGAGACGTTTTTGATACTTTGTACGTTTTCGTGTGAAAGCGTATTGATCTTATCGATTTCTTCAACCATCTTTTTAACTTTTTGAGCATTGTCGATAAAGCGTCCGACCGATTCTTTGGTATGGTCGATCGTTTCGGCGATGATAGTATCGATGTAGCCCATACCTCCTTGAAGCTTTTGGGAAACTTCGGCTAAACGGTGAACTTCTTGCGTGTTGGACGCGATATCGCCGTTGGCGTCCAAGATCGACTGAACGACGACGTTAATCGTCGCGTCGATTTCGACAAGGCTTTTTTGCGTACGCTCGGCTAGCTTTCGCACTTCATCGGCAACGACGGCAAAACCGCGTCCGTGCTCTCCCGCACGTGCGGCTTCGATGGCGGCATTGAGGGCTAAAAGATTGGTTTGATCGGCTATATCTTTGATGATAATCAGCACGTCTTTGATCTCATGGGTATTTTTACTGACGGCTTCAAGCTTTTGTGCCAAATAGTACTCTTTCTCAACGGTCGTTTTCATCGTCTCTTCGAGTTGTTCGACATGAAGCTTGACGTCTTGAATGTCGTGTTGCGTTTGCGTCAGCTTCTTTTTTGACTCTTGCGCTAAATCGACGGAATTTTCCAACGTTTTTGAAATGATTTCGCCGTCGTGTTTCGTTTGCGCGATAATCGACGATTCGGTGGCGACGTTGTGTAAGACGGCTTGTGCGGTGCGTGAGAGTTCCTGCGAAATCGAAGCATTTTCATGGCTGATGGATTTGGACGTCGTCACGATGTCGTGTAGTTTTTCGATAAACGTATTGATATGTATCGTTACCTCCGCAAACTCGTCTTTTCCTTTCACTTCCAGTCGTTGGCGTAAATCCGCATCGTTGCTTGAGAGTGCGGATGCAATCGTTCCCAACCTGCTTAACGGGCGTAAAAGTGCTTGCGTCGTTAGCACGATGACGACGAGGGAAGCGCACAGCATAAGCGTCGCGATGATCAGAAGCTTTTGGACTTGCGCGTTTAAAAAGGCATAAGAGTTGGCTTTGTCGTAAGCGATGCCGATACGCCAGCCGCTTTTTTCAGACCTTGCGTAAGCGTACAATTTTTCTTTTCCTTCAAAGGAATAATCGACGATACCCTCTTTTTGCTCTCCCAATTGTGCGCTTAACGAAGGCGCAATACTCTCAAGTGCGACGCCTACATGTTTGGGATTTGGATGTGCCGCGATAATGCCTTTGGTATCTTGCAAAATGCCGTAGCCGCCCTCAAAATCGATATGCGAAAGGGCATGCGTGAGGTTCTCGAGTAAAATATCCGCACCGATGACGCCGACGAATTTTTTCGTATCGTCAAAAATCGGGCTCATCACGGTGACCATCAAGCGTGTATCGGTTGCACCGCGGTAAACATCGCTGATGGCGGTTTTTTGCGTCTGTTTGACATGAAGATACCACGGGCGTTTTCGAGGGTCGTAACCTTGCGGACGTTGTTTTTCGCTTCCCCAAACCATATCGCCGTTTTCAAAGCCGACGTAAGTGTCAAGCGCACCGATGGTTTTAGTCGTTTCTTGAAGTTTTTGTACCATTTGATGATAGCTAATGAGATCGATGTCGTGAAAAAAACGTGCGGCACTTTCGACGTCGTTTTGCTTCGTGGCGATCAGAAGATCAATATAGTCGGTAAACGAGCGAGCCGTGGAGCGCAAACTCGACGTGATCTGGCGAATACTGTTTTTTTGAGTGTCTTGGTAGCTAAAAAGTCCGAAAGAGAAGAGACATACGGCTATGAGCAGTGAGACGACAAGCATAATTTTCGTTTTAAATCGCACGGAAAACCTATCCTTTGGAAAGCAAAATCGACGTTCATTGTAACTTCAAACGACTACGATTTTATTACATGTCAAACCTTGAAATTATAAAAATTTTATTAAAAGAATGTAGGCTTTTTCAGCGTGTAAGTATTAAAAAGTTGTTGTGATATTACTGTTTCCAAAAGATTTTGGAAATAAACATCTTCTTAAAAATAATATTTTTTGTTGAGATCACTTTATTTCTATGTGTCAGACAACTTATGACACAGTAAGTTAGGGATAAAAATATTTTTTACACGCTAAACATATTTTATTTTATACATATCATCGCCCGTAAACAGTGGTATTGCGTTTATCGAATCCTTTGCCATTGATCTCATAAAGGACATCACTTTTTTTAATGCGATAGACTTGTGTATTGGTATATTTTTTTGTTTGATCTTTATCGGATGCGTCTTTTAACGTAGAAGTATTCACTTCATCTGCTGGTTGGAAGTGAAAATCTTTGAATGTATAAGTTTTATTATGGTCTTTATTGTACCAGTAAATTGTATTGTTATAGTCAATGGCTGAAAGAGATATATTATCATCAACAAAAAAAATAGGAGATCTTTCTCTTACAATGTACTCATCGCCAATACTGTTTAAAATGAAAAAAACATTAGAAGTGATATTCCTATCTTTCATATTGAAGAAATTTGTGTTTTGAATAAACTCTTCTTTGAAACGAAGTTCTGCTGGGTAGTAGCCAAGTTTTAAATTTGCAAAAGGTGCTACAACGAGAGGGTTTGGGCGACTATAAAGTGAAGAGATATATGTAAATAGAAAAAAGCTTATAAAGAATAAAAGCAGTACAGAATGAATGGCAGTTTTCAAATATTTGTTTTTTTGACGTAGAGTTTCGTTCTGTTTAAGAATCAACACATTGGCTACAAGGATGGTAACATAGACTAATGCAACTGAAATATAATATGTTTTTTTATCATCGTCTATATCAACATTGAGAAATGAATAAACCAACATAATTGCAATACAATATATGCCAATAATATACATGTAAAATACAGATTCCCCTAGATTGAGTTTATAAAAGGGTTTGCTATGAAGCATTTGATAGATGAGAGGAAAAAGAAAAGCTAAAAGTAACCATATTTTATTGACACATATAATTGATAATATCAAACTTACGGCAACAAGTAAAGTGGAGTAACCGAAAAATAGGTGTTCTTCATTATTCCAACAGCATAAAAGACAAATTCCTAGAGCAATAAAAGCTCCTAAGAGCAGTGCATTATGAAATGGTTCTTGTCCAATTTCATAATATACGAAGATAGCAAAAAAAGGAATACTTATATAGCGAAAAAAGAGTTGTAAAGGTTTAATATGATTTGCTTTTTGTGAAAAAGTAAATGCCAAAGAACTGGGAAAAACCATCAAAAAAGTAAAACAGCCAATCATCACAAATGCAATACTACATGTTGCAATTAAGAGTCCAAGAAGTTGAGAAATATCTCCCAATGCAGGTAATCCATTCGCATAAAGAGTAAAATAAAACATACACAAAATAACTCCACCAGTTAAAGAAGCATGGTAAATAATTTTAAATACATCTTGGGTGGTTGTTAACGGATTTTTATCCACAGACTTTTTAGGAAAATTATTGACTGAAATTATTCGAGGTGTTTGCATCAAGACTCTTTTTTGATTTATTATAGCATTACCAAAGTTTCGATACCATATAGCATGTTATAACACACTAGGAATTCGACTTGGCAACACTTCAAGAACTGATCAACGAAAAAATTTTAGTCATCGACGGTGCGATGGGCACACAGATACAAGCTTTGCAGATTGAGCCTGAACTTTGGGAGGGCAAAGAGGGCTGCAATGAGCTTTTGAACGTTACATGTAAAGATGCCATTTCAAAAATTCATCGCGGTTATTTGCTTGCAGGCGCGGACATCATCAAGACCAACACCTTTGGTGCATTGCCGTGGGTTTTGGAGGATTACGGCATCGGTGAGAGAGCCTATGAACTTGTCCGTGCGGGCGTTGCTATCGTTAAAGAGGCGTGTGCGGAGTTTTCAACGCCTGAAAAACCTCGCTTTACTGCCGCGGCATTTGGTCCGGGAACCAAGCTACCCTCTTTAGGGCATATCGGTTACGATGAGATGTATCAGGGCTACAAAGAGGCGGCACGCGGAGCCGTGGACGGCGGGGCGGATCTGTTCCTTATCGAAACGGCACAAGATCCGCTTCAAATCAAAGCCGCCCTTCACGCCATTTTTGATGCTCAAAAATCTTTACATGTAAAGCTTCCCGTGATGGTTTCGGTCACCATTGAACTTAGCGGAACGATGCTTATTGGCACCGACGCAACCACAATAGCGGCGATCTTAGAACCCTTTGACATCTTAAGTCTGGGTTTTAACTGCGGTACAGGACCTGAGCAGGTTGAAAAGCATGTCAAAACGCTGAGTTCCGTTTGGAGCAAACCCATCAGTGTGCATGCCAACGCGGGACTTCCGCAAAACCGCGGAGGGTACACGTTTTATCCGATGGGACCTCGCGAATTTGCCGAGCTTCAAGAAAAGTTTACCGACATCGCGGGTGTGGCGATCTTGGGAGGGTGTTGCGGTACGACGCCACAACACATTTTAGAGCTCTCCAAACGCGTGGAGGGCAAAAAACCGCTTCCTCCTACAGGAAGCATGCCTCGCTCCATCGCATCGCTTTTTGAAACCAGAGCACTCAAACAAGACCCCGCACCCTTTTTGATCGGTGAGCGAAGCAATGCTACAGGGTCTAAAGCGTTTCGTGAGCTTTTATTGGCGGAAGATTACGATGGAACACTGAGTGTCGCACAACAACAAGTACGAAGTGGAGCACATGGCATCGACGTGAGTGTCGGCTTTGCAGGACGTGACGAGATCAAAGATACCAAAGAGGTGATAGGGCGTTACGTGCAAAAGATTCTTTTGCCGCTTATGCCCGATACCACGCAACTACCTTCCTTAGAGTGCGCGTTAAAACTGATCGGTGGAAAGCCCATCATCAACTCGGTGAACCTAGAAGACGGCATCGAAAAATTCGATAAAGTCTGCTCTCTAGCCAAACGTTTTGGTGCGGCACTCGTGTGTTTGAGCATCGATGAGCAAGGTATGGCAAAAAGTAAAGCACAAAAAGTAGCGATTGCCGAGCGCATTTATGAGCTTGCGACCACACGACACGGCATTCACCCCGAAGATTTGGTGTTTGATCTTCTCACCTTTACCGTGGGCAGTGGCGATGCGGAGTACCACACCGCGGCGATTGAGACTATCGAGGCGATTCGTGAGTTTCACGCACTTCATCCTGAAGTAGGCTTCGTACTCGGTGTTTCGAACATCTCGTTTGGTTTAGCCAAACACGCCCGTGAATACCTAAATTCCGTCTTTTTGCACCACTGTGTGGAAGCGGGTTTAAGCATGGCGATTGTGAATGTTAAAAATACGCTTCCGATGCACAAAATCAGCGATATTGATAAAAAAGTGTGTGAAGACTTACTCTTTAATCGCCGAGAAGAGGGTGACCCACTTTTTAAATTTATCGCGCATTTTGAAGGTGTGGTGGAGAACAAAGACGAGAGTGACGCGGCGTACCTTGCGATGAGTACGCAAGAGAAGATTTCAACCTTGTTGATCGACGGCGATAAAGAGCGTATGCTCACATTATTACCGACGGCTAAAGAGGAGATCGCTGCGGAAGTTATCGTTAATGAAACCCTTATCGATGCGATGAAAGTGGTCGGTGAGCTTTTCGGAAGCGGAAAAATGCAACTGCCTTTTGTGTTGCAATCAGCCGAAGTGATGAAAGCTTCGGTCGATTATCTGCAACCTTTTTTACCTAAAACCGAAAAAAATACGACCACAACGCTCATTATCGGAACCGTTAAAGGCGACGTGCATGACGTGGGTAAAAACTTGGTCGACATCATCTTAAGCAACAACGGTTTTAAAGTCGTCAACATCGGCATCAAAGCCGAGCTTGAACAGTTTTTGCAAGCGCTCAAAGAGCATAATGCCGATGCGATCGGTATGAGCGGGCTTTTGGTGAAGTCCACCAACGTGATGAAAGAAAACTTAGAAGCGATGCAAAAAATGGGCATCAAAATCCCCGTGATCTTAGGCGGTGCGGCACTGACGGACAATTTTGTGGAAGAGTTTTGCCGCCCGATTTACGATGGACCGATTTATTACTGCAAAGACGCGTTTGAGGGCATAACGGCAATGTCGCGCATCGAAGCAAAAAACTACGACACCTCCTTTAGCCGTGTTGTCTTGGAAAACAGTGTCAATCGCGCCACCAAAGAAGCCAAACCAATGCCTCCGTTTCATGAGCTTAAAATGCCAAGCCGCGACATCAAAATCCCGACACCGCCGTTTTGGGGCAGACGGGTTTTAAAGACCGATGTCAAAGAGTTAGCCTATTCGTGGATCAACCACAAAATCCTTTTCGCACAGCGTTGGGGCTACAGCGGTAAAGGGCAAAGTAAAGAAGAAAAACAAAAGCAGCTTGATGAGGTGCTTTACCCAACCTATGAGCGTGTCAAAGCAGACATCGAGCGTCTTGGACTGTTTGAGCCGACACTCATCTACGGCTATTTCCCTGCGCGCTCTTTTGAGAATAAGCTCTACCTTTTCGACGAGAGCGAGGGCTATTTTAGTGAGGAACAAGTGTGTCGTGAGAGCATCGAAGAAGCGAGCAAGCGTGCTATCAAAGTCTTTGATTTTCCGCGTCAAAACCGCGCTCCGTACCGCGCTTTAAGCGACTTTATCAGTCCTTCTCGTCACGATGTTTTGGCGTTGACGTGCGTCAGTGCGGGAGCGAAATTTTCAGCGTATGAGAAAGAGCTTTACGATGCTGGCAATTTTACCGAATACTTTTTCGTGCACGGACTCGGCGTGGAGCTTGCCGAAGCGTTGGCGGAGATCGTCCACAAGCAGATACGACTTGATCTTGGCATCGCAGAGCATGAGGGGCATAGCTTGCGTGATGTACAGATGAAACGCTACCACGGATGTCGCTACTCGTTTGGCTACCCCGCGTGCCCAGCCTTGGAAGATACCAGAGTCATTTTTGATCTTCTAAAGCCTGAGGAGTTTGGCATCGAGCTTAGCGAGACGTTCCAAATCCACCCCGAACAAAGTACGACGGCGATCGTGATGCACCATAAAGAGGCACTTTACTTCAACGTGTAAGAGGAGTTTTTCATGGCAAAAGTGGTGATATTTTCAGGAGCAGGCATCAGCGCGGAGAGTGGACTCTCCACGTTTCGCGACGCGGACGGGCTGTGGGAAAAGTACCGCATCGAAGAGATCTGTCAAGCAGGGTGTCTGTCTTGGAACAGGGAAAACACTCTGGCATTTTACGACGCAAGGCGCGAACAATTAAGCGCGGTTGAACCCAATACGGCGCACCATTCCATCGCCAAACTGCAAGCAAAATTCCCCAATGACATCGCCATCATCACCCAAAATGTGGACGATCTTTTCGAGCGAGCAGGCTGCAAGGATGTTTTGCATTTGCACGGTTTTTTACCGCGCCTTCGTTGTGAAGAGTGCGGAGTAACGCATTTAATCGGCTATACCAAACAAGAGAGAACTTTTACATGTAAAAACTGTGGCGGTTCCTTTCGCCCCGACATCGTCTTCTTCGGCGAAGCCGCTCCCATGTACGAACACCTTTACGATGCGATGGAAGATTGCCAGTTTCTAGCCATCATCGGTTCAAGCGGAAATGTCGTAGCGATGGACCATTTTGCTTTACATGTAAAGCATTCCATTCTCAATAATTTAGAGAAAAGTGATGCGATTAACGAGCGGGTTTATACGAAAGTATTGCATCAAAAAGCGACTGAGGCGGTGGATGAGATTGTTGAGGATGTGGAGAGGTTTTTGCGAGAGTGAGAATTGACTAAAACTCACATTGATTTTTAAGAAATGCTTTTGTATGATAAACTACTCTTATGAAATATGCTTTAAGAAGGTTCTAATGTTTCAAAAATACTTATTTTCTTTATTTCTTTTGTTAAGTACATCTGTTTTTGCTGATAGCAATACAAAGTCTCAAGAATATTTAAAAAGTAATGAAGCTCATTTATTAATTCAAAGTGGCAAATCAGTTACTTGTGAAGACTCACAAAGTGGGAAAAAATATGTTTTAAATAAACTTCAATTTGTTTTTCCCGCAGGAGGAATGTATTTTTATAATGTTGGCAATGAACCTATTACGACAGAAAAATGTATATTGACTAAGTAATTAGTAAACCAAGATTATAAAGGGCTACTTTAGATAGCTTTCTAGCTCATAATTTCTTAAGATATTTTACAATTTTTATCAATAATTTTTCTACACTGCTCTTTAAATTTCGGCAAAATATGCCTGATAATCCACTCAATAATAGCAAGATTCACACCTTCGTAATCATGTGCGATGTAATTTCTTACATCGTAAATGCCTTTAATATCGTCAGCTTCAAAATATTCAAGAAAGGTGTTGTTAGAAGATTTTTTGATTTTGTCGAATTGTTCGGCGATGGACGTAAGGTGCATCAAAATAGCGGGGCGATAAATCGTTAAGTCGTGTAAAGCGTTGGTGATAGAGCCAGCATTTTTAACGATTTCTTCAATGTATTCTATTTTTTCAAGAATGAGATAGATTTTGCTAATGCTCTCTTTAGACATAAATCGTTCTATCAATAATGAATTTTTTAGCGGTTTTGCCCATGCCTGTTTTATCGGCTAAATCAACAGAAATTCCGAAAATAGAACTCATCTCTTTTTTGATTTCTTCGATGCGCTCAATTGACTTGATGCCGTAACGTTCGACAAAAGAAGGTTTGGCTTCGATGAGAATATCGATGTCACTATCCTCATCTGCTTCATCACGAGCGTATGAACCAAATAAGCCCTCTATAACGAAGCCCTCAGATAGATAATGATTTTTCATGCTTTTAAGCTGTTGAAGAATGGTTTCTTTTTTCATAAAAAAATTATAGCGAAGATTGAGCGCTTTGTGAATTGTATATTAAGAAGAATGTGGATATAGCTTATTTTGGGATTAATACTTCTAAAACTTATACACCTCTTCGAGTCGACAAATATACTAAACGTGAGTGCTTCTTTTGAATCTAAGAGGTTTTACATGTAAAAACAAAATCATAAATAATTTGACTCTATGTTATAATCACATTAAAACCAAAGGAGGATGTATGACAAAGCAACACATACTTGATTATCTTTCCATGCATAAACCTGAGTTTCAAAAAAAATACGGTGTGGAAGAGATCGGTTTGTTTGGCTCGTATGCACGCGATGAAGCCAAAGACGATAGTGATGTCGATATTTTTGTGAGTATGCAAGCAAAATTTGACAACGTGATGGGTTTAAAATATGATCTTGAAACTTCCTTGCAAAAAAAAGTCGATTTGATGACGAAACATAAATACATGAAGCCTTTTTTGCTTCAGATGATTACGAAAGATGTGATATATGTCTGATCGAACCTTGATGGTATTGTCAACGCTTGAAGATATCGACATGTCTATCGATATGGTCATCGAGCGATTTAAAGCCATTAAAACGGCAGATGATTTTCTTTCCAGTGCCGAGAATATCGAAAAATTAGACAGTATCGCCATGCGTTTACTGGCAATCGGTGAAGGTTTAAAAAACATCGACAAATTGACCGATGGGCAACTACTACCACGTTATCCAAGCATTGAGTGGAAAAATATCAAAGGACTTAGAGATGTGTTATCGCATCATTATTTTGATATTAACGCTGAAATATTGTTCGATGTATGCTCTTCCAAACTTGGTGAATTATCGAGTGTTGTCAAACTAATGAGCAAAGATTTAAAGGTGTGAACTCTTTTAAAACACTCAATATCTTAATAAAAAAACAGGGCTAAATTTTTAACTTTACAAAATTCTCTTTACATATAAGGCAAAACAGTCCTTAAAAATCTCAAAAACCTCAATTTTTGCTACAATATACAATACCTTTGTTTGATAACGTTTCTCAACTTAGGATGAATTGACTTTGAGGTAGTTTTGTGGATGAAAATTCGGTTTTACATGTAAACTCTTTTGATCTGTTGCAGATCGCTCAAACGATGGCGTATCCTTTTTCGCGTGAAAATTTTATGGCGAAAATCAAGCCTGAATTAGGGGAGGGATCGTTCATATGGTACAACCTTGGTAACGGCATTGCGGCGTATACGTATGCATACACGTTATACCAAGATACGATAACGTCGTTGTATTCAGATATTCCCGGTGCCGTGTTGGTGTTCAATCTCGGCGATGAATTTACGCATGCGTTTAAAAACGGTGCGAAGTATGCGATTAAGAAAAATAGTTTTTTTATCGGATTTTCTTCTGATGCGTTTCATGTGGAGATGCAAACGCTCAAAGATAGGGAGTATCGTACTGTCTCGATTGGTATTAAAGAAGCGTTACTGGGGCATTTGATTTCTAATTACCGTGAAGTGCATCAACGTATGGAGTCAGAAGCAAATCAAAACGGTTATGCGATTTTAGAAGGCGGCGAGATCGATCGACGGCAGTTTGAAATTTTAGAAGCGTTTCAGACCCATGAAATGGACACAAACCTTTTAAACGTGCTTCATTTGGAAGCGCATATTATGTATTTGGCACATTATACAATCGAGCGTTTGATGAGTACGATGCATAAAATTGCCGATTTTTCGCTCGATATAAAAACAATCCATTCATTGGAAAAAGCAAAAAATATTATTATAAACGAGTACGACAAAGAGCTTTCCATTAAACAAATTGCCTATCGTTCAGCGATCAATGAGTGTTATCTCAAAAAAGATTTTAAAGCGTATTACGGCATGACGGTCTATGCGATGCTTCAAAAACAGCGCTTGAATGTTGCAAAAAGCTTGCTTCAAAGCAATCAGAGTGTGAAAGAGGTGGCGTTTAAAGTCGGCTATAAACATACGGGAAATTTCAGTAAACTTTTCACAGAACACTTTGGTGTTACTCCGAGTATCTACCGCAAACGACATCGTTAAGTTCTTTTTTTCCTCTTTGTGGCGTTTTTTTTCCCTTTTGTGACTTTTGTTTATTGATAATCGTCATCATAAATGGCACACTTCCTTCATCAAAAAAAAAGGATAGTGATGTCACACAATACATTTTGGCAAATCAGTCTTGCAACATGCTTATTTCTTCCTTCTCTTGCTTTTTCGGACACCAATGCGACGATTCAGCTAAACGAAGTGACCGTTTCGGGCGAAAAAATCGAGCGTTCGTTGCAAGAAACAACAACGGCAGTCAGTGTGTTCCAAACGGATCAAGTCGATACGGCAGGGGCACACTCGGTGTACGACGTAGCGTCGCATGTGCCCAATATGATCAATAATCCTTCCGATATTCCCGTTATTCGAGGTGTTAACGGAGCCGGTGCGGCAATCGGCGGCTTTTCGATGCTCTCAGGTTCTCGTCCTCGTATTAGCACGAGTGTGGACGGTATCAGCGAAGCATGGAACGGGCAACGTTATTTAGACATCGGTTCGTGGGATATTGAGCAGGTTGAGGTTCTAAGGGGCCCTCAATCGACCACACAAGGACGCAACAGCATCGGTGGTGCGGTCGTCGTGACGACCAAAGATCCAAGCTTTGAACCTGAGGGTGCGGTTCGTATCGGATACGAAAATCAAGACGATAAAGCACTGGTTGCGGCGATGATTTCAGGTCCTGTTATAGATGATGTTTTGGCACTGCGTTTAAGCGCTGAGGGCGTTTACGGGCATAATTTTATCAATTACCAAAATTATGCTAATTATTGGGATCCTTCTGATGTTAAGCAAGGAAATGTTCGTGCAAAAGCTCTATGGCTACCTCAAGATGTGGATGGACTGATTGTCAAAGTTTCGGCATCGCATCGTGCGAGTGAGGGTGGTCATATGAATGAGATTATGCCAAATTCAGCGATTTCTGATTATGCATTTCGTCTCTCGTCTTCCAATCTTGTACGTTACAACGATTCCACCAACGATACGTTTAGCACCGATGTTGAGTACGCTATCAATAATGATCTTAAGCTTTACGTTTTAGCCGGTTACAACAGTACCGAAACGAAGACCAAACAAGCACCGACAGCCATGAATTTGGACATCGACGAAAAAAGTGAGACGTTAGAGACTCGTTCAGTGCATGATCCAAAAGACGGACTTTTAACGAGTATGGCAGGACTTTATTTCTACCATCGTGCACAAGATATGTTAGTGACAGACCAAATCAAGATGAACGGTGATGATGACATTACGGCGTTAGCATTTTATACGGAAGAGTCCTTGCATGTTAACGATAAATTTGACATTATTTTCGGTGGTCGTGTGGAGAGAGAGGAACAAGAACGCGACGTAACGTACATGTCAAAACCAATGAATGCCGATGTTGCCGAGACGATGTTTTTACCCAAAGTCGGCGTTAATTATAAGCTTACACCCGAACATAACGTAGGCTTTACCGTGCGTAAAGGTTACAGTCCAGGTGGTGGCGCATTGACATGGGATACGTATGAGTATTACGAATATGATAAAGAAGAGGTATGGACGTATGAAGCCACGACACGTTCTTTGTTGCTCGATAAAACGCTGACCTTGAATACCAACCTTTTTTACAATGAGTATAAAGGCTATCAGGGGATTGCGGGTTCGGGTTACGGACAACGGTTTATCAATATACCCGAGGGCGAAAGTTACGGCTTTGAGGCTGAGACGATTTACCGTATAACGTCTGATTTGGAACTTCAAGGTGGCTTTGGTCTTTTACGTACAAAAATAACAGAAGCGGATGCTAACAATTACGCCAAAAAAGGTAATGAATTTAACCACGCGCCGCATTTTACGGGAAGCCTTGGCTTTAAACAACATTTTATGTCCGGCTTTTTCGTTGGCGGCGACTTAAATTACGTCAGCGAATACTACACCAACGTTACCAATACCGAAGCATATAAAGCGGGCGATTATACGCTTGTCAATTTCAATGTAGGATATGAGACGAAAGCGTATACGATTCGAACCTACCTTAAAAACGCATTCGACGAAGACGTACTTTATAATTACCGAGGAACGTTTCGCCAAGTCGGTCAACCACGCACCTTTGGCGTGACGTTTGATTACCGATTTTAAGGGAAGCCTTGTCAATGAATCTTTATCGCTATTTAGCCACGCCTGAGCCCAACGGTAAAAAAATAGGGCTCTTTCGCATCATCACCGCCATCTTTGGCGGTCTGGTGCTTTCGTACCTTAGTTTGTGCGTTTTGGTTGCTTTTGATTCGCCTTTCAAAAACGATTTTGCCGTGATCGCGCTTTTGTACAACACCTTGGCATGGGCGGCAGTCGCTTTGTGGATCGCCTTAGCGCCTACCAAACTTAGCGCACTGCTTCGCTTTGTGCTTCCCACCATGATCGTTGTGGGCATTTTAGGATGGCTGTATGAATGAGATCAACGCATCCAAATTATGGAAACAACGCCTTTTAAGGCTTCATGCCGCACTGGGTATGGTGGTTTCACTGCTCATGTACATCAGTGTTTTCTTTGGCATTTTTGCCATTTTTCTACCGTATTTACAAGTGTGGGAAAAACCATCGCGTCATATTGAAAGGACAGATGTGACGCAGATTGATTATGAAACCATGCTCAATCAGGTTTTAGAAGACCCTAATTTTCCCAAAAACAACCTGCTTATCACACTTCCCGGTACGAAAGGTGAGACGGCGTTGAGCATTTCGCATCGTTTTAGTGTTCCACGTTTTTTCAATCCCATCAGTGGTGAAATAATCCAAGATGAAGGCGCGCAGTCACAATTGGCATTTTTTTTAAATAGACTCCATTTTGGTAAAGTGCTGGATTTTGACAAAGAGCTTTTTGGAGTCGCCTTTAGCTTTTTTGGGCGTTTGCTCTTTGGTTGTATGGCTGTGGGTGTGATGAGCATCGTCATCTCCGGCGTTATTTTGATCATCATCTTCTCCTACAAGAACAAAACCAAAACGCTGCAAGCACTTTTTTCACGTTTACATGTAAAGATTTTTACGTGGGTTTTTCCTATCTTTTTACTGATTACACTTAGCGGTGCTTTTATGAATCTCTCGCTTCTAAGCTCCGTCCCGATGGCAAAATTGGCTAGTGGCGGAAAAGAGAGCCGCATCGATGCGATCATCGGTCCCGTGCTGTTTCCCAAAGAAGAAGCGCGTATCGCTTCTGGTGAAACAGCACCCATGCTACCGATTAAGACATTAATCGAAAAAGCGCAAACCCTCAATCCTCAGATCAACTTTCAGCAATTAAAGCTGGTCAACTGGAACGCTACAAATGCCCAGATCGAGCTCAAAGGGTACGATGTTACCAAGCCTTTTTTAAACGGTGGTGCCTTTAATAAGCCGAGTTTAACCCTCAGCGCAGTCGATGGCTCACTTATCTCAGAGCAAAAAGCACTGGATCGTTCGTGGAGCGTTTTCTTTGCGGAAGCGACCTTTTTTCTTCACTTCTTAGCAGGCGTGGATATCATTAACCGAACGTTAGTGGCATTGGTCATGGTCGCATCTGCTCTGGCAATCGGCTTTGGTGTGATGTTGTGGCTTGAAAAACAGGCGAAAAAGTTTGATGAACGCATTCCTTTTTACCACTGGATGGCAAAACTCTCTTTAAGCATCATGGTCGGCGTCATTCCCGCCACGGGCGTGCTTTTCGTGTTGCAATGGCTTTTACCGTTTGATCTGAGTGATCGGCTTTTATGGCAAAAAGGGCTCTTTTACAATGCGTGGCTTGCAACGCTGTTTTGGGCGTTTTACCGCTTCAACACTTACCAAGCCGCCAAAGAGTTTTTAGCCTTAGGCGGTGCGTTGTTTATCGGCTCGGTTTTTCTGCACTGGTTTATGCTAGGATTTTTCCCTTTTAGCTCTATTTTAGGGGTTGATCTTTGGCTTTTAGCGTTGGGAAGCCTGCTGCTTTGGAGTGCACGAAAATTGCCGTGTCAGTCTGAAGCAATACAATCATTTTGGATTAGAAAAAAGGAGAAAGCATGAAAAAATTTATGGTGTGGGTGATGGGATTGATGGTGCCAACGCTTATGTGCGCGCATACGCTTTTGTTACATGTAAGCGACAATGACGATGACACGATCAGCATCAAAGGCGAATTTAGCACAGGTGAGGGTGCTTCTGGAGCTTTGGTGAAACTGCAAGCCTTAGGCAGCCAAGAGATTTTACTCCAACAAAGACTGCCCGATAGCAGTGTACTTGTTTTGAACATCCCTAAAGTGCCGTACGAGGTGATTTTAGATGGCGGTCCTGGGCATCAAGTCACGCGTAAAGGCATCGCCCCTAAAACTGGGTTTGAAAAAACAGCCACCAAAAGTGAACCGGTTTCTCCCACAAAAGCGATGAGCCAAAGTGTACCACTCGCCCTTAGCGTTTGCCTCGGCTTGGCATTTGTGCTCTTGGGTGCGACGCTGTTTATCAGCATTTACAACACCAACCGACTGCTTAAAAAGCTCAATGCTGCAAAATCGTAATGTGTTGCGGTGCCGATAGGTTGTTTCGGCACTTTTCGAAATTTTATGATGCGAGTTCGATCGATACGTGCACCAACTCTTCATGAATGGAAAGCCCGTGTTTGATTTGTTCGATGCTCAGCGGTGTTTGGGCGCACAGTGTGAGAATGCAGCCGTATTTGCCTTTGCCGACTTGCCATACATGTAAATCCTTAATCGAGATTTTTTCTTCCAAAGTATTGATAACGTCGATGATTTCTTGAACGATCGGTTCGTCCATCGTTGCGTCTAAGAGTATTTTCCCCGATTGTTTGATGAGCCCTACAGCCCATATAAAAACCAAGACCGAACCGACGATTCCCATTACCGGATCAAGCCAATTTGCTCCCCAAAGCATACCGCCTAAAAGTGCGACAATCGCCAAAACCGACGTCAAGGCATCGGCGAGAACGTGAAGGTAGGCGGCTTTAAGGTTCATATCGTGACGGTGATGATGTTCATGGTGATCGTGTCCGTGGTGATGATCGTCTTTGAGCAGCCATGCGCATATAAGATTGACGATCAAGCCGAGAACGGCTATAACGATTGCTTCTTGGTAAGCGATTTGTACCGGATTGAAAAGACGTTCGATCGAATGGTACGCCATAAAAAAAGCGACGACTAGCAGTAAAATTGCACTGGTATAACCGCCTAGCACTTCTATTTTATACGTTCCGAAATTGAAGCGAAAATCGTGTGCGTATTTAGTTGCCATAACATATGCCGTAAATGCCATACCGAGTGCTAAGGCATGCGAACTCATATGCCATCCGTCCGCTAAAAGTGCCATCGAGTTAAAATAAAGGCCGCCGACGATTTCAAAGACCATCATCGTAAACGTCAATAGCGTGGCATAAAGCGTGTTTTTCTGGGCAATCGGATTTGACGCATCGAAATTGTGTGAATGTGCAAGACTTTTGAGTGATTCTAGCGTGTTCATTTTAGACCTTTTTAAAATTCTTTCAGATACTATACCCCAGTATATCTAATAAAATTCTAAAGGTCAAAAATGTCTCATACGATTGCTAATAAAGAGAAACTGCTTTTGCGGGTCAAAAAAATCAAAGGTCAATTGAGCAGTCTTGAAAAAGCTTTGGAAGACGAAAAAGAGTGTTTTAAAATATTACAACAAATCAGCGCGGCACGCGGTGCGATACACTCGTTAATGAGCGAGGTACTGGACGGGCATATCAAAGAACATCTGGGAAATCATGTCAGTGAAGCCGATAGAGAAAAAGAGATACTTAACCTTGCGAGTCTTTTAAAAACTTATTTGAGGTAAGGCGATGCAAAAGATTTTATTGATTGAAGATAATGAAGAGTTTGCCTCTTTGATTCAAGTATTTTTGGAGCAAAGAAGCTTACATGTAGATATCTGCGATGACCCCTTTAACGCAGTTGTTACACCTCTTGAAAAATACAGTTTGGTACTTTTGGATTTAGGACTTCCGGGAATGGATGGACTTGAAGTGTGTCGTGAACTTCGAAAAAAGAGTCAAATTCCTATTATTATCTCCTCGGCTCGCAACAGTACGAGCGATAAAGTCATGGGACTGCAAATTGGTGCGGATGATTACCTGCCTAAGCCGTATGACCCCGATGAATTGTATGCGCGCATCAGCAGTTTATTGCGCAGAGTCCGTGCCTTTGCCGATGAAAAACCTAACAAATCGTTTGTCATTGATGCAAAAGCCCATGATGTTCTTTTTTTAGAAAACCCTCTTTTTCTCACTGAAGCTGAATTTGAAGTTGCCTCACAGCTCGTCAAACATAACGGCAATGTGGTCTCTAAAGAGCAACTTCTCTACGATTCCCCCGCTATCTCTTCGATGGATGGAAAAAGTTTAGAGATGATTATCAGTAAAATTCGTGGGAAAATCAAACCCTATTCTCCTAAAGAGCATATCATTGCCCTTCGTGGTCGAGGGTACCGCTTTGTTGAGTAATATCAAAACCTCATTAATCGCGCAAATCAGGTTTTTATTTGTGATCTCCCTTGTGGTGATTCTTGGACTGTGGGGATTTTTTTACATTCGCCAAAAACACCTGCAAGATGAGCACAATATGGCGCGTTATTTTAGTATCGCAAGCTCACTACAACCTGTACTAATGCAATCATTTAGTGTGAGTGATGAGGATTTGAAAGAGTATAACGTTAAAATATTCACCCAAAAGCCCTCGAGCGAAGCAAAAATGTTCTATCATAAAGGAGATGAGCTTAAAGGCTTCAGCCTCTTTTCGTACCAAGACAAAAAGGTGCTGTATGTGTACAATCCTATAGGCTCTCTTTATTTGGAAGATTTAGAAGAGGATTATGCGCTCATTTTGATTCACTCCATTTTTGCTATCTTGTTGGGGCTTCAAACGATTTTATTTATGGTCTCAAAAAAAATGCTCACACCGCTTATGGATGTGGAGCGACACTTTAAACGAATGGAAGGTGGGGATTATTCTGAAGTGGCAATGACCTCGCAGTATAAAGAAATCAATCAAATCACCCACTCCTACAACAAAGCCATTCGTCACATTGGCTACCTGTTAGAAACGCGTGAGATGTTTAATAAAATATTTATGCATGAGATGAAAACACCTTTGGCAAAAGGAATGTTTTACCTCAAAAATGAGCCCTCAATCAAAACACATGAACAGATTCATACGGTGTTTGAGGCGATTAACACCCAGCTGAACACATTTAAGACCTTAGAAGAGCTTATTGGCAAAAATGAAACGATTCTGCCACATCCTCACACACTAAACTCCCTTTTAGAAGAAGTTTCACAAACCTTACATGTAAAGGATACGGACGCTATACAAACAGAAGGATGTGAAGGCTATACGCTGTATGGGGATAAAGAGTTGTGGTTGGTTTGTTTGAAAAATATCCTCGACAATGCCTTGCAATATTCTGAAAACCATAAAGTATCTCTTACATGTAAGGAAAATAAACTCCACATTTCCAATGTAGGAGAACCGCTTCCTATTGATATTTCTCAGAATTTGCACAGCTGGAAATTGGATAAAACACAAAGACATAAGAGCTCTACGGGGTATGGATTTGGTCTTTTTATCATTCAAAAAACCGTCCATCTTAATGGCTATACAATAGACTATAGCTATGAGAATCGTCATGTTACGTTGACTATTTTCAAAAAATAACCCTGTTTACCTCTGTTTACCTTCACTTGGGTTACGGATTACCTTCACCTTTTATACTTTCATCACAAATCAAAAAAAGGATTCACGATGAAAACAAAACTCATCACACTTAGTTTAGCTCTTATGGTGGCATCAAGCTCAGTTTACGCTTTTGGAGGACCAAAAGGTTTTATGGACTGCGATAGCCAATCTAGCAAAATGCCTTTTCAAAAGCAAATGGCAATGAGTGGTAATGGTATGCAAGAGGTTATGATGACACTCTCCACTATGGATTTGTCTAAAACACAATGGAATGAGATTCGAAAAGTGATGTTTGATCTACGTGAACAGCGTTTTGATGCCGTAGATACTAAAGAAGCGGTCGTCATCATCAACAAAGATGGCACCTTTGATAAAGAGGGTTTTGTCAAAAACAGAGCTTCGTTATCTAAAGAGATGATCGATGTTCAAGCGGGGAGCATTGAAAAAGTTTTGAGTGTTTTGACAACCGAACAACGCAAAACATTAGCTACCAAACTTGCGATGTAAGGAGTACTTATGACACGCTACACATCACACTCAATTATCCTCCACTGGCTTAGTGGGGGATTGCTTATTTTTCTTTTGATGACAGGAACATTTGTTTTATCGAACATGCCCAATACGGTTGAAAAGTTGGGTTCTTTAAAAATCCATATGATTTTAGGCATCCTCACAACATGGGTAAGCGTGATGCGTATTTGGATGATTTCAAGAGCTCCAAAGCCCGAAGCACTTTCCATGAGCCCTTTTAGAGCTACGATGATGAAAGCTAATCATATCGCCATTTATGGTGTCATTATTGCGATTGGTGTGAGTGGATTTGTGCTTGCACAAAGTGCTTCTTTAGGGCAGATGATTTTCTTTGGATTAGAAAAAGAGCTTTATGGTAGTTTTAAAGATTTTGGTGTGGGCATTGTCCATGGTTTATTAACCAAAGTGCTTCTCTTTTTAATCGTAATGCACGTTGCAGGTGTGGTCTCGTATGCCATTAAAAGTAAGAACAATATTATCAAACGCATGTGGTTTTAAAGGAGCAATGATGAGACAATTTCTAAAAATAGGCACACTTTTAGTGTATGCAGGAATGGCATTGGTAGCACAAGAAAAAACGGCAGATGATTTAGTTGCCAGCATGCAAAAAGAGGACATTACTTATGCGCAATTGATGAGCGGTATGGGCATGGCGTATGAGAGTATTCAAAACGGTGTTGTCAGTATGAATAAATTGCTTGTAGATCGGGGTATCTACTTTATACGTACACATCCTGCCCCCAAACAAAAACCTTGGGTTATTATGGATCAAGAAGATCACGAGGGATTTAAAGCGATGTTGGTGTATTACGACAAAAAGATGGATGATGATGTCGCTATCATCGAGAAAGCCACACAAAAAAAAGATTGGGAAGGTGCCTATGCAGGGGCAAAAGAGCTTGGAAACAGCTGTATTTCATGCCATTTAGCCTATAAAGATCATGTCAAATACGTTATGAAATAAACCTTACTTTTTGTAAGGCTTTTCTTTTTTATGTTACATGTTTTTTGATAACACTAAAATACAATAATAATTTATTCGGTATGGATGTCTCTACATCGAAGGCACTTTGACCATATAGCCGATGCCTCGGATATTGACGATAAAATCTTCTTTTAAGTTGTTTTTGAGGCGGTTGATTTCCGCCCTGATCGTTGCGTCGTCGACGATCGTATCGGAATCTTCCCACACGTTTTCTCTGAACATATCGTAGCTACAGACAAATCCTCGATTGTGGGTTAAAAATTTGATGATTTGCAGTTGTCGCTTGGAGAGCACTTGGGGTTCTTCGTGAAAGTAGAGCGTCATCGCGTCGCAGTCGAAACTGTAAGAGGCGGAGAGCCTTTTATGATGCATCTCTTTTTTGGCGGTTTTGGAGATGCGATCGATTCGAAGATTGAGCTCTTTGAGATGGAACGGTTTTTTGAGGTAATCAAAACAGCCCAACTCAAATGCTTTGGAAATATCTTCGATATCGATGAGTGTTGAGATAAAAATGACGGGTGTGACGTTTTTTTGCGCATGCAATATCTCTAAAATCGTTAATCCGTCAATATTGGGTACGTTAATATCGAAAATGAGCAAGTCGAACTTCTCTTTCTCCAAAATACCCAAACAAACGTTACCGTCTCGAACGGCTTTGATCGCGTGTCCGGCCGTCGTGAGGTATTGCGTGATCGATTCGTTCAGGATAATATCGTCTTCTAACAGTAAAATTTTCATGCGTTCTCGATTTTAAATTGGTATGAAAAAGAGGTCACGTTCTCGTCTGAGAGCAGCGTGATTTTCACATTTTCTTCCTTACAGATTCTTTTAACGAGATTGAGTCCGAGTCCAAAGCCGTCTTGCGCCTGCTCTTCGCGGTAATACTCTTCAAAGACTTTTTCGGGTTTTTGGATTTTGCGCGAATGCGATGCGATGCTGAAAAGATAGCCGTCTTCTTTGACATGTACCCCGACCGTGATTTTTTCGTTTTCAAACGTATATTTGATGGCATTGGTCAAATTATTGTCGATAATACGTTGTAATTTCGTATCGTTAAATAAGATGAGTGCTTGTGCGCAATCGGTTTCAAAACAAAAAACGGATTTGGCTTTATCGGCGACTTGGGCGAAGAAATCGATGCGGCAACGAACGTAATCGACCAAATCGATCGGACGTTTGGCGTAGTTAATTTGATCTTGTTTGATGAGGTAACTAAGATCGTCGTACATCGAAAAGATGCTTTTGACCGCAACTTCGATATTTTCCAAATAAACGCTTTTACCAAACTCCATTTCGTGTAGCTCGATACTGCTCATGATGATGCTTAGGGGCGTATTCATCTCGTGAACGGTGCAACGCAAAAATTGCCTGTGCGATGCGAGAAGGTTTTTGGAGTAATTCATCTGTTTTTCAAGCCGCTTGGATTGTTTGTCGTAATCGCGCGCGCTTTGTTCGATCAAATGGGTCAGCGACTCGATCGTTTTGGAATAAGGAGCACTTTTTTTGGTCTCTTCTTGATCGGGCATAGGGATAAAAGCGGGCTCTAAAGATTCGCTCAGAGCCACGACGGTGAGCGTTTGATTGAGCAGTTTGTTGTGACCGTTGTGGTGAAAAAATTCCGAATAGGTAAAAAACCCCGATGTGGGAGCCGTTTTGGAAAACGATCCGATGCCCATTTTAATTAAAAACGGCATAAATCGTCTTCGTGCCATACACGAAAAGACGTAAAACGTTTCGACGTTAATCGTATGTAAATTTTTTAAAACCTCTATGGGGTCTTTCATCAGCGATTCCGCATCCCCAAAGCCGATTCTCACTTGGTCGCCTTCTTCTAAATTACCGCTAAAGCTGAGGCTTCCGTCTTCGTGTTTCGCGATCACGGCGCGTGCCATAATAATGCCGTTTTTTTCCATAATAAGGGGAAATTCGATTCGGGAAAATTTACCCCCGAGGTATTTGTCGTAAAAAAAAGCGGCTTTCATATCGTCTATCTTATAGACGCGGTTGTTGTGGACTTTCGTAATGGTATGTTTGAGTCCGACGGGTTTCCAGTCGAATTTATAATCGGTCGCGACATGTAAGCGATCGGAATTCAACGAAACGCCGACGACGCCTTTACTTAAAACGGTCGTTTGCGAGGCAATAAACGTTTGTTCAAACTTGCCGTTATCGCCTGCCATACCGCCGCAAATCGGTATCGTCGCATCGTATGCCTCGACGCTTTTTAAAAACTCTTCGGCGTTCATATGCGTGCCGTCGGAGAAGAGAATCAATAATTTCGTGTTCGGCGTAATTAAATCGGAAGCCAACTTATAACCGCATTGAAACGAGTCGTCATCGAGCGAATACGCCGTTTTTAGCAATGTCTGCTCAAAAACGCTGATCGAGATAACGCTTTGTTGCGTCGTAATACGCTCTCCGTAAATTTCGCCATCAGTCGTCGTTCCGATACAGATTGCCTGCGGCAAAGCGGAGGCAAAGAGATCGACCATCTTTTGCAGGACTTCTTGCCCTTGCCCGCAAAAGAGTTGTACGAGAATATTTTGTTCCTGACGTAAAGGCGTAAAATCGATGATATGATCGAGCGAACCCGATTCATAGCAAAAATTGTATGTTTTCAAACCGTGTCTCCTTATCGTTACCTAATTACCTTAAAATGACCCGATAGTTTTGGAAGATAAACACGTTCATTATAAAGTGAAAAAGATAAGGTTTTGCTTGTCACAATATCACACATCGGTCGTTTTTTTATCCGAATAAGGGTGAAATAGCTCTTTTTGCTATATTCATGCTACAGTCATAGTATATGATCTTTAGTAACAAAACTTAATAAACAAGATTAAGAAAAAACATAGCTTACGGGAGGTTAAAAAGTCATCTACATCACATGTACATTGTAACATTGTAAAATGTATATGCATATGGCGGGTTTAACGTGGGTGAGTTTTTTAATTATCCATCCTATTTAATATGCAAAAAAAGCATATTAGCGTATCGATCGGATTTTTAGAAAACTTATGGATACAAATATGTGATTTTTGCATATTTCTTAACATGTAAGAAAAATGCAAAGACTCTATTGACAAGGGGAAACAACATGTTAAAGAAAACATTGATTATTAACGGGGTGAAAACGACGTTGGTCGCGGATATGGAAGAAAAACTATCCGACGTCTTACGAAAACAACTGAAACTTACCGGTACGAAAGTAGGTTGTAACAGCGGCGAATGCGGTACGTGTAGCGTTATTCATAACGGTAAGGTCGTCAGATCGTGTCTTTTAAAAATGAAAAAATTGGAAGAGTACGATGAAGTCATTACGATCGAAGGCGTAGGTACGAAAGATAAACTTCACCCGCTTCAAGTTTCGTGGATGGTTCACGGCGCGGCACAATGCGGTTATTGTACTCCCGGATTTATCGTTTCGGCCAAAGCACTTCTTGATCAAAACGTTAATCCTACCCGCGAAGAAGTTCGTGATTGGTTCCAAAAAAATAAAAACCTTTGCCGTTGTACGGGATACATTCCTTTGGTCGATGCGGTTATGGATGCGGCGAAATTAATGCGCGGCGAAATTCAAGTCAAAGATATCTGGAAACAACTTCCAGACGGTGCTTCTTTGGTCGGTTCTGAATTTATCCGTCCTTCCGCACTTGCCAAAGTTATGGGTACGTGGGATTTTGGTGCGGATTTAGGACTTAAACTTCCTGAAAATACCTTACATGCTAAAATCGTTCAAGCCGAAGTTTCTCACGCCAATATCCTCTCCATCGATACCGAAGAAGCGAAAAAAGTTCCGGGCGTCGTTGCCGTTTTGACCTATAAAGACGTCAAAGGAACAAACCGCATTAACGGTTTGGCGTTCCCGACCAATAAAGGCGACGGTATGGACAGACCGATCTTGAACGATACCAAAATCTTCCAATACGGCGATGCGATTGCAATCGTTCTCGCAGAAAACGAGAAAGCAGCACATGCGGGCGTCGATAAAGTCAAAGTTGAATTAGAGGTTTTACCGGCGTATATGAATGCCCCTGACGCGATGGCGGACGATGCGATCGAAATTCACCCCGGTACTCCAAACGTCTATTTTACCAACCATATCAGCAAAGGCTCCGAGACTGCTCCGATCATGGAAAAAGCTCCGTATGTCGTTGAAGACAGCTTCTATACGCAACGCCAACCGCACTTGCCGCTTGAGCCCGATGTCGGTTTTGCGTACGTAGACGATGAGGGTAAACTTATCATCCATTCAAAAAGTATTGCGCTTCACTTCCACGCTTTGATGATTGCAGAGGGTGTAGGTATGAAAGCCGAAAACGTTTATATCGTTCAAAATAACACGGGTGCGACGTTCGGTTATAAATTTAGTCCGACGATGGAAGGTTTGCTCGGCGTTGCGACGATGGCGACGGGAAGACCGGTTTATCTAGAATTCAATATGAAACAACAAATCACTTATACGGGTAAACGTTCACCTTTCTGGACGACGATGAAAATGGCGGCCGATAAAGAGGGTAAAATCTTGGCATTAGAGTCTGATTGGAGCGTCGATCACGGTCCATACTCAGAATTCGGCGATTTGTTAACGCAACGCGGTTTCCAATTCGGCGGTGCGGGTTATATGATCCCGAACATTCGCGGTAACGGACGTACCGTTTGTACCAACCACGGTTGGGGCTCAGCCTTTAGAGGATACGGTTCACCTGAAATCATGTTCCCCTCCGAAGTGCTTGTTGACGAATTAGCAGAAAAAGTCGGTATGGATCCGTTTGAATTTAGATACAAAAATATCTACAGACCGGGCGATACGACACCGACGGGATGCCAACCGGACGTTTATTGTCTAGAAGAGCTTTTCGACAAATCAAAACCGGTTTATGAATTGGCTAAAAAAACCGTCAAAGAGAAAAATGCCAAAGCTGCTCCTAATAAAAAATACGGCGTAGGCGTCTCCGTCAATATCTACGGTTGCGGTTTGGACGGCCCTGACTCTTCTGAAGCATGGGCAGAATTGACCAAAACGGGCGTTAGTGTGGGTAACTCTTGGGAAGACCACGGACAAGGTGCCGATGTCGGAACATTGACGTATGCGCATGAAACTTTAAAACCGTTACACCTTAAACCAGAACAAATCGACTTAGTCCTAAACGACATGACAAAAACGCCTAACAGCGGTCCTGCTGGGGGAAGTCGTTCAAACCTTGTGACGGGTAATGCGACGGTTGTTGCATGCCGCAACTTACTTGAGGCGATGAAAAAACCAGACGGTACCTATAGAACGTATGATGAAATGGTGGCTGAAGGAAGAGAACTCAAATACATGGGTAAATGGACAGCGCCATGTACCGATACACCTCCAACGGACGGTCAAGGAAATCCATTTGCCGGATACATGTACGGTGTGTGTGTTGCCGAAGTCGAAGTCGATACGTCAACAGGTAAAACCAATGTTGAAAAAATGACGTTGGCCGCTGATGTCGGAACGATCATCAACAAACTCGTCGTCGACGGACAAATGTACGGCGGATTGGTACAAGGTATCGGTTTGGCGTTAACGGAAGATTTCGACGATTTGAAAAAACATACGACCTTGACCGGATGCGGTATTCCTAAAATCAAAGACGTTCCGGACAATATTGAGTTAATGTACACCGAGTATCAACGACCGAACAACTTCTTAGGTGCTTCGGGTGCGGGTGAAATGCCTCTTGCGGCTCCTCACGCGGCGATTATCAACGCCATTTACAATGCGTGCGGCGCACGGGTAACACACTTACCGGCACGTCCTGAGAAAGTTCTAGCGGCTTTGAAAAAATAGTCTATCGCCGCTAAATTCCTCAACAAGGCACACCGTGCCTTGTTGAGCTTTGTGTTTAACGCGATAAAGAGGAGATCAAGAATGGATTTAGATCAATTATTAGAAATTAGCAATCAATGTATTCATTCAGAGCCTCCCGTATGCGTTGCATCATGTCCGGTTCATATGGACGTGATCGCATTTGTATCTGAAGTTGAAAAAGGTAATTTTTCCGGTGCCTATAAAATGATGGAAAGTAAAATTCCTCTTAGTCGGCTTATCGGAAAGATTTGCGATCATCCCTGTGAAAAAGCATGCGTTAGAAGTCATGCGGGCGGAAGTATCCGCATCGGTGAACTTGAAAAAAGCGTGGTTACTTTTGGCTATAGCGCACCTAAAAAACCGTTACTTTTGCCTAAGAACAAAGGCAATATCGCCGTTATCGGCGGCGGATTAAGCGGATGCGTCGCAGCAATCGAGTTGGATAAAAAGGGCTATAAAGTCGCTCTTTTTGAAAAGTCGAACCGTTTAGGCGGAAGGTTATGGGAGTATGTTTCCAAGGGTTTGGAAGCGCGCGAAATTGAAGAAGAGCTCGGCATGATCGAGCAAAAAGGCATTGCGGTGCATTATGGCGTCGAAGTGCTTGAAGAAGATTTACCTCGTTATTTGGAAACGTACGATGCGATCTATTTAGGTGCACGCACGTGGAGCAAATCCTATACCGTCGATCCGCACTCGTTTCAATCGGAAATTTCAGCTCTCTTTATCGGCGGAGGCATTCAAAATCCAAACGCTTTAATGATCGAATCGGCAAGTTCCGGGAAGCGCGCCGCCGTATCGATCGATCGTTATATAACCCAATCTTCGATGCTGGCTTCAAGGGAGCGCGAAGGCGTTTTCGAGACGAAATTGCACTATGCGACGGATCAGGTCGCACCGCTTGCAAGCGTGCCTTTAAGCGCGTCGATCTATTCTCAAGACGAAGCGGCGGCAGAGGCGAGTCGTTGTCTTAAATGCCAATGCGACGCTTGTATTAAAGCGTGCGTTCATATGCAACGATTTTCCATCACTCCCGATAGTTATATCCGCAGTATTTGCCATAACGAACGCATCGTTTTAGGCACGCGTCGAGCAAATTTGATGATCAATTCTTGTACCGAGTGCGGCTTGTGTAAAGCCGTCTGTCCCGTGGGCATCGGTATGGCGGATATTATCCATGCGACGCGCGAAAGTATGGTCAAACGCAACAAAATGCCGCTTTCGGCGCATGATTTTGCACTCAAAGACATGGCATTTAGCCAAAGCGACTATTTTTCGTTGGTTCGTAAACAGCCGAGCAAAGAGGCGTCAAAAGACCTTTTTTACTACCCGATGATTGCATTTTCGGCGTACGCGAGAGGTTTGTACAAAGGTTCGGGAAAAACGGGCTATCTTTTTTATCCCGGATGTCAACTCAGCTCGACGCACACCGATTATATCGGCTCGATTTACAAACATCTCGTCGGAGTGATTAAAGAAAAAGATGCTATGAGCGACGTCGGGCTCTTTTTAGGATGTTGCGGCGCACCTGCCGATTGGGCGGGAAGAGGGGATTTGATGCACGACAACGTCGAAAAGATACGCCAAACATGGGAAGCAGAGGGTCGTCCGACGTTTATTTTGGCGTGTTCGAGTTGTGCTTCTACGTTTGCCAAGTATTTGCCGATGATTCAAACCGTTTCGTTATGGGAAATTTTCGATACGTACGGTTTGCCCGAAGTGGATATTAAAAAAGGCAAGCGCGAGCTTTGCATTCACGATGCGTGCGCAACAAGAGATAATCCCAAAATTCACGAAAGTATCCGCAATATCGTCAAGACTTTAGGGTACAGCGTTCAAGAACTCGAATACTCCAAGGAGAAGACGAAGTGTTGCGGTTACGGCGGTTTGGTTGCTTGCGCCAATCCCGAACAAGCCGAGGAGTTTGCGGCGGATCGAATCTGTGAGAGTGATCCGGACGTGTTGGTTTATTGCGCGATGTGTAAAGATATGTTGGTCAAGGGCAACAAGAGGGCCTATCATATTTTGGACATTATCTACGCCAACGAAATCAACCAAGAGACGCCTCAAAAAATGCCTACGCTTTCGGATCGTCAAAACAACCGCAAACGTTTGAAACGACAACTCTTAAAAGAGATATGGAATGAAGAAGAGGAGGGTGCGATGGATCCGACGTATGATTTTGCACTGCATATTTCAGATGAGATCACGGCATTGATGGAGAAACGATTTATCTTGCTCGGCGACGTGGAAAAAGTGGTGGCAAACTCTCTTTCGCATCAAGAGCGATTTTTCAATCCGAAGAGTTCGGATTATCTTGCGCGTCTTAGGATTCAAAACGTTACTTATTGGGTTCGTTATGAAGAATCGGGACGCGATATTACGGTTAAAGACGCGTACATGCACCGCATGGAAGTCGTGGAAGGCTGAACATGAACGAGCACATCGATACAACAACCGAGTGGGTATGCGACAAATGCCGCCAAGCGTTGGTGTCGCAAAAAGTCAAAGTACGTTATCTTGACGGTAATTTTGAAGTCGATCTTCTCAAATGCCCTACATGTCAAATGGTTTTTATTAGCGACGAGTTGGCAATGGGGAAAATGCTTGAAGTCGAAAAAGGTTTGGAGGATAAGTAGGTGAACGTCTACGAAAGCCCTTACATGCAAGAAGCCACGGGCGATACGTTACGTCCCGGAGGCTTCACGCTTACCGAAGAAGCGGTTCGCTTTTGCGCTTTGAGCAAACGCGATCGTATTTTGGACGTAGGATGCGGTATGGGCGCGACCGTTTCGTATTTGTATCATGCTTACGGTATCAAGGCGGTCGGCATCGATCCTTCCGAAAAACTGCTCGAAAAAGCTCGCCGAAATAATCCTTTCGCTTCGTTTGTTCAAGGGGTCGGGCATGATCTACCCTTTGACGACGAAACGTTCACGTGCGTTTTTGCCGAGTGTACCTTGTCGTTAATGCATGATTTGCAAGGCAGCTTAGACGAAATCTATCGCGTTTTGGCGCACGGAGGATGGTTCGTGCTAAACGACGTGTATGCAAAAAATCCCGAAGCCCTCAAGGCGATGGATAACTTTTCCGTTACCTCGTGTATGCGGGGAATGCACGATTTAGCATCGTTGCAACAGGCGTTACAACGTGCCGGTTTTGATGTGATGTTGGTTGAAGATTGCAGTGGGTTATTGAAAGAGTTGATGGTAAAAATCATCTTTTCGCATGGCTCGATGAGTGCGTTTTGGAGCAAAACGATGGAAGATAAGACGGCACAAACGTCTTGCTCGTTTGACCAACGTATTACGCAATGCAAACCGGGCTACTTTAGAATGATCGTGAAAAAAGGAGACTAAAGCAATGGATGATTTATCGCTACGATTATTTCGCCTTTCCTCGGCAGGGTTTTGCTGTGCGCAAATCATGTATAAACTTGCGCTTGAAGACGAGGGCGTCGAAAACGACGACTTGATACGTGCCGCACAAGGGTTGTGCCGAGGAATCGCCGATACGCAACAAACGTGCGGCGTTTTAAGCGGCGGTATCGGCGTTTTGGGATTGTACGGCGCTAAGGGTAAAGAAGAAGAGAGTGCCCAAGAGAATTTCAAAGCAATGTTAGACGAATTTCATACGTGGTTTACGACGGAATTTGGCTCAAGCCAATGTGCGGTGCTTATCGGAGAGAGGGATTTTCACGGTCTCGATCAAAGCTACAAGCCCATTTGCGCGGGAATGATCCAAAAAGCGTACGTCAAAGTATACGAAATTTTACAAGAGCACGGTTACGAATACGGCAACAGGGAGTCGATGCCATGACGTTAACCCCTTTGGTGCATACGCAAAGTTTATGTCCTATCTGCTTACGTTCGGTGGAGGCTTTTATCGTTCAAGAAGACGATAAAGCGTTCATGCTCAAAACCTGTTTGGAGCACGGAGCGTTTGAGACGATCGTGTGGCGCGGTAAAACGCCGATGCACGAGTGGGTACGTACCAAAGAGCGAGCTTTTATCAATCATCCGATCACGCCGATCGAAAAAGGATGCCCGTTTGATTGCGGGCTGTGCAGTGCACACCGACAACATACATGTACGGCACTGATCGAAGTGACGAAACGCTGCAATTTAAAGTGCCGTTTTTGCTTTGCCGATGCCTTGGACGCGCCTAACGAAGATCCGAGCTTAGAGCAGTTGCGCTTTCAGTTTGAGAGTATTTTCAAGGTTTCCGGTGCGTGCAATATCCAACTCTCGGGAGGCGAGCCTAGCGTACGGAACGATTTGGACGCGATTGTTCGCATGGGGCGGGAAGCGGGTTTTTCCTTTATTCAACTCAATACCAACGGTATCCGCTTGGCGCAAGACGAGGCTTACGTCAAAGCCCTTAAAGAGGCGGGGCTAAGCTCCGTCTTTTTACAATTTGACGGCGTCGACGATGCGATTTACCGACATTTGCGAGGACGTGCGCTTTTTGAGTTGAAATGCCAAGCCATCGAAAATTGCAAAAAATACGGTATCGGCGTCGTGTTGGTTCCGACGATCGTACCGAAAATCAATGATCACCATATCGGTGAAATTGTTCGTTTTGCGATAGGTCGTTCTCCGGCCGTCAGAGGCGTGCATTTTCAGCCCGTGAGTTATTTCGGACGGATTCCCAATCCTCCCAAAGACGAAGATCGTATCACTCTACCCGAAGTGATGGATGCCCTTTGCGAACAAACCGACGGTATGATCTCTTTGGCGAGCCTACAGCCTCCCGGATGTGAAAATGCGCTTTGTTCGTTTAACGGCAATTTTCTGATCGAAGAGGGAGTGTTAAAACCCGTAACGAAACGCGCGGCATGTTGTTCGCCAGAGAGCGAAAAAGCCGAAGTCGGAGCCGCGAAAGCTAAAGCGTTCGTGGCACGAAATTGGTCGTATCAAAAACAGACGCCAAGCGAAACGCTCTCGGATTGGGACAAAATCCTCAGTGCTATTCAAAATAACTCTTTTAGCCTTTCGGGTATGGCGTTTCAAGACGTGTGGAACGTCAATTTAGAGCGTATTCGGGATTGTTGCATTCACGTCTCCACCGCGGAGGGAAAGTTGATTCCTTTTTGCATGTACAATCTGACCAATACCCGAGGCGAATCTTTATACCGCGACGTAAAGAGGCTTTCATGAACGTTACGCCGCTTGAATCTTGGATCCAAGAACGCACGCATCTTGCACGGCCGAGTCAAGAAGCCCTTCGTGCGTACCAGCTCGAAAAAGTGCGAACAACACTTCGGTACGCCCAAAGTAAGAGCCGTTTTTATCGCGAACGTTTGGACAAAATCGATGTGGATGCGATCGACTCTTTCAAAGCGTTCGAAACGATCGCTTTTACGACGCCTGAGGATATTCGGCACAACGCATACGATTTTTTGTGCGTTCCCACGCATGAAATCGAACGCATCGTGACCTTAAATACGTCGGGTACGACCGGCGATGAAAAGCGTCTTTTTTTTACGCACGAAGATTTGGAAACGACGATCGATTTTTTTCATTACGGCATGCGTTGTTTGGTCGACGAGCGCGATAAAGTGATGGTTTTGCTGCCGGGACCTTCGTTTGCCAGTATCGGCGATTTGTTGAAAAAAGCGCTTCAACGAAGCGGTATCGCGTGTATCGTTCACGGCGTTTTGGATGATGTCGAAGCCGCGGCGGCATGCATTTTTCAAAACGGCATTACGTGCATCGTTGGGATTCCGATGCACGTGTCGTATCTTGCACGCATGAAAAAAGAACTCTTTGACACGCATATCAAAAAAGTGCTTTTAAGTACGGATTACGTTGCCGACGCGCTTGTCAAAAGCCTTTCTCATAACGGTACATGTCAGGTTTTTAACCATTACGGTATGACGGAGATGGGGTATGGCGGCGGCGTCGAGTGCGCTTGTTTGAGCGGTTATCATTTACGGGAAAACGATCTTTATTTTGAAATCGTCGATCCGATGACGGGCAAAGTCGTTGAAGACGGCACGTACGGGGAAGTCGTTTTTACAACCTTAAACCGCCAAGCAATGCCGCTTATTCGCTATAAAACGGGCGATAGGGCGCGTTTTTTGGTTGAGACTTGTGCGTGCGGTACGTTTTTGCGTCGAATGGAAAAAGTGCGCGGACGTATCGAAAATACCTTAAGCGTTGAAGGGCACGAGATAACGCTCAGAGATTTGGACGAAATCTTTTTGGCATACGAATCGCTCATGGATTATCGCGTCGAATGTTATGATCCTAACCGCTTACATGTGCGTTTGGTTTTGGATAAAAACACGGATGCAAAGGCCTTTCAAAATGCCCTCAAACAAGAGTTACATGTACGTTTTCAATCGAAGTTCGATTTTGAGATCGAAATCGAAGAAGACGATAGATCTTCTAAAATAACCCGAAGTATGATTAAACGAAAAATACACGATTGCAGACAAGGAGCGAAGCGATGAAAACGATTGTCGAACATATAATAGAGAGCTTAAACGAACAACACGAAATCGTTACGGCAACCATTTTACACAAAAGCGGATCGGCCCCTAGAGAAGCGGGCACGAAGATGGTTATTCGCAAAGATTCCTCGATTGAAGGGACGATAGGCGGAGGAACGCTCGAAGCGATGGCGATACGATTGGCTCCGGAAATTTTTCAAAGTAAGCGCAGTGCGATCGAAGACATCGAATTGACCGATGAAGACGCAAAAGCCGCCGGCATGGTGTGCGGAGGAGAGGTTAGCGTGCTTTTGGAACATATCGACGCTTTGGATATTCCGCAGTTCAATATCTACCATAAAGCCCAAGAGCTTAAGGCTTCGGGCATTGATTTTATCATAATCACGAATATTACGCAAAGCAGTAAACGCATCGGCGGAAAGCACAAATGGATATGCACGCAAAACGAGCTTTTCGGTGCGGACGATAACGAAGTTCAAAGCATCGCAAAAGAATTTCGCGAACACTTTTACCGGATTAAATTTCACCTTTACGTCGGTAAAAGCCGTTATATGATCGAACCTTTTTACGCGACGGAGAGACTCTACATTATCGGTGCGGGGCATGTTTCCCAACAAATCGCGTTGCTTTCCAAAAGTTTGGGTTTTTACACCGTCGTGCTGGACGATCGAGAAGCATTTGCCAATAAAGAGCGCTTTGCGAGTGCCGACGAAATTCACGTCGTCTCCTCTAGCTATGAAGATTTAGCGCAAACAGTGGGCATTCCGCCGAACAGTTACATCGTTATCGTAACGCGCGGCGTCGATAAAGTCGTGTTGGAGCAAGCGTTACGCATGAATGCGAAGTACATCGGTATGATCGGTAGCAAGACCAAACGCAATTACGTGTACGATTTGCTCTTGCACGAAGGCTTTTCGCAACAAGAACTCGATGCGGTACATTGTCCGATCGGCGTGAGCATCAATGCACAAACACCCGAAGAGATCGCCATTAGTATCGTTGCCGAATTAACGCTAGTCAAAAGGGCGTAACCATGGCAAAAGATACCGTTGCCGCTTTAATTATCGCGGCGGGATACTCTTCGAGAATGCACGATTTTAAACCCTTACTCTCTTTTGAAAAAACCAATGCGATCAAGCGTCTCGTTCAAACCTATGAAACGTTTGGGATCGAGCATATTTACGTGGTAGTAGGATATTTAAAAGAAGAAATTATCGCAACGCTTCGGGGCTATAACGTTCATATCGTCTACAACGAGGCGTTCGATCAAGGGATGTTTAGCTCGATTCAAAAGGGCATAAAAGCGATGGACGAAACCGTAGAAGCGTTTTACATGAATCCCGTGGATATTCCGCTCATTAAAACGCAAACGCTGGAGCGTTTATACGAGGCGTACGTTCGTGAGAAAAAAGGGGTTGTCTACCCTCTCTTCTTAGGACGTAGAGGTCATCCGCCTTTGATCGATCGAAAGTATCACAATGCGATTCTTTCAAGCAAGGGCGAGGGCGGTCTGAAAAAAGTCTTGGAAACGTTGGAACACGATGCTTTACATGTCGACGTATGCGACCAATCGATTTTGATGGATATGGACGAAAAAGAGGATTATTTCGCTCTTTTACGTTACGATGCGATGAAAGTTCCTACCAAAGAGGAGTGCTTGGCGATCATGCGTTTAAACGACGTTCCCGAACCTGTAATCCAACATTGCGAAGCGGTCGGTAAAACGGTGTTGGCACTTTTGAACGAAATTTCGTTATGCCACCTCGTGTTCGATAAAAACGCGCTTTTAGCGGCGGCGTATTTGCACGACATCGCACGGCAAGAAAAAGATCATGCAACGCGCGGTGCGGAAAAACTGTGTGCGATGGGCTATGAAACGATCGGCGATATGATCGCGACGCATATGGACATTACGGTGGATCGTAATGCACCGTTAAGCGCGAACGAGTTATTGTTTTTAGCCGATAAACTGGTGTGCGAAACAGAAGTGTGCGGGTATGAAAAGCGTTTTGAAAAGGCACTGAAAAAATGCGAAGGAAATCTCGAAGCACAACGCCATATCGCCCAACGTTTGGAAGCCGTTAAAATGATTATCGCCAAGATCGAACAATGTACATGTAAGGTTTTTGCTTATGGTTGACACGGTGTATCTCTTGCGTCACGGGCATATCGATAACGGAGACGAAAAGCGGTATTTGGGGCAAACCGACCTTGGACTCGATGCTTTAGGTATCGAGCAAGCGTACGCTTTACGCGAGGCGTTTCAATCGATTCGTATCGACGCCGTCTATACCAGCCCTCTTAAACGTTGCGTCAAAACGGCGCACATTATTTCGCAAGAGTATCGTATCGTCGAAGCGTTTCGCGAGATCGATATGGGAGCGTGGGAAAATAAGACGATGGCGGAGATTCGATCACACGATCCGGAATCGTATGCGAAAAGAGGGGAGGATTTGGAATATTTTACGCCGCCTTGCGGTGAAAGTTTTCATGCCGTAGCCCTGAGGGCAAAAGAAGCTTTTGACGCAATTACCTGCGAAGCGATTCATTCGAGCGTGATTATCGTTGCACATGCGGGGGTCAATCGCGTGCTGCTTTCAACGCTCTTAAACCTTCCGATTCAAGAGATGATGCGCATCGATCAACCCTATGCCTGCGTCAATCGTTTAACGAGGCATCAGGGAACGTGGCGGTACGCAAGAGGTTTTTAAAAAACCTCTCGGTTTAGCCGACTTTGGCTTTTTCGAGCTTTTTACGCTCGACTTTCATACGGTCTTGAAATTTCTTACTTCGATCTTTGGCAAAAAGCTGCATATCTTCAACCTCGTCCATCTCGTCCACGATTTCAACGCCTAAAAGCGTCTCGATCGCATCTTCAAGCGTAACGACGCCCGCGGTTTGTCCGTAGCTGTCGAATACCACGAAAAGGTGGGTTTTACGTTTGACGAATTGGTCGATCAGGTTGGGAACGGGTAAATTCTCGGAAACCATATGCACTTCATACGAGATTTGCTCCAAGGTCGTCGAGTCGTGGTCTTCCACGCTCTCTTCTAAAATACGTTGGTTAAAGACGATACCCACGACATCGTCAAGCGTTTCGCCGAAGATGGGAATACGCGAGTGAATGTACATGCGATCGTCTTCGATCGCATCTTCGATGGTGGTAGTCGCAGGCAGTGCAAACACGACGCTTCTTGGCGTCATAATGTCTTTGGCTTTAATGTTTTTCAGTTTTAAAAGATTTTCGATCAAATCGCTCTCTTTACTTAAAATCGATCCCTCTTTTTCGCCCATGGCGACAACCGCCATAATCTCGTCGCGCGAATAGTTACTTTGATGTTTTTTATTGCGGGAAATATAGTTCGTCAAAAGCGAAGAAACCCATGTAAAAGGCGTCGTAATCGTGATCAAAAACGAGATCATATACGCAGAAGGAATGAGTAATTTTTTCCAGTACAAAGCACCGAAGGTTTTAGGGATAATTTCGGAAACGTATAAAATCAGTAACGTTACGACAAAAGCAACCGCCGTTTGCCACTCCTCTCCGAATAAAATTTGTGCTTGCGCTCCTACGCCCGCCGCACCCATCGTATGGGCAAAGGTATTGAACGTTAAAATCGAAGAGATAGGCTTATCGATGTTGTTTTTAAGCTCTTTGAGCAACACAATAGCGTTTTCGTTAGTCTCTTTAGGAAGCGTCTCGATATAAGAGTTGGTGCTTGAGAGCAGAACCGCTTCAAGGACGGAGCAAAGAAAGGAGATGAAAAGAGCAAGGGAGAGATACACAATCAGTAGCGTCATAGGATTGCTCCTAGAACAAAAAACGTTAAGCTACACGAGTCCGGGTCGCTTGGGGTCATACGAAATTCCTTTATGAAATAATTGATGGAAGTATTATAGCATAAACTGGATGCTACTTCTTTTGGGCTTGGAAGACGAGCGCGATCGAATTGACGCAATGGCGCGTGTTTTTGGGCGTAAAACCTTCGTCTTCGAAAACATGTCCCAAGTGCGCCTTACAGGCGTTGCAGAGGATTTCCGTGCGCCTACCGTCACGGTCTTTTTCGCGTTGGATCGCTTGAGGGATTTCATCGTCGAAACTCGGCCAACCGCAACCGGAATGAAACTTGTCTTGTGAGCGAAATAGCGGTGTAAGGCAACGTTTGCACAGGTAAACGCCTTCGTCGTAAAAGTCGTTGTATGCTCCCGAATAGGGCATTTCCGTGCCTTTATGAACGATGACGCGTTCTTCTTCGGGTGTGAGAGGCATAAGGTTCATTATCACTCCTTGGCTTTGATGAAAAATTAGGCAATGCGTTTTTTTCCGCAGGTCGTTTATAGCGTAGATCGGATAAAAAAACCGTTAGAATCAGGCACTTTCATGTTTGGCTAAGCTTCTTAGCTTTTCGATGAACGCTTTTTTCCCGATAAACGATAACATATCGCCTTCGCGAATTTTATAACTTTTTTCGAGGGAAAATTGCCAATTATCGCGTGTTTTGCAGGCGATGAGGTGAATTTCGTTTTCAAACTCCGTTTCGACTTCGCCGATTGTTTTACCGATGAGTGAACGGGTTGCGATCAGTTTGGCGATTTTGATCGTACTGCTAAAATCGATTTGGTCGATGACGACGTTTCCCACAAGGTTTTCGACGAGTTTTTTGGCAGATTCGCGCTCGGGATAGATGACTTTAAACGCTCCGAGTCTTGCTAAAATCTCCCCGTGCGTCAACGTAATCGCTTTGGCGATAATCGTTTTGTTTTCAAGCTCTTTAAGTGCCATCAGGGTCAAAATACTCGCTTCGATATTTTCACCGATGCTGATAATGACCGTATCGAGTCCGACGACGCCGGCTTCTTTTAAAGCACGAATATCGGTACTGTCTAAAACGACGGCATCTTCGATAAATTCGCTGATATCTTGGATTTTATGCGCATCGTTGTCGATGGCGATAATGTCCATACCTTGCTCCGCCAAACCTTTGGCGATGTGAAAACCGAATTTTCCTAGTCCGATGACGGCATACGTTTTCATAAAATAATCCTTCCTTCAGGGTACTGTACATGTTTGATTTTTTCTTTTCCGACGATCAAAAAGCCGACGGCAAAAATACCCATACGTCCGATGAGCATCAGTGCGACGACAAGCGATTTTCCTACAAGATCAAACGTTTGCGAAAGACTCAATACATCGCCGTTTCCGACCGATACGCCCACGGTACAAAACGCGGAGACGACTTCAAAAAGCGTCGGCAAAAAAGCGCTGTGTTGCGTTTGTACCAAGACAACGGTCGCAAGAATGACGATAAACGAAGCAACGAAAATAATCGCGGAAGAGCGATGAATCACTTCGGCGGAAATCGTGCGTTTAAACGCATGCGGAGGTTGGTTGCTGATTTTGATCGTGTGCAACGTTGCAATAATCAAAACGGCGACGGTGGTGATTTTGATACCGCCCGCCGTACTTCCGGCACCGCCTCCGATCATCATAAAAATCGTCGAACAAAAAAGCGACGTATCGCTGAGTTGCGATAAATCCAGACTGTTAAAGCCCGAAGTTCGAAAATTGACCGAGAGAAAAAAGCTGTTTAAAAAGCGATGCTCGAGCGAAAGATGACCGAAAAAGCTCGGATTGTTCCATTCGATCGCCCCTAAAAGAAGCGTTCCCGAAAGCAGCAAAAGCACCGTACCGACCAACGTGATTTTGGTGTGGGCGGAGAGCATAAAACGTTGGTGCATAAGTTTTGCGTGAAGTTCAACCAAGACCAAGTAGCCAAGCCCTCCTAAAATAATCAACGCACCGATCGTCAAGAGAATCGTCGCGTCGGTTTGATAGCCCATAAGATTGTCTCTAAAAAGCGAAAAACCGGCATTGTTAAACGCCGCGACACTGTGAAAAAATCCTTGCCATAAGGCTTGAGGAATCGACATGTGCGTCGAAAAGCGTAAGGCTAAAACGAGCGTGCCCGCAAGTTCGATGATAAAGGTAAAGAGAAAGACCTTACGCAAAAAGATCGGAATATCGTGGTTGGCGTAGTTGAGCGACTCTTTGGCAAGATTTTTTTCGTGGATATTGAGGCTCTTTCGCATAAAAAGGTAAAAAAGCGAAACAATACTCATGTAACCCACGCCTCCGATTTGCATTAAAAGCACCAAGATCGCTTGTCCGAAGAGGCTAAAACTTTCCGGCGTTATTTTCACGATCAGTCCCGTTACGCAGGTTGCGGACGTCGCCGTAAAAAGGGCGTCGATAAAGGCGAGCTTGCCGTGATGCGCAAAGGGAAGCATCAATGCGATCGCACCGGCCAAAACGACCAAGAGGTAGCTTAAAAAGATAATTTTAAGCGTCTTTTGATTCATTCGGACTCCTTTGTGCCGTGGCTTGAAAAACGGTACCCGATACTCGATTCGGTAGAAATATATTCGGGATAGGTCGAATTTTTTTCGATTTTTTTGCGCAACGAGTTGATATAGGTGCGAAGGTATTGCATCTCGTTTTGATAACCCACGCCCCAGACTTCTTTTAAAATTTGGCGATGCGGTAGCACTTTGTCGGCGTTTTTCATCATATAGGAAAGCAGGGCGTATTCGGTCGGCGTCAGTTTCAGCAATGCGCCTTGAAGCGTGACTTGTTTTTGATTAAAATCGATCGTTAATTCCTTACATGTAAGAATGGCATGCGGCGGTTCGGGATGGATTCGACGCAAGGTCGAGCGAATACGCGCCAAAAGTTCGCTGGTGGAAAAAGGCTTCGTCACGTAGTCGTCCGCGCCCAAATCCAACGCCGCGATAATCTCTTTTTCGTCGTTACGCGCCGAAAGCACGATGATGGGTATTTTACTTTGTTTACGTATCTTGGCGATGAGGTGTTTTCCGTCGCCGTCGGGTAGTCCTAAATCCAAAATGACCAAAAGCGGATTGAGGCTTAAAACGTCGCGTTTGGCAGACGCAAGATCGTGGGCGTGTTTGCTTTTAAAACCGTATTCTTGGAGTGAAATCGTCAAAAGTTTTGCGATGGCTTCGTCGTCTTCGACGATGAGGATGCATTCGTTTGCCATTATTCCGCCTCGTTATGCAATTGGGTAGGGTATTTGAGAATCGGCAAGGTGATTTCAAAGCAGATACCGTTGTCTTTGTTGTACGCTCGAATCTCTCCGCGATGGGCTTGGACGATACTTTGGCAAATAAATAAGCCGATGCCGCTGCCTGAAATTTCTTGATTGTCTTCGGCACGGTAAAATTTATCGAAAATCGTCTCAAGCGTACGCTCGTTGAGAGGATTGCTCTCGTTGAAAAAGAGGATGCGAATGCGATCGTCTTCTTGTTTGAGTTTGATGTAAATTTGTTTGTTTTGGTTGGAATATTTAAAAGCGTTATCCAATAAGTTGGCAAAAAGCCTTCCCAAAAGGTTGTAATCGCCCCAGTAAAGCGGTAGCGTCGGATCGATGAAAATGTGCAACGAGCGTTTGATATGCGCATCGTCAAAGTCTTTAAGCGCGACGCCGAGCAAATCTTCAAGATCGCACCACTCCATTTTAAGTTCGAGTTTTTTATCTTTCAGTCTGGCATTGTCTAAAAGGTTGTTGATGAGGCGATTCATCTTGTCGGAGCTGTTTTTGATGTCGTTGAGCAACGTTTTTTGAGTTTCAGGGCTTAATTTCTGATCTTCCAAGAGGAGGGTAATCGAGCCTAAGATCGAAGATAGAGGCGTTTTAAGATCGTGTGAAATCGTATTGAGCAAGATCTCTTTCATCTCGTTGCGTTTAATTTTTTTGGCTTGCCACGTAATGACGTATCCGAAAAAGAGGAAAATCGCAAAGGTCCATACGTGAATAATGTCATACACGTTAAACGTAAAAACGGGAGGGACGTAAAGGTAGTTAAAGAGCAAAACGCTGATCGAAGCGATAAGCGTGGTACGTGCATAATTTCCCTCTAACGCAATGACGATAATCGGAATAAAATGAATCAACGCAATGTTGATCAGTTCCAAAGAATCGTAAAAAAGCAGACAAATGCTCGTCACGAAAGCCAGAGCCGCGAGTGTCGGAAGCGTGTAACGCGAGTCAAAAAACATACCGGCTCCTTTTTATCTTTGTCACGCCTTTGAAGCAAAGCTCCAAAGACTACGCTAACGCTGAGTTTTGCAAGACGCAACGCCCGCGCACCTTCGGTGCTTTGTACTTTTGTCACGTCTTTAGAGCAAAGCTCTAAAGACTACGCTAACGCTGAGTTTTGCAAGACGCAACGCCCGCGCATTTTTACCTTACATGTAAAAGATTGTAAAACATTTATTATAAAGCACAATCCATCAAAAAAGTATCAAAATAACGCCATTTAAGATAAAATAAGCTTCTCAATTTTTAAGGAGAATAGATGAAAAAACTCAAAGGTTTCCGCGGGAAGTATTTTAGCCTAGCGGCGATACTGGCTTTAAACGCGACGATTGCGCTTGCCCAAGAAGGACAAAGCGTCGTCGATAACGAAAAGCAACTCAGTACGCCCAAAGCCGAAGCTTCCTCCGAGACGACGGAACTGCTTGAAGAGACAAGCGCACCCGTTTTGGTCGTCTCAAAAAAGATCAAAGAACAAAAGTCTGAAGTCTACACCGCTTCCAAATCCTTGGTCAGTGCGACCAATGTCACCGATAATGTCAGCATTATCACCTCCGAAGAACTCTCTTTAAAAGGCATTTCCACTGTTGTTGAAGCTTTAAATACCATCCCAGGACTTAGTTTTACGTCCAATGGTGGACTTGGCAAATCAACGGCTGTGACGATGCAAGGTATGGCAAATCAATACATTCTTTTAATGGTTGATGGTGTTCGCTACAACGATCCGAGTGCACTTTTAGGCGATGCCGATTTTAGTAATCTTTTGGTCGGAGATATTGAACGTATCGAGGTCATTAAAGGGGCACAAAGTGGCGTATGGGGAGCGGACGCGGCAGCGGGTGTTATTAACATCATTACCAAAAATCCTCAAAATGGAACCCATGCCAGTGCAGGTGTTGAAGTGGGAAGTTACGGGCATAAAAGTGTGAACACATCTGTGTCTCATAAAACCGATAAGTTCGATGTTTTGCTTTCTGTTCAACGTATCACAGAAGATGGATTTACCACCTATGCTCCAAGAGGCGAAAAGATCGACCAATACGAAGACGATCCGTATCGCAATACAACGCTCAATCTCAAAATGGGCTATTGGATTGATGAGCATAACCGTGTTGAAGCAGGATACCACGATGTGAATGCGATGGCAAGTTACGATGATTTTGGTAACCCCAATAGTGCACAACACACCGATGCACACCTCCAATCGGCTTATATAACCTATAAATATTTTACAGCAAACCATGCGATTGAAACAACGCTTTCTCAAAGCGCTTTTCATAAAAAAGAGTTGGATGCTTCGTATTCGGGCGACTTAAATGATTATCAAGGTAAAGTGCCTTCCATCGAGCTTAAAGACACATGGAAATATTATGATAACAGCTCTTTAGTTTTTGGAACGTCGTATGAAAAACGCGAACTGACCTATACGGCAATCGGCGATGATGAAAAAGAGCGCGATGAAAACTCCAAAGCCCTTTACATGAACAATACCAATCGCTTGGGCAATCTTATTTTAACAGAAGCGTTACGTTTTGATAGCTTTAGTGCGTTTGATGACAAAGTGACGGGTAAAGTGGGTGCCAAATACCTTTTTAACAATCAGTTCAATGTCTATGCCAATTACGGTACAGCCTATAAAGCTCCCTCTATGTTTGAGATGATCTATCCATGGTCAAGCTATGGCATTAGTAATTTTGATCTTAAACCTGAAAATATTAAAAGCTTTAATGTGGGTATGTACTATGCCGGATTCAATGTCAACGTCTTTAGAAATGAAATTGAAGATATGATCGATGCGCAGCTTAACTCTTCATGGCAATACCAGTACGTCAATCTTGATGGAACATCCGTGATGAAAGGAATTGAGCTCTCGTATGAACAACAGTTGTTTCAGTCTCTGTTAATGGGGGCTAATTATACCTATGTAGATGCCAAAGATGCCGATGGTGAAAGACTCAAAAAACGGCCGCGTTATCAAAGCACACTTTATGCAACCTACATGCCAATGAGTAAGCTTAAGATCAATGTAAACGGCACGTATATCGGCTCACGCGCTGATGTCTCAATTGACCCCAATAGTTATGCTCAATCACCTGTTGATACCGGAAACTATTTTGTTGCAAACACAAAAGTTAGTTATCAAGTGGATAAAACATGGAATGTGTATGTTAAAGCCAATAACTTACTCGATCGTTACTATCAAACAGTCGATGGCTATGCAACTGCTGGGCGAAGCTATTACGCAGGCGTTGAGGCGAGATTTTAATGCGCTTGGCGTTACGACCGTATCTTTGGTACAAGCTTTTAAATTCCCTCTTTTTCGGCGTAACGGTCGGGAGTGTTTTTGTGTTGTATACGCCGCTTGAGCCTTCGGTGTTTTCTTTGGGCGGTATCGCTTTGGCGATCGGGTTGTTGGTTGTGGCAAAATTTTACGAGAAGATGATGAATCTTCTCGTGTTTTACCGCGTTTCGCTGCTCGTCGAAGTCGTAACGCTGGGGAGTGTTTTGGCGTTTTTAGCGTTTAAGATGAGTTATCTCAACGCTTTATTTATCTACCTTTCGTACCAAACGATTTTCGTCTTCGGCGGGTATCTCATCCGTATCGAAACCTTGGCGTTAAAGCGTACCTCATTGCTCTCTCTTGCCGACGTTATGAAACAAAAAGGCTACCTGATCGGTATGATCGTTGCCTATCTTTTTTACAAAGCTCTCGAATGGTGCGGTACGACGCAGAAAATAGAACAAGTTTACGCATTACATGTTTTGCTTTTAGTGCTCCAAATTGCTATTATCGTATCGGTTTTGAAATCCTTTCGCCAAAGATAAGCTTCCCTTTTACAAAGATAGATTACAATCAAAGTAATTTTTTCATTTAAGGATTATGCTTGCATCGCGCGGACAATACGCTTTTTCACCTTTTCCTGAGCGTCTGTGAACGCTATAAAGATCACAAAGCCTTTATTTACAACGTTGCCGATCAGGAGTTTGAAGTCACGTATGCCAAACTCTTCGACGACGTTTTAGTGCTCTCTCGGGCTTTTAAAGCCAAAAAAATCGACAAAAATTCTAAAGTTATGTTGCTTTGCGACAATCGTTACGAGTGGATCGTAACCGATATGGCGTCGCTTTCGCTCGGTGCGATCAGTATTCCCAGAGGGTGCGACACGCCTACGCAGGAGTTAGCGTTTATCCTTTCGCACTCCGAAGCCGATTTTTTGATCGTTGAAAACGAAAAAACCTATGCTCAACACGAAGCTATGCTCAAAAATCAAGAACTTAAAGCGATTTTTATCGTCGAAGCACCCAAAGTGCATTCGCTCCTTAATCATCTTTATTCTTACAATGACCTTTTAAAAGATAAAACCGTTTATCAAGACGACGTCGACGCGTTTAAGAGGCAAAAAGAGCGTTTGAGCGAGACGGATACCTTGACGCTGATTTATACGTCCGGTACGACCGGTACGCCCAAAGGCGTCGTATTGAGCCATCAAAACGTGATGTACAATGTTCGCGAACTTCCTCCGCTCATTGCGCTGCAAAGTGAAGACGTATGGGTTTCGATCTTACCCTCGTGGCATATTTTCGAGCGTGCCGCCGAATACGTTGCAATGTCGCACGGGTGTTGCATCGTTTACTCGACGCTAAAGACGTTTGCGGCGGATTTGGAACGCTATAAACCGACGATCGTCGCAACGGTTCCGAGGCTTTGGGAGTCGATGTACACGAAAATCAATACGACCTTAGAGAAAAAAGACCCCAAAAAAGCAAAGATTTTTAAAAAACTCGTTGCGATTTCGGCGGCGTACAATCGTGCGGATCGCATCCTCAAAGATCAATTACCCTGTTTTAAAAAGCCTTCTTTTTGGTTGACATGTCGTACGAAAATACCTGCTTTTTTCCAACGTCTTTTGCTAGCACTCCCCAATCGCTTTGCCAAAAAAAAGCTCTCTTTGGTGCAAGAAAAATTCGGCGGAAGACTACGCCTTGCCGTGAGCGGCGGCGGTACTTTGCCCGATTTTCTCGATGAATGGATCGATGCGATCGGCATTCGTATCGTTAACGCCTACGGTATGAGCGAATGTGCGCCGACGATTGCGGGACGTTCGGTCTTGTGCGACACTTTTTCGACGCTAGGTCCTGTCGTACCTCGAACGCAAATTCGCATTGTCTCTAAAGACGGGGTATATTTAGGTGCGGGTGAAGTCGGCGAAATATGGGTCAAAGGCGAGCAGGTCATGAGCGGTTATTATAAAAACCCCGAAGAAAATGCCAAAAGTTTTAGCGAAGAGGGCTTCTTCAAAACGGGTGATTTGGGAAAACTGACGCTTAAAAACGAGCTCGTCATTACGGGACGTTCCAAAGAGATTATCGTGCTTGCCAACGGCGAAAACGTCGATCCGAGCCGTATCGAGTCGACGCTTTCGATGTTGCCCTTCATTACCGATGCGATTTTGGTCGGACATGCTAAAAAAGGTTTGGGTGCGCTGATCGTACCCGATTTTGAAAAACTCAAAGTCTATGTGGCGGAGCATTTCGATAAAGCGGTTCAAACGATCGAGCAGGTGATGGAGGACAAGCAAATCGTCGCGAAACTGAAAGGCGAAATGAACGAACTTTTACACCATACCAAAGGATTTAAACCTTTTGAAACGCTGCAAAATATCCACTTTCTGGACAAAGAATTTACCGTGGGAGAAGAGTTGACTAATACGCTTAAAAAGAAGCGACATGTGATCGAGAAAAAGTATCAAGAAATTATTGATAAGTTTATACATTAACCCTCTTGCAAACGTATTTTGCAAGAGATAAAGGCACCAAAGGCGCGCGGATTTTTGAGATAATCCGGTGTGTGCGTCGTCTTTAGCGCTTGGCAAAAATCGTATTCAAAGGATAAGCGATGGCAAAAGTGACGAGTTACGGTGCGGCCTCGACGGTCACGGGTTCGTGTCATTTATTGGAAGTAAGTTCGGTACGGATTTTAATTGATTGCGGTATGATCCAAGGATCGCAATGGAGGGATAATTATGCCCCTTTGGGGTTTGATGCCGCGAGTATCGATTATCTGATCTTGACCCATGCGCATAACGACCATATCGGGCGCGTTCCCAAATTGGTCAAAGAGGGATTTCGCGGCGAGATCATTGCCACGGAAGCAACCTTGGATATTGCGTATATTATGTTGCTCGACAGTGCCGCGCTTTTGGAAGAAGAGTACCAAACCCAACTTAAAAAAGCGTTACGCAGAGGCGAAGAAAACAGCGTACAAGAGCCGCTTTACACCAAAGAACATGTCGAAATGGTTTTTGCACGAAAAATGCGTCGAGTCGCGTACGAACAGACCATAGCCCTTGCGCCGTTTTTAAAGATCACGTTGCACAATGCGGGGCACATTATGGGGAGTGCTTACGTGAATGTCGAATACGAAGAAGAAGATGTGCGCAAAAACGTTATTTTTTCAGGCGATTTGGGCAGTAAAAACAGGCTTTTACTCAATGCACTTACGCCGGCGTCGCATGCGCAAACCCTTTACCTCGAATCAACCTACGGCGATCGCGAACACCGATCCTTGGAAGAGAGCATTCGCGAATTTAAAGAGGCGATCACGCAAACTTTAGATGATGGCGGATGCATCGTCATTCCTTCGTTTGCGCTTGAACGCACCCAAGAGATTTTATGGCTTTTGCATCAGATGCATCAAGAGGGTTCTTTGCGCAATTGCCGCGTCTTCTTGGACAGCCCTTTGGCGATTGAAGCCACGAAAATTTACCGCAAATATCCCGCACAGCTCAATCAACCCGTAGGCTTACATGTCAGTCTCGGCGACGATCCGTTTTCGTTTCCCGAACTTGCTTTAACGCCGAAGAAAAAAGATTCTATCGAGATTAACGACGTGCAAAAACGTGCGATTATTATTGCCGGAAGCGGTATGTGTACGGGCGGACGCGTGTTACACCATCTTAAACAGCGTATTTGGAATCCGAAAAATGCCGTAATCTTCGTCGGTTTTCAAGTCCAAGGAACGCTAGGAAGAGAGATTATCGATCACGAACCGTTCGTGCGTATTTACGGTGAAGATATTAAAGTGCGAGCTAAAATTCATACGATCAACGGCTTTTCCGCGCATGCGGATCGTGCCGACATGTCGGCGTGGATTGCTCCGATGGAGGGCTTGCATACGATCTATTTAATTCACGGCGAAATCGACAAAATGGAGCTTTTCAAAGCCTATCTTCACGAACGTACGCAGGCAAAAATTCATATCGTGAAACCCGCCGAAACGATTTATATTTAGGCGGCTTTAGGTCGATTTTGCTCGAAGTTTAGTAAAAAGAGGGTACAATAGTAAAATCTTAGAGTGAATTTTTATTGAATAAAATGGGCGTCTTATGAAAACGTTTTTACACAAAGTCTCTTTACTCCAATCTTTGATCGTGATGATCGTGATTGCGCTCATCGTGCCGATACCGGTTGCGACCTTGATTTACGTGAACAGTACGTTTCCTTCCAAGCAAGAAGAACAAAATACGCTCAACACGAAAAAATTCGACTTCTCCTCGGCGATTTTCGCCGAGTCGCTTTGGAACTACTATCCCGAACTCGGGCAAACGATGCTCGATCAGCTTCTTTTGGATCAAAATATCCAATTCGTTCGGGTCCGCGATAACGACGAAAAACTGTTTTTGATGTGGGAATTGCCTCAACAAAACCCTGCCGATACGCTGGTTTTACGCAAAGTGTTGAAAAAAGACGACGTCGCGATCGGAACTTTGGAGATGGGTTTTAAACGCATCGATCTGATCGAGTCGATTCTCAAAGATATGCGGTTGTTCGGCTCTATGATTTTGCTTCAGATTCTTTTTCTCGTGAGCGTGATTTCGCTGATTTACTACTACAAGGTCTTAAAACCGATCAAGCGGTTGGTCGCGCATTCGCATCTTTTGGCGGCACAAAAGTTGGACGAGCCCTTTGAGTGGGAGGAAAACGACGAAATCGGTTTGCTAGGACATTCGCTCGATCAAACGCGCATCAAGCTTCAACATCTTTTTAAGGTACTTCAAAAAGAGAACGAACGTTTGGATGAGAAGGTCAAGCAACGCACGCAAGAGTTAGAAGACGCCAGTCGTTATAAATCGGAATTTTTAGCCAATATGAGCCATGAAATCCGAACGCCGATGAACGCCGTCATGGGAATGTCGCATCTACTCGGTAAAACGGCGATGAGCCCCGTACAGCAAAACTACGTTTCAAAGATCAAAGAGGCTTCTTCGTTACTGCTTCGTATTATTAACGATATTTTAGATTTTTCGAAAATCGAAGCGGGAAAGATGGACGTTGAAGTCGTCGCGTTTGATTTGCATAAAGAGCTTAAAAAGAGTTGCTCTATCTTTTCGGTGCTCGCCAAAGAGAAAAACATCGACTTTCAATGTGATTTTATCGAGACCAATCGTTTTTTTAGGGGCGATCCGCATAAGATTATGCAAATCGTCAATAACTTTTTAAGCAACGCGATCAAGTTTACGTCCGAAGGCGGCGTGTTTTTAAGCGTTTGCGAAAACGTACTCGACGAAGAGCGATCTTCTTTGAGTTTTAGCGTCAAAGATAGCGGTATCGGTATTGCCAAAGAGAAACAAAACCTTTTGTTTCAAGCCTTCTCGCAAGTCGACGCCTCGGTAACACGCAAACACGGCGGAACGGGTTTGGGACTTTACATTTGCGCGCAACTGGCTCAGATGATGCATGCAAAGATTGCTTTTTCGAGCGAAGAGGGAAGGGGAAGCCTCTTTGCGTTCACGATTCCTTTAGGTGTTGCCAAAGGGATCGATCTTCATTCGGATAGTTCCAATGAACGCTCTTCTCCGCTTCACATTGTGTTGATTGAGGATTATAAGAAAACGGCAGATTATTTTAACGAGCTCGTGCGATCTTTCGGCTTTTTCATGAGCGTGATGAAAAGTAAAGACGCTATTATTGAAGCACTGCAACGTGCGCAAAGTCCTTACGACGTTTTAGTGATCGATCATGAACTTTCCCGCGGTAAAAACGGACTTGCGCTTTATGCTTCTTTGCTCAAAGAAACGCTCGTTGCGCTGCCTCCGACGATTATGTTTTCGATGAACGACGATGCTTCGTTTCAAGCAAACGTCAAGGCTTCGGGGATTCACGTCCTTTTGAAAAAACCGATTAATGCATCGATGTTGTACGACGAACTGGTATCGCTTTGTACGATGCATACGAAAACACCGCTTTTCGATCCTTCCAAAATCGATCTTTCCAAAAAACGTATTTTAGTCGTTGAAGACAATGAGATCAATTTGGACGTTGCCGTCTATCTTTTAAAAGAGACGCACGCTCAAGTCGACACCGCCCGCAATGGACTCGAGGCGGTTGAAAAACTCCAAGAGTGCTCAACCGCTTACGATCTTATTTTAATGGACGTTCAAATGCCTATTATGGACGGGTTTGAAGCGACGCGTATGATTCGAAAAGAGCTCGATATTTTAACGCCGATCGTGGCGATGACGGCAAACGTAATGGTTCAAGATATTGAAAAATGTTTGAAGGCGGGTATGGACGCGCATATCGGTAAACCGTTCGAAGTCGAAGATTTTTACGGTACGCTTTTGGAAACTTTACATGTCAGCAGTACGGTTTCGCCCAAACACCAAACGGCGGGCAAAGCCAAACACGAACACGTCTTCGATCCCAAAGAGGCAATTGCAAGACTTGGAGGCAACGAGACGTTATGGCGCAAAATTTTGAGTCGCTTTTACGAAACGTTTACGCATATGCCGCAAAAAATAGCTTCACTCTCTTCCGGCAACGATCGTGCCATGTTCGTCGATTACCTGCATACGCAAAAAGGATTGTGCGGGTCGTTGGGACTTTTTGCCTTAGAACATGCGCTTTTGGAAGCCGAAACGTTAGTGAAAACCGACCGACCGATCGAGCCTTCTTATTTTGATAACATTATTGTAGCGCACCGTAACGCCGCACCCTTCGTAAACAAAGAGTATGAAAGGTTTGTCAACAATACGGCGTTACGCAACCCTTCGTCGATCGAAAATGAGGCAGGGATTTTAGAACAAAAACAACACTTACAAGCGTTGCACGAAGCATTGGAGCAATCCAACGTTTCTAAAGTGCATGCGCTTCTTGAAACGCTAACGCTCGATGCGGACTTAAAAGAAGATGAACGGTTTACGAAACTCTCTTTAGCCTGCAAACAATTTGATTTTGATGCGGCATTAGCGTATTTGCAAGAGCTTCGTCAGGAGAAAGAACATGGCTAAAGTATTGGTAATCGAAGATACGCCCGAATATATCGAAATGTTGACGTCGCTTTTGAGCGATTATGAAGTTTATGCCGCCAAAGAGGGAAAAAAAGGCTTGGCGTTGGCGGAGTCTATCGAACCCGATTTGATCTTACTCGACATCAATATGCCTTTTATGACCGGATACGAAGTGTGCCGACGCTTGAAGCAAATGCAAAAAACCCGAGCTATTCCCGTGATTTTTTTAACCGCCAATGAAGGGTTGGAGTATGAAGAGATCGGTTTTAACGTCGGTGCGGTGGATTATATATCCAAACCGTTCAATACCGCAATTTTAAAAGCAAGGGTTAAAACCCACGTCGACCTTTACCGGTTACAGTCTTCCTTGCAACAGCAAGTCGACGAGCAAACCAAAGAGATTCAAAAACTGAACCATGAAATTACCTATATTTCGGCGTCTATCGCCGAATTAAAGTCAAAAGAGACGGGACAGCATTTAAGGCGGGTTGCCGAGTTTTGTTATCTTTTTTGCAAGTTTTTGGGTAAAGACGAAGCCGAATGTGAAAAAATCAAAATGGCGGCCGTGTTGCACGATATCGGCAAGGTCGGCATTAGCGACGAAATTTTAAACAAACCTTCCAAACTGGACGAGGACGAATGGGTGGTGATGAAAACCCACTCGATGTTGGGTTACGAGATGCTTGCGGATTCGGAATTTGAGATGATGCGCTTGGCGGCGGTTATCGCTTTGGAACACCATGAGCGATGGGACGGAGAGGGATATCCTTACGGTAAAAAGGGCGAAGAAATTTCTTTAGTCGGACGTATTTGCGCCGTTGCGGACGTATTTGATTCATTGTTAGATAAACGCGTTTACAAAGAGCCGTGGGAAGAAAAAGCCGTCAAAGAGTATTTTGAGATGGCAAGCGGGACACAGTTTGATCCTAAAATCGCAACGCTTTTGCTCGAAAATTTTGACATGTTTATCTATACGTGGAAAGCGCTTCAAACGGGGAAAATAGCATTATGATGCGTTGGATAGTGCTTTTATGCACGCTATTTTTAACTCTCAATGCCGAGAGTTTTCGCGTTTACACCGAGTATAATCCGCCGTTTAATTATAAAAATGCCGAAGGAAAGATCGAAGGTTCGTCCGTTTGGCTCCTCCAAGAACTCTTTCGCAAAACGGGGCAAACGATTGTCGATGGACAAATCAACGTCGTTCCGTGGTCGCGCGGTTATCACGAAGTGCTTGAACACCCCCGTACGGTTTTGTTCAGTGCCGCCCGTACGCAAGAACGCGAAGCGTTGTTTGCATGGGTCGGACCTATCGGAAAATTACGTATCGGCGTTATTGCCAAAAAAGAACGACATGTCAATCTTCAAGCTTTGCGCGGGCACAATTTAGGTAAAATCGGTACGGTTCACGATAGCGGAGCCGAACAGCTTTTGCTCAAAGAGGGATTTACGTTGGAAGATTTCGACCGCTTTAGCAACATCGATTCGCAACTGCGCAAATTACGAGAAGACCGGTTGGACGCGGTCGCGTTTAGCGTCGATGCGATGTTTTATACCTTACAAGCAACCGGCTACTCGTTAGACGCCTATGAAATCGTGACGTTATTGCGCGAAAACGACCTCTATTTTGCATTTCACAAAGACACCGATCCGGCATTGATTGAGAGATTAAACCAAACGCTTAAAGCTATTCGTCCGTAATTTTTTTAGTTTCTTTTCAAGCCCGAAAGAGTATAGTTTTAAATGAAATACCATAGTAAAAGGAGTGCGTATGCAAGTCAATGCCAACGCTATGAATGCGATGTCGACATGGATGAACAACAGTGCGAATAACGTCGCCAACGTTAATACGCAAACCTATCAAGCCACACAAACGACTTTGAGCGAAGAATCAAACAGCGTCGTAGCAAACAGTAGCAAAACCGATAACGGAACCGATCTTACGACCGAGTTTACCGATCAAATTGCACTCGAAGCGGGCTTTGAAGCCAACACCAAACCGATTCAAACCGAAGACGAGATGATCGGCAGTTTGTTGGATATGAAAGCGTAATCCTCTTTTCTTATCCCTTTAAATTTCGTATATTACACGATCAACATCGCATCGCCGTAAGAGAAAAAGCGGTATTTTTCTTTCACGGCAATGGCGTAGAGTTTGAGCGTCTCTTCGATACCTATAAACGAAGCGACCAGCATGATGAGCGTGGATTGGGGTAAGTGAAAATTGGTTAAAAGATAATTAACCCGAATCGGCGGGTTTTTGGGATGCAAAAAGAGATTGCATGCGCCTTGTTGATGATGCGTTCTTGCATAATATTCGATCGTTCGTGTGACGGTCGTACCGACGGCTAGAAGCGGCTTAGGCGAATCGATGAGGCGACATGTCGCTTCCGGAATAGCGTAAATTTCTGAATGCATCACGTGGTCTTGAATATGCTCCGCTTCGACGGGCTTAAAGGTTCCCGCTCCTACATGTAAGGTTAAAAAATGCGTTTCATAGCGTTGTTTGAGTGTCTCGAACATCGTGTCGGAAAAATGCAACGATGCGGTCGGCGCGGCAACGGCGCCTTGTTCTTTGGCAAAAACGCTTTGATAATCGATGCGGTCCTCGTGCGTGTCGCTTCGTTTGATGTACGGAGGTAAAGGAATATGTCCGATACGCTCTAAAATCGCGAAAAGCTCTTGCGTATCGACGGCTTTTTCTTTATGAAAAAAGGCAACGACGCGTAGACCTTCTTCTTTGAGTTCAACCACTTCCGCGTGCAGGTTCTCGTCGAAAAAAAGCAGACTTCCGACCTTGACGCGCCCTTTAATATAGACGCTATAAAGGTTGTCTTGTAGCGGTGCGTTTAAAAGGATTTCGACGGCACCGCCGCTTTCTTTTTTCCCGAAAACGCGTGCTTTGATAACTTTCGTATCGTTTAAAACGACCGCAGTGTCGCCGGGAATGAATTCAAATAAACGATCAAACGTTGTATGCGTGATCGTTTGACCGGCACGCTCGAAGACCAACAATCTTGCGGCATCGCGCGGTTCGACGGGATGCGTAGCAATCAGTTCTTCGGGCAGTGCGTAGTCGTACGTCGATTTTAAGAGCGGATCGATGGATTAATCCTTTTGTGCTTCATCGTCGTCATCGGTTTGTGTTTCGTCCTCTTCGGGCGGAACATAAGGATTGACGATTTTGGCGATCCAAATGGAAATACCGTATAAAAGCGTGAGCGGTGCCGCCATGAGAAGTTGCGATAAAACATCGGGCGGCGTTAAGATCGCCGCTATCGTAAAAATGATGACGATTGCGTATCGAAAAAACTCTTTAAGTGTTTGGTCGGTTACCAAACCTAATTTGGCAAAAAAGAAAATCACGACGGGCATTTCAAACGAGAGCCCGAATCCAAAAAGGATTTTGCTAAAAAAGCCGACGTATTCGCCGATGCTGGGAAGGGCGGTAAAAAGGGTGCTACCGAAGGCAACCAAAAATGCAAATGCTAAGGGTACGACGACGTAGTAACAAAAAGCCGCTCCCATTAAAAACATACCCGTCGCCGCGGTGACGAAAGGAATGACCAAACGTTTTTCGTTATCGTAAAGTCCGGGTGCGACAAAAAGCCAAAACTGCCAAAAAATAATCGGAAGTGCACCGATAAAGCCGGCAAAAAAGGCAACTTTCATTGCGGTAAAAAAGGGTTCTTGCACACCGGTAAAGATCACGTTGCTTCCCTCGGGAAGAACGGCTTTTAAAGGGGCGATCATCCAGCTTAAGATGGGTTGCCAAAATGAAAAACAGATCAGAAACATCGCGATAACGACCACTAAAGAAATCGTAAGACGTTTACGTAATTCGGCAATATGCGGTCTTAACTCCTCGAACATTAGGCTTTTTCCTCTTTGTTGGTTTGGGTGACGGCTGTGAGCGCAGGTGAGGGTGCGGTTTCCGCTTGAGGCGTTTCGGAGACGACGTCGTTTTTCACGCTGTTTTCGAGCTCTTTGAAAGAGTCGCTAACGTTTTGCGTACTTTTTTTAATCTCTTCGAGCTCATCAAACGTAATTGTTTTGCGAGCACTGGTCGCCATTTCGTCTAGCTTTTTTTTGTACGTAAGTGCTTCGTCTTTGAGCTCTTGAATCTTCATCTCTTGTTCAAAGGTACTTTTAACGTCATTGACGCTGTTTTTGACGGATTTAAAAAATTTGGCTACTTTCACCATGGCTTCGGGGAGTTTTTCCGGTCCGAGGAAGATAACAGCAACAAGGGCTATGACGATAATTTCTCCAAAATCGAGTCCAAACATACCAACGACCGCCTTCAATCTAAAATAGAGGATTGGATTCTATCTGAATTTTCATCAAAATTCTATAAAGCTTAGTCTTTCTTCTTGGTAAAACAGCGATTGGCACAACTAACTTTTAGCTCCTTTTTTGTACAATAAGCCCATCTTAAATTACATCAGATAGGGCGAAATATCCATGGAAAATTTAGAAGCGGTGTTAAAAAAACATAAGTTGTCCAAAGAAGAGTATGCAAATATTTTAACGATTTTGGGGCGTGAGCCGAACATGCTAGAGATCGGCATCTTTTCCGCGATGTGGAGTGAGCACTGCTCGTATAAATCCAGTAAAAAATACCTCAATGGCTTCCCCACCAAAGCACCATGGGTCATTCAAGGACCGGGTGAAAATGCGGGTGTTATCGACGTAGGCGATGGCATGGCGGCGGTCTTTAAGATGGAATCCCACAACCACCCAAGTTTTATTGAACCGTACCAAGGTGCGGCAACAGGTGTGGGTGGTATCTTAAGAGACGTCTTTACGATGGGCGCGCGCCCTGTAGCCAACATGAACTCCCTTCGTTTTGGCAATGTTACCAATAACGATGACACGTCACGTCACCAACGTTTTCTTGTTCGCGGTGTCGTTGCAGGTATCGGCGGATACGGTAACTGCATGGGTGTTCCAACCATCGGTGGCGAGACTTTCTTTGATGAGAGTTATAACGGAAACATTTTGGTCAATGCGTTTACACTCGGTCTTGCAAAAAGCGATGAAATTTTCTACGGCAGAGCTGAGGGCATCGGCAATCCTGTTGTCTATGTCGGCTCTAAAACCGGTCGTGATGGTCTGGGTGGTGCTGTTATGGCGAGCGATAGCTTTACCGAAGCCAACAAAAGTCTACGCCCAACGGTTCAAGTAGGCGATCCATTTGCGGAAAAACTTCTTTTGGAAGCGTGTTTAGAACTCTTTAAAACCGATTACATCGTCGGTATCCAAGATATGGGAGCGGCCGGTTTAACGTCAAGTTCCTTCGAGATGGCAGGACGTAGTGGAAGCGGTATGATCATGCATCTTGACAAAGTTCCTGCGCGCGAAGAGGGGATGCAACCCTTTGAATTTATGCTCTCCGAATCACAAGAGCGTATGCTCATTTGTGCAAAAAAAGGGTATGAAGACAAAGTCGTCGAGATCTTTAGAAAATGGGATCTTAACGCTGAAATCATCGGTGAAGTAACAGCCACGGGCAATATGGAACTCTTCTGGCATGGCGAGAGAGTGGCAAATATGCCAGTCCAACCCGTCAGTGAGCAAGCACCGATTTACGATCGCCCCACCAAAGAGCCAACATATCTTGCGAGCATCAAAACCACAACGATTAACGATTTTGCAAAAATTGACAACCAAAAAGCGTTTGATGCACTTTTGAACTCCGTTGAAGTTTCTGATAAAACATGGATTTTCAACCAATACGACTCAACCGTACAAACCAACACGATTAAAGCCCCGGGTAGCCTTGATGCCAGTGTGATTCGCATCAAAGAAAACGGCAAAGCACTCTCCATGAGTAGCGACTGTAACCCACGTTATAACTACATCGACCCTAAAATGGGTGCGGCGGCGGCTGTGGCGGAGAGTGGACGAAACGTGGCGATGAGTGGCGCTAGACCTTTGGCGATTACGGACTGCTTAAACTATGGAAATCCTGAGAACCCCGAAGTCATGTGGCAATTTGCACAGGGCTGTTACGGCATCAAAGAGGCATGCGCGAAGCTCAACACGCCTGTTGTCAGTGGTAACGTCTCTCTTTACAACGAAACAAATGGCATTGGTGTTTTCCCAACGCCTGCGATTGTTATGGTAGGTCTAAACGACGACGCGAACAAAACACTACCGTCTAGTTTCCAAAAAGAGGGTGCTTCCATTTATCTCCTCGGTGAGACCAAAAGTGACTTTGGCGGTAGCTTGTATATGAAAGAGTTGTACGGCAAAGTTGAGGGAACATTGGCTGAACTTGATTATGACAAAGAGTTAAAACTGTGGGAACTTGTCATTGAAGCGAACAAAAAAGGTTTCTTGAACGCGGCGAAAGATGTTAATGTCGGCGGTATCGCTATCGCGCTAGCGAAGATGGTTGCAAAGAGTAAAAAAGGCGTTACATGTAAGTTCACATGTAACGATGCACGAGATATTTTCTCTGAGAGTTTCTCACGTGCTATCGTTGAAGTGAGCGATGAAGCAGGTTTTGAAGCTATGGCTAAAACGATTGGTTTAAGCGTTGTGAAGATCGGAACCGTAGGTGGAAATAGCTTTACATGTAACGATGTTTCAAAAAGCGTTGAAGCGATTTGCGAGCGTTATTTTAACCGTTTTGCCGAAGTGATCGAACAAGACATCTAAAATTTCAAGAGGTGCAAAAGCACCTCTTTTCTCTTTCAAATTTTCACTCCCATTTTCTGCCAATTTATTGGCTAGCTTTAGTGCTATCTCGCAATTCAAGCTTTGCTTGGATTGTGTGTAAAATCAAAACGTCCCATACGCTACAAAAAAGGCGATATTCATACACTGCGGTTGTGCCGCGCCGCCTTTGGACGGGCAGCGTTTCATATAGGTGTTAATCTTTTTGCCGTCTTTGTTGGTGAGCATCGGGTAGTTGAAGTTCATATAATCCAAAATATTTTTTCCGTTGGAGTGGTGGATAAACTCGACCGTACCGTCGGTATCGATGCGCGTAACGATGCCGACGTGCGTAATATTTTCGATAACCGAAGCAGCGGGTTGCGGTTTGGGCGGATTTTTACCTTTGGTTTTGGTTTTAACCGCCGGTCTTCTCTCGGTATTTTCAAAAAAAACTAAATCGCCGAGGTTGGGTAGCATCGTTTCAAAGGCGTGTCCGCGTTTTGCCATGAGATTAAACATCGCACGTGATTTTCGTGCGTTATCAAAATTTGCATTGAGCTCTTTTTCGTTGTAGTACGGACGTCCCGTTTTTAAGTTAACGAGATTGACGAAGCCGGAACAATCGCCTCCGTCGCGTTTGTTCAGATAACTCATCGCCGTATTGACGATGCTTTGACGCGTCGTCATCGGAGAAATAGAACGAAGCGAGAAACTTTTTTCATCGCGTTGGATATACAAATCTTCGCTCGGCGTTTCTTCTAAGTAGAGTTGCGCCGTTTCGGGTGTCGGTTCGGGTTCGGCGACGTGTTTTTCGATTTGGGGTGAAGGTTGTGGCGTGCATCCCGCAAAGTAGAGTGTCGTGATACCTAAAATCAGCCATCGTTTCATTGAATTTTCCCGTAAGCGCTAAAATATTCCGGTGCCAAGCATTTGTTTTGGCTGTTTTTTGCCGCACATTTTTCCATATACGAATTGACGACTTTATGCTCGTATAACGATGCATCGGGATATTTTAAGTTCATTTGTCCTATCAAGTTTTTTCCTTTGGTATGGTGAATAAAGTAGACGGTTTCATCGGCGTCGATACGCGTGATGATACCGATATGCGTGATGTTGTCGGCACTTTTCGCCTTTGCGTAGGCTTTAACGGTATTGGCGAAAAAGACCAGATCGCCTACTTTGGGGTTTTCATAATAGAGCCTGTTGCGGTCGGCTAAGTAGTTGTAAATCGCAAGCGATTTGCGTGAATCTTCATAATAATCGTTTAAAGCTTGCGTTTGAAAGAAAGGCTCGTTGCTCTCTTTATTGACGAGCGTGACAAATCCGGAACAATCTCCTCCGTCTTGTCGATTTTTATGTTTCATCGCATTGGCAACGATATGGGCTCGAAGTTCTTTTTTTTCGTCTTCGACTTTTTGCGGAAGTTCTGGGGCATTTTGTGAGAGTTCTTTTTGAGCGCATCCCGTGAGTAAAAGTACGGCTATGCTAAAGCTTATCCATAGTTTCGTCATACGTTTCCTTAAAAAAATTGAAAAATAGTACCGACTTTTTCCTAAAATTTCGGCACTAAAATCGTTCGTTCCAACGAAGGAAGCCATTGATGCGCCTGATGATCGTAGGTTTGAATGCGCACGCGATCTTTTTCCAAAAAGAGTGAATTGCTCCAGATCGTCTCTTTGTTCATGTCGCTGTTATGAACGTTGGTAACCTGCTCGTAACGGTTGATGGAAGAGGCAAAACTGGACTCTTTCGCAGAAGTATGCGTATGTCCGCTCACCCATAAAAAAAGTTGCGGGTTTTGAACAATGAGTCGGTGTATTGCTTCTTTAGGTTGGGCGACAAAGTTGGGCGTGTTTGCCCAACGGTTGTAATTCTCAAGCGTGTGATCGAGCGGGGCATGAAAAAAGACGATGGTCGGCATTTTGGGATGGGTTTTGAGTTCATTTTCAAACCAACTTAACTGCTCCATCGAAAGCTGGGCAAGATGTTCCGGAGTATCGGCGGAGAGAAAGATAAGCAGGTAAGACTCTTTTTGCACACTGTAATAGAGCTTTGGAAGATGAAATGCCTTTTGAAAGCGTTGGAGCTTTTCGTTTTGCATCTTAGGCGTTCCGTGCAAAAACTTGCCGTCCTCGCCTAATTCATCGGCATAGATAAAGTCGTGATTGCCCGTGATGACGTAAAGCGGCTTGCGAAGCTTTGAAAAATAGTCTTTGACTTGAGTATATTCTTCGTGTGTGCCCGTCAATGAGCAAAGATCGCCCGTCGCAACGACGCTATCGACATCGCTCCATTGGTTGATCTGCTCTAAGACATGCTCTTTGGCTTCAAGGTGTTTACCCGGAATATGCGGATCGCCGAGAATGACGATGTGTGTGCTTGCATTAAGGCTTAGCGCAACGAAAAGCCCTAAGAGACACTTTAACATAGGCTGTCCATTGCTTTTTGCATGCGCTCTAAGATGGTTTCTAAAACACTTCTTTGCGTCCCAAAATTGAGGCGAACGCACTGTTCATTGCCAAACGGTCCGCCATCGCTTAGTCCCACGCCGTGTTGTAAGAAAAATTCGTACGGACTCTTGACATGTAACGCTGATGCATCGATCCACGCGAGAAAGGTCGCTTCTTGATCTAAGAGTTTGAGCTTGGGATTGCGTGCCACAAACGCTTGAACCGTTTTGAGATTTTCCGCTAAGTAGACACGAAGCTCACCCAGCCACGCATCGCCCCCAAGATACGCCGCTTTAAGCGCGGTAATGCCCAAAAGGTTGATACCGCCGACCATGCTTCCCATCGTCTTTTTAAAACGCTTGCGAAGTTCGGCATCGGGGATCACGGCAAACGAGGCTTGCAGCCCTGCGATGTTGAAGGTTTTGCTTGGAGCCATTAATGTGATGGTACGCTTAGAGAGTGCTTCCCCGAGCGAGGCAATCGGAACGTGTTTGGCAGTTGGATTTAAAAGCAAATCGGCATGAATTTCATCGGAACAGATCAAAAGATCGTGCTTGAGGCAAAACGCTCCGAGTTGCTCTAATTCATGACATGTAAAAACGGTTCCGGCCGGATTGTAGGGATTGCAGAGCATAAAAAGTTTACATGTAGGTTTGATGTGTGCCTCCATCGCTTCAAAATCCAGCGTCCAACGGTCGTTTTCTTCTTTCATCGCAATCGCTATGACTTCTTTGTTCGCATGCATGGGTGCTTTGATGAAATGTGGGTAAATCGGCGTAGTCGTCATTACGCTCTCTCCTTCTACCGTGAGGCATGCGACGTTCATACTGCTGACCACGCCGTGCGTAAAGACCAACCACTCTTTTTGAATCTCCCAGTCGTAGTGGCGTTTTAAAAACGAAAGAATCGCACCGTATGTCTCTTCATCAATGTCCGTGTAGCCAAAAACGCCCTCAGCAATTCTTTGTTGCAACGCTTCGATCACGCATGGAGGCGATTTAAAATCCATATCCGCCACCCACGCCGGAATGACGTCTTGACCTTTGTATTTATTCCATTTTTCACACGGAGTCTTGGTTCTATCAACGATTTCATCGAAATTAAACATAGAAAGTGTCCTTTTCTTTAATGAAAAAATTGTAGCATATTTGCCTCAATTTCGTTTGACATGTAAAGGTGAAAAAATGACCTATATGATTGTTCTAGCCGTGATCGTTCTTTTTTATTTTTTAACGAAAAATTACAATGCGGACGATTATGCGCAAAAAATTCATGTGAATGAGAAACAGGCGTTGCAAGGCGATCTTCGCGAGCATGAAGCGGGGCTTTTGGTCGCATTGATGGCAAAAGTGGCGAAAGCCGACGGCAGAGTCAGCGAACTGGAAGCGGAGCTTTTAAGTTTGACGTTTAGCGACATCGCACGCGTGTTTGAAGAGAGCGAGCGCGTACGCGAAGAGCTCAAAGCAATTTATCAAACCGAAATGCAGACGTTCGACAATACGCTCGTTATTTCGAAAAAATACCTCAAACTCACGCAAAACGACTACGCAAAGCGTCTGAAAGTAATGGAGTATTTGCTCAATCTTGCCTTTATCGACGGAGAATTTTCGCAAACGGAGTGGATGATTAACGAAGATATTTCCGACGCGTTAGAGATTCGACGGGCTGATTTTGAGCGTATGATTGAGCAATTTAAAACATTTTATACGCATAAAACCGAACAAAAGCGTTTTGGAATACAAAATGCCTATGACGTTTTAGGCGTAAGTCCGCAAGACGATATGGAAAGCATCAAGAAAAAATACCGAGCCTTGGTCAAAGAGTACCACCCCGATATTTTGATGGGACAAGGTAAAGATCAAAGTATGATCGATGCGGCGACGGCAAAGTTACAAGAGATCAACGAAGCCTATGAAACGATTAAAAAGGAAAAAAGCTAATGCTCTCTACACCGTTTGAAAAACACACGCTTTCGATGTCGGTTTTAATGACGCCCGATAAGGCAAATTTCTCCGGTAACGTACACGGCGGCGATCTTTTGAAGCTACTCGATCAAGTCGCCTACGCGTGCGCATCGCGCTATTGCGGCACGTACGTCGTGACGATGTCGGTCGATCAGGTCATTTTCAAGCAAGCCATTCCCGTCGGAACGCTCGTGAGCTTTTTAGCCAGCGTGAATTTTACGGGCAAAACCTCGATGGAAGTAGGCATCAAAGTCATTGCCGAAAATATCCAACAAGGAATCGCGACGCATACGAACAGTTGTTTTTTTACGATGGTCGCGGTCGACGACAAAGGACGTCCGACACCCGTGCCGCCCCTGATTCCCGAAACCGACGTGCAAAAAAGACGTTTTCACGACGCAAGACGTCGCCGAGACATCAGGCTTCACGGCTACAACGAAATCACGCCGCTCCATCACGAATAAGCTCTAGAGTTCCGAGTCGATTAAGGCTTGAAGCTCTATCTTTCCGAATTTTACGAGCGGCTTAGCGTTGACGAAAAACTCGGGCGTCGCTCTTACGCCGAGGGTTTTGGTATCGGCGATGTCTTGCTTGATGATCGCGTCGATTTCAGGCTTTTTCATATCGTTTTTCAGTTGTTCGACGTCGATTCCCGCTTCGGGTAAAAAACTCCAAATCAGACCGATATTGGGCGTGCCGGTATGACTTGCCCATTTGTCTTGATACTTATAAATGACTTCCAACGCTTCAAGGTATTTGTTTTGCAAACGTGCCGCTTCGATCATCGCAACCACGTAATAAGAGTCCGTGTGAAAAGGCGCATAACGTAAAACGAGTTTGAGTTTGTCGGGATGTTGTTTGAGAATGTTTTTAACAAAAGGGTAAAAACTTTTGCATGTCTCACACGCTGGGTCGAAAAACTCGACGATCGTCGTTTTGGCATCGGGATTTCCAAGAACGAAGGCAGTTGGACGAACGAGTGCGGATTGTTTGTCGCTTGAGACGTTTACATTGCTTTTTTGATAAAGGTAGCTTCCGCCGAAATAAAAAGCGACAAAAAGCAATAAACTGGAAGCAATGAGGAGTTGTTTATTCATCGTGAAACCTTTTGAAAAAAATAGAGGAGTGCTGCAAGAAGGCTAAACGCAAAGAGCGAAAGCCCTTGAATCGTGATAAATCCGAACCAGTGAATATAATCGCTCGTGCATGAAACGCCTTGCGTACACGGTGCAAGTTTTTCAGGGACGATACCGTAATAGAGCAAATTATGGTAGAGCGCAAAAAAGAGACCTACGGCGACAAGCGGCAAAGAGTAGCGAAAAACCGTACGATCGTTGGAAAAAATTCCGACGATAAAAATAAGCGTAAGCGGGTACATACAAATACGTTGATACCAACATAAAACGCACGGTGGGAAGAGCATTATTTCGCTAAAAAATAGGCTTCCAAGCGTTGATATCATCGTGACTATCCATGCTAAAAAAAGGATGAGCCATGCTTTTTGTGACGATTTTTGTGTTTGATCCATTCTTTTTCCTGAAAAATTGGCGTATTGTATTTAATCGATCCTAAAACGAAGCTATTGTAAAATAAAAACATCAATAAATTATTAACATGTCAAAAAGGACGAGTGTGAGAGCGTTAATCAGTGTGAGCGATAAAACGGGAGTTGTAGAGTTTGCCAAGAATTTGGCGGCATTGGATTTTGAGATTATCTCAACGGGCGGAACGTATAAGCTGTTAAAAGAAGAGGGCGTCAAGGCACTTGAAATTTCCGAAGTGACCAAGTTTCCCGAAATGTTCGACGGGCGCGTTAAAACGCTCAATCCGATGATTCACGGCGGCATTTTGCACCGCAGGGATTTACCTTTACATGTCAAAGTCGCCAAAGAGCACGGCATCGAAGGTATCGACTTGGTTTGCGTCAATCTTTATCCGTTTAAAGAGACCATCTCCAAAACGGACGATTTTGATGAGATTATCGAAAACATCGACATCGGCGGTCCGGCGATGGTACGAAGTGCGGCAAAAAATTTTAACGACGTTATGATCGTCACCGATGTACTCGATTACGACGGCGTCATCGAAGCAATTCGTGAAAAAAACAATACGCTTGAATTTCGACGCGCGTTAATGATCAAAGCGTTCGAGCATACCGCAGCGTACGATAGCATGATCGCAAATTATATGAACAAACGCTTTAACGGAGGTTTCGGTGAAAAGCAGTTTATCGTCGGAACAAAAGCCTTCGATACGCGTTACGGCGAAAACCCGCACCAAAAAGGGGCACTGTACGAGTTTGACTACTTCTTTACGAACAACTTTAAAACCCTCAAAGGCGAAGCCAGCTTTAACAATATGACGGACATCAACGGTGCGGTCAAAATTGCCGCATCTTTCGGCGATCTTCCGGCGGTGTGTATCATCAAACACGCCAATCCGTGCGGTTTTGCCATCGGCGAAAATGTGTTCGAGAGCTACGTGAAAGCCTTAAAATGCGATCCCGTTTCGGCTTACGGCGGCGTCGTGGCGATCAACGGAACGCTCGATCGTGCCTTGGCGGAAAAAATCAACGAGATTTTCGTCGAAGTCATCATTGCGGCTAACGTCGATGAAGATGCGTTGCATGTCTTTGACACCAAAAAACGCATCAAAATTTTTACGCAAGAGAGCAAATACTTGGTTCTCAGCGAAGACGCTTACGATTTTAAACATGTCGACGGCGGATTTGTTTTCCAAGAGAGCGACGCGGTCAAAGACGAAGAGATCGCTAACGCTAAATGCCTTAGCCAAAGAGCGGCGACGCAACAAGAGCTGAGCGATCTTGAAATCGCCTACAAAGTAGCGGCACTGACCAAATCCAACTGCGTCGTTTACGTGAAAGATGCGATGATGGTCGCCATCGGCATGGGAATGACGAGTCGCGTAGATGCGGCGAAAGCGGCACTTCGAAAAGCCGAGGAGATGGGCATCGACGTGAGCGGTGCGGCTCTTGCAAGCGAAGCGTTTTTCCCGTTTCGCGACTCCATCGACGCGGCGGCAGCCGCGGGTGTGAAAGCCATTATCGAGCCGGGCGGTAGTATCCGCGACGACGAGGTCGTCAAAGCCGCCGACGAATACGGTATCGCACTCTACTTTACGGGCGTACGCCACTTCTTGCATTAACTCCATGGCAGAGCTTCTTTCAATGTCGGCATTGAAAGAAGCCTGTGCGACACATTTCCCGATGATTACTTTTGCATTACGATTGGTTTTTCACGGTGAGTAAAAATTCGTAGGCAATTTTCGATAAACGTTTATCTTTACGGTATGCGAGTACGGCGGTACGCTTTAAAAGAGGTTCATCGATCGTAAATAACATCACTTTATCGGCTTTGTCTTCTTTAATAAATTGCGGTAACGTAAAACAGGCTCCGATTCCGGAAGCGACGATGGCATTAGCGATATCAAATGTTTCGGTTTCGCAAAAGACGTTCGGTTCAAAACCGGCTTTCTTGAAAATATGGTCAAAAATAGCACGACTCCTTTGCGTTTCTTTCGGCAAAATAAACTTTTCATTTCGCAATTCGCTTAAAGAAAGCATCGGATAGCCTTTGCTTTTTTTCTTAGCTTTTTGAGCCAAAGGATGCGTAATCGGCAAAGCAAGAAGTGCTTGATCTTCTTTAATAATTTTATAATTCAATTCTTCAGAACTCAGCGGTAGCATTAATGTCGCAATATCGATATCGCCGTCTAAAAGCATTTTTTCTAGTTTGAGGGTTGAAAAAACTTGTGAAACTTTAATGTCCGCTTTGGGAAATTTTTTGTAAAAAGAGGCTAAAGCGGTCGGAATGAAATGGTACCCAGTTTGCGAAAAACCCAAACGCAATTTACCGCTTTCAAAACCGGTAACGTCTTTCATCTGTATCGTTAAATCATTGTACAGTTCGATGATGGCATTGGCTTTGGAGACATAAATTTCACCCGCATGCGTCAGGCTGATAGGCGTCGTACTGCGATCAAAAAGTGGAACACCCAGCTGCTTTTCGATCGTATTGATATTCTGACTTAAAGACGGTTGGGCGATTTTCAGTTTATTTGCCGCTTTCGTAAAGCTTTTTAATTTTGCTACCGTTACGATACATTCTATCTGTTTGAAACTCATCATAATCTCCTATATACAAGCATTTAAGAACATTTATATTCATAGGTAAAACCTATAAGAATATATGAAAAATCTACTTTGACATATGGATAAAAGTGTATTAATATTTTGCTGTAATTAAATTTAAAATGTATTTTGAAAATATAATTTTAAATTTATAAAATCATTGAGAGGAAATCTTATGAGTGAACAGTTTACCAGAAGAGAATTTCTGCAATCCGCCTGTATTACCATGGGTGCTTTGGCCGCCAGTACGACAGGCGTTGAAAAAGCGTTTGCGGCATCTTCAACCTCTATCAACACGTCAGGCATACCTACATGTGATGTTTTGATTATTGGAACAGGTGCGGCAGGACTAAGGGCAGCCGTCGCCGCACGCAAGAAAAATCCAAATCTTAGCGTTGTGGTTGTGAGCAAAGTGATGCCCTCACGTAGCGCAACGACGATGGCGGAGGGCGGCATTAACGGTGTTATCGATTTTAGCGAAGGCGATTCGTTTGAACTTCACGCCAAAGATACCGTTAAAGGCGGCGATTATCTCGTTGATCAAGATACGGCACTAAAATTTGCGACGTACGCAGGTGCCGCTATTCATGAACTTGATTATCTGGGTATGCCGTTTTCACGCGATAGTAAAGGTCGTGTCGATAAACGCTACGCAGGCGGTGCTTCGAAAATTCGTTGTAACTTTGCATCGGATAAAACCGGTCATATCTTAACGCATACCTGTTTGGACGATGCTCTTAAACACGGCGTGAAGTTTTTGATGGACCATCATATGCTAGATATTAGCATTGATAACGGTCGTTGTGAGGGTGTCGTTCTTCGTAATGTTCGTACCGGCGACATCGCTCCCGTTCGCGCAAAATCCGTTGTTTTAGCCACAGGTGGTTACACGCGCGTGTTTTGGAATAGAACATCAACGCCTTACATTGCAACCGGTGATGGTGCAGCAGCTGCCCTTCGTGCTGGGTTGATCTTTAAAGACCCTGAGATGCTTCAATTCCATCCGACCGGCGTATGCCACGGCGGTACGTTGATTACCGAAGCGGCACGCGGGGAAGGCGGTATCTTACTCAATAACCTTGGCGAACGTTTTATGAAACGGTATGTTCCCAACAAAATGGAACTAGCACCTCGTGACATCGTTGCACGTTCTATCGAAATGGAAATTCGTGAAGGTCGCGGTTTCGGTCACGATATGGAAGCCTATGTTCTGCTTGACGTTACCCACCTCGGCAAAGAGAAAATTATGCGAAACTTGCCGCAAATTCGTCATATCGGTCTTTTGTTTGAGAACATGGACTTAGTTGAAAAACCGATTGCGATTCGTCCAACGGCACACTACTCTATGGGCGGTATTCACGTTGATAGTCTTGATACGATGGCAACGCCGGCTCCCGGTCTTTTTGCGGCAGGCGAGGCAGCGTGTGTTTCGATTCATGGGGCAAATCGCTTGGGCGGTAACTCTTTGTGCGATGCAACGGTAACAGGTAAAATTGCAGGGACGAATGCGGCTGAATACGCGGCAAAAGCGGATTTCGGTACAGGCAAACGCCTCAATGACCTAACCCTTAAATGGATCAGTCATTTTAAAGAAGTCACGGGATCAGGCAAAGGCAATGTGAATGACATGTATGCGCTTCGCGAAGAGATGGGTGCGGCAAACTGGTACAATATGGGTATCTTTAGAACCGAATCTAAATTACTCGCCCTTGCCGACAAACACGCGGAATTTCAAGCACGTTACGATGCGCTTCGTATTCCAAACGCCAATCCGGTGTTTAATACCGCCTTTACGGAGTATGTCGAGTTGGGTAACTTACTTCTTGCCTCTCGCGCTGCACTTATGGGTGCAACGGCACGTAAAGAATCACGCGGTTCACACTTTAGAGAAGATTACTTGAAGCGTGACGATGAAAACTTCCTCAAACACTCGATGGTTACGATGGATGAGAGCGGCAAAATGCATTTAGCATGGAAAGACGTTGTGGTAGGTCAGTTTAAAGTTGAAGAGAGGAAATACTAATGAAATTTATCATTGATCGCTTTGATGGCAAAAAAAATTATCAGCAAACCTATACGGTTGAGAAAAAAGATATTGAAGCATTAACGTTGCTTGGGACGTTGCTGTTTATTAAACAACACCAAGACCTTACGCTCAATTTTACCGCGTCATGCCGTATGGCCATTTGCGGCGCGTGCGGCGTACGTGTCAACGGACATGCGTATCTTGGTTGCGACACCAAAATGACGGAACTTTTTGAAGAGTATAAAGATGCCGAGACATTCCGTATCTCTCCGCTTGCGAATTATACCGTGCTTTCCGATCTCGTCGTCGATTGGGAGCCTGCGATTGAAAATCTTCGCAAAATCAAACCGGGTCTTGTCGCCAAAGATGAATTTTCCGAAAAAGAGGGTTGTCGTCAAAACCAAGAACAATACGACCGTATCGTTGGACAATGGGACTGTATCTTATGCGGTGTGTGCGCGTCTGAGTGTAATAAACTCACCGCTGATCATTCTGACTATATGGAACCGTTTGTCTTTACTCATGCGTGGAAATTAGCCAATGATTCACGTTCAAAAGACCCAATGACTCATGTTAAACCAGCAGTCGTCAATGGTTTATGGAACTGTGTCCACTGCCATGAATGTACCAACCGTTGTCCAAAACATATCAGTGGTGCCGAAGATATTGCGGGTTTACGTGCTCTTGCCATGAGAAAAGGCTTAAACAGCGGCGTCGGTCCGGCACATGCCAAATCATTCTATACGGACTTAGTCGAAGACTCCGGTCGACTCAACGAGATACGTTTGGCTCTTAGAACCGAAGGTATGAGTACGGCGCTTCGTGCCGGTACGGCCATCACGTTGATGCGCGCAGGTAAAATGAATCCGTTAGAGATTTTCGGCGGACATGAAATCGAAGGTCATAAAGACTTGGTAAAAATGATTGAAGCAGCGCATGCTGCACATAAGGAGTAAGGTATGCAAAAAGAATTTGCTTTTTTCCCCGGATGCGTGCTTACACAAGCCGCTATCGAAGCTAAAATGTCAATCGAAGCCATTGCTCCCGTATTAGGCATTACGTTAAAAGAGATGAAAGGATGGAGTTGTTGCGGTGCTTCTCAAGCGCAAGACGTCGATCCGTTAGCCACTTTGGTCGCGAATGCGAGAAATCTTGCATTGGCAGAGCAAATGAAATTGCCGGTACTCACGACATGTAGTACCTGTTTATTGATGTTGCGTCGCGCCAAAGCAGAACTGGACAACGGTAAAAAAGAGAGCATCAATACATTTCTTGCCAAAGGAAATATGAATTATCAAGGTACGAGCGAAGTGACCAGTCTTCTTTGGTTATTGGCACAAAATGCCGAAGAGTTGAAAACAAAAGTGAAAAAGCCTTTGTCTAAACTCAAAGTCGCCGTCTTTTACGGTTGCCACAGCATTCGTCCACACAAAGATCTCGGATTTGAGAGTTCAACCAATCCTAGCAGTTTTGAAACGGTGGTAAGAGCACTTGGGGCGGAAGTCGTTCCGTTTACGAAACGTTTGGATTGTTGTGGATTCCATGCGGTCTATCCTGCTGAAAAATCCGTTATGAAAATGACCAGTGGAATTGTCAACAGTGCGGCTGAATCGAAAGCCGATTGCGTCGTCACGCCGTGTCCTCTATGCCAAATGCAACTTGACATTTACCAAGACGATGCACAAGAAACGACCAAATCTAAAGCACGCTTACCGGTGATACACCTTGCTCAATTGGTAGGTTTGGCACTCGGTATTGATGCTAAAAAATTAGGTCTGGATTATAACGTCATAGATGCGAGCAAGCTCGCTTAACGCTTTTAGAGCGGCGCTTCCAAAAAGAAGAGTCGCTCTTTAAAACGCATGTCTTGGTAAAAAGCTTAAAGGAAAAAAATGAAATATGCTCATTTGAGTGTTGCGGCTATCGTAGCGGTCGGTTTGTCTTCTCATGCTTTCGCGGCGGCGGATACGCTCGCGGATGCTTTTAAAAACGGCACGGTCAAGGGCGAGCTTAAAGCGTGGTATTTTGATAAAGATTCGGAAAAACTCGATTCTTCGACTTCCCCGAGTAGGGTTCTCAAAGATACTGAAAAATCGGGTGATATTTTCAATACCGTTGCAGTTTTAAACTATGTTACGGATACGTTTTACGGTTTGAGTCTTGGCTCAACGATTCAAGCCAGTGCCGCTCCGTTTGCCGATACGGAAGGTAAAAAAGCATATGCAAGTGACATGTATGGCTCGGGTGCCGTTCTTTCGGAAGCGTATGTCGGATATACGCTTGGTAAAACGAATGCAAAGATCGGTCGTCAGTTTATTACGACGCCTCTTGTGAACGGAAGCGGTTCTCGTATCGTCAAGGAGTCGTTTGAGGGTGCCACCGTCGTCAATACGGATATTCCGGCAACAACATTGATTGCAGGTTTTGTGGATAAATTTCAAACGCGAACAAGCTATCTTAAAAAAAATGACGTAGGCGGCAATGCTCCGAGTTTTGAGAAAAGAGCGATTTTTAACGGCGTTTCAGCTTCCGATACGTATCAATTCGATGACGCCTACACTCTTGCGATTATCAATAAATCGATCTCTCATCTTACGTTAACGGCTCAGTACGCTAACATAGGCGATGTCGTTGCAACCAATACGAAAGACGTTGACCTTTATTACACCGATGCCGATTACGTACTTCCGATGAACGGCTTTAAATTAGGTTTTTATGCAAATTACCGCGGTGCAAAAACGGATTTGGTTTCCGGTACGGGAAGCAATGCGATCTCTTTTGACGGTGCACAAACCGCAGGACGGATTTCTATTAGCGAATTATCGGGATTTGGTTTGGCTTTGACGGCGGCAACGAATAGCAAAAACGACGCCGTAATCGCCGGTATGGGAAACGGTGCCGCAAGTAGTACCGCAACTTTGGTAAAAGCTAGCAGTCCTTCATTACGTGCCAATACCGATTCGTATCGCTTAGATTTTACGTATGATTTTTCTACGATAGGCGTGATTGGGCTTAAAAGCATTTTACAATATGCCCAAGCAAATCAGGATCGGGTCAAAAATGCTTCCACGAGTGCCGATTATACCTCGTATGCCGGCGGTATCATGTATGCCGTTCCCGTTTTAAAAGGGTTAAGTTTAGAACTTTTGTATGAAAAACAAGAGATTGAAACGACACGTTACTCAAACAATACGACATTTATGGCAGATTTGGATGAGTTAAGATGTAAGGTAAACTATAAATTCTAACGTGAATGAATCCGTCTTCATGGTGTCGAAAGATCGTCTATAAAATGATCAAAGGCTTGAAAATCAATAAGGATCGTTAAACTTCTTGTCTCGATCCTTGTTGATATGCTTTTTTAAGTTTAGGAGTCACATTATGTTGAAGTTCTTTTCTAAGCTAACATCGGTTGTAGGTATATCGCTTTTAGTGGTATTAGGGCTACAGGCCGCAACCATTGAAGTGATCAGTTCAGGGGCATTTTATGCTACGATGAATGACTTAAAACCCGCATTTGAAGAAAAAACGGGACATACCATCCATCTTTCCTCAGGTTCGTCCATGGGGGCTTCCGAGACATCTATTCCCAATCGTCTAAAGCGAGGCGAAACCTTCGATCTTATCATTCTTGCGAGTAACCAATTGGATAAAATGATTGACGATGGTTTTGCGATTAAAGGAAGCAGAGTTGACCTTGTACACTCTTCCATCGGAATGATGGTCAAAAAAGGGCAACCCAAACCGGATATTAGCACGCAAGAAAAATTTGACAAAGTTTTAGTGGATGCCAAATCGATCGGTTATTCGGCTAGTGCAAGCGGGACGCATCTGAGCGAAAACGTATTCCCTCATTTTGGGGAGGAAGTGAAAGCGAAGTCGAAACTGATTGTGGGTGATCGCGTTGCCACATGGGTTGGACGCGGTGATCTGGAAATCGGCTTTCAACAAGTGAGCGAGATTGTCCCTTTTACGGGCGAAAACGGTAGTGTCGACTTGGTAGGGCCTATTCCGGCTCCGTATCAAAAAGTGACTGTCTTTTCAATCGGTGTTGCAAAAGGAAGTAAAGAGCCCTCCGCGGCACAAGAGTTAGTCGGCTTTCTCACATCGGAGGAAAATTATCCCCGTTTAGTCGCACAAGGTCTTGTTCCGGCGGCAACGACACATGCTATAGCCAAAGAAAAATAGCAAACGCAAGTCGTTACATGTAAGCGTCAATGCTTACATGTAACCTATATTAAAAAAGCGTTTTTTGTATATGCATTGTATCGAAGAGGCTCTTTTAAGAGTGACGTTGCATTATTGACACTTGAGATTTTTTAAGGGAAAATGACAAGATGGATGCATTATTCTTTGGATTGATCAGTTTTTGTACGTCGAGCATAACGGCGGTTATCGGTATAGGCGGAGGTTTATTACTGCTTGCGATCCTTCCGTCGTTTTTACCGGCAAATGTTCTGATTCCTATTCATAGCCTCAATCAAATTACCAGCAATGTCTCACGAGCGTATTTTGGCTACAAAGAGATCCAATTTCAAGTCATACCGAAGTTTTTTATCGGATCTTTACTCGGCGTCGGGCTTTTTAGTTATAGCCTCAATTACATATCCATGACGTATATTCCCGTCTTTATCGGAACGTATATCTTACTGTCGTTATGGTCTCAAACGTTTAATACTACGATGATGCATTATGAAAATTACTACCTCATCGGTTTCTTTCAAACCGGCTTATCCGTCATCGTCGGGACGACGGGACAACTCGCGATCGCAAAATTATTGAAAGATTTTCATGATAAAGATAAAGTGATCGCAACATCGGCCGTTTTGATGTGTATGACGCATGTTATGAAAATAACGGTTTTTGTCTACTTTGGATTTGTCTTTCGCGAGTATCTCGGTATCATCTTGACTATGACGATCGGCTCTGTTTTCGGATCTTACGTCGGAACTTATTTACGCCATCGAATCGACGGGAAGAAACTTGTTTTGGCACTCAAAATAGTCTTAACGGCTCTTGCGATCAAATCTATTATGCAGGTTTTAGTCGCGTGTGCATTTTGATACTTTTTTAACGCGTCTCGTTTTATAATCTCTTTTGCATTGATAATCAAACAGTAAGGCTCTTATGAAAATTTACGAACGTATGAAAAAAGAGATGATGACGATCAAAGCGTTAGGAGTGGTTTACGGCGACATCGGAACGAGTCCGATTTATACCTTAGCGGTTATTTTTATGATCGTGCCTCCGACGGTTGAGAGTATTTTAGGGATTTTATCGTTTGTTTTTTGGGCATTGGTCGTTTTGGTAACGATTCAATATGCATGGCTTGCCACGAGTTTGAGCCAAAAAGGCGAGGGCGGTACGGTTGTGTTGGTTCAAATTCTAACCCCGTATCTCAGGCATGCCAAAACCGGAACGATCGTTTCGATTTTAGGGTTTTTAGGGATTTCCCTTATGATCGGTGATGGGGTGATTACGCCGGCGATCAGTATTTTAAGTGCTGTCGAGGGTGTTTTGCTGATTCCGCATTACGAAGAGACGCCGAGGCTTTATCTGCTTCTTTTAGCGTCGTTGATCGCGTTAGGGTTATTTGTCGTTCAAAAAAAAGGCGTCGAGAGGGTAGCTGCGGCATTTGGGCCGATTATGGTGGTGTGGTTTTTGAGTTTGGGAAGCGTGGGATTGTTTTACGTTTTGCAAGAGTCTTCCATCCTTTTAGCGATCAATCCGACGTATGCGATTTCGTTTGCGTATCATCATCCTTGGATTACCTTTGTGCTGTTAGCGGACATCGTTCTTGCGACGACCGGAGGCGAAGCGTTGTATGCGGATATGGGGCATTTGGGTCGACTTCCGATCTTAAAAGGGTGGGTCTTTGCGTTTAGCGCATTGGTGCTCAGTTATTTCGGACAAGGATCGTTTTTATTGACGCATCCCGAATGCGTCGGAAGTCCGTTGTTTGAAATGATGCAAGAGTTTGCGCCTTACATGTACGTTCCTTTTTTAGTCTTGACGATCTTGGCGACGATTATCGCGTCGCAGGCGATGATCAGCGGTATTTTTTCCGTTTTGTACCAAGCAATGACGACGCGTATTTTTCCCCATTTTCGCGTTGCGTATACGTCGCATGAATTACACTCTCAAATTTATGTCGGTTCGATCAATTGGTTTTTATTTATTTGCGTCGTCGTGATGCTGTTCGTGTTTCAAGAATCCGCCCAATTAGCCGCGGCGTACGGTTTAGCGGTTTCGGGGGCGATGAGCATTACGGGGTGTTTGATGTGTATGATTTTCGCGCATCAAGGAGCGTGGATCAAAATGGCGTTTTCGGTTCTTTCGGGAGCGACGAGTCTTATTTTCTTTAGCTCTTGTTTGTTAAAAATTCCGCACGGCGGCTATTGGTCTTTGTTGATCGCTTCGGTTCCTTTAGGATTGATTATTCTCTATACCGAAGGGCAAAAACGGTTGTACGCTTCGTTTATTTCCGTTGAAAAAGAGACGTTTGTCAAAGAGTACGAAGCCTACTATGCGTCTCAACCGCACATCGGCGGTACGGCACTTTTCTTTGCGCGTAAGAAGGAGAATATTCCGGCGTATATCCCCAAAACGATGTTTAAAAACGGCATTATTTACGAGCGAAACGTGATCGTCAAAATGAAGCCTACCAGTGAGCCCTTAGGCGTCGAATGCGAACTAAGCACTCTTGCCGCAGGACTTGATTTGCTTGTGATTTTCGTCGGTTACATGGAAATCTTCAATATGGAAACGATTTTAAAAAGCCAAAAAATTAATGAACGTACGATTTTCTACGGTGACGAAGAGATCGTCTCTTCCTCGTTATGGTGGAAACTTTACGGGCTTATTAAAGATATGTCGCCCAATTTCGTAAGCTTTTACAATTTCCCGAACGAAAAGCTCATCGGCGTTTCAAGGCGTGCCGAAATTCGCTAACGTGCTTGATATAGATTAAGGAATTTTGTCTCAAATAGGGTTATAGTGGTGTCAAAAAAAAAGGACAAAACTATGTTACCCGATACCGCTCACTCTTTCACCGTCCAAGACGCGACGGTGCCGTTTTTTACGTATGAAGCGCACGGCACGTCATACATCTATTTCGATACTTCGGCGTGCATTCCTCCCGAGCCTATGATCAATGCGATGCTGGCGCTCGAGCTTTTGGACAGCGTCACGAAAAAAGTCGTGATGATCAACCATCGCTCTCCGGTCGGTTTGTTGGCAAAAGTCGAAAAATTTTACGATATCGAAACGACACAGCTCGAAGAGGGAAAACTTCAATTGATCTTTTCGTACAAAGAAGGCGTAAGCGATCAAGCCGATCTTAGCCAAAAACAGTGTGCGGGTTAAGACGATGCGATCGCTCGCGACCGAAATGGCTCCGCCGTTTGCGTTGGTAGCACATTTTTTCATTGCCGCCGTGGTCTTTCTTCTCTTAAGCACGGTGGCGCTTTTTGAGGTTTATCCCGATCTTTCCGGTTACGGAATCTCTTTTAGCCTCGCCTCGTTTGCTCATTTATACCTTTTGGGTTTCGTGATGATGGTCATCTTCGGAGCGATGTACCAACTGCTGCCGGTCGTCTTGGAAATACCGCTTTTTTCCAAAGATTTTGCCTACGTGCAGTTCTACGCTTACGTCATCGGACTTGGTATGATGGTCTTAGGGTTTCGGTATCTTGAATGGCACCTTTTGATCGCTTACGGCGGTTTTTTAACCTACATGTCAATCGCTATTTTTTGCGCGAACGTCTTTTTAACCTTCTACCGCTTGGAAAAAAACAGTATCGTGAGCAGTTATTTGTTGATGGGAACGATTTTTTTAGCGGTTGCGGTCACGCTTGGCATTTTGTTGGGGTTTGTTTTAGCGCACGGCATGCTCAGTATCGACATCGACGCGTGGGTCAAAGCTCACGTTATCGGCACGCTTTTCGGATTTGTCATGATGATCGTTATGGGCGTTTCGATGGTGCTGATCCCGATGTTCTCGCTAGCACACGGCTTCAAAGACCGCTACATCCATGCGGCGTTATTTTTGCACGGTATCGGCGTAAGCGTTGCGATTTTAGCCTTGGTCGCGGCGTTGCCTACGGCGGTATTTTATGCGGCTCTTGGGTCAGTGCTTATCTCGATGGGGTTGTACCTGTTTCAGATGGGAATTATTTTTAGCGTTAGGGTGCGAAAGCAAAACGATTATTGGGTAAAAAATCTCTTCTTCTCGTTTTTATCACTTATCGGTGCGATGGTGATGCTACTACTTTTTTTCATCGAGGCTCAGGAGCGTTATTTATTTGCGGCTGCGGAACTCTTTTTCTTCGGGTTTTTGTTGGCGTTCATCGTCGGACATTTATACAAGATTTTGCCGTTTTTAATTTGGTATAAAACCTTTTCCCCGCTTGTCGGGAAACAGAAAGTGCCGCTTTTACACCAAATGGTTCATACTAAAAGCGCCGATATACAGGCTTTTTTACTGTTTATTTCCGTCGTGTGTTTAAGCATTGCGACGCTCTTGCCTCTTCAAGTTCTTTTCTACGGTGCAAGTTTGGGTGTGATGTCGAGTGTTGTGTTGGTTGCGTTTAACGTTGTTTACGCATTTACGTATAAAGGAGAAAACTAAAATGACACGTAGCGAACATGAAGTGTATCAAGCCATCCAAACCGTGATCGATCCGGAAGTCGGTTTCGACATCGTTTCTTTAGGGTTAATTTACGGCGTACGCGTTGAAGGAGAAGACGTTTACGTACGTATGACGCTTTCGACGAAAGGGTGTCCATTGCATGAATTGATGCAACAATGGACGAAAGAGGCGGTTTTGAAGTTAGAGAACGTCGCAACATGTACGATCGAGCTCGTTTGGGAACCCGCTTGGAATATCTCGATGGCAAACGATACCGTCAAACAAGCACTCGGTGTTTAAAAATAGAAGATACTCTCTCATTTTTAGTCGATCTTTAGTTACAATCGATAGAATATGTATTATAATGGGTAAACGTAAGGTTTTTGGGGGAAAAGAATGCACGTGGTAACTAAAGTACGTAGTGAGAGTGTCGACGTCGTCGTTACGGGGACGATCAAAACCGTGAGTGATACGCAAGCAATTAAAGACGCCGTTTTAAAAGCGCATACGAGTCATATCGACGTTCCGATTCGGCTTCTTCTTCAAGACTCGTTTATTATAACCTCTTCGTTAATCGGTTTCTTAATTAAAGTAATTAAGATGGATCATTATGCTCTTATCGTAGAAGTCGGAAGTTTAGAGCTTTACGAGATGCTTGAAGATATGAACTTGATTGAAATTATGAACGTGCGAAAGGCATCGGTATGAAAAAGGGCATCGGAACGAAAATCGGCTTTACGCTTATTCCGCTTTTGCTGGTAAGTTTTGTTATTTTACAATTCGTGATCGTAGGCGAGTTTAAAAAATCTTCGCAAATTCAAAGCGAAAACAATCTCAATCTTTTGAGTCAATCGGTTTTTCAAACGGTACGTGCCGCTATGAATTTGGGCGATAGAGCATTGATCGAAAAATCGCTCAAAGACGCCGAAGGAATGAAAGGCATTAAAGAGCTCAAAATTCATCAAGCCCAAAGCGTCATCGATACGTTTGGCATCGATGCCAAACCCTCAACGGAAGAAGCCGTCGTCGCTATTTTTAAAAATCCCGTCCAAACAAGTTCGACTTTGGATGATGCTAAAGGGCATCGTTTGCGTCTTTTAAAACCGCTGATTGCCGAGCAAGATTGTTTGGCCTGTCATGCGACGTCTCAAAAAGGCGATGTTTTGGGCGTTATGGATATGACGTTTTCGTTTGACGAGATCGATGCTTACATCGGTTCGATCAGTTGGAAGCTCATTACGATTTTTGCTTTTTCGTTACTGGTGACGTCGATTTTGATTATGTGGGTTTTAAAAAGCGTGGTCGGAAATCCTTTGGGTATTTTGTTGGAAAGAATTAAAAATCTCTCCGGCGGAAGCGGCGATTTAACCGCACGCGTCAATATTAACAGTCAAGACGAGATGGGCGAGATTGCTCATCATATCAACCTTTTTATCGAAAAAATTCAGTCGATTATCGTTACGTCGCAAACGATTTCAAAAAACGTCGAACATACGGGCGAGACGCTCAATACCAACGCCGTTAACTTTTCGCAAGGCGTTTTTGAACAAGCCAAACAGATTAAAACGTCGTTTGATCTGATGAAAGATATCGAAGCCGATCTTGATCTTTCCGAAGAGTTAGCGATTCACACCGTTGAAGACAATAATGCTTCTTTTAGTGTTTTGGAGCGTATGAGTTTATCGTTAAACGACGTCGTTCAAAAAATTAACGGCGCAAGCGAACAAGAACAAGATATGGCGCACCAAATACAAAGCGTCGTCGCTCAAACCGATCAAATTAAAGGCGTTTTAGAGATGATCAAAGATATTGCCGATCAGACCAATCTTTTAGCGCTTAACGCCGCCATCGAAGCCGCGCGTGCAGGCGAACACGGACGAGGGTTTGCGGTCGTTGCCGATGAAGTGCGAAAACTTGCCGAGCGTACGCAAAAATCTCTAGCAGAGATCGACGCGACGATTAGCGTTATCGTTCAAGGCGTAACGCAACTCAGTGCGCATATGGAAACCAACGCGGACAATATCCGCCTTATCTCCGATAATGCCGTTGAGGTGCAAAACGAAACGGAAGAGACGCGAAACCGAACGATTCAATCCATTGAAATCTCGAAAAAAGCATCTAAAAAAGTCGTTGAAATTTCGCACTTAACTAACCAAATGATGGAGCAGATGAAAAAGACGCTGAGTCTTTCAAACAATAACGAAAAGATTGCCGAAGAACTTTCAGTGATTTCCGGTAACATGTTAGAATCGTCTCAGCGATTAGACTCGACGCTCTCTTCGTTTAAAGTATGATGCAAAGGGCTTTTAGCCTTTTTGCATCGTTTCGATTTTTTCTTCAAGCTCAAGCCATGCTTCGATAAGCGGCTCTAAAGCGTCTTCTTTCAAACGTAAATCTTCCGAAAGTTTGCTTAATCCTATTTTTTGGTAGCAATCGGGATTTTCAAGGCATTTTTTAATCGTTTTGATCTCGTCTTCAAGGGTTTCGATTTGATGCGGAAGCGTTTTAAGGGCTTGTTGCTCTTTGTAGCTCAGTTTGAGCGTCATTCCCTCTTTATTTTTTTGCGTTTTGGAGGAATTCTCCTTAGCCTCACTTGAAGTTTCGTTTTCCATGGCTTCGAGCTCGGCAATCTCTTTTTCGATTTCAAGGTATTCGCTGTAGTTTTGGTAACTCTCTTCGATACGTCCGTTGCCTTTAAAGACGTAAAGCTTCGTAGCGATTTTATCGACGAAATAGCGATCGTGGCTGACAAAAATAACCGCGCCTTGAAAACTTTGAATATACTCTTCTAAAATGTTGATCGTCGGTATATCCAAATCGTTGGTCGGTTCGTCCAAAATCAAGCAATCGACTTCTTGAGTAAACAAAAGTGCCAATGCCACGCGATTTTTTTCGCCGCCGCTTAAAACGCCTATTTTTTTTGCCAAATCTTCTTTTGGAAAAAGGAAGTTTTTGAGGTAACCGAAGACGTGCATATTTTTCCCTTTGACGTCTACGCGATCGCCTCCGTTAGGACAAAACGTTGCGAGCAGGTCTTTGGTGTCGTCAAGCATGGCACGTTGTTGGTCGAAGTAGCCTATTTTAAACTCTCCTTTTTTGAGGAGACCTTGATCGATGGCTAAATCACCGAGGAGAATTTTGAGAAGGGTCGATTTTCCGGCACCGTTTTTACCGACGATCGCGATGCGGTCTTTTTGCAAAATGCGCGCGCTAAAAGCCTTGATAAGAGGCTTGTCGCCGAGCGTTTTAGCGATGGATTCCATTTCGAACAACATCTTTTGCTTATTGAGAATCTTGTCGCCGTTAAAGTTGTGCTTTTCACGCTCCAGCTCCAATTTGAGCTTGCGAACGAGTGAGGGATTTTTTTTTGCCTGATCGCGTAATTCGAAAACCCTTTGTTTGCGTCCTTCGTTACGTTTGAGTCTGGCTTTAACGCCGCGTCTTAACCACTCTTCTTCGCCTTTTAAGTATTTGAGAAGATTTTCGTGTTGTTTTTGCAACGAAAGAATGAGCTGTTCTTTACATGTCAAATAGTGTTCGTATCCTCCATCGAAACTACGTAACGAAGCTTCTTCGATTTCGATCGTACGCGTTGCGATTCGGTCGATAAAATAACGATCGTGCGAAATAAAGAGCAACGTAAATTTACCGTTCAAAATCATCTGTTCTAAAAATTCGACCATATAGACGTCCAAGTGGTTTGTCGGTTCGTCTAAAAGCAAAATATCGGGTTTTTGTAAAATCAGACCTGCAAGCGTAACACGGCGTTGTTCACCTCCGCTTAGCATCGTTACGTCGCTTTGTTCAAATTGTTTCAGGTCGAAAACTTCCAAAACACGTTCGATTTTTTCATCTAAATTCCATGCATCGTGCAGTTCTAAATAGCTTACGAGTTCACTTTGTTCTTTTAAAAGCGATGCATTTTGAAAGTCGGTTTCCAATGTTTTGAGGAGTTCATGATAGCGCGTCAAAGCAACTTTAAGCTCTTTAAGACTCTCTTCAATCGCCTCTTTAACGTTCATGCCTTCTTTAAAACGCGGTGTCTGATCGAGCATACCGATCGTCGTGTTTTTTTGAAGAATACGCCTACCTTCGTCCGGTTCCAATATGCCGTAGAGAATCTTCATTAAGGTCGATTTTCCGCCGCCGTTTTTGCCGATGAGGGCGACACGTTCGTTTGCGTGGAGCGAAAAGTCGACGTCGGAGAGAATTTTTTGCGTTTCGTATGCTTTATGAATGCCGATAAGATCTAGAAGTGCCAAACGAGTACCTTGTTTTTACGCGTATTATACCATTAAGCGGGCAAAGCAAAAAGCCTTGCCCGAAGAAGCGATTACGATTGGAATTGGTTGAGTTTGTTGTTTAGATTTTCCGCTAAACGGGAGAGATGATCCGCCGCCGCCGCAATTTCTTCAACGCTACGTGCGTTTTGGCTGGTAAGCGTGTTAATATTGGAGACCATTTCGACGATTTTATCGGTATCGTGTGAAATTTTTCGCGAATTTTGAGCGTTGGAAGCCACCGTCGTGACGGTTTCATCCATCACGTTCGTCGTATCGACGATAGTCTCTTCGACACCGTTTGATACGCTTGATAGCCTTTGAATATTACGTGCGTTTTTATTCATTTGATCCGAAGAATCGACGATGGCTTGTACGATCACGTTAATCGTCGCATTGATTTCGGTTAACGATGTTTGCGTACGCTCGGCAAGTTTTCGTACTTCATCGGCAACGACCGCAAAACCTCGTCCGTGTTCTCCCGCGCGCGCGGCTTCGATGGCGGCATTGAGGGCTAAAAGATTGGTTTGATCGGCAATATCGGAGATGACCGTTAAAATATGTTTTACTTGTTCGGCGTCATGACTCATCTGCTCTAATTTTTGAGCTAAGGCAGTTTCGGATTGGCTAGCACCTTCAACGTCGTTTCGAAGCGTAATGATCTCATTTTTGGCGCGTGAGAGTTTGTCGTTTGCCAAAGCGATTTTATCTTTTGTGACATCCGATAATTTAGCGGTTTCTTGAACGAACGTTTTAATGGTATCGATTTCGTGAATCGTATTTTCGACGATCAGCGAGCTTTGTTCGGCGTTACGTCCGATTTGCATACTGGTGGTGCTAAGCTCATGCGATACCGAAGCGTTTTCGCTGGAAGAATTTTTGGCATCGATAATCGTCTGCTCTAACGTATGAACAAGCGCGTTGAAACTGTCGACGATTTCTTTGATTTCGTTGGCTTTATCGTAAGGAATACGAAAATTAAGGCGTTTGTGTTGAACAAACCCCGTGATGCTATCGCGAATCAGATGAACGCCGTGCATAATATTTTTACGGATGTAAAACGTCGTGATAAAAATCGTTACGCCAACAAGCAATAAAACGACGAACATCCACGTATCGGCATTGTGTTTCACTTCCATCGCATTATTCGCCATTTTTTTGGAAACTTCGATATTGTATTTGATGTGCGCATCCAAGGCTTTTGTAAAATCGAGTAACGTAGGGCGGCTTTTATTGAGCAATGCCGCAGCTTCAACGGTTTTATTCTCCTTGGAGAGTTTGCTGACATTTGCGATGATTTCTAACGCTTTGCCGAGCATAACGCGATCTTTGGCTAAATGCTCTTTATCTTTTTCATCGGAAACCATCGTTTCATACGTTTTAAACGATGCTTCGATGCTTTGCCTTACTTTTTGAATCGCTTCGTCGCGTTTGACTTTTTCTTCCGGCGCGTCATGGGTAATATGTTCCCATAGATTTAGACGCAAGCGATAGCCGTTTTGGATCGTATCGTTGAGAAGATCGATGCTTGGAATGGAATTGACGTTCGCATAGTTCGTCTCGTCGTAAACGTGCTCCATCTTTTGTAACGCGATACCGAAAATCGTACATGTACCTAAAATTGCTACCGCTAATATGCCCGTTAGTTGTTTGCCGATCGTCATAATAGCCCCTTTTCTAAATAAATCATATGCATCGTAAACTAATCTTCCTAATAATATGTTTAAACTCCATTTTAGTGATAATCAAATAAAAAAGTTTTTGATCATCATAGAAAAAGGATACACTACGCTGCGTGACAAATGCGTTGCAATGTTATGATTTAGAAAATATTGATCAAATCTTGGTATCATACGGCACTTTATCGCATGAAGGATGCATGGAATGTTAGAATGGATTTTAGGGCTTTATTGTCTTTATCTTTTGATCAAGCTTTATGCCGCTTTGATGGAGATCGGCTTTGTCGAAAAAGCACAACGGTTTGAACCGGTTATCTTATCGGCTGTGAATTATACCAAAGCCGCCGCGTACAAAATAGCATCGCAAAAACTCTTGTTAACGACGACGTTGTACGATTTTATCCTCTTTTTTTCTTGGATCGGTTTTGGGTTGCGACGTTTGGACGAAATCGTGATTTTTGAAAACACTCTTTTAAATTCCGCCGCTTACGTGTTGGTTTTTAGCGCGATCAATTATCTTTTAACGCTTCCGTTTGAGATTTACCAAACATTCGGGCTTGATAAAAAGTTCGGTTTTTCAACGATTACCCCTCGAACTTTTGTGCTCGATCAGTGTAAATCCGCCGTGATGTTTGTACTCTTCGGCGGAGCTTTTTTTGCCGCAATGGTGTCTATTATCGATACGTTTAAGGATTGGTGGATTTACGGATTTGTGTTTTCGTTTGCGGTCGTTTTGTTTATCAATATGATCTATCCCATCGTGATCGTTCCGATGTTTAACAAACTGACGCCGCTTCAAGACGAAACGTTACAAGGTGCGATTGAACGTTTGCTGGAAAAAGCGGGGCTTCACAGTAGCGGTGTTTTTTGTTTGGACGCCAGTAAAAGAGACAACCGTTTGAATGCGTATTTTGGGGGCTTAGGGCGTTCGAAGCGGGTTGTTTTATTCGATACGCTGATCGCGAAACTGACGACGTCTGAATTGTTGGCGGTTTTAGGACATGAATTGGGACATTTTGCACACAAAGATATTCTGAAAAATATTGCCGCGAGTGCTTTGATGCTTTTAGTGATGTTTGCACTTTTTGGAAACCTTCCTCTAGCGTTGTTTGAATCTTTACATGTAGAACCGAGCGCGCATGCTATCATCGCTCTTTTTCTGTTGTTCTCTCCCGTCATTTCGTTTGCGATGATGCCTTTGTTTGGGCTAATGAGCCGTTACAACGAATACCGAGCCGACGCTTACGGAAGCGAATGTGAAAATCAAGAAGCCTTGCGTGACGCATTGATGAAGCTCGCCGATGAAAATAAGAGCTTTCCTTTTGCCCACCCTTTAACGATCGCGCTTTATTTTACCCATCCGCCGTTAACCAAACGGTTGGAACGGCTCGGTATGCATTTTGAGTCTTCGACGAAGGACGCGTGTGCGCATTAAAGAGATCATCGCTCATTATGCGCGTTTGTTAAAAGACGTCAGCGACGTTCCTCAAAAAGAGGTTATGTTGCTTTTAGCGGAACTTTTACGCCAAGAGGCGAGCTGGCTTGTAGCGCACGGTGACGAAGAGATCGTTTTGCCTTTGCTTTTTGAAGAATGGATGAACCGACGTATGCGGCATGAACCGTTAGAATATATCTTAGGGCGTGCCGAATTTTACGCCAAAACGTTTTACGTCGATTCAAACGTTTTAATCCCGCGTCCCGAAACGGAACTTTTGGTCGATAAGGTCGTAGAAGAAGCACGCGCTTTAAATGCGCCCGTGATTGTTGAGATCGGTACGGGAAGCGGCATTATCGCTATTATGACGGCGCATTTACTGCCCGATGCTTCGATTATAGCCGTCGATATTTCAGGCGAGGCGTTAAAGGTTGCAAAAAAAAATGCACGTTTACACGGGGTTGAAGATCGTATCGAATTTATCGAGGGGAGTTATTTGGCGGGTATTCAAAAACCGATCGATATTTTAGTATCGAATCCGCCTTATATCGCTTTGGGTGAGCCTTTAGCCCAAGGGCTTTCGTACGAGCCTTCGTTGGCACTGTTCGGAGGAGAAAAAGGCGATGAAATGTTGTGTCGCATCATCGACTTATACGTTTTTCATAACATTAAAACCCTTATCTGCGAAATGGGGTACGATCAGCGAATCGCCTTGACATGTTATGCCGAGCAAAAAGGTCTAGAGATTGAGTTTTACAAAGATTTAGCGGGCTTGGATCGCGGATTTTGGATTAAGGAGCAAAAATGAAAAGTTTAACATCGCTTTATTTGATGGTGTTGGGAGTTGCGTTAGGTGTTGAAATTGCGGCGGGTGCTTTTGTCGCTCCGGTCATTTTCTTTCCTCAAAAGTATTTGGGAGAAGGTGTCTTAACACATTTTCAAAGCGGTATTTTGATGACGCAGGTTTTTTTGAAAACCAACCTTGTGATCGGTTTTATTGCACTTTTTAGTATGATTTTTGAAGTGCAAACGACGATGGCACGCAAACGAAACGATATGCTTTCGTTTTTTCTTTCTTTAGGTTGTGCCATTGCAACGGGCTTATTTATTTTTTATTATACGCCTTTTATCGTTCATGCCCAACAATTAGGAGCAGAGCATACGACCGGAGAAGCTTTTTTGAGGATGCACAAACAAAGCGAACTCGTTATGAAAGTGCTCATGGGATTTCAGTTGATTCTTTTTTTAAGACGAGGGTGGTTGGCTCAACGTTAAAAGAGGGAAGTGTGATCTTCCCTCTTTTTTGATGAGGTTTTGAGGAGTTACGGGGTTGGGTTAATCCATTTGGTGGCGAATGTATGTTGGAATATCAAGATAATCGTCTTGTCCTTCATAGCCGCCGCTGACTTTTTTCAGGCGTAAAATACGCTCTTTTTTAATTGCTTCTTGGTTCGTGTTGAGTGCTTTTAGCTCTTTGGCTTCTGCTTTATTTTCAAATCCCGTTGCGACGATCGTGACTTTGACACTATTTTCAGGCATATTTTCATCGGTCGTCGTACCGAAAATGACGTCGGCGTCTTCATCGGCACAATCCATAATGAGTCCCATCGCCGTACTGATTTCGTTCAACGGATACGTCGGAGGAAGTTGGAAATGAACGAGTACGCCTAAAGCGCCGTTAATCGACATGTTGTCCAATAACGGAGATTCGATGGCGCTTTTGATCGCTTCGATCGCCGCTTCGTCTCCGGTACTTTCGCCGATACCCATCAACGCCATACCTCGGTGACTCATAACGGTTTGTACGTCGGCAAAGTCAACGTTAATATCGCTTTGTCCCGAAGAAAGAACGACCAAACTCATACCGCCGACCGCACGACTTAAAACGTCGTCGACGATTCGAAAGCTGTCTTTAATACCGAATTTTGCATCAACGATAGAGAGGAGTTTATCGTTAGGGATAATAACGATCGAATCGCTTTCTTTGCGAAGTTCGTTAATCCCGAGATCGGCAAGTTTCGCGCGTTTTTTACCTTCGAACGCAAACGGGCGCGTGACGACGGCAACGGTTAACGCTCCGACCTCTTTTGCCGCTTGTGCAACGATCGGTGCGGCACCCGTACCGGTACCTCCGCCGAATCCCGAAGCGATGAAAACGATGTCGGATTTTTCAAGAGAACTTTTAATTTCATCATAGCTTTCCAATGCGGATTCTTTTCCGACTTCGGGACGCATACCCGCACCCAATCCTTTTTTGCCGAGTTGAATTTTTGTTTTTGCTAAACAATTTTCCAAGGCCTGTGCATCCGTGTTGGCGGCAATAAGGTCGATACCGTTAATGCCTTCTCGTACCATATGGTTAATCATATTACCGCCGCCGCCGCCGACGCCGATCACTTTTATTTTAGCGCCGTAAACACCTTTTGATTCTTCTATGCTAAATCCGTTCATAACCCCGTACCCCTCTCTAAAATAGTTGTGTCAATCTGTTCCATAACTTTGCGCCGAAGCCTTCGCTATGTTCTTCTTGGATATTGGCCAAGTCTTTCAGTTTTTCTTTTGCGTTGTCTGTTTGTAATTTTATGTTCGTATTGGTTGTTGTCGGTTCATTTTCTATCATCTCGTCATCATCTATGTCGTCAAAAAGTTTTTCTTGATGGTGGTGGCGACTCGGTTCAATCGTCTCTTCTTTGTAACGTAATTTTTTATTGGAATCGATTTCATACGGCGTAAATTGACCACCCCCGTAAAGCACAAGTCCAATAGCGGTTGAATAGCTTGGATCGCGTAAGGTTTCAAAAAGTCCGTCGACTTCTCTAGGCTTTGCGATACGAATCGGCACATTGTCGAAAATAGCAGAGGCTAATTCTCGAATACCGTCTAATTTCGTCATACCGCCCGTTAAAACCACGCCCGCACCGATTTGTTCTTTAAAACTACTGTCTTCAAGCGCTTTAGCTAAAATCATTAAGGTCTCTTCGACGCGAACGTAAATGACGTTGGAAACGATATTGAGCGAAACTTCATGTGTGGAACCGTCGTCTCCGATCACGGGAAGTTCGATCAGTTCGTTTGAGTTGTTTTTTAAAGAACCGTAATTGATCTTAATCTCTTCGGCCGCTCCCAAAGGCGTGTGAAGTGCCGTCGATAAATCGTTGGTAATATTAAGTGATCCGACGCCTAAATAGTCGTTAAAACGCATTGAATTACCCGCATGGATCATCACGTTACACGTCGCGCCGCCCATATCGATAACCGCAACGCCGAGTTCGCGTTCGTCGTGGTTTAAAACGGCGATAGCGGATGCATAGCAGTTCAAAACGATATTGTCGATTTCGACACCTGCAGATTTTACGGCTTTTCGAAGGTTGCTTAACGATGATTTTTGTGCGGTAATGATATGTACTTGTACTTCGAGCCTCGCGCCGTTCATGCCTAGCGGATCTTCAATAAATTCTTGGTCGTCGACTTTAAAGTTGTAAGGTAATACATGGAGTTTTTCGTATTCGTTCGGAATGTTGGCATTGTGATCCGCCATTTGCATGGCTCGGTTAATCTCTTTGATGCCGATGTCACGGTTAGGAATATTGACGATACCGCTACTGTCGACACTTTTCGTATATGCTCCGGAGATGGAAACGATCACGCGTTCGTACTGTGTACCGGCAACACGTTTTGCATCGTTGAGTGCATTGCGAATGGATTTTGAAGCAAGGTCGATATTGGTAATAATACCTTTTTTTAGACCCTGAGACTTTGCAATACCCGCGCCTAAGATTTTGATGTCGCCGTCATCACTTTTTTGAGCAATAATTGCGCAAATCTTGGTTGAACCAATGTCAATGCCTAAAATCGTAGTGCTCAACTATTTTCCTTTATAATATTGCTCGATCGGATAAATCGTCGCAAGCTTTTTAATCAGATTTTGATTCAAGTCCGTTTGCTTAGCTTGAGCCACATTCTCGCTAATCATACTAACGTATTGCTTAGCTTTGTCATTATTAAGCAACTTTTGTTCCAAAATCTCGTAAACAATGGCTTTCCCGTCAATAACTTGATAACCTTTTTTAGCCGTGTTATCAAAAACGTGACTTAAAAATTCGGTACTTTTCGCTTCGCTAAGTCCCGCAATCGACTTCACGCTGTCGCGACTAACAAAGCCGATGTCGGTACCGTTAAACGTATCGAGTCTGGCTTGTGCTTTTTTCTCCAACGCCGCCGATTTGAGTTCGTCGAGAAGGTTTTTAGCAGCTTCTTTTTTAGCAAGTTCGTAAGGCATGGGCTCCGGGAATTTAATCTCTTTGACTTTGACGACGACGTAGCGATTATCCACAATGAACGGTTTTAACACTTCGTCTTTTGCCGCCGTTTGGATTTTATCAACCGGAAACGTTGCATCGTCGTCGTAGATCGTTTTTGTTTCCGTAGCGTTGGTTTCGCCTTTTTTAAATGCCAAATACGTTTCGAGTGCCGTTTTCTTATCGCCTTTGAGTTTGAAATCTTTTAAAAGCGCGTCTTTCGCCTCGTCAAAGCTCATCAATTTACCGTCTGGATGCGTGTAATTATGTTTTTCTTGCGCGTAAAACTCTTCCAACTCTTTTGGATCGACTTTGGCATCCGAAGAAGCGATCGTAATCAGATCAATTAGGTAACTTTTTTTCGTGAGGTAGTTTGATTTGTGCGCATCCCAATAGGTTTTAATCTGCTCTTCGTTCACGTTGACTTCGTTGGGTTCTAGCGTTACGGATGCGACGGATAGGCGATCTTCCATAAAAAATGCCGATGTAAAAAGCTCGATCTCTTTTTGTGTTGCGGGAAGTTTAAACGCTTTTTCCAATTTTGCGTATAAAATCTCTTTTTCCAAGCTTTTTTCGTAGTCGCTCGGGTTGATTCGGTTGGCTTTTAAAATCGAGTAGTAAAGCTCTTTGCTAAACGTGCCGTTGTTTTGAAAATTCGGCGTGTTGACCAAGCGTTCCTTGACGTCTTCTTTCGTGGCTAAAAGTCCTATTTCATCGGCATAATTGAGGATAAGCGCTTGATTGATAAGATTTTGCATTACGATTTTATCAAGGCCCATTTGTTCGGCTTGTTCTTGGGTAAGTTTGCCTCCTAGAAGGTTGTTGTACATCGCGAAGTGGTTGGCATATGCGGATTGAAATTCTTGTACGGAGATGGAACGGTGACCGACTTTTGCTACGGACGCCGCACGGTCTTTATTTAAATCGTAAGCACCCCAGCCTACAAAACCGGCTCCTACGAAAGCGATCGTACTGATCCAAATCGTAACGACCAAGTATTTTTTATGACGTTGCATCCACGTAATCATTCAAGCCCTTTAAGAACGGTGTATTTTGATATAATTCTATCCATATAGTTATTAAATAACGATAAATTCAAAGAATCCTCCTAACAAAAAGGTCAAAAAGTATCATGAATCCACAAACGTTAATCGATGCCGATTTAAAGCATATTTGGCATCCTTGCACTCAAATGAAAGACCATGAAACGCTTCCGTTAATTCCGATTAAAAGCGGCAAAGGCGTCTATTTAACCGATTTTAATAACAACCGTTATATCGACGGCGTTAGTTCGTGGTGGGTCAATCTTTTCGGTCATGCACATCCCTATATCAATCAAAAAGTCAAAGAGCAAATCGACACGTTGGAACACGTCATTTTTGCCGGATTTACGCATGAACCCATTATCCGACTTTCCGAACGTTTGTGCAAGCTTGCGCCAAGAGGTCTGGAAAAATGCTTTTATGCCGATAACGGTTCAAGCGCGATCGAAGTCGCTTTGAAAATGAGCTTCCAATACCATCAAAACAAAGGACAAAAGCGTCCTTTTTTCGTCTCCTTGCAAAACAGTTATCACGGAGAGACGATCGGTGCGCTTTCCGTGGGCGATGTTGCGTTGTATAAGGAGATTTACGAAGATATTTTAATACCGACGTTACAAGCGCCCGTTCCCCAAGATCAAAGCGAAGAGGCGGCTCGTGAAGCCGCATCGGGATTGGAAGCTATTTTCAAAGAGAAGGGCTCGGAAATTTCCGCTTTTATTATCGAGCCGTTGATTCAATGTTCCGGTTATATGCACATGTACCATCCGCTTTACATTGCGCTTGCCCGCAAACTGTGTGATCGTTACGATATTCATCTTATTGCCGATGAAATCGCGGTTGGTTTCGGTCGAACGGGTAAAATGTTTGCGTGTGAGCATGCCGACGTTAGTCCTGATTTTATGACCTTGTCCAAAGGCCTTACGGGCGGATATTTACCGCTTTCGGTGGTCTTGACGACTCAAAAAGTGTACGATGCGTTTTATTGCGATTACACCGAATTTAAAGCCTTTTTACATTCACACAGCTACACGGGCAATCCGATCGCATGCAGTGCCGCAAATGCGGTGTTGGACCTGTTTGAAAACGAAGCGGTACTGGAAAAAAATCATGAAAAAATTGCTTTTATCGCGCAATGCCTTGAGCGTTTTAAAACACTCGGTAATGTCAAAAGCGTGCGCCAAACGGGCATGATTGCCGCAGTCGAGCTTAAAACCTATCCCGTTTCGTTTCGCGTTAATTTGAAAATTTTTCAGTACGCCTTAGGTAAAGGGGTTATTTTACGTCCGCTCGGTAACGTGGTCTATTTTATGCCTCCTTACGTCATCACATGTGAAGAGATCGAGACGATGATGAATGCCGCGTATGAGGCGATTGTAAGTCTAGATGCGCTATAATACGCCCCTTATTTTTAAGAAGGATTTTGCGTGAATATTCCCCACATCCCCGTACTTTTAAACGAAGTCAAAGCGGCTTTTCAAGGCATTGACGAGGGTGTTATCGTGGATTGCACGCTCGGATACGGCGGTCACAGCGAAGCCCTTTTGGAGCAAAATCCGAATATTAAACTCATCGGTTGCGATCAAGACGCAGAAGCGTTACGTTTTAGTCAAAAACGTTTGGAACGTTTTGGAGAACGCGTACAGTTTGAACACGATAATTTTTCCAACGTGATCGCGAAATACCGACACCTTCCTCTTCGAGGAATCCTCGCCGATATCGGCGTTTCGTCTTTACAGCTTGATAAAAAAGAGCGTGGTTTTGCCTTTGATTCGGACGTGTTGGATATGCGTATGAATCCAGAGCAAGAACTCAGCGCTTACGACGTGATCAACCGTTACGACCAAGATGCGTTGGCGTTTATTTTACGCGAGTACGGCGAGATTCACGAGCATAAAAAATTGGCACAACTCATTTGCGAAGCACGGGCAAAAGCACCGATAAAGAGTGCTAAAGAGCTCTCCAAAATTGCCGAAAAAGTCGGCGGCAAGAAGAAAATTCATCCTTCGACGCTTCTGTTTCAAGCGATTCGCATCGAAGTCAATAACGAGCTGGGCGTTTTGAGCACGCTTTTAGAAAGTATCAAAAATGCCGATCTTGAACATTGCATCGTGGGGATTATTTCGTTTCACTCTTTGGAAGATCGTATCGTCAAGCAAACGTTTAAACTGTGGAGCCAAAACTGTATTTGCCCACCCGAAGTCATGCGATGTATGTGCGGTAATAACCATGCTATCGGAAAACTCCTGAGCAAAAAGCCGATCGAAGCGAGTGCCGCGGAGTTGAAGAAAAATCCCAGAAGTCGCAGTGCAAAACTTCGAATTTTTGAGATAAGAAGAGCCTAATGGACGATAAAAATCAGCTACTCGATCAATACGACGCGGAGCAAAGGGTCGAAAAAAATCTCGATTTTCGCTTTTTATTACTGGTCTATATGGTCATCGGCGTCGCTTTTTTATTGATTTTGCCGAAAATTTATATCAAAAACCAAATCTATTATATGAGCCGCGATATTAATAAACTCTACGGCGAGTATTCGATTCTCAAGGAAGAGAACCGCGTTTTGAAGCAAAATTTGGAAAATATCCGTTTTAAAAACCAGATTTTGGATACGATCTACATCAATTAATTTTCTTACATGTACGTTTTTTAGGAGTGCGATATGTCTTTTGAAATACAAACGATAGCTTTGTTCGTCGGTATCGGCGTGTGGATGATTGCGACGGCGCTTTGGCTGTACGCTTCGTTTCGGGATAAAGCGAGGGAACTTGGCGAATTACGTAGTTTTTGTACGACGCTTCAAAGCGAAAATATGGAGCTCAGCGTTCAAAAAGCCAAATTGGAAGCCGAACTCGTCGCCCAAAAAGAGGGTAATGCCGCGTTAAAAGCCGATTTGGAGGAGCAAAGCCAAAAGTTGGAGCTCAAACTGAACGCTATTATGGAACAACACTTGGAGAAAAAGCTCCAAAAATTGGACGAAACATCGACCAAGTCGCTTGAAACGCTTTTGAAACCGTTTAAAGAAAATTTAGAGACCTTTAAAAAGAGCGTGGAAACGTCTCAAGAGCACAGTACGAAAAAATTTGCCGAACTCTCCAAAGAGATCGAACTCGTGGCGCGTGCGGGGATCAATATCTCCAAAGAGGCGGAAAACCTGACCAAAGCACTCAAAGGTAAAAAGCAGAGTCAAGGCAGTTGGGGCGAGATGATTTTGGAGAGCGTTTTGGAGTATTCGGGGCTTCTAAAAGGGGTGCATTACGAAACGCAAGAGAGTTACAAAGACGAAGAGGGACGCACCAAACGTCCCGACGTGATTATTAAATTACCGCAAGAAAGAACGATCATTATCGATTCGAAAGTTTCCCTCAACAGTTACGACGAATACGTGCGCGCCGAGAGCGACGAAGAGAAACGTTATGCCGCCAAAACGTTAACGGCGGCGTTTCGCGAACATGTCGATACGCTGGATTCCAAAGATTACGCGCATTACCGACAAGGTACGCTTCAATACGTCTTTATGTTCGTGCCCATCGAAGGAGCGTTTTCGGTAGCCGTAAGCGAAGATCCGAAACTGTACGAGTATGCTTTGCGTAAGCATATCGCTATCGTCAACCCTTCCACGCTGACCGTTTCGTTGCGTACGATTTATCTCTACTGGCAAAGCGAACAGTCCAGTACTCTTGCTTCAAAACTCTTTGACGAAGCGGGAAAAATGTACGATAAAATGGTCGGTTTTGCCGAAAACTTTAGGCGAGTAGGTGCGCAAATTCAAACCCTCAACAACAGTTACGACATTGCGCATAAACAACTCACCGAAGGTTCGGGCAATATTATGAGTAGGGTTGAAAACCTCAAACGGCTCGGTGCAAAAGCGACGAAAAACCTTAAAGACGCCAAGATCGACTATCAAGATTTCAATCCCGAAGTCGAAACCGTCGAACTTTTGGAAGAGAAGCAAGACGAGCAAGAAACTGACATGTAAGGTTTTTCGTTTATCTTCGCAAAAGCCTTGAAGCGTTAGAATGTCACAAAAAACAAGGATAAAAAATGTCCGAAAAGCAGTTTGACCTTGACGTGAAAGGCATGACGTGTGCGGCATGTTCGGCGCGAATTGAACGTGTATTAAACAAAATAGAGGGCGTAAACGCCAACGTCAATCTTGCCGCCGAGAGTGCTCACGTCATCTCTTCCAACCCCGATATTACGTTAGAACACATCATTCAAACCATCGAAAAAACAGGCTTTCAAGCGAGCGAACTCGAAAAAGTCGATCCGGAGCAAAAAAGCTTGGAAAAAGAGCAGGAGTACCGCAAGCTCTTGATTCAATTTTGTATTGCGGCACTGCTGACGTTGCCGTTTTTTATCGAAATGCTTTTTATGCTCACGGGCTATCATCTTTGGCATATGCCGCCTTTTCTACAGCTTCTTTTAGCGAGCGTCGTACAGTTTTACGCCGGAGCAAAGTTTTACAAAGGTGCTTACAAAAGTTTGGCGGGCGGGGGTGCCAATATGGACGTTTTGGTCGTCTTAGGCACGAGTGCCGCGTATCTTCTAAGCCTTGGCGTAATGGTTTTAGGGCTTTCGGGGCATTTGTATTTTGAAGCTTCCGCATCGGTCATTACGTTGGTACTTTTAGGAAAACTCTTAGAACTTCGTGCGAAAGCGAAAACGGGGTTTGCCATTCAAAAGCTCCTTCATCTTCAGCCAAAAACCGCTTTTGTCGAAAAAGAGGGCAAACTTCAAGAAGTCAGTATCGAAAGTTTACATGTCGGCGATATTTTCGTCGTCAAAGCGGGAGAGGGCATTCCTACCGACGGTATCGTTTTGGAAGGGCATAGCGTGGTAGACGAGTCGATGGTGACGGGAGAGAGCCTTCCCGTTCTCAAAGCCCAAGGCGATAAGGTCGTGGGTGCGACGAAAAATGCGGACGGTATGCTCAAATGCCAAGCGACCCAAGTGGGATCTGACACTTTTTTAGCTTCGGTGGTCAAACTCATTGAAGAGGCGCAAGGCTCCAAAGCCCCTATTCAACGTCTTGCCGACACGATTTCGGGTATTTTCGTTCCCGTTGTCGTAAGCGTCGCACTCATCACGTTTATCGCGTGGTGGATGTTGGGAGCGGGATTTGAAAATGCGTTGATTAACGCCGTAGCGGTTTTAGTCATCGCGTGTCCGTGCGCCTTAGGGCTTGCAACGCCGACGGCAATTATGGTCGGAGTAGGACGCGGGGCGAGTGAAGGAATTTTGATCAAAAATGCCGAAGTGCTTGAAAACATCGGCAAAATCACGGCGGTAGTTTTTGATAAAACGGGAACCTTGACCTACGGCGACGTTAAAGTCAATGCCGTCGTCGCACACGATAATGCAAGTCCGGAGGAAATTTTAACGCTTTGTGCGGCATTGGAAGAGGGCTCAAACCATCCGCTTGCCAAAGCGATCGTTACCGCCGCCGCGTCTTCAAAACAGACGATGAGCGATTTTCACAATTATTCGGGGCAGGGAATTTCGGGCATTATCGAGGGCGTGCTTTATTACGCTGGGTCGCTTCACTTCGTCGCGCAAATGAGCGGATGCGACGTGAGCGCAAAGATCAAACCTTATGTAGAAGAGGGCAACAGCATCGTAGCGCTTGGAACGCAAGAGAGCATTTTAGGCTATATCGTCATTTCCGATACGCTTCGAGAGAGTGCCAAAGAGGCGATTGCTAAACTACGCGAACGAAATATCGACGTTTATATGCTCACGGGCGATCATGAAGCTAGCGCACACGCGATCGCCGAGCGTTTAGGGATTTCGCATGTTTTCGCCGAAGTGTTACCGCATCAAAAAGCCGATAAAATCGCTGAGCTCAAAGCGCAAAATGCATTTGTCTGTATGGTGGGGGATGGCATCAACGATGCGCCCGCCTTAGCACTTTCCGACGTTGCCGTAGCGATGGCGCAAGGCTCGGACATTGCCATCGAGAGTGCGGATTTGATTTTGACGAAAAACGATCCGATGAACGTTTTACACGCGATCGATCTCTCTCGTGCTACGATGTCAAAAATTAAACAAAACCTTTTCTTGGCATTTGTGTATAATACCCTAGCGATCCCGCTCGCCTTTTTAGGAATGCTGAGTCCCGTCGTTGCGGGTGCGGCAATGGCGATGAGTTCGGTATCGGTTGTGAGCAATTCGCTCCTACTTCGACGTTGGAAAATTAAACTTTAATCAAAGGAAAATCTATGGCAAATATAACTTTAACGGTCAAAGGCATGAGTTGTATGGGATGCGTCAAAAGCGTCAAAGGCGTGTTAGAGGCGATCCAAGGCGTGAGCAAAGTCGATGTCGATCTAGCCAGCGGAAAAACCATCATCGAATACGATGCGCCCATTGATGTCAGCGTCTTTGAAAAAGCGATCGACGAAGCGGGTTTTGAAGTCGAGCAATAATCGTGCTTGGAAGTAGGCGAACGCGCCTACTTCTCGAATAAAATCTTAATATACCGCTTTGCCCACAGTCCAAAAATCAGTATCCACAAACCGGCAACCGTTAAAATCGCGTGCATGTAACCTATCTGCGGAAAGATACCGGCAAAAATCCGTAAAAGCGTCATCGCTTGAATCAATCCAAAAAGCGTTATCGCATACGCATCCGCTTTGGGCGTACGTCCCGAATGCCCCAAAATAACGCGGGTTCCAAAGCCGATCAAAACGGTGGTAAAATACCCCAGTGCCAAAGCATGAAGTGGTGCTTTTTCGACGTAAATCGAAGCACTTAAAAGTGCGCTAAAATCGTGTACGACGAAAAGCGCAAAAGCAACGGGAACCCACCAAATCGAAAGAAACAGTACCCATAAAATTGCCGGAGCCTTGCTAAAGGGCAAACGCCATTTCAAGAGTTCGTAGGTCACGATAGCAAATAACGCACTATCCGCTACAAAAGCGTTGAGTTCGCATCCTTCCAAAAGCACTTTAAGCATCAATGCGACAAAGACGCTCTCTAAAAAATATGTGCTTTTGTTGATCGTGTAACCCGGAATTGTATTGGACGTAAAAAACGGCATCATTTTTTGCGAAACGATCAAAACGATCAAAAAGAGGTAAAGGTAAAACCCGCTTCCTAACGCAAAACGGTAGACGTCGACGAAGAAGTCGGCGAAAAACAAGAGTTGCGAGAGCATACCGAATGCAAATGCAACGAGCATCCACGTCGTATCTTTTTTAGCGGAAACTTGACTTGCTTTTTGCATTTGCCAAAGCGTCTTAAAAAGAAGGCAGTATCCGACGAAAATAAGCCCCATCGCAAGAAGCGTCGCTTTTTGGGAAAACAATGAAAGAGCGATAAACAGTACCCCGCCGCCGTTAATCAGCCAAACAATCGGCATATAGGTTTTTTGCGCAACCGAAGGGCGGGCTAAATAACGGGGAAATACCGTCAATAAAAACCCTGCAAAAAATTGCGTAAAAATGACAAATGCCATCGCATACGCATGGTAAAGTCCAAGGCTGACATGTAAGCTTAAAAGCCCCGTATACACGAATCCTAAAAGCGACACAAAGAAAAGCCCTTGCACCACGCCCGCAAAGAAAAAGATGCGGTGTGGTTGGGCTTTTAAGTTCTGAAATGCCGTCGTTTTAGGCGGCTCGGGTGGGGTTAAACTACTGACAAAAACCACAACAACTAGCCCCCCTATTGGCTGCATCGATAGCGGCAGTTAGCGCTTCGTCATAATTAGGCTCTTCGGTAATCTCGGGAACCACCTGTTTGTAGACGATCTTGCCGTCTTTACTGATCACAAAAAGGGCACGCGCACATAACCCTTGAAGCGCTCCATCACCGATGAGCATGCCGTACGCACGTGCAAACGCTTTGTCTCTAAAGTCACTACCGACGGTGAGATTTTCGATGCCGGCAACGTTGCAAAACTTCGCCGCCGCAAACGGTAAATCCATCGAAACGATGGTCGCATCAATGTTCTCATGTTTCGCCGCTTCTTGGTTGAAACGTCTCGCCTCAGCGTCACACACAGGCGTGTCAAGGGAAGGTACAGCGATGATAAGTTGTGCTTTGTTGCTCTCCCCACCGATGGTTTTTTCTTGCAAGTCTGGCGTCGTTACTTTTACCAAAGGCGCATAGTTGCCCACCTCTTGAAAGGTTCCCTCCAACTTTACAGGTCTCCCTTTAAGGGATGTCTTGTCAATTTTCGCCATAAAAATCATATCAATCCTTTCTCATATTTTATATGAGAGCAATTTTATCCCATTTAAAACGAAAAAACCTTGATCTACATCTAGGTTTTTGAAAAAATGTTTACATGTAAAAGGTTATTTCATTGTGAAATATTTTTGAAATGACAGTGTAAATAAAGCTAGAATGATCGTAAAGTTTTACATGTAAGAAGGGAAAAGACTATGGAGCATCAAAACGTCATTCTCTATACCGATGAGCAAGGGCACGTGAGTTTAGAAGTGAGCTTAGAGAATGAGACTCTTTGGCTGAATCAAGCTCAGATGGCTGAGCTGTTTGGTACTAAGCAACCAGCTATATCAAAGCATTTAAGCAATATCTTTAAATCGGGAGAATTGGATAAAAATTCAGTTCATTCCATATTGGAATATACTGCGAGCGATGGAAAGACATACGAAACATCGTTTTATAATTTAGATGCTGTGCTGTCTGTTGGATACAGAGTTAATTCTAAAAATGCAACGCAGTTTCGCATTTGGGCAAGTAAAATCCTCAAAGACTACCTCATCAAAGGCTATGCCCTCAATCACCAACGCATCAATGCTCAAAGTTTGAGTGAACTCACCGCCACGATGGAGCTAGTGCGCAAAAGCATCGAAAACAAAGAACTCAGCAGTAATGAAGCCAAAGGATTGCTTGACATCATCAACAACTACGCCAAAACGTGGGCATTGCTTCAGGGTTATGACGCTGAAGCACTTCATGCATTACAAGGCACGCTACAACAAAGGTTTATTTTAGACTATGATGAGGCTAAAAATGCCATCAAAGCGCTCAAAAAAGACCTAATGGCAAAAGGCGATGCGACAGAACTTTTCGGCAATGAAAAAGCGGGTGAATTTCAAAGCGCACTGCTCAATATTTATCAAACGTTTGGCGGGGTTGATTTGCTTCCAAGCATCGAAGAAAAAGCGGCAAATCTGCTCTACTATGTCATCAAAGACCATGCATTTTCCGATGGCAATAAACGCATTGGCTCGTTTTTGTTCATCCTCTTTTTACATAAAAATGGCATCGCTTACAAGCCAAACGGAGAGCCTAAAATCAACGATAATGCTCTGGTCTCTCTTGCTCTTTTAGTCGCCGCAAGTGAGCCAAGTCAAAAAGAGTTGATGGTAAAGCTTATTGTCAATATTTTAGGCGAAACAGACTAAAATACGTTTACATGTAAAGATAATATTAAAAAAATGGATAGTTGTTTGGTATTGGAAAAAACGTAAAATAATAAAGGTTTTATTATGGATTTTTTAGTTTATGTTGATCAATTTTTAGTTTGGCTGATGCAAAAATTAAAACAATTACATCTTTTAATAATCAATAAAATTGGTTACAGTGTACCAGATAATCCGAACAAATACGAAGCATTGATTCCTAATGAAAGTTCAGATAAGGATGGACAATATTCTCAGGCGTTATTGTATGCACTAAAAACACTCAAAGTAAATAACATTGCTATTTCTGGTGCTTATGGTTCAGGTAAAAGTAGTTTTTTAAGAACCTTTGAAAAAAAGAATGACGTAGATTGGCATTATCTTCATATTTCACTAGCGACGTTTAAAGATCCAATCAGTTCAGATACAGCTAAAGAAGGACAATCTTCAAAAAGAGAAGGAAAAACAACTGATATAAAAGCTGAGAAAGTTACACAAGAAGAACAACAACTTATTGAAAAAAGTATTTTACAACAAATTTTTTATAAGGAATGTGACAAAACTATTCCTTATTCACGGTTTAAACGAATCAAAAATCTTAAAAAATCTTTTCTTATTCTGCATGTAGTTGCCATAGCTTTTTTCTTATCTTATACTTTTGCAATTTATTTTCCTACCGAGATAAGTGTATTTCTTCAAGTATCATCATCAGATTTTACTAGCACACTTAATGAATATAAAAAATGGTTTTTATTAATAGCTCTTCCCATAGGTTTATATTATTTCTACCAATTTATCAAATATCTATCAAATTTAAAAATCAGTAAATTTAACCTGAAAAATGGAGAAATGGAAGTTGCTAACAAAGATAAAGCTTCCATCTTAAATGAACACTTAGATGAGATTTTGTATTTTTTCCAAGTGACACAGTTTAACGTGGTTGTCATTGAAGATTTGGATAGGTTTGACAATACAGAAATTTTTATAAAATTGAGAGAGCTCAATACATTACTCAATAATTCAAAAGATGTAGGAAGACGTATTATCTTCATTTATGCGATTAAGGATGATATGTTTATAGATAATAAAGACCGAACGAAATTTTTTGATTTTATCTTGCCAATTATTCCCTATATCAATTCAACAAGCTCTTTCCAAAAAATGAAAGAAAAATTTAAAGATGAAAAGATCAGTGATGATTTTTTAAGAGATATTGCACTTTATATTGATGAAATGAGGCTTTTAATCAACATTCACAATGAATATAAGTTGTACAAAAATAAAATCGGAAATTCTGAGTATTTTTCTGCTGAAAAGCTGTTGGCAATGATTATATATAAAAACTTTTATCCCAAGGATTTTGCATTGTTGCACAAAGGAGAAGGTAGTTTATACACAATTTTTAGTAAGAGATTCAGTTGGATTTCGTCTTTATCCAATGATGTTGCACAAAATAAGCAGAAAAAAAACGATGAAATTGCTAAGAGAAAAGAGGTGCTTGCGCAAGAGCGTCAAAAAACCGTTGAAGAGCTTCGAATGGTATATCTCTTTAGGATTTATAGAAGAGTTAATTCTACGCAGTTTTATACAAATGCTAACAGATACTTTAATCTATCGGATGCAGACAATCAAACGAAAGATGTGATGTTTGAAGAAATTATGAACGTGGAACGAATAAATAACCATTTTTCTTTTTCAGACATTGAAAAAGAGATTAATAATACACATTCATATAGAGAAAGAGAAAAGCTTATACTAGAAATGAGCGATGAAAAGCTGGAATTTTTAAAAAAAGAATTGGAAGCACTTTCCGCTGAAGAGCATAAAATTAAAAAGTATTTTATTCGTGATCTCTCAAAGACAACAATTTCAAATGAAATTTTTTCAGTGATAGAAAAAGAATCTCTCTTAAAATATCTTATTCGTGAGGGATATATCGACGAGGATTATCATTGGTATATTTCACACTTTTTTGAAGGAAGTTTGACATATAAAGATAGAGAGTTTGTCCTAGCTGTCAAAGATGGAAAAATCTTGCCAGTTGATTTTGAATTAACTAATAAAAAAGAGATTGTTTTGCATCTTAAAGAGAGTGAATTTAACTCCAAAGCAATCTTAAATTATAGCTTGGTGGAGTATTGTGTTCAAAAAAGAGAAGAGAACTTCTTAAAGGATAAGTTTGACTCGTTATTTAAAAAGCTAGCAGATGAAAGTGAGGAATCACGAGAGTTTGTTTTATCTTTTGTATTAGTGACGGTTGAAAGTGCTTTTTTTGTTAAAAAGATAGCTACTCTTTGGAAAAACTTGTGGTTTTATATTGCTAATGAAAGCAATGTAACTCAAGAGAAAAAAGAGGAGTATTTTAAACTTTTGTTTCAGTATTTAAGTGTCAAAGAACTTGTTACCCTTAATATTGATCAGTCATTAAAACTATACCTTCAAAACAACGAAAAACTAGAGAAATATACAGAATCTGATAATGAAAAATTTCAAAGCCTCATTGAATCTTTGAATGTAAAATATGGTTATATCGAAAATCCAACAGATAACCCACCGTTGTTTCATTTTATCTATGAAAAAAATCTTTATGCGTTTAATGAAAAGATAATAAATCAAGTTGCCTATGTAAAAGGTAAACCTGAGCGTGAATTTTCAGAAGCGTTAAAAACAGCTCATCTAACGACCCTAAAAACGACTTATGCTTCCAAGTTGATTGATTACATTGCGCAAAATATCAATGAGTATATTGAAAATGTCTTTTTAAAAATAGAGACAAATACTCAAGAATCGGAAGATGTGGTTATTGAATTATTTAATAACGAGGACGTTAAGAAAGAAAATAAAATAAAAATAATTCAAAAAGAAGTAGTCAAAATTCAAGATATCTCAAAAGTAAATAATAAAGAAATTTTGGAGTACATACTAGAAGCTAATAAAGTTGTTCCTAAATGGGATAATCTTTTGTACTACTATCAGGAAGTCAATGAGCTCAATAAGACACTTATAGACTTTTTTAATAAAGAAGAAAATTATAGTGAACTCTCAAAAAGCAAAATGAATAATGAAGCAACCTTTACGAAAGAATTATTACAAAAGTTTTCAAAAGAAATTTTATTAGCAAATGAAATTTCAGATAAAGCCTATGAGTTTATTGTGAGAGGAATTTGGTTTTGGAAATATAAAGTTTTAGAGTTTCAAACTTTATCTTCTAAAAAAGTCGGTATTTTGCTAGAAAATACTAAACTAGAGTTGACACAGGCAAATATTAATAATTTGAGAGAATATTTTACAGATAAAGTTGTTATTTTACTTGAATATTTTAAAAGTGACTTATTGGCAAAGATAGATGAATTTGAATTGCAAAGTGGTGATTATCTACACATCTTAAATTCTCAAAAATTTACGGATACTGAAAAGATATTGCTTATAGAAAAAGCCGATGTATCAATCTTTGAAAGTAAAGAATTGATGTTGTGCACCAATAATCTCTATATCAAAAATTCAAAACTCATACCAATGGATTTATTTGAAGTATTATTTGAAAAAAGTACTTTGCAAGAATCTTTGAAAATCTTAACATTACAAATACCTAATCTGGAATTTGAAAAAATAAGCGATTACCTCGATCAATTTGATAGCCCATATTCTGATTTAAGTCAGAAAGGTGCAAAACCAATAGAATTTGAACCGAATAATGTCAATAAGGCATTAATAAAAACGTTAGAAGATAAAAAGTATATTTCAACAAGTTCCCTAAAAAAGAATAAAATTATTGTCAATAGAAAAAGATCTTAATAACTTTACATGTAAGCATTTCAAAGGAGTTAAATATGCAGTACAAACTGATCACAGGACCCGATGATTCCACTTTTTGTGCAAGAATCACGGAGTTTTTAAATAACGGTTGGAAGTTACACGGAAACCCTGCTGTAACGTTTAATGGTCAGAGCGTGATTGCGGCGCAAGCGATTGTGAAAGAGGATGAAAAAGATATGAAGGCGTGCGGGTTTACGAAATAGAGCTTTACATGTAAAGCTCTATCGCTAATCTATACTCTCAAACAACTCTGGTCGATACTCAAAGTGCATGGTGTCATAGTGGTACCATCGTCCACCCCACACAAAGCCATGTTTCTCAAAAATATCGACGATTTCTTTGGGGAACTCATTGTGAAATGTGTGTGTTTTGTCCCATTGCCAGTAGCGTGAAAATCGGGTGTCTAAATCAATGGCAATGCCGTAACTGTGCGCACTTAGGCGAGAAGTTCCTGCGATTTTTCGGTAGTAGTAGGTTCCATCGACTTTTTTGAGGTATTTCATGTACTCTTCGGGCAAACGATCAAGCTCATCAGAGACTTTTTGCAGTTGTGCGGCCGCGTTTTCATTTTTGTTAAATTTCAGTTTTACTCCACCGTGGTTGGAAAGCCAATTGACCGTTGTAAGGTTTTTTTCGATCTCGCTTTTACTAGAGCCGTAGAGTTTTTTCAAAAAAGCATCATTGCGAAAACGACCGGGGTCATCATTAAATGCTGGGTTGGTTATGGGTGCAAAGGCAGGATATTTTTGAGCAAACATATCTTCAATGTCTGCATTTTCAAGCTTCTCGTCAAATGTTTTTACTTTTTTATCATCATAAGGGAGTGAGCTTCCATCCATAAAAAAGACGGTGTTGTCTTTGATGGTTTTTACACTTGGGTATTTAGAGACGAGGTTGTTGCTTTTTGGATTGGCAGGTTTGACCATAATGCCCTCAACACGGTTGATGAGAAGCCCTTGTTCAGGTACATTGGGCTGGTTGGCGCCGACATAGAGGTCTGAGATGATGGCTTTACCGATGACGTTTCGACCCTCCTTGCCGTCCTCCATCGTTCGTACTCCCCAGATGTTTTGCATGACAAGCGCTTTACCTTCATACTCGCCAGCATAGAGCATAATGTGACCTTTGAGGTAAATGAGGCTTAAAAAGGCTATGCCGTTTTTGAGTATCATCGCTTCTTTCTCCTTGGGTGTTAAATCTTTGAGTGAGACGTACTCTCCAAAACTTTTTTGTGCTGCGGAATTACGTGGAATCCAGATGCCAAAAGGTGATAAAAAATCGCGTGTCATGGCAGAACAGTCACGGTTGGCAAGAAACCCACCCCAGCCGTATTTTTCGCCCAAAAGTGCATCGCCGATTTGGCTGAGATTCTCTTTATTAAAGCTTAGAGGTACGGTTTGCGCAAAGCTTTTAGGAATGCGCAGTTCTAATTTTTGCGCGTTAAATGCGGCGTCTCGTGTGTACATGTACGCATGAAAGAAGTTTTCATCTTCACTCTCTATGGGCAAAATAGCGCCGATTTTAGCGTAGGTGATGAAACGTTGCTTTGCATTGTACAAAGGGATATTGTCTTTCGTGATCGCCACTTTTTTAGCGTTGATAAACTCCGTACGCTCTGTTGCATCGACCAGCACAAAACTCTCCACAGGAAGCCATCCTGAAGCAAAAGAGCTCTCCACAAACGCCCAAGCGCCATCTTTACTGTAATGCGAGATAATAATAGGCTCAGCCACATGAATGCGTGAGGTTTGCAAGTAATCAAACGGATACCCTTCACCCGGCAACGTTGTTTTTTTGAAAAAGGGCTTGTCAGTGGGGAGGTTGCGCATTTGTGCATTTTGAATCATAATCGCATGTGAGTTGATACTGCCATACGCTTCTATGTTTGTTGCGCTAATGATAGCATCGATCTCAGCGCCATCGATGAGTTGTAGATTTTCTCCGTAATAGCGATTTTTCAGTCCGAACGAGCGATTTGCCCAGAGCGCGTCCTCTTTGTCGTGGCTCACGTGGGTTCGAAACCAAGGGCTATAGTAGCGGTAGGTAAAGTCATCTTGTGCGACCTTTTGCGGCGAGACATTTTGCGCTAAAAAGTCTACTTTTTGCGGGTACAAAAGCATCGCGTTAGAAGCCGCATTTTGGGCTATAACCGCTTGGGGCGTCGGCTCTTTGGGTGTACAACCGCTGAGAAAAAAGAGTGTACATGTAAAAAGAAAAATATTTCGTAATGACATATGTGAAGCCTTGAATTTTCTTAATGCTATAATACCCAAAACAACTTAGGAAGCCTCTTTGAACGTAGCACAAAAACTCATCGACATCTTAAAAAAGGACAATGTTCTGCTCACGGGCGGTGCGGGTGTCGGTAAAAGCTATCTGGTGGGTGAAATCGTCACGGAGCTACGAAAAGTCGGCAAACAAGTGGTCGTTCTTGGAAGTACAGGTGTCAGTGCGGTCAATGTGGGTGGTCAAACCCTGCACAGCTTTTTTGCGTTTGGCATCTGCAATCACCTTGATGAACTGACCCGTCATGACCGCTATACCAAAGCCAGACTTGTAGAGATCAAAAAAGTGTTGACACGCTGCGATCTGTTGGTCATCGATGAGATTAGCATGGTTTCGGCGGATCTGCTTGATATGATCTATTATCGTTTGAGAAATGCTGGGTTTGAGGGAAGTGTGCTCTTTGTAGGCGATTTTTTCCAACTTCCTCCCGTTTCAAAAGGCAAAGACGATAGCTTGTGGGGTGGGTTTGAGTATGCGTTTGAGAGCAGTTCGTGGAATGCTTTTGAGCCAGTGGTCGTGGAGCTGACCATCACAAAGCGTACGCACGATGCACAGTTTTTTGAGCATCTGGGCAAGATACGACGAGGCATTTTGGAAAGCGATACCATCGCATACCTTGAAGCGTTGCGTGCCAATGTGAGTGTTTGGGACAATGATCCGACCGTTTTGTTCGGCAGAAATAAAGAGGCCGAGATGCTCAATATTCAAAAATTGGCACAGATCGAGAGCGAGCCTATTGTGCTGAAAGCGAAAGAGAAAGTACACGAGCAATCTTTACATGTAAACAAGATCGAAGGGTGGAAAAACGCGCTTCCCATTCCTGTGGATTTGACGTTGAAAGTGGGCGCGAAGGTGCTCTTTTGTACCAACAAATGGGGTAAATACTACAACGGTGAAACGGGCATCGTTCGTGCCATCGAGGGTGAGAGCGTTTTGGTGGAAAAAGCGGGTGAATGGGTCAAAGTGGAGCGCCAAGAGTACACCTTGCATGAAAATGTCGTGATGGAAGGCGAAGTCAAAGAAAAGCCGCTCGTTTCGCTAGAACAGTTCCCACTCAAACTAGCCTATGCCATCACGATTCACAAAAGCCAAGGCATGAGCATTGACTCTTTGGTGTGTAACATCAACACTATTTTTGAAAAGAGTCAATTTTACGTGGCGATTTCAAGGGCACGTGAGCCCAAACAGTTGTTGCTTGACTATCATTACCAGAGGTTTCAAGAACATTTAGTACGGTGCGTACAGGTTTCGCCAAAAGTTGGCGAGTTTTACCGAAAATCAGACATCTTAAAAATCGAAGAGCCCAAACCCGATTCACTTTTTGATGTGTTTTGACGATTTACATGTAAAATACAAGGAGTCACCCATGGAACTCAATGTCAGTTACGAAAGCACGTCTAGCACGACAAAACGCGCAAGCAATGTCTCTCTTGAAGAGGCACAAAAAAACAAGCTGAGCGGTAAAGATATTTTTAACAGTTACTTGGCAGAGTACCAAAAAGAGATGATGGCACAATCACGTGCGACGTTTGGCACACAAGCCGATACGTTTCGTTTAGCCGACATTGGCTATACGGGAAAACCCATTGGCGAACTTACACAAGATGAAGCCAAAGCCTTGGTCGCAGACGATGGTTTTTTTGGCATCGCACAGACGAGTGCGCGCATCGCCGATTTTGTCATCAACGGCGCGGGCGATGATCTTTCTAAGCTTCAAGCGGGACGCTCGGGAATGCTTCAAGGTTTTGATGAAGCCGAGAAACTTTGGGGTGGAAAATTACCTGAAATTAGTTATACTACGATGCAAAAAGCACTTGAAAAAGTTGATGCACGCATCGCCGAACTTGGCGGGAGTGTACTCGATACATCCGTATAACAAAGGCTCAAATGAGACGCATTTTTATCGCATTTTTACTCTTACATGTCAGTCTTTTTGCCGAGATGTTGGCAATTGAGCATTTCAAAGCCAACGTCTTTGCAAAGTCCGATAAAAAGCCCGTTGAGGTAACGCTCGGGCTTATTTTTGAAGGCAACGATATTAAGAAAAACGAATACAAAGCTATCGATGCGCTCAATATCGTCATCGGCAGTTATTATGCCGAAGATTTGGTTACCTCACGCGGAAAAGAGCTTTTAAAAGCGACGTTAATCGCATATGCCAAAAAAACACACAATATAACGATCGATTCGGTTTTTATTAAAGAACTCACCGTGAAAACCAATCCAACCACCCAAGAGATCGTCGAAGCGATCAAAAAAGAGGGCGTTTTTCAGCAACAACAGCAAAATACCGCACCCAGACAACAACAATCCCCGCAACTCAACCTTGCACCGCCTTTACCGAAGCGTTCGTTAATCCCGGAAGAAAATGGAATCAACTTTTAATGCGTGAATTCGAAGCCGCTAAAGAACTTTTCAAAGACGCTATCGATCCGTCGTTTTATTTTGACAGTATCAGTGCCGAAATTGCACGCAAAAAGCTTCAAGAATCCATCGGAGACGAGTCCGTACCGTTGATTTTTATCGTCGGCGATCCGGGCGTGGGGAAAAGTCATATGATGCGCTTTATGCATCACGCGACGGCGGTACGTTCGCTAACCGTTTTTATCGATCATCCGTTTTTTGAACCTAAAGATTTATTTAAACAGCTCTACGACGTACGCGGTATGGAGTTTTTGCCGCATAAAACGCAAGGCGAGATGCTTGAAGAGTTATTCGAAGCTTTCGTCGGATTGCGATGCACAATTTTCATCGACGAAGCGCAACTGCTCAACGACGATCAATTTGAGCTGATTCGTATTTTAGGCGATTATAAACTGTTTCAATTTGTCTTGGCGATGCACAAAGACGAAGGGGTACGGTTATTGCGTAAAAAGCAGTTTCAAACCCGTTCAAAATGGGTCATAGAGTACGGAAATCTCGATGAGCACGAAGTCCTACGCTATATCCATGCTCTGTTGATGTCTCATTCGTACGGCGATATTGCGTGTATGTTTTCCAAAAGTGAAGCAAAAATTATCACGCGTTACACGCAAGGCAATTTTCGCACGATTAAAAAATTTTGCTATACGTTGATGAAATTGCTTGCCTATACACATAAAAACAACCTTGCCAAATACCGAAAAATAACGCGTTGCCTTTTAACGATGACGGCACTCGATATAGGACTGATTCATGACGCCTAATCGTTTTTTGGACTTGGAAAAACGGTGCGCTAAGCTCCGAAAAAAACGTACGATGAAAATTTTAAGCCTTTGTTTAGGGCTCTTTTGCCTTAGTGCGGCGGTTGTTTATGCGTATCGTCCCGCTTGGTTCGGCATTCATCACCTCAAGAACGACACACCGATCGTTACTCCGGTTACGAAACCCGCAGAGACGATTCCCACTCCCGTTTCCGTACCGCCGATTGAAGCGGCACCTTTGAATGAGGTTGCCAAACCCAAAGCCAAAGAGGTCCTTTTTTTAGGCGTTAGCGGTCTGCACTCTAAAGCCTCTTTACCCGAAAAAGAGTCCGAAGAAGCTTTACGTGCTTTACAAGAAGAGCGCAAGCTCGTCGAAGCTTTTTCCAAAGAACCCGATTTTAAAAATGCGTACGCTTTAGCGGAGTTTTATTTTCATCTTCGAGCCTATCAAGAGACGATTCTTTGGGCACAAAAAGCAAGTACGTACGATACCCATTCGCCGTTGCCTCGTCTTTTGTACGCCAAAGCAAAATTTCATCTTGGCTATCCGCAAGAAGCTATAAGCTCTTTAGAATTATTTTTAAGCTATATTAAATCTCCCGAAGTTGAAGCACTTCTCACTTTTTACAAAGGACAGCAATGAAAATTTTAGTTGTATGGTTTGGACTTTTGTTGACGATGTCTTACGCTTATACGTATAAAGAGCTTACCCGCGATTATGAGGCAAAAAATTACGATAAAGTCTGTAACGACGCCGCTTCTCAAAGTTATTTGAAAAATGAGAAAAACGAGCAAATTTTGGTAATGATCGGAGATGCGTGCGCCAAAACCGATTCGATTAATCCGTTAGGCAATATCTCAAAAAACCTTATCAGCACAAAAGAGTACCGTGAAAGCGGTTCGTATTTTGCGACGCTGCTGCTTCAAAAAAAGCTTATCTATCAATTTATGCACGATGCGATAAACCTTAAAGAGTTAACCTTACCGCGAACCGATCATGTGCTCTCACGCGTGTTTGAACAGCTTTCAAAAGGCAATTACAAAGAAGGTTCCAACGGCATCGAAATTACGACCGATACGATGGACTATCTGTTGTGGCTTTCCAAAGACGAGCCGAAAAAAGTCTATATCGATGAGCATAAAGACGGAAAATTGGTTCAACGTCACTGGTATTTGTAAACGTTTTTACCTAGATTTTGGGTGAGTTGGACTACAATTTCGCCTCAAATGTTTTTTCTAGGAATACCATGCCTCTAAGCCGTTTAAATCCCGAACAAAAAAGTGCCGCAACCGCACCGTTGGGGTACAATCTTATTATCGCAAGTGCCGGAACGGGCAAAACGTCTACGATCGTGGCACGTTTAGCCTACTTGCTCGGACGAGGCATCGCCCCTTCTCAAATACTGCTTTTAACGTTTACCAACAAAGCCGCCGCCGAGATGATCGAGCGCGTGGGCGTTTTTTTTAACACGTCGATTACCTCTCAAATCGAATCGGGAACCTTTCATGCGGTCAGTTATCGCTTGCTCAAAAAAATGGGCTACAACATCGTTTTAAAACAGCCTAAAGACCTGAAAATTTTACTCAAAACCATTGTGGAGCGAAGACGGTTCGATCATATCGAATCTGGCGTCAAAGCTTACAGTGCGGGCTATTTGTACGATCTTTTTTCGCTCTATCAAAACAGTACCGTGACGCAAAGCTTTACCGAATGGTTGGCGGAAAATGACAGTGAACACGGCGTTTTTTTCGACATTTACGAAGATATTTTTGAAGAGTTTAAAGCACTCAAACACGAATTCGGATACGTGGATTTTAACGATTTGTTGATTTTGATGCGCGAAGCATTGACGAAAAACGATCTGATCGGTTTTGAGGAAGTCTTAATCGACGAGTACCAAGACACGAACACCTTACAAGGCTCTTTGATCGACGCGTTTCGTTCCAAGTCGCTTTTTTGCGTAGGAGATTACGATCAGAGTATTTACGCCTTTAACGGTGCCAACATCGACATCATCGGCTCTTTTGCGACGCGTTATCCCAATGCCAATGTTTTTACGCTCAATAAAAATTACCGATCATCTCATAAAATTCTCTCCTTAGCCAATCGCGTCATCGAACAAAATCCAAGGCTCTACGAAAAGCACTTGGAAGTCACGCGCGAAGGAGCGTTTGAAGCACCGCAACTGCTGATTTACGATGAGTTGTTCGCTCAATACCATTCCATCGCTTCGTTGATTCGCAATTCCGCCAATCCGCCGCAGGAAATTGCCGTTATTTTCCGCAATAACTCTACCGCGGACGGCATTGAGGCAACGCTACGAGAACAAGGCATTGCCTGTAAGCGAAAAGGAGGCATCAGCTTTTTTGACGCGGCTGAAGTCAAGGCGATGTTAGACCTTGTGGGCGTCGTGGTCAACCCCAAAGATATGATGGCGTTTATTCATACGTTTGAGTATGCTAGAGGCGTGGGGAGTTCTCTTTCGAAAGAACTGTTTGACGCCCTTTTTAAATTGGGCGAGGGCAATATTTACGAAGGGTTTTTTCATCCCAAATCCGGTGTTGAAGACCTGTTTAAAAAACGTCCCAAGAACCATCAGTTAGGGCTTTTTGACGAGATTTGCGATTTGGGGAGCGTGAGCCGTTTTTACAATTTGGGTTTTGAAGAGTTATTTTTATCCAGTCCGATTTTAAAGCACCCGCGTTTGAGCGTTGATGGGGCGAAGTTTTTATACCAATTTTACAAATTTATGAAACATGCCACGCGCATTAAAACGCCGCAAAGTCTCATCAATCACGTTTTAAGCTCCGAAGTATTCAGCGCGATCGCCGAAACTTTGGCACTTAAACGTTCGATTAAAAAAGACGGCAGTGTCGATGAAAAACAAAAAACCGAAGCACGCTCGCGCATCTTTCGCAAAGGGCACCTGCTCAAAGACCTTTCAAGTTCGTACGCTTCGAGCGAGCGTTTTTTAAATGCCTTAACGTTAGGAAGCAACGAAATGAGCGAAGGCGAGGGGGTCAATTTGCTCAGCATTCATGCGAGCAAAGGGCTGGAGTTTAAAGAAGTCTACGTCATCGACCTCATGGACGGACGCTTCCCCAATCGAAAGCTGATGCAAAAGGGTGGAAGTTTGGAAGAAGAGCGTCGCCTTTTTTACGTAGCGACCACACGGGCTAAAGATACGCTTTATCTTTCGTACGCCAAGTACGACAAAATCAAAAAGATCAGCTATACCCATTCACCGTTTTTAGTTGAAGCGGGAATGGTACATTAAGTTTTAAAGTCGTCTCTTACTTTAAACGGATAAAATAACTCCTAAAAATAGAGGAGTTATAATGCGTAAAATCGGTCTCTTTTTAATCTTTCTGAGTTCATTTCTTTTTGCAGATTTGCGAAACGTTGAAGTCGACGAAGCCGTCGTCAAAAGCGGTATAACGGTCGTGGATATTCGCACTAAACCCGAGTGGGCCGATACGGGCGTTGTGAAAGGTGCGGTTTTGTTGACGTTCTTTGACGAGCAAGGACGCTACGATGTCGATGCCTTTTTAAAAGAACTTGACAAACATGTTAGCAAAGACAAAGAGTTTGCTTTGATCTGTCGTACGGGAAGCCGTACCTCTGCCGTTTCGGATTTGCTTTCCAAACAAGGCTACAAAGTCGTAAATCTACGCGGCGGCATGAAATTACTCCTTCAAAAAGGCTACGTACCTACGCCTTACAATCCTTAGGAGTCTAAAATGCACACGAACGAGCTGATACACGAGGATTCTCCTTATCTGTTGCAACACGCGCACAATCCTGTGAATTGGATGGCATGGAGCGATAAAGCCCTTGCCAAAGCCAAAGAGGAAAACAAACTGATCTTTCTTTCCATCGGGTACAGTACCTGTCATTGGTGTCATGTGATGGAGCGCGAAACGTTTGAGGATGAACTCAGTGCAAAAGTGCTCAATGATGCGTATGTGAGCATCAAGGTCGATCGTGAAGAGATGCCAGACCTTGATAAATACTACCAAGACGTGCATTATCTGCTCACCAAACGCGCGGGTGGTTGGCCACTGAGTATCATTATGACACCCACACAGCAAGTCATTTTTGCAGGAACCTATCTGCCGCCGCAAAGCGCACAAGGGCGTATGGGATTTCGTGAACTGACAAGCTTTATCAAAGGCAAGTTTGACGATGCGTACGAAGAGGTGCAAAAAAGTGCCGTAAGCATTGAAGCTGCGATAAAGCAGTATGAGCGCAGTTTTGAGCAAAAAGAGCACATTGATGCAGGCACGGTTCTGGAAACGTTTGTAAGCAAAGTAAAGGCGAGCTACGATGATGTTTCCAAAGGCATCGGAAGTGCACCAAAATTTCCCCATGCGTCGACGTGGAATGCTCTGTTAGACATTTATCAGAAAACGGGTAATCTTGAAGCACTTTACATGAGTGAAGATGCGCTTATGGCGATGGCACGAGGGGGCATTAACGACCAAATTGAGGGTGGTTTTTACCGTTACAGCGTCGATGAAAGTTGGGTGATTCCCCATTTTGAGAAGATGCTTTACACCAATGCCGAACTCATCGAAGTCTATGCTAAAGTGTTTAAAATCACTCAAAAACCGTACTTTCAAGAGGTTATTGACACAACCATCAAAGCGATGGACGAGCGGTTTTTAAAAGAGGGGCTTTACCTCAGTGCAAGTGATGCGGACTCTGAGGGAGAAGAGGGCAAATACTTTGTGTTTGGTTTTAAAGAAACCCAAGAAGCGCTTTTAAAAGGTGGGCTCAGTGAAGTAGAAACGAAAGCCGTGATGGACTATTTTGGCATCACAAAATTTGGAAACTTTGAGCACCAGAGCACCAATCCGATTCTTACATGTAACGAAAAACCTGCCCGTTTTGATGAAGCCATTGCGATTTTAAAAGAGAAGCGTCAAAATGTAGCGTACCCGTTTATCGACACCAAAATTTTGACCGCATGGAATGCGTTGATGGTCACAGCACTCTTTGAGGCGGACAAGGTCGAAAAAGCAAAAAACGTGCTTGATACACTTTTAAACTCTTTACATGTAAAAGGTGTTTTGTACCATCAGATGGTTTTAGGCGGTAGTTTGAAAGTGGAAGCATTGCTCGAAGATTATGCTTTTGTGATCGAAGCGTTACTTCGAGCTTACGCGCACAGCAACGAAGCGCGCTATTTGGAACTGGCAAAGAGACTCAGCCATGAAGCAGAGCAAAAATTCTACAAAGAAGGTACGTGGTACCTCTCCGATAAAGCCTTTCGTGCCAAAGCCGTTTTGGAAGATAACAGCTACAAAAGCCCACTTTCAACGATGATCAAAAATCTTTTTGAATTAGCCAAAATTGAAGATGATACAGTGTTGTTTATAAGAGCTAAAGATATGTTGGAGAGTTTTGGTCTCGGGATTCAAAAGTATGCTCATGCGTATCCCGAAGCGGTGAGGGCAGTTGCACTTTATATGTAAAAGTTAAAAGTTTAGCCCTTTTTTTTAATTCCGTTAAGGTTTTTTACGGCTATATGGAAAAATAAGCTGATAGGGGTTTTTTCGTATTTCATTTAGCAAGAGCTTTAAAAATGAAAAAACATCTCCAAAATAAACATCCCTTGAGAGTAAAGAAACCTTCAGTGCCAACATAAAACTTATGAGTAAATTAACCAATCCAATTAAAAGCACACACGTTAGATAGAAAAAAAACTTATACACTGAACTCTCTAAATGCATTGAAGCATAACCTAAATACGCAGAGGAAAAAGCGACATGTCTAATATCTAAAGGTAAATTAAACATGTTGCCAACAAGTGGGGTAATCCCCAAGAGTACTCCAAAAAAGAAATTTCCTGCTATTGCACCGTGGTTTTCATGCAAATATTTGGCCACTTTTTCTCTTCGTGTATCATTAAGAAATTTTTTTAATAAAGGATGATGATAGTACCTCTGCTTTAACTCAAGCACACCCGCACGATTGTCAAAATATCCAGCAATTAAGCCTGAAAAAAAAAGCCAAACACCCGCAATCACTGCAAAGAAAAGTGCCGAAAAAGGCTCAAGACCTTTTAAATAATATGCTGCTTCTTCATCGGTTAAAATTCCCCCTTGGGCATCTTTCAAAAAATAAGCAATACCAAAAGCAACACAAAGAGCCAAAGAAACATTTCCTACTATTGATATAAATTGTGAGCGACTAACTTGGAAAATAAGTTCCATAAGCTTCTTTGGATTGGCTGTTTTTTTTTCATCTTCTTGCTCAATGGCTCGTGCAAAAGTAGAAGCTGTCATTGCCGGTTGTTTGGTTGCAACGGTAAAGCCTAATAAATGAATTATGACAAAACCTATACCGTAATTGATACTAGCAAAGATAGTTTCAATTCCCTTGGAAAATTCTGCTTGAACGATAGTGATTTTTAAAAGTGCCATTATTGCAATAATAATACCTGCCCCACTAGCACTTAAAAACATCATAGCATACTCTTTGTTAGTGCTTGCAATGTAGTGTTCACCGTGGTCACTTGTATTATTAGCAATACTTTTAGCAACAATACGAATACTTTGTGCAAAAATCTCAGAGAGTGAGTTTTTTGTACTATTCTTTCTGACAGATTCTTTGAAAAGCTTTATAAGTTCTAACCCAGACACATGTGTATCAAAATTTTCAATTAACGCCAAAATAACTTCAAGGCGCTGAATTATTTGCGTAAGACGTTCTAATTGATAAATCAAATCAACAGATATACCATATTCCACAGATTTTTTCTTAAACGTGCTAATTTGCTCATTACACTGTTCAATAAACACACCAATATGCCCAAAATCCATTTTTGTTGAAATGAAGTCTGCTTTTCCTTGTTCAATTTTATAAACAAGCTTACTCACGCTTCGTTGCAATGCAATAAACGCAGAATCTCTGTTTAAAAGTTTTTTATCTAAGCGAATAAAATTATCATCAAACTCTTCTGAAGCAATCCAAATAGATAAAATCTCTGCTGTGTGCAAAAGTTCATTAAAAAGATGATTTTTTGTTTTTTCTAGGTAGTCTTGGCTTGAAAATATCGAAGAAAAAAATTTTATCCATGTTTCATCATCAACACTATCAACCCACACAGAGTCATCTTTTTTCGTAAACAATGTTGCAAGTATATATCGCAAATCGCCTTTTTGAGGAGGATTAGGTAAAAACTTATTGTAAAACCTCTCCCTTACTTCATATGCAAAGCCATTTCCTGAAAAAATACCTAAACTTGTAATATTATTTGATATTTTTGATTCAATAAACAGTAGGTTAATTGAGGCTGAGATGTCCATTGCAACCTGCTCTTTAGTATGAAAAAAATCAATCAATTGATGGATAGCATGTAAACTACTACTTCTATCATCATTTTTAGGTCGTATAAAGGCGACAATATGGCTTAATTTATCGATAATATGCATCTCTTTATTATCGAGGAGAGTTTGTCGTAATATTTTTAAATCGTTTTCATATTCCAAAAGGTAACCTTTAATGTTTAATTATTGATGGACTATGACTTGGTTTTTACCGTTTTCTTTTGCTTTATAAAGTGCTTTATCGGCTAAAGATATCAACGTTTTTGAACTGCATGCTCGTGTACTTTGGCTTATGCCAATACTTACGGTTACCGTAAAGTCATCAAAATGCAAAGATTCAATCGCTTTTCGTATTCTATTTGCAATCTCATAAGCTTCTTCTACTTTGGTATTGGGCATGACAACACTTAACTCTTCACCACCATAACGTGCTGCCAAATCCATCTCTCTAATGTTTTGATTTAAAATATTTCCAATGGTTTTTAAAACCTCATCTCCTTTTTGATGACCATAAGTGTCATTGACCTCTTTAAAATCATCAATATCCATCATTGCAAAACTGACATAACTCTTTTTTCTTTTTGCAGTACCAATCTCTTTTTCCAAAAATACTTCCAAAACATCTCTCGTGTAGAGATTGGTGAGCCCATCTTTTGCTGTAGACTCTGCTAAAAAATTAGCAATACTTTCTTCTATAATTATAGGAAAAAGAAGGATTTTTTGTATATTCTGTAAATAATCCAGTGTCGCTACACTGATTCCCACATCTCGTTGTAATGTATCGTTGAGCTTTTGTTTATGATTTAGAATAGCTTCAAACAAGTCTTTTGCTTCGTCTTCATCAAAAGACTTGTGTGTAAGCGTTAAAAGTATTAAAGAGAAAAACTCATCTTTATTCTTTTCAAGGAAGTGTTCAAACTTTTTTTTATCTTTTACTATGTCCTGAATATCTGACATGTAAAGCTCAGATTTATCAATATTAATAGCATCAAGAATATGTTCCTGCTCCATTTAATTCCTTAAGCAATTTTATTTGTAATTAAAAAAGTATAGAAAAATTATAACATTATTTTTAATATAAGACTGAGCTAGAAGGAATAAGAAGGCCGAAATAATAGGGGCGAAACTTTTAACTTTCTATATTTTCTGCCTACATGTTATAAATGTTGGATGTCGTGTGTGATGTTTTATGAAAATAGAGGTTTGATGTAGCTTAGAAAGGTAAGGGTAGTTCTCTTTTACATGTAAGGAAAAATCCTTACATGTAAAGTATATTTTAAAGTGCTTTCGCGATAAAACGGTTCAAGCGTTTGGCAAACGCTGCGGTATCTTCGATCTTCATACCTTCTTGAAGTTTTGCTTGGTCAAGGAGTAAGAATGCGATGTCATTAAGCTCTAACAAATCAGATTTTGCACTTAACTTTTTGAAAATCTCATGTTCAGGATTGATCTCTAAGATAGGTTTAACGGCTGGGAGATTGTCTTGTCCCATTTGTTTGAGCATCTGTTGCATTTGGAAGTCTGGGTCGTTTTTATCGTACACGAGGCATGAAGGAGAATCACTTAAACGACTTGAAATTTTGACATCTTTGGCATCGTCTTTGAGTATTTCTTTCATCTTCACCAAAATCTCTTTGTAGGTTTTCTCATCCTCTTCGACTTTCGCTTTGTCTTCTTTGATCTCTTCATCAATGTCGGAGTTATTGACTGGTTTGATTGGTGTTTTATCGTATTCGCCGACCATTGGGAAGACGATGGCATCGACTTCTTCATCAAGCAATAACACTTCAATATCTTTGGCTTTAAACTGCTCAATCAGTGGCGAATTGCGAAGGATTTTTTCATTTTCACCCGTAATGTAATAGATGCTTTTTTGATCTTCTTTCATCGCCTCTTTGTACTCTTTAAGGCTCACTAAACCCTCACGTTTTGAGGATTTGAAAAGTACCAATTCAAGGAGTGCTTCTTTGTTTTCCCAGTCGTTGTAAAGACCTTCTTTAATGACACGTCCGAAGTTTTTGTAAAATTCGAGGTATTTTTCAGTGTCTTTTTCTTTAAGAGATTTGAGTTCGCTCAAGATTTTTTTAACCGAAGCTTTTTTGATGGCTTCTAGGATTTTGTTTTGTTGTAAAATCTCACGGCTGACGTTAAGCGGTAAGTCTTCCGCATCAATGATACCGCGAACGAAACGTAAGTAAGTCGGTAAAAGCTCTTTTTCATCGTCGGTAATAAAGACGCGTTTAACGTAGAGTTTAACGCCCGGTTTGTAGTCCATGCGGAAAAGATCGAACGGCGGTTGTGAAGGAATGTAAAAGAGCGTGGTGTATTCATGCGTGCCTTCGGCTTTGGTGTGAATCCACAGTTGCGGTTCGCTACTATCGTGAGAGATTTGTTGGTAAAAGTCTTTGTACTCTTCGGGTTTGATTTGACTTTTTGCTACTGTCCAAAGTGCGCTCGCTTTGTTGATCTGCTCATTTTTGATTTCGCTGCTTTTCTCTTTGCCTTCATCGTCATACTCTTTGACCTCTTTGTCCATAAAAATAGGGAATTGGATGTGGTTGGAGTATTTTTTAATGACGTTTTGAATGCGGTAAAACTCTAAAAATTCATCTTCATCGTCTTTGAGGTAAAGGGTGATGGATGTTCCGTGGCTCTCTTTGGATGTTTCGGCAATTTCATATTCCGCACCGGCTTCACTGCTCCACATGTAAGCTTTTTCTTCACCGGCTTTTTTGCTTAAAACTTCGATTTTATTGGCAACCATAAAGGCTGAGTAAAAACCGACACCAAATTGACCGATGAGGCTAGAGTCTTTCTTTTTGTCGCCGCTAAGGTTTTGCAAGAAGGATTTTGTACCGCTTTTAGCGATAGTTCCGAGGTTTTCGACCAAGTCCTCTTCGTTCATACCGATACCACTGTCGCTGATCGTTAGGGTTTTGGCTTCTTTATTGATCGCAATATCGATACGAGGAACGTAAGAAAGAGCCTTATATTTTTCGTCTGTTAACGTTAGGTAGTTTAGTTTGTCGAGTGCATCAGAGGCATTGGAGACAAGCTCACGCAAAAAGATCTCTTTATTCGAGTAGAGCGAGTGAATCATCAGGTCTAAAAGTTGCGTCACTTCGGTTTGAAAAGGGTGTTTTGACATCGTAGTTCCTTTGTTAATGTATGTATTTGTTGGGTTTTTTCAAATACTTTTAGGTTTGAAAGTATTTTGAAAAATCCGAAAAACGGCGTTATTGTAGCAAAAAATAAAAAAAGAAAACGCCACTTTTGTGACGTTTCTCTTAACGTCACGCTTGGTTTAAATTGCTTTGCAGTGTTTGATTCATCGCGTCGTACATTTTCTCAAACCATTGCTCGTCGGCTTTGGGATCGATGGGATCAAGAAAATGCACATGGACTTCTCCGCCGTTTGCCATAAAGTTTTGCGAGTCGAGAATGTAGCGCGCACCCGTGATGAGAGCAGGTTGTACGACAAGGTCCAATTTTTCCGCCAATGCTTTGGCTCCGCTTTGGAATTTTAAAAGCTTATCGCCTCTTCCTCGTGTGCCTTCGGGAAACATCGCAAGCACACGACCTTCGCTAACGCGCTCTTTGCCTTCTTTAAGCATTTTGATAATGGAGCGTTTATCTTTTCGATCGATCGAAATCATACGCGGTGCCGGGATAATATGCCCAAAAAGCGGGATATCTTCAATCTCTTTTTTAGCGATCCAACAGAGATTTTTAGGGTAAATCGCTTCGAGCGTCACGATGTCGAGCAAACTTTGATGGTTCATGACCAACAAGGTCGTCTTAGGCGAAATGTCGCCGTGGGTAATAATTTTAAATCCGATTAAATAGGTTTGAAGATTGGCCCACGTTTTTCGAATGCCGTGCGTACGGTTTCGAAACAGATACATTAAAACGATCGTGATCAAAACGGTCACGACGAATTCGATCATAACGAAAAAAGCTCTAATTCTGGGTAATATTTTCACGTTGCGTCCATCCTATTTTCCCATCAGGAAGTAAGATTTTGATGTAATTATCGCGATCGCCGAGCCTTTCGACGTCCAGCATTTTATCGTTCGTAAAAAAAACCGTGGAGCGTTCGGTCGGCAAAATCATCAAAGCGCTATTGGCTTTGAGTTTGACTTTATTTAAAGGGTTTTTATCTAAGAAAAACAGTGCCGTAAAAATCAAAACGGGAAGCAGATAGTACCAGCGTCGTTTCTTTAAAAGAATGACAAAAAAGACAAAAGCGAAAACACCGTAAGCGATCGTTTTGTAAAACTCGAAAATACTCTCTTTCGGATTGAGCCCCAGTTGGGTACTGACTTCATCGCTTTCGATGATGACCGGAAGCGTTATTTTTTGAAATTTATTGCTCGGAAGATCAAAATAGGTAAACTCGAATTCGCGTTGATAATTGGGGATAATGGCGTAATAGTAAATCTTCTCGCCGTTAGCGGTTTGAGAGTACGAATCGATGCCGCTTTTAGCGATACCGCCGAGTTTAAAATCTTGCAGATTCGCACCGCTTGTTTCAATCTCCAAAACAACGATGACATTTTTAGCATCGAAAGTCGTCGTTTTGTACTTATTGACGTTAAACGATTGGGCGATAACGTTGCAAAAAAGAGGATCGCTTTTGAGTTGAACGACGGAAGGAAGGCTTAAGCCGATGATTTCGCTCTCTAAGGCTTCTTGATTTTGAATCAACGAGACGCTTAAACGCGGCATGGAAGCATTTTTAGACGTGACTTTGAAAAGAAACGTCGCATAATACGTATTGGAACCCGCAGATTCCCACATCACTTGAGGATTGAGGACGACGACGTTAGAACCTTCGGAAAAAGTGTTGCTTAACGCATCGACTTTGCTCTTGGCAACGATGGCTTTAACTTTAACGCTAAAAACTTGTCCGATATAGACTTTTTGCGGGCTGGATTCGAGCGAGACGAACAGCGATTTGGAGCGTGACGATGTTTCCGCAAAAACCCCTTCTTCGGCATAAAGGCTTTGGAAGAGGATAGCAAGAAGGATAAACGGAAGTAAAAAACTTCGTATAAGCTTAGTCAAGAAAACCTCGGAGCATTTTGACGCCGTCGTCTGAGCCCAAAATCGCTTCAATCGCACGCTCGGGATGCGGCATAAGACCGAAAACGTTTTTGGCTTCGTTACAAATGCCCGCAATCGCGTCGATCGAACCGTTAGGGTTTTGAGGAGTGCCTTTTTCATCGCAATAGGTTAAGAGAACTTGATGCTTAGCATAGAGTTCTTTGAGACCTTCCGGATCGATGTAAAAACTTCCCTCACCGTGAGCGATAGGGATGTTGAGCACTTCGCCAACAGAACATCGGCGTAAAAAGGTATTGTCGTTGTGAACGACTTTTAAGTGATGAAATTGCGAAATAAAATGGACGTTTTCATTACGTTTCATCGCTCCGGGTAAAAGACGTGCTTCGACTAGCATTTGAAATCCGTTACAGATACCGAGTACCTTTCCGCCTTGTTGGGCAAACGCGATGACGGCTTTCATAATCGGTGAAAATTTAGCAATAGCCGCACTTCGTAAATAATCGCCGTAGCTAAAACCTCCGGGGAGAACCACAAGATCGGTTCCCTCGGGTAATTTTTCCTCTTTATGAAAAACCAAAACAACTTCTTGACCCAATTTTTCGAATGCATATTTCGTATCGATTTCACAGTTGGTTCCCGGAAATACCGCGACGGCGACTAACATGCGGGAAACTCGATCGTATAGTTTTCGATAACCGTATTGGCTAAGAGTTCTTCACACATAACGGTTACGCGTTCTTTTGCCTTGGCTTGATCGTCGGTCGCAACGTCAAGAATAATCTGCTTTCCGATGCGTACGTCGCCGACTTCGTCAAATTTGAGCGAAGCGAGCGCATGATGGACGGCTTTTCCTTGCGGGTCGAGGACGCCGTTTTTCAGTTGAATATTGACAATAACTTTCATCGTTTCGTTTTCCTTCAGTATTTAGTGCGAGAGTATACGTTTTAAAACCTCTTCGTAAGCGACTTTGACGCTGCCGAGACCTTGTCTAAATCTATCTTTATCGAGTTTTTCGTTGGTATCCATATCCCAGAAGCGACAGCTGTCGGGGCTGATTTCATCGGCAAGGAGAATCGTGCCTTCTTGATCGACGCCAAATTCGACTTTAAAATCGACGAGTTTGAGTTTGCGTTCTGCGAAAAAGCTTTTCATGATTGCGTTGATTTCGCGACCCAAACGTTTGAGTTCTTCAAGATCCGATTCGCTTTTGACGAGATTGAGCAATAAACAATGTTCGTCGTTGATAATAGGATCACCGAGTGCATCGTCTTTATAATAAAATTCTACCAAGGTAAACGGAAGAACCGTACCGTCTTTGATACCCAGACGCTTCGCCAATGAACCGGTTGCGATGTTACGGACGACCACTTCGATAGGAATAATTTTAACTTTTTTAATCAATTGGTGCGTATCGTCAAGCGTTTTGACCAAATGCGTTTGGATACCGTGTTGTTCCAAAAGATGAAACAACTGCGTACTGATTTTACAGTTGAGTGCGCCTTTTCCTGCTTCATTGCCTCTTTTTTCGGCATTAAATGCCGTCAAATCGTCTTTAAACTCGGAAATCAAGAGATTTTCGTCATCGGTTACAAAAAGTTTTTTACCTTTACCTTCGTATATTAACGCACCTTTGTTCACAGAAAGCTCCTCGCTTATTTTTTAATAGAAAGTACCTTGATAATGTCAACGGCACTTTTGAGTTGTAAATCTTTGTAAAGATTCTCTTGGGTTACGATCTCTTTATTGGTTGTTTTAGAGTCCTTACCGCCCTTCGCTTTTGTTTTTGCCTCTTTCGTATCCGCGACCGCGGTTGTTTTATTTTCGTCTACTTTTTTAAGTTCACTTTCAAGGTGTTTTTTCAAATCTTTTTCTTTAATCGTCTGTTCGTTGGTTTTATTCGGTACGTCGCCGGGATAAACGACGATGTCCGGCACGACGCCTTCGGCTTGAATGGTACGACCGCTTGGGAGGTAATAACGTGCGATGGTTAAGCGGATGGCTTCGTTATCGACGACGGGAAGAATGGCTTGAACGCTACCTTTACCGAACGTTTTTTCACCGACGATGACCGCGCGTTTGTGGTCTTGTAACGCACCGCTGACGATTTCGCTGGCACTGGCACTTCCGCCGTTGACGAGAACAACCAACGGTTTTTTGGTAATCATATCGGCTTTGTTGGCTTTATATTCGGCATTTTCGGACTCGACGCGTCCTTTTTGCGAAACGATGATGCCCTCGTCGACGAAAAGGTTGACCAATCCGACGGCTTGGTTGAGAAGGCCTCCGGGATTGTTGCGGAGATCTAAAATAATACCTTTAACGTTTTTGTTTTTGTTGATCGCTTCTTGAACGTCGCCTACGATGTTTTTATCGAAGTTAACGACGCGAACGTAAAGCATGTTTTCGTTTTCAACCGTTTTGGTATAAACCGATTCGATTTTAATAATATCGCGGACGATGGAGATGAGTAGGGGTTTTGTCTCGCCTTCGCGTACCAAGGTTAACTCGATACCGGTACCGGGTTTACCTCTCATGATATTGACCGCTTCGTCAATCGTCATATTGAGCGTTGATTGTTTATTGATTTTTAGGATAATGTCTCCGGCTTTGACTCCCGCTTTATCCGCAGGCGTTCCTTCCATCGGAGCGATAACGGTTAAGGCACCGTCTTTTTGACCGACGGTAATTCCTAAACCGCCGAATTCGCCTTCGGTTTGAATTTTAAGGTCTTTAAGATGTTTCTCGTCTAAGTATGAGGAGTGTGCATCAAGGTTGGTTAAAAGTCCTTCGATCGCTTTTGTGACGATATCGTCGATTTTAAGGTCGTCGACGTAGTATTTTTCAATCGTAGCCAAAACACGCGTAAATTTGGCAAGCGATGCAAGGCGACTTTTTTCTCCTTCGGGAGTGTCTGCGAAGAGTGTCGAAGAAAAAAACGTTATGAGGGCTACAAACGTAGCGGTGAAGCCGAGAGCGGCAAAAGATGGATGTTTCATAGGGTGTGTTTAACTCCTAGCAAGAGATGCATATATTTGGAGTGTTGATTATAGTGGAAGTTCCCTAAAATTTCTATGAAATCCAAGGGCGGATCGGTAGGTTTAAAACGTTTGACAGGTCGGTATTTAATGCTAAAATAGTCACCATACATAATGCCTTAGTGCTAAATAAACTTGACAACAATAGACTAAAGTTATATAATACCGTAAAAATCAAAGGAGATGCGATGAACTCACTTTTTGAACAACTTACCAATCAAATGCGCGAAGCGATCGAAAGTGCTATTAGCCTATCTTTACATTCGAAAAATCAAGAGGCAACCCCTTTACATGTAGTTTGGGGATTGATTACCAATTCGGCTTCGATTCTCAATCAAGTCTTTACTAAAATGAACATCGATAAGAGTGCTATCGAACTTGAAGTCAAAAGCGAAATTCAAAAATTACCGACGGCTTCTTCGGTGACGAAAGAGAATATTACCGTTTCACGTGCCTTAGTCGAGACGCTTCAAAAAGCCGAAGGCTTAATGAAACAAAAAGGCGACAGCTATTTATCGGTCGATACGTGGCTTTTGGCAAACGTCGACAACGATCCTTTTAAAAAGATTTTGGGTAAATACTTAGACTTATTGCAATTTAAAAAGAATCTTGAAGCGTTGCGCGGCGGTAAAAAAATCGATAAGCAAAGTGCGGACGACAATCTTGAGTCTTTGGATAAATACGGTATTAATTTGACCAGACTTGCGAGCGAAGGCAAACTTGATCCGGTGATCGGACGCGACGAAGAGATCAGTCGTATGATGCAGATTTTGATTCGTAAGACGAAAAACAATCCGATCTTAATCGGCGAACCCGGTACGGGTAAAACGGCGATTGCCGAGGGATTAGCCTTGCGTATCGCGCACAACGACGTGCCTTTAAGCTTGCAAAACAAAAGCGTGATCGCGCTTGATATGAGTGCGTTAATCGCCGGAGCCAAATACCGCGGCGAGTTTGAAGACCGACTCAAAGCCGTCATCGACGAAGTGAAAAAAAACGGCAATATTATCTTGTTTATCGACGAAATTCACACCATCGTCGGTGCGGGTGCCAGCGAAGGCAGTATGGACGCGGCGAATATCTTAAAACCAGCCCTTGCCAGAGGCGAGCTTCACACGATCGGTGCGACGACCTTAAAAGAGTACCGCAAGTATTTTGAAAAAGATGCGGCTTTGCAACGTCGTTTCCAACCGGTCACGGTCAACGAGCCGAGCATCAACGAAGCGTTACAGATTTTACGCGGTATTAAAGAGCATCTTGAAGCCCACCATAACGTTAGCATTCAAGACTCCGCACTGGTCGCGGCGGCAAAGCTGAGTTCGCGTTACATTAGCGATCGTTTTTTACCGGATAAAGCGATCGATTTGATCGACGAAGCCGCGGCAGAACTTAAAATGCAGATCGAAAGCGAGCCCACCGAGCTGAGCCGTATTAAACGCTCTATCAGTACGCTGATGGTTGAAAAAGAGGCACTTTTGATGGAAAAAAACAAAAAGAACGACGAGCGTTTGCATGCCATTGAAAAAGAGCTTAGCGATGCTAAAGAGAAGATGCACGCGCTTGATGCACAGTTTGAAAACGAAAAGAGCGTTTTTAACGACATCGCTTCCATTAAAAGCCAAGCGGAAGCCTTGAAACGAGAAGCGGAAAGTGCGAAAAAACGTAGCGAGTTTAACAAAGCCGCCGAGATCGAGTACGGTAAGCTACCTGAACTCTTAAAACAAGAGGACGAGCTTAAGGCTAAATGGGAAAAGATGCAAGAGAGCGGGACGTTGCTTAAAAACAGCGTCGATGAAGAGATGATCGCAACGATCGTCAGTAAATGGACGGGCATTCCGGTGACGAAAATGCTCCAAAGCGAGAAGACGAAAGTTTTACATGTCGAAGCGTATCTCCAAAAAGAGGTTATCGGGCAAGACGAAGCGATCAAGGCGATCGGTCGTGCGATTAAACGTAATAAAGCAGGTCTTAGCGAGCAAAACAAGCCGATCGGCAGTTTTCTTTTCTTGGGGCCTACGGGCGTGGGTAAAACGCAAAGTGCTAAAGCGTTGGCAAACTTTTTGTTCGATACGACCAAAGCGTTGATTCGTTTCGATATGAGCGAATATATGGAAAAACATTCGGTCAGTCGTTTGGTCGGTGCGCCTCCGGGCTACGTCGGTTACGATGAGGGTGGACAACTCACCGAAGCGGTGCGTCGTAAACCCTACAGCGTCGTATTATTCGACGAGATTGAAAAAGCGCATCCGGATGTCTTTAACATCTTGCTTCAGGTACTCGATGAAGGACGTTTGACGGACAATAAGGGCGTGACGGTCGATTTTAAAAATACGATCATCATTTTAACGTCCAATATCGCCAGTAGCAAAATTATGGAGTTTGAGGGTTCAAAACGCCAAGAAGAGGTGATGAAAGAGCTTCGTGCCTACTTTAAACCCGAATTTCTCAATCGTTTGGACGATATTGTGATCTTCAATCCGCTCACCGAAGACGGCTTGAGAGAGATCGTGAGCATTATGTTTAAAGAGATCGAAACTAAACTCGCCGGCAAAGAGATCAAAGCCGAATTGACGACTACCGCAAAAGCGTTGATCGCCGAGGCGGGATTTGATCCGGTCTATGGAGCGCGTCCTTTGAAACGTGCTTTGTATGAGTTAGTGGAAGACAAATTAGCGGAGCTGATTTTGGAAGATCGGTTGCATGAGGGCGAAAATATCGTTATCGATGCCCAAGAGGGCAAAATCGTTATTCGAAAAAAGTAAGCCTTAAAAGTTACATGTAAGCCTTACATGTAACTTTTTTTAGGGTTGGCAATCTTTGTATTGAACGGAAAATTTAAACAATTCGGTGTTGTTTAGATCGTAAAAAACGTAAACGAAAACGGCACCGTGTTTTAACAACTGCTTGATCTCTTCATCGCTACACAAATAGCTTCGATTGTTCTCAAACGTCGTTTTGATGAGCGTACCTTTGTCGGTTTTCAGGATGGTTTGAATCATTTCGTTATGTGAATTGATGCGGTTACGGTACTCGATCGCGTTTTGAAAACTCACGACGTCCACGAGCGTGGTATAGTCGTCGAGAAGCATCGGAATATGCTCTTTGGTGCCGTCTTTGATAATCGATAAAATTTTAGGAATATCTTCCTCTTTGAAATTATCGTCGTCGGTGACGTCATTGGCGAAAAGCGACGTGAGAAGTGCTACAATAATCGCGTATTTTTTCATAACCTTATTCCTTTGAGCGAATTTTACTATAAAATTCTCAATATAACGGTCTTTTTTTCAAGGAAACGACAAATTATGAGCTATTTGCATTGGTTTGAAGCGCATGCTAACAAACATCACGCAATTATCGTTAAACTTTTGACGCAAAAGATGTCCAAAGAAGCGATCATCGACTACTTTACGTTTGAAAAGATGCGCTTGAACGAGCCGGATTTTTGCCCTTTGTATGCCGATTGCCAAAAGTGTCACGCGATGGAGAAACTGAATTGCTATTTGTGTGCTTGCCCGCATTTTCGGTTTAACGATGAGGGGATTGCGTGCCGCGAAGGGATAAGGTATAAAAGCACTTGTGCGATCGCTTCACGCAAGGGTCGTTACGCGGTTTTTGAAAACGTTGCGCATTTGGATTGCTCTTTGTGCACGGTTCCCCATACCGAAGCGTTTATCGCAAAACACTTCGATTTGGAGTGGAAACGCCTTATGATGGCATGTCTAGGGAAGGCTCTAACGGCGTAGCACTTAGGATGATTCCGTCGCGATCGGCGTAAAGATAGTCGCCTTCGTTGAACGTTACGCCGCCGAATGAGAAGCTTACATGTAAGCTTCCTTCTTGAGGTTCCATCGTCTTTTTCGGACACGTTCCCAATGCAAAAAGCCCTACGTCGATCTCTTTTGTATTTTTAGTATCGCGGACGTAACCGTTGATCACGATTCCCGCCCAGTGATTTTCATACGCGAATTTCATCAAATTATCGCCGACGACGGCCGTGTATGCGCCATGGACGTCGACGACGGCTATGCGTCCGGCACCTTCGCTTTTGAGCAGTTCGACTAACGTTTTGTTATTGCCAAAGAGTTGAACGGTAACGATAGCGCCAAAGATGCGTTTGCGTCCGCCGTAGGATTTAAAAAGAGGATCGAGAACGCGAACGCTGTTAGGATAGGCATCGCAAAGGTCTGCGGTGTAAAATTTCATAAGAGCTCCTTGTTATTTGAAAAGGCGTATTAGGTTGTCTTGAGTGGACATGGGTGAACGCTTCGGTACGGTAAAATCGACTTTTTCTTCATGGCAAGAACCGCAGAGTTTGAGTTCTTGATGTGCCCCGACGTCTTTTTGCGCATAAACGTTTTCACGCGAATGGCAATCAAAGCAGTCTTTTCCGCATTGCCCTTTTTCGGAGGGTTTGTTGTGACATGTAATGCACTCTTTTAATACGAAATGGTTGGAATCGTCGATATAAGGTTGCAGTTTGGGATGACACTCCAAGCAACTGCCTCCGCATGCCGATACGTTAGTGCCGAAAGCCGCTAGAAAAATGCTACACGCGAGTAAAATACGATACATGCTAAAACTTTTTCGAAAAATTTGTGTTAATTATACTTTAATAAGGTTAAGATAAAATACAAAATTATTCAAAATTTAGGCTAAAAGAATGAAAGTTGTCACGGGCGTAGTCGGCAACGATATTCACGTGGTCGCCAACCGACTTATCGATATATCGTTACAAGCAAGAGGGTTTGAGGTGTTCAATCTGGGCGTGAATACCTCTTTGGAAGAGTTTATCGACGCGGTAGTCGAAACCGATGCCGACATTTTGTTGATCTCGTCGCTCAACGGCGAAGCGGAAGGGTGGTGTAGAGATTTGCAGTTTTTGCGCTCCGAGTATAACTTGCGCGAAGACGTTATCTTTGTCATCGGCGGCAATTTAGCCGTGGGCGAAGCCAAACAAGACGATATTATCCCCAAATACCGATCTTACGGGTTCGATCTCGTGTTTCACCAAGTCGATCTCAATACCGGCTTAGACGAGCTAGAGCGATACGTCAAGGAGCGTGCATGAGTCTGTTGCAAAAAGAGCGCGACGTTATCACGCGCAACGAATACGCCGACACCTTTGATTTCGCCGAAATCGAAAACTTTATCGCGAATGCTCCTAAAGAGCTTTTCATCACGCATCATTTTAAAAAACGCGACCGCCTTTTGGTTCAGCCGCGCGGCGGTTTCCCGACCTATAAAAAGATGTTTGAACTCTACGAAACGTTTATGGGCGCGGACATCGACGTTCTGCCTTTAACGGTGGACAGCAATACGCGCCTCAACGATTACGCAATGGCGCAAAAGATGCTTCGCCTCTCCGAAGAGAACGAGATGGATATGCTCAACGGCTATCCGCTCGTCAATCACGGCTATCGAACGACCAGAAAGATGATCACGCACTTTAACAAACCCGTTAGTCTTCGTCACGGAACGCCCGATGCGAGGCTTTTGGTGGAAACCGCTTTGGCGTCGGGCATTTTTGAGATCGAGGGCGGACCGATTACGTACATGTTGCCTTACTCGAAAAATTTTCCGCTCGATAAAGCCTTCTTGTACTGGAAATACGTCGATAAAGTCTGTGCGTTGTACTCAAAATTGAATGAGCCGATCAACCGTGAATCGTTCGGTCCTCTGACGGCAACGCTTGTTCCGCCGTGCATCGTCATCGTGATCCAGCTCATCGAGATGCTTCTATCATTGGAAGAGGGCGTCAAATCTTTTTCGGTCAGTTTCTCGCAAAACGGTTCGATGATGCAAGACGTCATTACCTCAAACGTCTTGAAAAAATTGGCACGCGAATACGCCGATACGTTCGGAAGCCAAGACGCCATCATCAATTTGGTGTATCATCAATGGATGGGGGCGTTCCCGCGCAACAAAGAGCTCTCCGACCAGCTGATCAATACCAACACGGTGATCGCCGCGATGGTAAGAGCCGATAAAATCATCATCAAAACGCGCGACGAAGCCTTTGGCATTCCGACCATGCAGTGCAACGCCCAATCGGTCGCTAATACCAAATATACGCTTCGTACCCTCAAAGGACTTCCCGTGATTAGCGATGCCGAGGAAGAGGAAAATCTTGAATTGGAAGTACGGGCATTGATGGATGCGGTTATGAACGATCCTGCCGATACCTTGTGGCGGAAAGTGTTTAACACTATCAAAAGCGGACTCATCGACGTGCCGTTTTCGCCGCACATCATCAACCGCAACGCCGTCATTACGATTCGCGACGATCAAGGCAATATCCGCATCATCGACAAAGGAAAGCTTCCATTGCCGGATCGCTGTTTTGCGTATGAAAAATCTAAAGTCAATTTGCCCGAAAGCAAAACGGAAGTCATCAACAAAATTATCCACGACATAGGAGCCATGCTATGAGTAAACTACTGATCGACGTGGGTAGTACCTATTTTAAAGTGTGCCAGCAAAGCGGCATCAACCAATATTTTCGCGATTTTAATAAAGATATTTTTGATGATTTGCTGAACAAATGCGGCGATATTTTTTCCAATTACGCAAAAGAAGACATTTATATTTGCTCTTCCGCTAACGGCGGTTTAAGCACGCTCATTATCGGTCTTACCAATTCGTTTAGCCTCAAATTCGCCAAAAACATCGCGTTTAACTCGGGGATTAACATCATCGATACGATTTTGTACCATAAAATCGACGAAGCCAAAGCACCCGGTGAACTGATCGACGTCGTGATTATCGTCGGCGGGATTGACGGTATCGCAAACGTGTTTGACGAAAAGCTGTTTGATTTTTTACGCAATGTTCGTTACAACAACATCGTGTACGTCGGCACAAAACAAGACGCAATGTTTTTGAGCGAGAACATTCAAGACCTCAAAGTGCTCGGAAATATCATCACCGAAAAGCTACATGTCAACGGCGGCGAGTTGAAAGAATACTTGACCAATCTGTACCAAGCCGATATCGTCGGAAAGGAAGATATCAAACACCTCTATGCCATCACGGCCAATCAAATCTATTCGACGCCTTACATCGTCAATCGCTCTTTGCCGCTCATTGACGCTAATTTTGACGTGGTCAATCCGTTCATCGTCGTGGATATCGGCGGTGCAACGACCGATATTCATTACAGCCGCGATTTGGTGCGCGACAATATCGTCAGCGAAAGCGGATTTGATCGTTTAGTGTTTAAAAAACTGGGCGTCTATAAATCACGTGAAACGCTGATATTTGCCGCCAAAAACAACGAATTTGTGTACGAGCTTTTGGCGTATTTGAACGTAACGGAAAATATCTTGGAAGAAGAGAGCGAAAAAGCGCTTCGTATTCTAATGCAGCTCTCCATTTTCTTGGTGCTTTACAAAGTCTCGCGTTTGCACCCGTTGTACGTGACGCTACATCTTGAGCAGCTCAAAACCGTCGTATTAACGGGCGGTATCACCAAAGTGCTCTCGTATGAAGAGGTGGAGAGCATTATGCAGTTTTTCTATAAAAAAGTATTAGGACTTCACGCCATACCCAACATCGTGATGGATTATGAGTATGCCATTTGGACGCTTGGCATGCAAAACGATACCGCTTCAAGGAGCTAAGATGTCAATCAATTGTATTCGTGCATTAATAGAGAAAGCCGCTCTCGTCTGCCCCGATAAAATCGCCGTTATCGACGGAGCTAAAAAACTTAGCTACGGCGAACTTTCTAAAAAAGTCAATCAAGTCGCACGCTATTTTAGCGAATTGGAATTACCGAGCGGTTCGCGTATCGGTATTTATTCGCACAAAAGTTATGAGCAGATTATCGCCGTTTTGGCGGTGCTTTCAACCGAGCATATTTTCGTACCCATTTCGCGTCTTTTGAAAGCCGAACAAGTCGAACATATTATCAAAGATTGCGGGATTTCGTGCATCGTTACCGATAAAAATAAGATCAAAAACATCGATGCAATCGACTATAACGGTAAAATTATGACCTACGAGGCAAGCGAACGCGACATCGTTTCGTTTGAAGAAATTTACAAATGTTGCAGCGATGTTTATACATGTAACATCGGCGATTATAAAAATGCGGCGATTACGTATAGTTTCGGTTTGACGGGTTTTCCGCGCGGTATCGTCATGACCCATCGCAACTTAATCGACAGTGCGCGCGTCGTTTCTAATTACCTCGAACTCAAAGAAGAAGACGTCATTTCGGGAACGTTGCCGTTTATTTTAGACTACGGTCTCAATCAACTTTTCGTTTCGATCTACCATCATGCGACGTTAGCACTTCATTCCTTGGTTCTTCCGGCCGATTTTTTCAACCATCTCATCAACGATAAAGTAACCGTTTTGCCGGTAATGCCGCCGCACATTACCCAAATGTTTGATGATAGTAGCCGAATTCCCAATGCCAAGTTATTGCAAAACGTACGTATCGTAACCTCTTCGGGCGGTAAAATTACGCCGAAGATGATTCAAGACATCGAAGTACATTTTAAAAAGGCCAAGTTTTATTCGATGCACGGACTTACCGAAGCATTTCGTTCGACCTACCTCGATCCCGCGCAACTTAAGATTCGTCCTAATTCCATCGGAAAACCGATTCCGGGCGTTGAAATTCACGTGATCAACGAACAAGGCTTGGAGTGTGCGCCTAGAGAAATCGGCGAGCTCATTCACCGAGGCGGTTATATCTATAAAGGGTATTGGAAATCCAAAGAAGATACGCAAAAACGTTATAAAAGCGTCGATATTTTGAAAAATATCGTAAACCTTGAGGGCGATTTGACCGATGAAATCGTCGTTGCCAGCGGTGATTTCGTTTATCGAGACGAAGAGGGGTATTTGTATTTCGTCTCTCGTAAAGACGACATGATTAAAGTCAGCGGTTTTCGTATTAGCCCTTACGAGATTGAAAGCGTCGTTTACGATAAACTTCCGAGCGTAGCACAATGTGCTGTTTTTTCCATTGAAAACGAAAAAACGGAAGAAGAGATCGTCATGGTTTACGGTGCTCTAAGGGAAATTCCGAAAAATGAAATTCTTTTCGAGTTGAAAAAACATTTGCCCAATCATATGATTCCTTCGATTATCGTTTACAAAGAAAAGTTGCCGCAAACGAGTCCGAGTGAAGTCAAAATTGACAAAGAAGCTTTACGAAAAGAGGTCTTGGAACTTCGTTAGAACCTTGCGTATCTTGGAGTTCTTAATCGAATCTTATGCAATTTTTAAGTAAAGCTAAGGTAAAATCCATACCTTAAATTATTTTTACAGAAGGAAACTTTCGATGAAAAGAACGTATCAACCTCACAGTACCCCTAAAAAGCGTACACACGGTTTTAGAGAGAGAATGAAAACCAAAGGCGGACGTAAAGTCATTGCAGCACGTCGTGCTAAAGGAAGAAGAAGATTGGCCGCTTAAGGGCGTATGAAACTCTCAAGGAAACACGAGAGTATTCATATATTTACAATCACGGGAAAAAATGGCACTACGAAGGTGCCCTTGTTTTTTACTTGAACGATACGACAAAAAGGGTTGGATTTACCGCGAGTAAAAAAGTCGGTAATGCTATTAAACGCAATTTAGCCAAACGAAGGCTTCGGGCAATTTTTTTAGATATACAACCTACGTTGAACGACGGTGTTTATGTTTTTGTTGCAAAAGAGAAGATACACCAATTATCCTACGAGGCACTCAAAAAAGGGATAATATGGTCTATGAAAAAGTTGAACTGTGTTAAAGAATGAAATCCTTGACATTGTGGCTTATAAAAATGTACCAAAAGTTTTTGACGCTTTTTAGTTATGGAAGTTGTAGGTATTATCCGACATGTTCGCAGTACGCGAAAGAACAGCTTTTGTACAATAATTTTTTCAAAGCACTTTGGTACAGTGTTATACGCATTTTAAAATGCAATCAACTTTTTGTAGGCGGAATCGATTATCCTATCGTTCGCAAAGTGTTTGCCGCTCCTTCTTTTGTACATGTAAAACGGATTTCCTCACAACGTGTTGTTTATTGGTTCGTGCCAAAAGGCACACAAAGTTTTTACATCGTAAAAGCTTTTAAAACATTGAAATAAAGGGAATCTCAATGACAGATAAACTGACTCCTCAGGTGCGTATTATTATCGCCACCGTTTTATCTTTTTTATTTTTTGCACTCTACGATCACTTTTTTATCCCCAAAAATCCTCCGATGACCGATGCCAATACTTCTGTTGCTGCTGAGCAAAAAGTCGTTACCTCGGCACCGAGCGTAACGACGAATAGCCAAGACGTAACGGCCGCTCCGACCAATGCGACGTCTACGACGGAAGTCATCGCGACGATTAAAGCGGCTTCTTATGAAATTCAAATCGATCGTTTAGGGCGCATTGCCAAAATGTACCTTCAAGAAGGGAAATACAAAGACGATAAAGGCGAGCGTTTTCAGCTTATCGACGCTTCTCAAAACCTGTTGCCTTTAGAAATTCGTTTTAAAGATAAATCGCTTAACGACGATGCTTTTGCTATGTCGTACAGCGCGGACAAAAGTACGGTAGAAGTTGATGAAAAAGGTGCTACGGTCGTATTGACGCAACTACTTAGCGGTTTAAGCGTCACAAAGACATTAACGTTTTATCCTAACGGAAATTACGATATTCACGTAATGCTTTCCAGTCCGAAAGAGTATTTTATCTCTCCGGGCTTTCGTCCGCATGTCGCGATCGACAGTTATACTTTCCACGGTGCATTGATTAAAAAGTCAGACGATACGATTCAAACGATTGACGACGGTTCCGCCAAAAGCGATTTACACTTTAGCGCGGCTAAAATCGTAGCGGCGGCCGATAAATACTATACGACGTTTTTTTACAGCCTCGATAAAGGTCTTAACAGCGTCGTAACGATCGGTAAAGACAAAGATCCTCTTTTATTCGTTCAAGGCGAAGCCGATTTTAAATTGGGCGGATATATCGGTCCTAAAGACCACAAATTGCTTCATTCGATTCATCCGGGATTGACCGATGTCGTTGAATACGGCTTTTTTACGTTTATCGCAAAACCGCTTTTTATGCTACTCTCTTACTTGCACGGCATTTTCGGTAACTGGGGTTGGGCTATCGTTGCGATGACGATTATCGTACGTTTGGTATTGTATCCCTTAACCTATAAAGGCATGGTTTCAATGAACAAGCTCAAAGAGCTTGCTCCGAAAATTAAAGAATTACAGAAAAAATACGGTGACGATAAGCAAAAATTGAATATGCACATGATGGAGTTGTATAAAAAACACGGTGCCAATCCGATGGGCGGATGTTTGCCGATTCTTCTTCAAATTCCGGTCTTCTTTGCCGTGTATCGTGTGTTACAAAATGCGATCGAACTCAAAGGAGCAGAGTGGATTTTATGGATTAACGATCTTGCCGTTATGGATCCTTATTTTATTCTTCCGATTTTGATGGGTATTACGATGTTCGTCCATCAACGCATTACGCCGACGAGTTTCACCGATCCGATGCAAGAAAAAATTATGAAATTTTTACCGCTTATCTTTACGTTTTTCTTTGTCACGTTCCCTGCGGGTTTAACGCTTTATTGGTTTACCAATAACCTTGCATCGATCGTTCAACAGTTTTACGTTAATAGAATTTTTGCTAAAAAACATGAAGAGCCAAAGGTCGAGAAATGATACGAGTCGAAGCTGAAACACTTCAAGAGGCTTATTCAAAAGCCGCTGGCGAGTTGTCGTGTTCGGTAGTGGATTTAGAAATCAACATTATCCAAAACGGATCAGGCGGATTTTTGGGGCTTTTTAAGAAAAAAGCCATTATCGAAGTTCAACGTAAAGGGGCACATAAGCCTCATTTTAAAGAACGAGAAGAGCGTGAAGTCAAAGAACCTACAGAGCATCAAAGAGGCGGTGAAACGCCTAGCGATGCAAGTTTTGACGAGCGTAAAGAGTTTCAAAAACGTTCTAAAAATAGACGCCATCGTACGAAAAATAAAGAACCCTTTAAAGAAGGCGTACAAGAGCGACCCGAGCGGAAACCGCTAAGTGCAAAAGAGATGCCCGTAGCGCACGAGCCAAAATTTGAGCAAGTTAAACCGTTAAGAGAAGTGCGTCATACGATAGCGTCTAGCGTTATCGATCAAAATTTCCATCAGGAAAAACGCGAAGTTAACGATATTTTAGACGAAGTGCGACAAAACATCAAAAATCTTTTTAAGTACGGATGTTTTACGCTGGATACGCCCTTGGTCTCAAAATACGACGAAGAGACGATTTTAATCGAATTTAGCGGTGAAGACGCGGCTCTTTTAATCGGAAAAGAGGGGTATCGCTATAAAGCGCTTTCGTATTTGTTGTACAATTGGATTAATTTAAAGTACGGTCTTAATATTCGCCTTGAGATTGCGGAATTTTTGAAAAATCAAGAAGAGATGATTGAGAAGTATTTAGTACCGGTGATTGAGCGTATTCGTAATACGGGAAAAGGTCAAACGAAGATTTTAGACGGAGTCTTGATTAAAATCGCGCTTGAAGCATTACGCACCGAATTTCCCGAAAAATACGTCGGTATCAAATCGGGAAAAGACGGCGGTAAGTTTATCGTCGTGAATGATTTTAACAGGAAAAACGCATAGACACGATAGCTGCGATAGCTACGAGTTCAGGTATCGGCTCCATCGCGATTGTTCGCGTGAGCGGAGCGGATGCCCTAAGCGTAGCCCTACGACTTTCTCGCCAAACGACGCTAATACCAAGGCATGCGACTTTATCGTTTTTATACGATAGTACTTGTGCACCGATTGATCAAGCGATCGTTCTTTATTTTAAAGCACCGCACAGTTTTACGGGTGAAGACGTCGTCGAGTTTCAATGTCACGGCGGTTCGATTGTCGCAAGTATGGTTCTTGACGCGCTCTTAGGCTTAGGCGTGCGCCTTGCACAGCCGGGGGAATTTTCCAAAAGAGCTTTTTTAAACGGTCGTATCGATTTGTCCGAAGCCGAAGCGATAGCTGCTTTAATCGAAACGCGAAGCGCGGATGCCGCAAAAATATTAACGCGTCAGCTCAAAGGCGAACTCAAAGGTTTTGTCGAACATGTGAGAGACCAACTCGTTGAAATGTTGGCCTTTATCGAAGTCAATATCGACTATGCCGAAGAAGATTTACCGCTGGATATGATGCAAAAAATTCGCCTGCGTTTAGATGCTTTGAGTGAAGAATTACTCCGTACTTATGAGAGTAGCGAACGTCGAAAAGGACTGATGAGCGGCTTTAAAATAGCCATCGTCGGTAAGCCGAACGTCGGTAAAAGTTCTCTTCTGAATGCACTTTTGAGTTATGACAGAGCCATTATCAGCGATATTGCCGGTACGACGCGTGACACGATCGAAGAGGAGCTTCGTGTCGGTTCGCACTTGGTGCGTATCGTCGATACGGCGGGAATTCGCCAAGCCCACGATACGATCGAACAAATCGGTATCGAACGTTCGATCGCGGCGATCGAAGAATCTGAAATCGTCATTGCGATGTTTGACAATAGCCGTACATGTGATTCGGAAGATCTTCACATGTTAACCTTACTTCAAACGTACGAAGCAACGAAATCCGTGATTTATGTCTTGAATAAAAGCGATTTACCCACTTTATTTGATCGTTCACTCTTACAGGAAGGGTGTTTGATGCTCTCCGCTCATCGCGATACCGATCTTTTGATTCAATCGCTTCAATCGCTTTTGGATCGATGTGCACACGAAGATAGTATTATGTTGACCTCTTCGCGTCAAGTCGAAGCGGTTAAAACGGCGTACAAAGAGGTTGTCGCTTCGTTTGATTGCCTCAAAGAAGGCCAGCTTGAATTGTTCGCATTTCACATCAACACTGCCGTCGAAGCGATTTCTTCGATTACGTCCGCTTTCGAACGCGATGAAATTCTCGATAAAATGTTTAGCCGCTTTTGCTTGGGAAAATAGCGATTTACAAACTATTTACTTCTTTTCGTTACTATAAAAACTCGAACGAAAGGGGGTTTTATGTTAACATCGATAGAAGAATTTATTAAAAAAGAGTCCTCTTCGGGTATTCTTTTGATTGTGGTTACCTTAACGGCACTTTTGCTTCAAAATAGCGTTTTAACCGACTTTTACTCTCGTTTTTTAGAAACGCCTTTACAGATCAGTTTCGGCTCGTTCGGCATAGCCAAACCGCTTTTACTTTGGGTGAACGACGGATTGATGGCGGTATTCTTTTTTTTAGTCGGCTTGGAAATCAAACGTGAAATTTTAGAGGGAGAACTCTCTTCTCGAAGTCAAATTACTTTACCTTTGTTTGCCGCGATAGGCGGAATGCTAACTCCCGCGTTCGTTTTTACGCTTTTTAATTACGGAGATAGCTTTGCAATGAACGGATGGGCGATTCCGACCGCGACGGATATTGCGTTTGCTTTAGGCATTTTGTCTTTGCTCGGGTCTCGCGTTCCACCTTCTTTAAAAATCTTTTTAATGGCACTTGCGATTATCGACGATTTGGGAGCTGTCGTGATTATCGCACTTTTTTACACCTCAAAACTCTCATTTATGTCGATGATGGTTGCTTTAGGGGCTATTATGCTTTTAGTGACTATGAACCGTTTGGGCGTCGTGAAAAAAGCGGCTTATATTTTAGTCGGTATCGTTTTGTGGGTTGCCGTTTTAAAATCGGGCGTTCATGCAACCATTGCCGGCGTCGTGTTAGCTTTTACGATACCGCTTTACTCTCGCACTGCTCAAGGAGAGCGTTTTTCGATGCTCAAAGAGTTGGAACACGACTTACATTATTGGGTCGCCTTTTTGATTTTACCTCTGTTTGCTTTCGTCAATGCCGGCGTTGATCTTAAGGGTGCTTCCGTTCAAACGTTGGTTTCGAATGTTTCGCTTGGAATTGCACTCGGGCTTTTCTTCGGCAAGCAAGTCGGTGTTTTTTGCTTTAGTTATATTGCCGTGAAATTAAAATGGGCCAAATTGCCCGAAGGCAGTAATTTTAAACAACTCTACGGTGTCGCCGTTTTGACGGGAATCGGTTTTACGATGAGCTTATTTGTGACGACGTTAGCGTACAACGATAGCACTGTTTTTTTTCAGGCCGATAAACTGGCGATTCTCATCGGTTCTTTTTGCTCGGGCATCGTCGGGTATTTGTTTCTTAAAAAAACTTTATAATTATGACATAAGCTAAGGAAAGCTATACTGTAATACGTTTTGTGCCTCGTCAAAGGAGCCGGCAGTGAAACAATTGAGTCTTACCAAACGTCTTTTTTGGATAATAACGTTTTTTATTTTTCTTGCCAATGCCGTCGTTATCGGTTATTTATACCGACAAGCGCACGAGTTGACCGCGATTCGAGCTTATTCGAAAGCCAAAACGCTCCACGACTATTTTATTTCGATGCGTTACGTGTATCATCAACAGTTTCTCTCAAGCGGTATCGATTTAAACGACTCGACGGTTGGATTTTTACCTGCGCACGCTTCAACGCATATCAGTGATTTCTTTAAACAACGCTCTAAACAAGGCATTACGATTCGTAATGTTTCGGATAGACCGCGCAATTCGGATAACAAAGCTGATGCGCTTGAAGAGAAAATGATCCGCTACTTCAACAATCACCCCGAAGAAGACGAAAAGCTCGAATTAATAGAAGATACAAACGGACAATCGTTCTATTTTTTCTCGTCGCCGTTACGAATTCAGACGTATTGTTTGGCGTGCCACGGAAAGAAAGAGGAAGTATTGCCCTATATCGCCCAGCGTTACGACAACGCCTACGGTTATTCTTTGGGAGATGTGAGAGGGCTTACCAGTATAAAAATGCCTAAAAATCTTCTCTTTGGAGACGTGATTATGCTCTTTTGGGAAGAGGTTGCCTTTAGCATAGCGGTCACTTTGTTTTTATTGGTTGTAATGTTTTTGGCGATTAAAGAGTTGACGAAAAGAGAAGTGGAACAGAAAAAAGAGTTGGAAGCATTGGTCAAAGAACGGACGCAAAAATTGATGCAAAAAAGCGATGAACTGGAAAAAGCGTACGATCATCAAAAGCATCTTTATTCGGTTTTGCGTACGGTTGCCGATAGCAATCAAATCTTGATTACGACGCAGACGCTTGGCGAATTATTAGAACAAACGGCACAATGCCTTTTTGAAAACGATTCGTTTGCCCATGTCAAAATCATTTTATGGGACGAAGAGAAGCTTTCGGTTAAAGAGTCCTTGGGACTTGACAGTGATTTTAATATTACCGACGTCGAAGAAGAGGTTTTTCATAAAGGGGGTTACCGTATTTTAACGCATAACGATAAAGCCGTGGGCTTTTCATGCCAAACGATGATGCGTCGTTACGGTGTGAGCGAAGCGTATATTACCGCACTTAGAAGTGATAAATTTGCGCGTAACGTTTTGGGTGTGTTAACGATTTGTACGACGATACCGCAAGGTTTTAGTCAAGAAGAGCGCGCGATGATCGAAGAGTTGGCGGGAGACGTCGGCTTTGCCATTAACTCGTTTCATCAAAAAGAGAGCATTATGAAGCTTTCGTATTATGATCCGCTAACCGATTTGGCTAACAAAACGATGCTAAGCGAACATATTCGCCTTGCAATTCAAGCTCACCAAAATTCTCACATGTACGGTGCGTTGTTATTTTTAGATATCGATAATTTTAAGTCGATTAACGATCTCAAAGGACACGCAACGGGCGATAAGCTTTTGGTGTTAATGGCGGAGCGTTTGAAAGGTTTTACGCGGGACAATGATGTTTTAGCGCGCTTCGGCGGCGACGAGTTTACCGTCTTGCTTCCGAATATTGCGGACGATCTGGAGGCGACCGCACGCAGCGCCGAAGAGATAGCTATGAAGATTTTAATCGCGGCAAAAGAACCGTTTATGATCGATCATCATCCCTTCTTTGTGACGGTTAGTATCGGGATCGGACTTTTCGGTGAAAAAGAGAGCGTAGAGTCTTTATTAAGCCATGCGGACAGTGCCATGTATGCGGCTAAAAGAGACGGTCGCGATACGATTCGTTTTTTCGATGCGTTTATTCAACATGTCATGGAAGAAAAATCGTTGATGTTACAACATTTACGCGATGCGTTGGATAGCGAGCAGTTTTTCTTGCTCTATCAGCCGCAACTTGATCATAATCGCCGTATCGTCGGCGTGGAGGCATTGGTTAGACTTCAGACGAAAGACGGAGAGATCATTTCGCCGGCACATTTCATTCCTGTTTGCGAAGAATCCGGATTGATTATACCCTTAGGTTATTGGGTTATGAAAGAGGCGATTTCTCAAGCGGCGAGATGGAAAGAAGACGCTGAAAAATCGCTATGGCGCATTTCGATTAATGTGAGTATCAAGCAGTTTGAACGTGAAGATTTTATCGCTATTTTGGAAGCGATGTTGAAAGAAAACGGCATCGACCCCTCACGGCTTCGCTTGGAATTAACGGAGAGCCTTTTGATCGGAGACAGTGAAAAAGCGTTGAAGAAGATCAATGCGCTCAAAACACTCGGCGTTTCATTGTCGATCGATGATTTTGGAACGGGATATTCGAGTTTGCAGTATCTCAAAAATTTTCACGTCGACGAATTAAAAATCGACCAATCGTTTATTCGCGATTTTATTCACAATCGAAGCGATGCGATGATCGTGGAAACGATTCTTTCTATGGGGCAAAATTTTCATCTCGAAGTCATCGCCGAAGGTGTGGAAACGCAAGAACAGTTTGAGGCGTTAAAAGAACTCGGATGCCGTTATTTTCAAGGGTATCTCTTTGCAAAACCCACGGCTCCGGAGCTTCTTTAATATCGCTTATTCACGGACGATATCGTATCCTTTCGGAATATCGGGGCGAAACATTTCGTCGTCGATAAAAAGATCGGTCGAAGCATTGGAAAAGAGAATTTCGACGTTATTTTCCAATTTATCTTTGTAGCTTATCTTCTCGATCGTATCGTTTGAACCTACAATCGTATACGTCGTGTCCATAAAACGGGTCACATAACGGTTCGGAGCGATTTCTTTGGCTTCGCGAAGTAATTGTGCGATATTGGGCGTGTTTTGCAACGTCGTAATGATGACTTGTTCCAACTCCGGTTCGACAATTAGCACTTTGTTTTGGTTAAAATAGATTTTTTTTACGACGGGTTTTTGATAAACCCATAACGCTTTTTGCTCTTTGGTTGCATAAAACGTCCCTTCGTACGCAATCGTTTTATTTTGATCGTTAGTCACTTTTTGAATAAAATCGCTTTGAATCGTTTTAAAATCACCTATTTTTGCGCATAAAAGCGTTGTAAAGCAGAGCAAAATTCCAATCAAACGCATAAAAACCCCTTGGTCGTGCAATATCGTTATGGAGTTTTATCAAAGAGATAGTAAAAGTATGATAAAATCCTGAATTCTAATGAAAACAGATCAGAAAAAAGAAAGAAAATTAGAGGAAAATCGTATGTCACTCAGTAGTATCGTTCGTAAAATTTTCGGCACGAAAAATGATCGCGTCGTGAAAGAGTTAATGGGACGCGTCAAAAAAATCAATGCCTTAGAACCGACGTATGAAAGGCTAAGCGATGAAGATCTTAAGGCGGCGTTTAACGCTTTGAAAGCGGATGTTCAAGCCGGTTTAAAATCTTTGGACGAGGTTTTGAACGATGTCTTTGCGATGACGCGAGAAGTCAGCAAACGTACGACGACGATGCGCCATTTCGACGTACAAATGGTCGGCGGTTTAGTTTTGCACGGCGGCAATATCGCCGAGATGAAAACGGGTGAGGGTAAAACGTTGGTTGCAACGCTTCCGGTCGTACTCAATGCAATGAGCGGCGAGGGCGTACATGTCGTGACAGTGAACGATTATTTGGCGAAACGCGATGCGGCGGATATGGCGCGAATTTATAACTTTTTAGGGCTTAGCGTAGGCGTTGTTACCAACGATCTTGCCAACGACACCGAACGTAAGGCGCAATATGACGCCGACATTACGTACGGCACGAATAACGAATTCGGTTTTGACTACTTGCGCGACAATATGCGCTACTCTTCGGGCGAAAAAGTACAACGCATGCATAATTTCGTGATTGTCGACGAAGTCGACTCGATTTTAATCGACGAAGCGAGAACGCCTTTGATTATCTCCGGACCTGCGAATCGAACGTTGGAAGGATATAAACTTGCCGACGGCGTAGCGCGAAAATTGATTAAAGAGCGCGATTTTAGCGTCGATGAAAAAAATCGAACGATTATTTTGAGCGAAGAGGGTATCAGCAACGCCGAAAAATTGTTTGAAGTCGACAACTTGTACAGCTTGGAAAATGCCGTTTTATCGCACCACCTCGATCAAGCACTGAAAGCCCACTATCTTTTTGAAGCGGACGTTCACTATGTCGTCAGAGAAGGTGAAATTGTTATCGTAGACGAATTTACGGGTCGATTGAGCGAAGGCAGACGATTTTCCGAAGGCCTGCACCAAGCCTTGGAAGCCAAAGAGGGCGTGATGATTAAAGAAGAGTCGCAAACGTTGGCGGATATTACTTTCCAAAACTATTTTCGATTGTATAAAAAGCTTGCGGGTATGACGGGAACCGCACAAACCGAAGCAACGGAATTTTCTCAAATTTACAATTTAGAAGTTATCTCTATTCCGACAAATTTACCGATGCGTCGCGAAGATATGAACGATTTGATTTATAAGACCGAACGCGAGAAATTCGAAGCGGTCATTAAAGACATTAAAGCGTGCCACGAAAAAGGTCAACCTGTTTTGGTGGGTACGGCATCCATCGAAAAAAGCGAATTGTTACATACGTTGCTGAAAAAAGAGAAAGTGCCGCATTCGGTTTTAAATGCGAAAAACCATGAAAAAGAGGCACAAATTATCAAAGATGCGGGCTTAAAAGGTGCCGTTACGATCGCAACGAATATGGCGGGACGCGGTGTAGACATCAAATTGACCGATGAAGTCAAAGCTTTGGGCGGTCTTTATATTATCGGCACGGAACGTCATGAAAGCCGCCGTATCGACAACCAACTTCGCGGTCGTTCTGGACGTCAGGGTGACGTGGGTAAGAGCCGTTTTTATTTAAGTTTGGAAGACAATCTTTTACGTATTTTCGGAAGCGATCGTATTAAAGCGATTATGGAGCGACTCGGCATCGAAGAGGGTGAGCATATCGAATCGAAAATGGTAACGCGTGCGGTTGAGAACGCACAGAAAAAAGTTGAAGCCCTTCACTTTGAAGCGCGCAAACACTTGTTGGAATACGACGACGTTGCCAATAAACAACGTAAAACCATTTACAATTTTAGAAACGATCTTTTAAATCCCGCATTCGGTATCGAAGAGAAAATCAAAGAAATTCGCCTCGAGTTCGTTACCAATCTGCTCTTTAGAGCCGAAATTTACGAAGGTATTTCCGAGACGCAATACGATCTTGAACGTCTTTGTGCCGTTGTGAGAGACGAGCTTGGAGAGACATTCGAAGCCGCATCGTTTCAAGAGCTTGATTTTGACGCACTACGCACGAAATTGACGGAGTTATTGGAAGCACGTTACGATGAAAAAATGTCCCTCGTCGATGCGACGCAACGTAAGGAAATCGAGCGTATTTTATACCTTCAAGTTTTAGACAATGCGTGGCGTGCCCATTTATACCAAATGGATATTTTAAAAACAGGTATCGGGCTTCGCGGTTATAATCAAAAAGACCCGTTAACCGAATATAAAAAAGAGAGTTACAACCTCTTTATCGAATTGGTCGAACAAATCAAATTTGAAAGTTTTAAAACGCTTCATATCGTTAAACTTCGCGATCAAAAAGAAGAGGACGAACGACGTCAAGCGATGGAAGAGATGATCCGTCGTATGGAAGAGAGCAATACTTCGACGACCTTAGAACACCAAAATCCTTATGCGGAAGACGAAGAAGACGAAAAAGAGAAAAAAATTCCTAGAAATGAACCGTGCCCGTGCGGAAGCGGTAAAAAATACAAACAATGTTGCGGTAAGAGCGGTCCTAAAAAAGGGCTTTTAGCATAAAGGGTAACGGTGCAAGGAAATCTGAGTCTTTATCTCGTTAAAAAATATTTGCGATTCGATAAATCGCAGCCGTTCATTACCGTGATTTCGCTTTTAGCGTTTTTCGGCGTGGCGATCGGATTGACGGTTTTAATGGTCGCTATGGCGATTATGAACGGCTTTGACAAAGAGTTTGAAAAAAAACTTTTTACGATGAATTATCCGCTTTCGATCTATTCGCGTACCTTTTCTCCGGTGACGCAAAACGATTTGGAAACGCTGAAAGCGAATTTTCCTTCACTGAAGTTTAGTCCGTATATCTCCACCCAAGTGATCGTGAAAAAAGGAGACCGCTTAGAAGGCGGACTACTTTTCGGCGTTTATTTCGAGCAAGAGGCTCAAATCAACAGTATCGTTGCCGATGCAGTGCGCGGAAAAACGCTTGAAAAATACGATTTGATTACCGGAAGCGAACTGGCAAAACATCATTTACTCAGTGCCGATGAAAAAGCGACGTTAATTTTTACGAAAAACGATCCGGGCGGTATGAGTTTGATTCCGAAGATGAAACGGTTTAACTATCAAGGTTCGTTTCATTCAGGCTTAATCGCGTACGACAAAGCTTACATGTACACGACGTTGGACTCTTTAGCGCAAATTTTGCAATACCAAGAGGGAACGTTTGACGGCATTCACATCTATTCTGACGATCCTCTCGTCGATATTGAAAAGATTCGAAAAACCTTACCGGCGGATTTAGGAATTGTCGGTTGGTGGCAGATGAACGGCAATTTTTTTGCCGCCTTAGCATTGGAAAAACGCGCTTTGTTTATCGTCTTAATGCTGATTATTCTCATTGCGTCTTTGAATATTATCAGCTCTTTGTTGATGACGGTTATGAACCGACGCAAAGAAATCGCTCTTTTGCTTTCGCTGGGAGCTTATAAAAAAGAGATCAAAAATACGTTTTTTTACCTAGGCTTAGTGATCGGCGGCGGTGGAATGCTTTTTGGTATGCTCTTAGGCGGTATTGTTTTATGGGTACTCGGCTCGTTTGATATTATCTCTCTTCCTGCCGATGTTTACGGTACGGCACGCTTACCGCTTGATTTATCATCGCTCGACTTTTTCTTGATCGTCTTAGGAACGAGTGCTATCGTGGCTCTTTCTTCGTATTATCCCGCGTATAAAGCGACGCAAATTAACGTTTTAGATACCCTTCGTAACGAATAGCCATGCTTCAAAGCGGGCAATATTTTGCCCGCTTTTATACATGTAAGAGTTCGGTCGTGATATTGCAGTTATCTTCCACCATCTCTTGAAGCTTACTCAAAAGCGTCTTGGAATCGGTTCCGTCTTCCGGATAGGTGACGACGTTATCGTGCGGTGATTGATCTAAAAATTCCTGAATCCCCGAAAGCACTTCGGTCGCACCGTTCCAATCGGTTCCCGTCAAGATAACGACATAATGGTTGTTGTGGTTGAAAATCGCGTCGGTGCGTCGAAGAATGCGTTGAAACATCTCTAAACTATCCATCTCTTTGCGATCTTCAAGGGAGAAAAAAATCAGCGAAAACGGAACTTCGTCTTTGATTCCGAAACGCTCCAATAAGGCGATATGATGGTCGATAAGATTGGCGAGATTGATCTTGGAAAAAGCGATTCCGGACATAAAACGTCTCCTTGTCAATGAGTTTTTGTTTACTGTCTTTCATTTGCCGCAAAAGAGATGATCGCGAACACCCGTCTTGAAAGAGGGCGATGAAAGCAATCTATTGTAACATTAATTTGGTTCGAGCGTATCGAGTTTTTCAAAATTGAAATAATTATACCCGTCTTTGTGTTCGTAAGTAAACGTCAAACGGTGTGCTTTGAGAATATGATGCACGATGTAAAGACCGAGTCCGAAACTGTGGTGTGAATTGTTTTCTTGCACAAACGGCTCTAAATAATGTGCCAGCTCGTATTTGAGCGGCTTGCCTTGGCTAATAAACGCCATTTTCGTTTTGCGCGCAACGATACGTACCTTTTGATCGATGGAGTATTTGATGCCGTTGTCGATGACGTTTTTCATCGCCGTCGTAAAGAGTCTAAAATCGACGTTTAAAATAATCTCTTCTTCACCGTCGATTTCGATTTGCGTAGGAGAAATCATCGCAAGATCAATGGCTTCGTCAAGCATATCGACCAAACGGTACGGTTTGACGTTTTTGAGACCCTCTCCGGAGGTAATTTGTTCAATCGAGGCAAATTCGTTAATCAGAAGTTCCAGTTTTTCAAACGTGCCGATCAGACGCGTACGCTGCTTGCCTTCTTCGAGCATTTCGGCACTAATGCGCCCTTTCGTGATGGGCGTTTTGAGTTCGTGCATGATATTGCGTAAAAAAAGTTGTCGGGATTGGTTGAGTTTGTTGATTTGTTCGACCGCATTGTGAAACGCATTGGCGACTTGGGAGATTTCGTCTTCACCGTCGGTTTTACAGTTGATCGTAAGGTTGCCTTTGGCAAACGCATCCATTTGGCGTTTGAGTTTTCGTAAAGGTTTGATTTTACGAATCGTCAAAATATATGCGATGATAATAATCGTAAAAACAACGCCGAAAATCGTTTTAATCAAATCGTAACGGTAGGGCTGAAAATCTTCGTCTTTAAGCAGTAACGACGAGTATTTGGTCTCGATTTGCAAGTAGTGGTCGTTTTCGTAGCGCAAAATGGCACTCGATCCGATTCGATCGGAGATTTTTTGAATCACTTGCGCATTTTGGATAATATGCTCTTGTTGCGCTTTATCCGTAATTTCGCGCATTTGGTACCCTTGCACCTGCTTTTTCAACTCTTCGTTGGTAATAAAATTATTGAGGTGAAAGAGTGTCGCACGCGCGATGATAGAGTACTTGATATTGAGTTTTTCGGTGTAAGTTTGTTTGTCGTACTCCAATAAAAAAAGAAGTGCGAGAAAAATACTCACGATGCTGATCGCAAAAATAAAGGTAATGCTGTAAAAAATAGAAGACTTGGTCATTGTAAAAATTTGTATCCTATACCGCGAATGGCATGAATATACGTCGGCTCTTTAGGGTTTTCTCCGAGTTTCTGACGAATACGTCCGATAATGACGTCGATGCTTTTGTTGGTCGTTTCTTCGCTAATGGCTTCGATATTGTAAATCAGCTCTTCGCGTGAGACGACACCGCCTTCTTTTTTGATGAGATAGCCCAAAATGCCGTATTCGGCTGCCGTTAAAGGAAGGGCTTTTCCGTGAAAAACAATGGTGCGTTGCTCTTCGTTGAGGACTAAATCTTTCGTTTTTTGTACATTTTGATCGATAGGGGTTAAGCCTTTATTGCGTCGTAATAGACTCATGATACGCGCTTGCAGTTCTCTTGGATTGTAAGGTTTGGGTAAATAATCGTCCGCGCCGTTTTCCAAAGCGGTCACTTTATCGGTTATATCGGTGCGTGCGGAGGAGATGATGATAGGAATCGTATGACGTTTGCGAATCTCTTTACACACGTCAAGCCCGTCGATACCCGGAAGCGTGAGGTCTAAAATCAAAAGATCGAAAGGATGCATATCTAGCGTCGAGAGTCCTATGTAAGGATCTTCCGCGACCGTGACGGACATGTCGAAAGGTTCTAAATATTCCGTTAAGATTTCGGCTAATTCCAAATCGTCTTCGATCATCAATATTTTCGTCATAATGCTCCTTACATGTCAACGGTATTATAGCCAATTTTAGGAGGGTTTCCCTCCTAAAACCTTAAGGCATAACCAAAATGGCTCTGTAATTTTGACGGTTGATGATGACGCGTTTTTTATGGTTTTTATACTCTTTCAAGGCATTGTTCAAGTCTTTCATCGTTACGATACGTTTTTGCTCGATTTGAACGATAATATCGCCTTCTCTAAAGCCCATCAGTTCCGCTTTAGAATCTTCTTGGACGTCGGTAACCAAAATACCTTCAGTCTCTTTGGGAATTTGGTACTGCATACGTGTTTGGTTATTGATTTCGGTGAGATCGAGACCTTCGATAGGACTGGACGCTCCTTTACTCTCGGCTTTACTGCTTTGAGTATCCATTTTGGCGAGTTTGAGTTTTGCCGTTTTAATTTTTTTGTCGCGTTCGTATGTAATCGTGACGCTACTCTCGGGTGCAATGGCGGCAATCGTATTTTTCAAGTCGTTGGAATTTTTGATTTTCGTGCCGTCGACTTCAATAATCAGGTCGGAAACCTGCAAGCCGCCTTTTTCCGCCGGTGAATCTTTTTCGACCATTACGATGAGCGCACCTTGTTTATTGTCGTACAGTTCTTTCAGATCGGACGTTAAATCGGAGATGGAAACGCCCATAAAACCGCGTTCGATTTTGCCGTTTTCAACCAACGAAGTAGCGATTTTTTGAACCATATTGGAAGGGATGGCAAATCCTACGCCGTTGTTACCGCCTCCTTTAGAAAGAATGGCACTGTTGATACCGATGAGCGCGCCGCGGCTATCGACTAAAGCACCGCCTGAATTACCGGGATTGATCGAAGCGTCGGTTTGAATAAAGTTTTCGTATTGATTGAGTCCGACGTTGTTTTTATTGAGAGCGGAGACGATGCCTTGCGTAATGGTCTCCCCCACGCCGAAAGGATTTCCGATCGCGAACACAACGTCGCCTTCCAACAGATTGGAAGAGTCTCCAAATGAGGCTACATGTAGGTTTTTGGCATCGATTTTAATGACCGCAAGATCGGTTTTTGAATCTTCTCCGATGACTTTGGCTTTATACTCTTTTTCGTCGTTCGGAAGCGTCACGACGATTTCATCGGCACCCTCGACGACGTGGTTGTTGGTAACGATATAGCCGTCCGCGGAGATAATGACGCCTGAGCCTAAAGAGTGCGATTTACGCTCTTGCTGTTTTAATTCGGGAAGTCGGTTTCCGAAAAATTCTTTAAAAAACGGATTGAGCATCATCAGTTCGTTGAGCTGGTCGCTCTGCTTGGTTTTCTTGGTCGTTGCGATATTGACGACGCTTTGTTTGACGTTTTTGATCGCATTGTTGTACGAGAGAATAACGTTAGAAGACGTTGCGTCTTGTCTTGGCGAATCTTTAGGCATCTGAGCGATTTGGATCGTTCCTGCAAAAAGGGAAAGGGAAGCGATAAGAGAGAGTAAAATCGTTTTTTTCATCGTTAGTCCTTTAAAAAATGTGTTGGTCGTGAAATTATAAAAGAGTGAAGTAAATATAAAGTAAATATTAAGCTAATGTCGGTATAAAACTTGATTGACCTAGACTAAACTTTTATGTTATAATCACTATAAATATTTTCAGGCGAAGAAGAGGCTTCTTCTTGAGAAGATGCCTCGATACATCGCTTTTGAAGGGTGATATGATGAGTAAAAGTTTATACGAAACCTTAGACGTAGCGCAAAGTGCAAGTGCCGACGAGATCAAAAAGGCGTATCGCCGTTTGGCACGCAAATACCATCCCGACGTCAATAAAGACCCTGGAGCGGAAGACAAATTTAAAGAGATCAACGCCGCATACGAAATTTTAAGCGACGAACAAAAGCGCCGCCAATACGACCAATACGGCGATAGTATGTTCGGCGGACAAAATTTCCACGATTTTGCCAATGCGCAAGGCGGAGCCAATCTCGACGACATTTTACGCAGCATTTTCGGCGGCGGCGGATTTGGGGGATTCGGCGGTTCGGCACGCGGCTTTAGCGGCGGATTCGGCGGATTCGGCGGCGGCGGATTTAGCGGTTTTAACGAACCGGATTTAGACGTTAATGCTAAGATCGTCGTTCCATTTAACGTGGCGATTTTAGGCGGAAAACATTCGCTTTCTTATAACGGCGAAAGCTTTGACGTTAAGATTCCCGCAGGGATTCAAAGCGGCGAGAAAATGCGCGTGAAAGAGAAGGGTAAAAGCTATCAAGGTTACAAAGGCGATCTACTTTTAACCGTCGACGTTGCGCCGAGTCCCGAGTATGTTCGAGAAGGAGACGATTTAGTCAAGACCGTCGATATTCCTCTCAAAACGGCACTTTTCGGCGGTAAAATCACGACGGATACGCTTTACAAAGAGATTACGCTTAAAGTCAAAGAAGAGACGAAAAACGGTCAAAAATTCCGTGTGAAAGAGTACGGTGCTTTAAATCGTAAAACACAAACCAAAGGCGACCTTTATTTGGTTGCCAATATCGTTCTTCCGAGCCTTTCGTCTTTGGATCGAGACTTAAAGGCGATGATGGAAGCCAAACTTTAAACGAAGCTATCGGCAAAGGAGCGCAAAATGCACCATGGATATGAAGAACCGGTTTATCTCATTAGCGTCGTGGCGAAAGTATTGACCATTCATCCCCAAACGCTCAGACAGTATGAACGCGAAGGGTTGGTTATGCCTTCTCGAACGGACGGTAAGATGCGTCTTTATTCGCAACGCGACATCGATAAAATCAAGATGATTCAACGTTTAACACGCGATCTGGGCGTCAATCTTGCCGGTGTGGATATTATCATGCAGCTTAAAGATAAAATCGATGAGTACGAAACGTTAATCGAGGGATTACGCAACGAAATTAGCGGATTGTCGAAAAAAAGTACGCAGACGAAAAATCCGTTGGTCAAACATAAAAACAGTTATGAAATTATTCTTTTCGGAGAGTAGGGAGAAGCGTTTTGGATAATATATTGGTCATTATTTTAAGTGCGACGGCGATTGCTACCGTACTCAATATCTTATTCAAACGCATTAACCTTCCGACGATTATCGGTTATATCTTAACCGGTTTTGCGATCGCTTCGTTTTTTAATCTTCGTAATAACGACTCGCTGACGCACATCGCGGAATTCGGTATCGTTTTTTTAATGTTCACGATCGGTTTGGAATTTTCGCTTAAACACTTGCTCAGCATGAAGCGCGACGTTTTCGTTAACGGCTTTTTACAGGTTTTGTTAGCCGGAGGCATTATTTCGCTCAGTGCCGAATACCTTTTCGGCATGGATCGAAAGAGTGCGATTATCGTCGGCTACGCCTTGGCACTCTCTTCGACGGCGATCGTTTTGAAGATTTTGAACGATACCGGAACGATGCATACGATTTACGGGCGAAAATCGTTAGGTATTTTGTTGTTTCAAGATATTGCCGTGATTCCGATCTTGTTGATGATCAATATTTTTTCCAATCAGACCAGTACGCTCTCGTCGCTTTTGTTGGAAACGTTGATTAGTGCGGTCATTATTTTAGGACTGATGTACTTCATTGGAAAATATTTATTGAATCGTTTTTTATCGCTCGTGGTATGGGCGGATACGCAAGAAATTTTTATCGCATCGGTGTTGTTGTTGGTCGTTGGAGCTTCATTTTTAGCGCATACGTTTGGATTTTCATACTCTTTAGGCGCTTTTTTAGCGGGCATGATGATGTCCGATACGCAGTATAAACATCAAATTGAGGCGGATTTGGTTCCCTTCCGCGACATTTTACTCGGTCTGTTTTTCATTACCGTCGGTATGCAAATCGATATTGCCTTGATTGAAAAGCACTACGATTGGATTTTGGTTCTTTTAGCGGCTATTTTAGTGATTAAAATCGGGGTCGTTTATTTGATACTCGCGTGGAGGCAAGGTAGCCGTATTGCGCTTAAAACGGCTTTGGCATTGTGTCAGGGCGGCGAATTTTCACTTGCGGTCTTAGCGTTGGCAAGCTCCTCTTCGCTTTTAAGTCAGGCTACGGTACAAGTTTTAATCGTTACGGTCGTTATTTCGATGGTTTTAACGCCCTTTATTCTCAAAAATATGCAAAAAATCGTCAATGCCATTACCAAGGAGCCCAACGTCGGTGATTTTAGAATTCACTCATCAGGCATCAAAGATCATATTATCGTCTGCGGATACGGAAAGCTCGGGCAAGAGATCGTTTATCGATTGAAAAAAATGAACGTTAATTATTTGGTATTGGAACACGACATTACACTCGTCAAGCTCGGGCAAAGCAGAGGCGAACCCGTTTACTTCGGAAATGCCGCCGAAAAAATTATTTTAAAAAATGCCTTTGTCGAAGATGCCAAAGCGGTGATTATCGCCATTAACAACGAGAAAAAGCTGATTTTACTCTGTGAAGTGCTTAAATCTTTCGGAACACCGATCAAAATCGTTGCTAAAGCCAGTGACTTTGAAGAGAAAAAACTGCTCAAAGCCTTACAGATTCGCCACATCGTCAATGAAGGACGCGAAGCGGCGAAAGCTCTTTTGAAAGAGGCGATGGAAGCATCTTAACGCGTGAGAAAAAGTGCCAGTTCGTCGCTGAGAAAATAATCCTGATTGAAAAGACGATCGTTGTTTTGCACGAGTTTTTTCTCATGAAGCAAAATGGCGGCATTTTCACGCTCTCGTTGCGATAACAGCGATGTTAGAACGCCGACGTTGCTGCGCAATCCTAAAAAAATCTTTTCGACATGTAAGTCTTCTAGGCTGAGCATTTCGGTACGTCTTTCCAGAGGATTTTGCACGTATGCTTCGATTTCGCTCGGAGGATAAAAACGCCGATCGTCGAAAAACCCGACCGCTCCGGCACCGATTCCCATATAATTTTCATGTAGCCAATACCCTGTGTTATGCCTGCTTTGGTAACGTCCGAAGTTGGAGATTTCGTATTGGGGGAAGCCCGCCTTGACGATAGACGCGACAAACGCACGTGCGAGTTCTTCGGAGGGATTGGTCGTCTCGTTTCGCCCGAAAAAAGGCGTGTTTTCTTCCAGCGTGAGCGCGTAAGCACTGATGTGATTGATCGGAAGAGAGCACGCAATACGCAAGTCTTCGTTTAAAAGTGCTTCCGTGTCGTACGCCGTTGCATAAATGAGATCGACGGAGAGGTTTCGTATACCGGCGTTAAAAGCGTTTTCGACGGCACGAATCGCCGTGGCGGGCGTATGGTTTCGTCCTAAGAAGGCAAGCTTTTGCGCATGGAAACTTTGTACGCCGAAACTGATGCGGTTGACGCCCAAAGTATGCATGGTTTGCAACCACGAAAGGGTCGCCGAATGCGGATTTGCCTCGGTCGTGATTTCGGCATCCGGAGTCAAATAGGGCGTTATAAGCGCAAAAAAAGGCTCATACCGCGCCGCTTCGATGCAAGAAGGCGTTCCGCCTCCGATAAATAACGAACGGATGCTTTGTTTTTCGATGGCGTTTTGTTCCAGTTCAAAGCGGAGTTGATCGTTAATCGCCGACATGTAAGCTTTTTTCAGCGTTGATTTAGTGTCGTACGAGTTAAAGGCGCAGTAATGACACTTACTGTCGCAAAAAGGGATATGAAGGTAGGCTAGCACGGGATTCCTCGGTATCAAGCAAGTTTAATGACTTTTTGGCTACTATTTTAACAAAAATATAGAGGTAATGTATAAGCATGGAATCTCCAAAACGATACAGACCCAATGTTGCCGCCGTCATCGTCTCCGATAAATATCCGTTTAAGTGCGAGCTTTTTATTGCCAGCCGCAGCGATATCGAAGGTGCATGGCAATTTCCTCAAGGAGGCATTGACGCGGGGGAAACTCCCAAAGATGCGCTTTACCGAGAGCTTGAAGAAGAAATCGGCACGGCAGAGGTAGAGATTATCGCCGAATTTCCCGAATGGCTACAGTACGATTTTCCTCAAAAGATAGCCCAAAAAATGTACCCTTTTGACGGACAGAGTCAAAAGTACTTTTTAGTCAGGCTTAAAAAAGACGCTAAGCTCAATTTGGCGACGAAAGAGCCGGAATTTAACGACTATAAATTTGTCGCGTTAGAAGAGATTTTCGATTTTATCACCTATTTCAAGCGTCCGGTATACAAACAAGTGTTAGAATATTTTAAAAAAGAAGGGTATTTGTAAGATGTTGATCGTCCAGAAATACGGCGGTACGAGTGTCGGAAACGTCGAAAGAATCGACGCGGTAGCCGCTAGAGTGATTGAAAGTAAAAAAGCAGGACACGATCTTGTCGTGGTCGTTTCCGCTATGAGCGGAGAGACCAATAAATTATTGGAATTTGCGGGATTTTTTAGTCAAACGCCCAATCATCGCGAAGTTGACATGTTGCTCAGTTCGGGCGAACGCGTTACAAGCGCGTTGCTGGCTATCGCATTGGAAGCCAAAGGCTATCCCGCTGTTTCCATGAGCGGAAGGCGTGCCGGTATCGTGACCGATACGATTCATACGAAAGCTAGAATCGAGTATATCGATACGACGGAGATGAAAAAAACACTCGGTGAAGGTAAAATTATCGTCGTTGCGGGTTTTCAAGGCGTTAGCGATAACGGCGAAGTTACGACGCTCGGACGCGGCGGTAGCGATTTGTCCGCCGTAGCGGTTGCCGGAGCGTTGGAAGCGGATCTTTGCGAGATTTATACCGATGTGGACGGCGTGTATACGACCGACCCTCGAATCGAGCCTAAAGCTAAAAAACTCGATAAGATTAGCTACGAAGAGATGTTGGAACTTGCCAGCTTGGGTGCAAAAGTGTTGCAAAGCCGTTCGGTCGAATTGGCGAAGAAACTCAACGTCAACTTGGTAACGCGCAGTAGTTTTAACCATCATGAAGGAACACTCATTACAAAGGAAGAAAATATTATGGAACAACCGTTAGTGAGCGGCATCGCTTTAGATAAAAATCAAGCACGCGTGACGCTTCGAGGCGTTACCGATAAACCGGGTATTGCCGCAGAGATTTTTCAAAAATTAGCCGATTGCAACGTAAACGTCGATATGATTATTCAAAACGTGGGGTATGACGGTACGACGAACCTCGGTTTTACCGTACCGCAAAACGAGCTTGAAGTGACCAAACAAGCGATGAGCGAACTCAAAGCCAGCGAGATTATGCAATACGACAGCGACATCGTTAAAGTTTCCGTCGTCGGCGTGGGTATGAAATCGCACAGCGGCGTTGCCTGCAAAGCGTTTTCCACGATGGCAAAAGAGGGCATCAATATCGAGATGATCAGCACGAGCGAAATTAAGATTTCGATGGTGATTCAGGCCAAATACGGTGAACTTGCCGTTCGAGCCCTTCATAGCGCATACCAGCTGGATAAATAGTTAATGCAACAGTTCTTAAAGTGGACCTTAGAGCAAATACGCAAAGACGGCTCTTCGATGAGCTGGATGGAAGAGAAGCGGTTCGAATGGGTGCCGCTTTGTGCTTCCATGCTTAAAAATTTACTCGATGGGCATACCTTTATCGTCGTAACGGACGATGATAGGGCGTGGTTTTGCCACTACCTCCTTCGTGCGGTCAATAATCGTCAGAAAAATCGACCGCTTTTGCCTTTCATCGCGTTGCAAACACTTTATCCTAATTTGTATCAGGTAAAAAATAACGAAGATATCGAGCTTTTAGAAGATATGCTCTCTCAAGCGTTTCCCGGCGGTTATACCTTCTTTTACGTCGGTAAGAACAGCGATATTAAAATGCAAATCGCTAAACGCAAAGACGATAGTTTTATGTGGATTATGGACGAACATATCCAAAACAGTTTCTATCTTTTAAGTGACGATGACAGTTTGGATATTAAATTGATTCAACTTTTTAGACTTCTCGATAAAAGTATCGATGCCGTGCTTTTTGCTGAGGTTGCGTTTGAAAATGAGTGACGAAGAGGTTTTAAGCCATATTTTTATTTGTAAAAATGTGGAAAAAGCCAAAGAGCATTTAAGCCTTTTGTTGGATAAAAAGAGGCATCTGTTTTTTGTAAAAGACGAATTTTTGATGGAAGACGCCAAAGAGGTTATCAAAGAGGCGTACGTCGCTGAAGCGGCAGATAAATACCTGATTTTGGTCGCAAAAAGCTACCGTATCGAAGCTCAAAACGCACTTTTGAAAATTTTAGAAGAACCGCCGCGTCACATCGTTTTTATCGTCGTCGCCCCTTCAAAAACGGCGCTTCTCCCGACGATTCGTTCCCGATTGGCGTATAAGGAATTAGCGGTCGAACACGAACGCGTTCGCAGCGAACTTGCGCTTTCAAAACTGGATATTTCCGATATTTACGCATTTGTGCAAGCCCATCAAACGATCGAAAAAAATGCGCTCAAAGAGTTGGTACAAGGGATCGTTTACGAAGCGATTCACGAACATCGTCTCCATTTTAGCGAGAAGGAGCTAGAGCATTTTCAAAAGCTTTTGCATTTGGTCGAGCTCAATTCCAGACCGCAAACGATTCTCACGTCGCTTTTGCTTTCCGTGATGTTAAGGAAACACCGTGAAACTCTATGAACTTTCGTCTACTTCCGATGTCAAAACGGTTTTGGAGCATCTAGGCGTTACGCACGAAGGGCAGAAGCTTTTAGTCCCGAAAAGCAGATTGCACTTGATTTATATCCGCGATCTGAAAACACCGGCGGCCAATATCTTGAAACAAGATGCACTCAGTATCGGTGCGGATTTGGCGGTACCCAAAGAGACGGTGACATGTAGCGTTCCTTTGGTCGATGCGCTCTTGATTGCCAACGAAAAACAGCTTAAAGAGCTGATTCAAAAAGAAAAAGCACAACCTTTCGGGCTAAAAATGGTTTCCGATGCGTTGGCATCGCTTGTAAATCAGTCAATGGATGACAATACCTTCGAGGTGATGGGCGTCGTGAATGCCAATGAAGACAGTTTTTTTCAAGGCAGTCGTTTTCACGGAGACGCCGCGTTATCGCATATCGTATCGATGATCGACGAGGGAGCTACGATCATCGATTTGGGCGGCGTTTCCAGTCGCCCCGGAAGCCTCGGCGTTAGCGAAGAGGAAGAACTTTCGCGCGTCCGTCCGATTATCGATTTGATTGCGCACCATAACTTGACATGTAAGGCACGTTTTTCGTTAGATAGCTATTCGCCGCTTTGCCTCGAATACGCACTCTCACGCGGGTTTTCGATCGTAAACGATATTACCGCTTTGTCCGACGATGCGGTGGCGCGCGTTGCGGCAAAATACCGAGCGACGGTTGTTTTGATGCATATGCAAAACGATCCTACGACGATGCAATGCGAGCCCGTTTACGATAACGTTGTTTTAGCCGTCGATGTATTTTTCGAAGAGCGCATCGAAAAGGCGAAACGATTTGGAATTTCCGATATGATTTTAGACGTAGGCATCGGTTTTGGAAAAACGCTTGAGCATAATTTACAACTTTTAAAGCATCATGCCCACTTTTTGCGCTTCGGCTATCCGCTTTTAGTCGGAGCGAGTCGAAAATCGATGATCGACAAAATTATTCCCACGCCCGTCGAAGAGCGATTGCCCGGCACGCTTGCCTTGCATCTCAAAGCTTACGAAGAGGGCGCGACGATCATTCGTGCGCATGACGTTAAAGCACATGTACAAGCCCTGAGTGTGTTTAAAGCACTCCATTTGACTGTTTAGGATAGTAATTGTGGAAAAAATAATGGATCTTTTAAATCGTATCAGCACGCTTTATGCGATTCCTCAATGGATCGTCAATAGCGGTGCTATCGCGATTTGTATTATCTTGGTCGCTTCGCCTTTTGTAGCACGTTTTTTAATGCGACCTAAGTATTATAAATTTCGTGAAATGCTTTTGTTTAAAGTTTTATGGCGATGGAAATACAAAAAAGGCGACATTATCGCACTTTGGTGTTATTGTCCGAAGTGCCGCGCAATGTTGTTTTGCGATGACGAAAATTGTCGAACGACGGACGTTTTACAAGATAAAATTACCTTTTTCGTATGTAACGAATGCGGCGGAAACGAACTTGGGCGCGTGGTAGGCGGCGATAGACGCTATGCGCTCAGTTTGGTCAGACGCGATATCTGGAGGCATATTAAAGACGGAACATATAACGAGGTTGCCAAAGCGACCAAAGAGGCTTTGGAACTGTTGCAACACCTCGAAGAGGAACGAAAAGCACAAGAACTTCACGACACTACGCAAGAAACGTCCACGTTGCAAGAGGCGATGTCGACGGAATCTCTAAGTGAAGAACCTATCCTCGAAAAAGAAACGCCTCAAGAACCCTTAAACAATGCCGATGAACACGCAAATGAACTTTTGACTACAGAAGAAGCGTCGCACTCAAACGATGATGCTTCCTTGTCTTTGCAAGAGGCACAAAACAATGAACAACAAGAGAATGTAGAGGAAGCAAAACCAGAGGCAGAACGTCATGGAGTTTGAGTTTTACTACTATCTCATTTTTCTTGCGACGGGCGTGATTGCCGGATTTATCGATTCGATCGCCGGAGGCGGAGGGATTATCACGATTCCCGTTTTGTTGGCTTCGGGCATGCCGCCGCATATCGCTCTTGCAACCAATAAACTCCAAGGAACGTTTGGAAGCGGTATGGCGTCGTTCAATTTTATTCGCAAAGGCTTCATTCACTGGCGTGAAGTTGCTATCGGCGTTTGGTATACGTTTATCGGCGCGGCGCTTGGAACGTATGCTATTTTGCTTTTAGACGCAAGCGTGTTGGCGAAGACGATTCCTTTGATGCTCGTCGCTATTTTTGTTTATACGCTCTTATCGCCGAAAATGGGCGAAAGCGATCGTCACGCTTATTTGGGACAGCATCTTTTTTTCTTGATCTTCGGTTTAGGTATCGGTTTTTACGACGGATTTTTCGGTCCGGGAACGGGTACGTTTTGGACGATTGCCTTGGTTGCGCTTTTAGGTTTAAATCTCAAAAAAGCGACGGCTCAAACGAAAGTAATGAATTTTACGAGCAACGTCGTCTCCTTGGCGGTTTTTCTATACAGCGGCAACGTTTTACTCCTTGTGGGGCTTTTAATGGGCATGGGACAACTGATCGGTGCTTATGTGGGCTCCAACATGGTTATTCACAAAGAGGTGAAGTTTATTCGACTCTTTTTTTTAACGATGGTTGCTTTGACGCTCATCAAACTTATTTACGGTAGTTATTTTTCATGACACATCACGATTATTTAGACAAAGTCTCCTTGGCAAACACGTGGGCGAAAGCCTATTACGTCGATGACGCTCCTTTGGCGAGCGATGAAGAGTATGACCTTCTGTATCATGAGATCGTAGCGTACGAACAAGCCAATCCGCTTTTAATCGACGAGAGCAGTCCGACCAAACGCGTCGGCGGCAAGGTGCTTGAGGGTTTTGAAAAAGCGGCTCACGGCGCGCGTATGTGGAGTATGGAAGACGTATTCGATCAGTTTGAACTTGATGCGTGGATCGAACGGGTCAAAAAAGTGAAAGAAACGTTTACGTTTTATTGCGAACCCAAATTCGACGGAGCCAGTTTGAACCTCATTTACGAACACGGCTTTTTAAAACAGGCGATTACGCGAGGCGATGGAAGTATCGGCGAAGACGTCACGCAAAACGTTAAAACGATTGCATCGATTCCTTTAACGATAGAGCATCAAGGTTTGCTTGAAATCAGGGGCGAGGTTGTGATCAAAAAAGCCGATTTCGAGCGTTTAAACGACGAACGCCTTTGTGCGGGCGAAGCCCTTTTCGCCAATCCGCGAAATGCCGCCGCGGGCAGTTTACGGCAGTTGGATACGAGCGTGACGTCAAAGCGTAAGTTGATGTTTTATCCTTGGGGTATCGGGATGAATTCCTTGACGCAGAGCCGATTGAGCGAACGTATGGCGTATGTATACGGTTTGGGTTTTTTAAAGCCTCCGCGTATTCTCGTGACGTCTCATATCGAAGCGGTTCATGCCCTCTATAACGAACTGATCGCGACACGCGATGCGATTGAAATGATGATGGACGGTATGGTCGTGAAAATCGACGAAATCGCACTGCAAGAAGAGTTAGGCTACACGGTAAAGTACCCGCGTTGGATGGTTGCGTTTAAATTTCCGGCGATCGAAAAAGTAACGACGATTAACGCTATTACCCTTCAAGTCGGACGTACGGGCGTGGTAACGCCCGTGGCGGAGGTCGAAGCGGTCAATATCGAGGGCGTCATCGTCGAACGTGCAACCTTGCATAACTTTGATGAGATAGAGCGCAAGGATATTCGCATTCACGACACCGTGATTATTATTCGAAGCGGCGACGTTATTCCTAAAATTATTAAAGTGCTCGAATCAAGGCGTAAGGGCAACGAAATCGTTCCGACGCGTCCGACGCATTGTCCCGTTTGCGGCGAAGAGCTTTTGGACGAAGGGGCGTTGATCAAGTGTCAAAACCTTTCGTGCGACGCAAGGATTTTAGGGGCGATGATTCACTTTGCGTCTAAAAAAGCACTGAACATCGACGGGCTCGGCGACAAAATTATCGAGCAGCTTTATGCGCAAAAATTAATCTTACATGTCAAAGACCTTTTTACGCTTACAATGGATGATCTTTTAACGTTGGAAGGTTTTAAAGAGAAAAAAGCACGCAACCTTTTGGAGGCGATTGCGTCGTGCAAAGGCGTCGCGTTAGAAAAATTTATCAATGCCTTAGGGATTGAGCATATCGGCGAAGTGGCGGCAAAGAAAATCGCACGCGCATTCGGGAACGAATGGCTACAGGCGCATTACGACGCGGTCATTGCGTTAGAGGGATTCGGCGAGGAGATGGCGAAAAGCTTGATGGAGTTTATTCGCGTTAATGCTCAAGAAACACAAGAATTGATGGCGATTTTAGAACCTACATGTCAGAAATTGGAGATTACCGAGTCGGTTTTTACGGGGAAAACCGTTGTTTTAACGGGTGCGATGAGCGAATCTCGCGATGCGATTAAAGAGCGGCTTGAAAAACTGGGGGCAAAAGTCAGCGGGAGCGTTTCCAAAAAAACCGACTTCGTAATTTACGGCGACGATGCGGGGAGTAAACTCTCCAAGGCACAAGAACTCGGTGTTAAAACCATCAGCGAACACGAAATGGCGGAGATGCTTGATGAGGCTTGATCGCTATGTTTTTGAACACGGGTTTGCACAAAGCCGTAATAAAGCTTCCGAGCTGATCGCCGAGGGGAGTGTTTGGGTCAACGGACACGTTGAGAAAAAAAGTGCTTACGAAGTCGTAGCGAACGATTGCGTCGAAGTGAGTAAGATTCATGCCTATGTGAGCCGTGCGGGGCTTAAATTGCGTGGATTTTTAAACGAATACCGCATGATCGAAGCCCAAGATCAAAAAGTTTTGGATATCGGAAGCAGTACGGGCGGATTTGTGCAGGTATGGTTGGAAGAGGGGGCGCGCTCGATTGCGGCGGTTGACGTCGGAAGCGAGCAGTTACATGTCAGTTTACGTGAAGATGAACGTATTTTGGTCTACGAAAATACCGACATTCGCACGTTTACCCCAGAAAAAACCTACGGTATCGTCAGTTGCGACGTCTCGTTTATCAGTCTGACGACGATTATGGAAAGCATCGATCGTTTAGCACACGACTGGATTATTCTTTTGTTTAAACCCCAGTTCGAAGTCGGCAAAGAGGTTAAACGCTCTTCCAAAGGCGTGGTTAAAGATAGCTCGGCTATCATTCGCGCACAACATCGCTTTGAAGCACACGCTCTTTCTTTCGGATGGACGTTGGTTTCCAAATGCGATTCAACGCTTCAAGGAAAAGAGGGGAATGTTGAAACGTTCTACTGTTTTAAAAAAAGATAGCGTCGATACCCTTGCCATCGGCAGTTTTGACGGTATGCACGTTGGGCACAGACAACTTTTAAAACACCTTGGAGCTAACGGTGCGCTTTTTGTGATCGACAAAGATCAAGCCAATCTGACTCCGGGCGTTAAGCGTAGCGAATATGCGGGCTATCCGTGTATGTTTTTTCATTTTCTCAAAGTAAAAAATATGAGCGGCGAAGAGTTTGTCGCACTGCTTAAACGCGAATTTATTCATCTCAAAAAACTGGTCGTCGGATACGATTTTTGTTTCGGCAAACACCGTTCGTGTACGGCAATCGATTTACGTACCTTTTTTGACGGCGAAGTCGTCATCGTGGACGAGTTTAGCTATCGAGGCGTTTCGGTTCACTCGAGTGCGATCCGCGACTACTTAAAAAAAGCAAAACTAGAAGAAGCAAACCGTTTTTTAGGGCGTGAATACGCAATAATCGGCGATGTGATTGCGGGGCAGGGAATCGGCAAATCACACCTTTTTGCCACGCTCAATCTGAAAGTACACGAGTATCTGATTCCCGCCGAAGGCGTTTACGCAACGCGCACGAAGATTCGCGATAACATTTACGACTCGGTTTCGTTTATCGGCGTTCGAGAGAGCACGGACGGGCGTTTTTCGATTGAAACGCATATCTTAGACCTCGATATCGGTAACGTTGAAGGAAGCGTACAGCTCTCTTTCGTGCATTTTTTACGAGAAAATAGACGATTTGAAAGCTTGGAGGCGTTAAAAAAAGAGATTCAAACGGATATTCAAAAAGCACGTCTCTTTTTGAAAACATGCCGTTTTTATTTGGGAGATTTTTCGTGATGGACGATACGCTTTTTTCAAAACCGATTTCGAAACAATTTGAATTCGACGAAGACGTTGCCGTCGTTTTCGACGACATGTTGGAACGTTCTATCCCTTTTTACAAGGAAGTTATTGAATTGACATGCGATTGTATCGTACGGCACGTTCCTTCATGTGCATCGATCGTGGATTTAGGGTGTTCGACCGCTAACACGCTTTTGACGCTTTATAAAAAAAGCGATAAAAGTTATCGGTTGTTGGGCGTCGATAATTCCGAAGCGATGTTGCATCTAGCGCGGCAAAAAGTGCATGCGTACGGAGCGCACATGAGCTTTCTCAACGCCGACATTACCGAAGTGGCACTTGAACCCCACGATGCGATTATCGCTAATTATATGCTTCAGTTTATTCGCCCTTTACAGCGAAGTGCGTTTGTTCAAAAACTCTATAATGCCCTCAAACCTCAGGGTATTTTACTTTTGAGCGAGAAAATCGTTTTTGACGATAAAGTGCTTAACAAGCAGATGATTGACGTATATTACGATTTTAAACGCAAACAAGGCTATAGCGATTTTGAGATAGCGCAAAAACGCGAAGCTTTGGAAAACGTTTTGATTCCTTATACCGAACAAGAAAATAAAGCCATGCTGGAAGAGGTCGGATTTGAAACGATAGAGACGCTTTTTAAATGGGGAAATTTTGCAACGTTCATCGCAAAGAAAAAGGGGTAAATCCCCTTTTTAATGCTGTGGGTAGAATAATTTAGGGTATTTGTTCTTCATATAGGTAATGACCTCGATAATCTCGTCGAATCCCATTTCCGCATCGTCGTCTTCGTCTTCAAAAACTTCGTCGATACTTTTTAAATAAAGATCAATCGCTTTAGGAAGGTCTTCTTTTTTCGCGCCCGCAAAAAAGAGTGCCGCACCTAACATGTCGGCTAATTGCATCGCCATCTCTTCGATCTCTTCTTCGGCGCGTTGAAGTTCGTGTTGAAGGTCTTTCTTTTCCATAGATTATCCTTTTGACGCGATAATATTCGTCACTTGTGACTTAATCGCATCATACGTAAACGCATCTTTAAAACTGCTGAGAAGTCCTCCGCTTGCGTTATGATGTCCGCCGCCGTTTGCAAGGTGTGCCGCCATCTTACTGACGTCGACTTTACCGTTGGAGCGTAGACTGATTGTCTTTTTCGAGGTAACGTCCATGAAAAAATCGAAATCGGGATTGGCGGTTAAAAAGTCGTTTCCGATAATCGAGACGTTTCCGATGTTGTACGTGAGAATCCCTTGGTACTCTTTGTAGGTGATGCGCATTTTCTCTTTGGCATTGCTTAGTAACACGACGTTGTATGCGGAAACGAGGTTGCTGAGCGTATCGTTTTTATCCGTTTTAAAAAAGGCTTTTTTCAATCCGTGTACCGCATCGTCCAAGGCGATATGCGCACTCTCTTGCGTAAAAAATGTTTGTGCATTGTGAAGAAGGTTGAAAATATAAGCGGTATTTTCGTGCGGGAACATCACTTTATTGACCTCTTTAGCACCGCTGACCATTCCCATGCAGACTTTGCCGAGCTCAAAATGCGGGTCGTTTTCGAGCCAAATATCGACGGCGTTTACGACATCGACGAAATGCGAAAGTTTCGCATCGCTGCCGTAAATGGAACTAAAAAAATCATAAGTAATTTTGGTAGCGCAACGCATAGAATCGAGGTAGTACCATTCAAAGGTTTCGGCGCACTCAAAGCCGGATTTGTGATGGTCCAACAAGAGCAGTTGAATCTCTTTTTCGCAAATCGTGGCTTTGGATTCAAACTCCTTGGCCTGCTCCATCGTGAGGTTTAAATCGGTGATGAGAATGACGTGTTTCTCGATGGAAGAAGCTTGGATGGATTCTAAAATTTGGTTGAAGCATTCGTTGATTTCTTTGCCGTAGTTGGAATTGTAAAATACGATAGAATCAAAATAGCGTGCACTCACCATCTGACAACCGTAGCCGTCTAGGTCCATATGCGAGAGGTGGTGGAGAAGATAATTCATAAAAATCCTTACATGTAAAGTTTAAAGTTTGTCGATTTCGATGGAACCCATCACCTCGAATTTTGAAGCCGAATCGATCTCGGCATGCGAAAGAACGACGATATCGAGACCGAACTTTTCAAAAATGTCCGATAACGATTTGCGAAGCATCGGATCGACGATGATAATGACCGGTGCGACGCCTTTATGCAAAAGCTTTCCCGCTTCGTCGCTGCAGACTTTAACGAGCAAATTGATTTGACCGATGTTGAGCATCAAATCGCGCACGCCGTCGCGTTCTTTCAGCGAATCTAACAGTTTTTGTTCGGTTGCGGCATTAAACGTTAAAAGCTTTAAAACGCCGTTTTCGTCTTTGTACAGTTTCGTAATGACGCGGGCAAGCCGTGCGCGCACCTGTTCGACGATAATCGAGACGTTTTTCGTCACTTCGGCAATGTCGCTGATCGTCTCGATGATCGTGAGCAGATCTTTAATCGGAATTTTTTCATGCAATAAAGCTTTGAGCACTTTTTGAATCAAACCGATATTGGCGACTTTGAGACAATCTCCCACGACGACCGGATAATCTTTTTGGAGTTTGTCGACGAGGCTTTGCACCTCTTGGCGCGTGAGCAACTCTTCGGAGTATTTTTTAATCAATTCGCTTAAATGCGTTGAAATAACGGTCGCCGGATCGACCGTCGTATAGCCTTTGATAATCGCGTCTTCTTTAATATTGGCGTCAATCCAAATCGCATCCAGTCCGAAAGCCGGCTCTTTGGTCGGGATACCTTGAACTTTATCGATGGTCAAGCCGCTGTCCATCGCCAAAAATTTATCGGGATAGATTTCGCCGCTACCGATTTCGATGCCTTTTAATAAAAGTTGATAATGGTTCGGCGCAAGATGTAAGTTATCGCGGATACGAACTTGCGGGATCAAATAACCAAAATCGGAGGCAATTTTGCGACGCATACTTTTCACGCGATCCAGAAGGTCTCCGCCTTGTGCGGGATCGGCTAATTTGATGAGTTGATACCCCAAGTCAAGCTCTAAAATTTCCAATTTTAAAATATCGTTGAGCGTGTTTTCTTCTTCTTTGCGCAACTCTTCGGGACTTTTTTTCGGAGCTTGGGACGTTTGTGCCTTTGCTTCGGCTTCTTGCTTGGCTTTTTGCACGGCCGCGGGTGTGGATGCAAAAAAAGATTGCAACGAGAAGTGACCGTCGTGCGTTTGTTTGATCAAATAAGCCAATCCTAAAAAGATCAATCCGACAAATGCAAGCGAAAGGGTAGGCAGTCCGGGAACCAAGGCAAAAAGAACCAAAATAAAGCCGACGATCGCCAAAGTTTTGTAGTCGCCGAAGAGTTGGTTGACCGCTCCGTCGGAAAAGCTCGATTCATCGGCTTTATTGGCGCGCGTGATGATAATACCCGTCGCGGTCGAGGTGATGAGTGCGGGAAGTTGGGAGACCAGACCGTCCCCGATCGTTAAAATCGTATACGTCGACGCGCTGGTCGCTAAATCGAGTCCGTGTTGAAACGCTCCGATCAAAAAGCCGCCGATAATGTTAATGATCGTAATGATAATACCCGCGACCGCGTCGCCTTTGACGAATTTACTCGAACCGTCCATCGCTCCGTAAAAATTGGCTTCTTGAATAATCTCTTCACGGCGTTTACGTGCCGCTTTTTCATCGATAAGTCCTGCATTAAGATCCGCATCGATCGCCATTTGTTTCCCGGGCATCGCATCTAGGGTAAAACGTGCCGCAACTTCCGCAACGCGGGTCGAACCTTTGGTAATAACCATAAAATTGATTAAAACGAGAATCGAAAAGACGATAACGCCGATAACGTAATTACCGCCGACGACGAATTGTCCGAAGCTAGAAATTATCTCGCTTACCGCGTCTGGTCCATGGTGTCCGTTGGTTAAAATCATACGCGTCGTTGAAATGTTTAATGCCAAACGATAGAGCGTAATAATCAAAATAAGCGTCGGAAACGTTGTCAAATCGGTCGGTTTAGGGATATAAAGCGAAATCAGAATAATCAAAACGGAGATCGACAATGAAATAACAAGAAAAAAATCGAGTACGGGACTGGGAAGCGGAACGATGATAATCGCTAAAATCGCAACGATAAAAACGACAATCGTTAAGTCTTTCGACTTAATGATCGGTTCTAAATACGGGATAATACGCCTGAGCAACTCATTTTGATTTTTTGCCAATAAAGACCTCTAAATTTCGATAATATCTTTAAGTGTCATATTATCCAAAAAATGGTCAATTTTTGATTGAAGTCTATTTAAGATCGGCCAAACGCGGCAAAAATCACCTTTGCCTCCGGGGCATTTTTGCGATGACGGAGAACATTCGAAGACAACGGTTTGTTTTTTTTCGGCACATTCGACAATGGCTTTAAGCGTTAATTCATCCGGTTTTTTTGCCAGCATAAAACCGCCGTGAGCGCCTTTAAAAGAGCTTAAAATATTTTCTTTGGCAAGAGATTGGAGGATTTTGGCTAAGAAGCTTTTGGAAATACCTAATTGGTTTGAGAGCGTGTCGACGTCTTGCGGCGAGTTTTTTTGTGCAATAATAATCAGTGACAATAGAGCGTATTCGCTAGCTTTGGTTAAGAGCATCCATGCATCCTCGGTTTTCTTTAATTAAGAGAAATATTGTACTAAATAAACGTTAGAGTTAGCTTTAATTCATAAGATAATTCGTATGCGTTGCCTCAAAATGTTACGGAAGGGTTTATTGACAATTTTCGTTCTTTAAGATACAATTTCAGGCTTTTGAAAAGCAACTAAATTACCAATCAGGAGGTCGTTATGGCTTTAGGTTCGGCGGAAAAACAAGTTATTGTTTCACAATTCGGTAGAAAAGAGGGTGACACAGGTTCACCGGAGGTTCAAATTGCGCTTCTTTCAAAAAGAATCAGCGATTTAACGGAACACCTTAAACTTAATGCGAAAGATCACTCTTCACGCCTTGGTCTCTTAAAACTTGTCGGACAAAGAAAACGTTTAATGCAATACCTTAAACGTAAAGATTTTGCTACGTACAGCAAAGTTATTAAAGAACTTTCTATCCGCGACAAATAATATCGTTTGTCCTTCCGTGCCGAGATAGCATTTTTTGCTATACTCGGCTTTTTTTTGCCCCGTTTTTCCCTTTCCATACCTCTTCTTTACCGATACCGTAATAGTTTAGAACAGCATTCTTTGAACCCTTTGGTTAATAATTTTATACGGTTTAATGTATAAAATATATACTTATTGTATAAAAAATAAAAAAATTAGATATTTATGTCAAATTTTATTATAAATATATACTAAAACATCGTTTTTAAGATATAATAACTTATAAAATATCCTATTTATGTATAATTAATCCGGTATTGGTTAGAATCGTATACATGAAAACAAACGATATTTTTAATCTGCTTCATAATGCTGTCGAATCGAAGTATTTGGGAAAGAAGATTTCTCAGCGTGAAATGGCGGATAAACTCGGCGTATCGATGCGAACGTATCAAGATTGGAGATTAGGTAACTCCATGCCTCAAGCGGCTTTAGCGATTTTTAAAATGCTAGGAGAGCTTGATGAAGACGATGCGATCAGATTGATTAAACGTATTGTTAAAGATTCAAAGGATGCATGATGAGCACGCTCTCTCAAAATGAACGCAAAGCACTCAACGATATTTTCACGGCTATGACCGAAAAAGAGACATTCTTTTCCCGTCTTAAAGAGAGCAAAGGCGAATTGAAGCATTTTTTTAGATTGATTTTTATGCGCCATAAAAAACGTATTAAACACCCCGTTCGATAAACCCCTTTTTCGTTTCTTTTTTTCTCGCACATTTGGTATGCGAGTATATTCACTCTTTTTTTAGCATATAGGTACTATTTAGATGGTAATTGTCATCACAACATGTTTGGCAATAACTATGTAATTTTTACATATTGAGTCTAAATTGCCTATTTTTTTATAAAAAATAATACTTTTCATTATAATTTTTAAGGTTGTGACGAATACCATATTACTGTTATATCACAGACAATCAGATGTATGTTGTGTTACTCAAAGAGGGGGCTCATAAGAGGTATACACGTATCTGGCGGTGTTCCATGTTAAGGCGTTTTGTTTCAAAACTACGTAAACCTTGGCATTCCACTATTTCAGTTTTAGCCCTGTTGGCGGGAATTATGCGTTAAAGCTTTAGTTTTACATGTAAAGAATGAAATAACACCAAAGGAGGCAAATTATGGGCTTTATCACGAGGTGGCGTAAGCTAGACAAAATGACATTGGAAACCAAATCTCAGGAGGTAATATGCGACAACATAAATGGTTACAAGAGCAAATAACCTTTACATGTAAAGGAGTTTCAATGCAAAAAATAGGATGGATATTTGTGCTTGGTTTAGTTGTAACAAACATGTGTGCAGATACGAAAGAATATATACAAGAACAAATACAAAAATATAGTCAAAATGTGGGATTTATTAAAGGTGAAAAAAGAGCCAATTACCAAAAACAATTTCCAATGTGCGATGAGTTTATTGATGTCCATTGGTTAGATAAAAAAAACAATGAGCGGCAAAGAGGATGGCGGTACTATACCTATTACCCCTATATTTACAATGATGATACCCAAAAAGACATATTGAGCGATAAAGAAGACGGTGGTTATGAAATGGTAGAAATCGAAGAGAACGGAAGTGTTCATTACTACGGTCTTTATTTCATCCAAAAAGCTTTTAAAGAGACATGGAAAGATGTCATCCAAAAAATGACGATTACAGGTAATAATCAACAATTTACCCTTCACTATCAAGGTCAGAAGTATGACAATAGTAAATATAGATTTTCTATGACACAAAACTATAAAAATGTGTGCATAGTAAAACCTGATGAGCAAACGGCAGTTTTTTATGAAATGAAAAGAGCTAGTAAGGTTTTAAGCGATGAAGAAATAGAAACATATCTTACAACAATACAGCGAGATATAAAAACATTAAATTATTCAAATCCTTATGTATTAAATGATTTGAAAAATGCGTATTTATTAGATATCAATAATGATGGCATTTTGGATTTTGCGCCTACTGGAGATAAATGGAGTGCCAGAGATAGATGGATTTATTCGATTAAAGGAGAATATCAAATGCCTTTTTATCAAAAAATAAAAGGCAGCGAAAAAACAATGCAACTTTATTCAGAACCAAAACAAGGATGCATCACGAATAATTTTGATGGAATTTTGTTTTTGCGTGGCAAAGAACTTTTTTATCAAAGTAACAACGATATTTGCAATTTAACACAACTAACAACTCAAAAAGGAGAGTAAAATGGCTACGGTTAGCGTGACAGAAAACAGTAAATTTACGGCAAGGGCACTTCAAAAATTACAAAACCTAACTGGAACAAATTGGTTAAGCTTTTTAGATGCAGTAGGCAGAATAGAAAGTGATAGCGCATATAATGCTAAACCTACAGGAACTCACTATGGTATCTATCAACAGAATGATGAATTACTAAATTATACAAATTTCTATAAAAGTTTTGGTCAAATACTTGGCGTCAATACTATTGAGCAATTTCAGTCAAATCCCATAGCTCAAGAAGTTGCAGCTTTGATGGAGTTTGGTGGTATTCCTTCTAAATACGTGGGACAGAATTTTTCCAGTAAATACACGGCAACGATGAAAGCATTAGAAGGTAAGCTTACTCAAGAGCAGATCAATCAACTTAATGGACAAACTTTTACTATTATTTGGGATGGTGATGCCAATTCTGCACAAACTTTTACTATTAATGATGCTTCAATTTCTGGTGCTGCCCATTTAGAAGAATAGGGGTCAGGTCTAAACTTTTAACTTTTTTACATGTAAATCTTTTTCAATGCAAAAAGCTTTACATGTAAAGAATCAAATGGTGGCGTAAGTCGGGTTAGAGAACTGAAATAAGGAGTGGCAATGAAAGAAAATCAATGGTTACAAGGGCTAGTGAAATCTTTACATGTAAAGGAGGAAAAATGAAAAGGTTACTACTAATAAGTGGGCTTTTGATGGTAAATACGCTGTTGCAAGCTGATAGTTACTTACTTGTAATGAGCAAAGATGACAAATTGTGTCAAAACATCACCACGATGTTCAATGAAGATCTTTTTAAACACAAAGAAGTGCGTTTGAAAGACCATAAAGAGTTTAATGCGGTAGTGTGGGATAAAGAGTTTGAGTTTTTTGACTATCCTAATGATAAACGCATTACAAAACCAAGGTGTGATAATGAGCAATCTTTGGGATGTAAAAATGCTATTTTTGATATAAACAATGACGGCAAAGATGAGCTTGTAGCCTATCTGGATGAACGTTTATATGGAACGGCTAGTTATAATCAAATCAGTTACGCACCACAAGAAGAGAATGGTTCTTTAAAGTTCAAGTACAGACAAAGCACTATTGTAGGTGATGAACACTATAAAGAATTTCCAGTACAAAGAGTTGCCAAAGATGGTTTCAAATTTTATATCACTTCCAGTTCATTTGTTTTACTCCGTCCGTTTAAAGTTGCCGATACCTTTTACATTGCGACATTTTTCAATACGTATGGAAGAAATAATTGGGATGCTTATGAATATAACAGTAAAAACCTGAACGATAACAATATGGTCTCCATTAGCAAATATGACGCAAACAATGAACAGCATGATCTCTGCTATATGATGCGTGTGTTTACTAGTCCAACCTTCACTAAAACAAAAAAGGCTAAATAATGGCACTTTGATCGACTTGGGATAGGGTTATGATGTCTTTCAAAACAGTGACACTCTGAAATCCGATTTAAAAAATCTGGCGTCTTCTGTACGTAGTGATTTGAGTGATGAACAAGCCATTCAAGCAGTCAAAGATCTCATTGACAGCCATAAAGTTTTGGTTAATAAAACTTAGCAGTTTCAAGCAGGCGGAGGCATCGATACGCCTAAAGCTTTAATGATTGAGCTACGCCTGATCTCACTAACGCGTTTTCTAACATGTCAGTCTTAAACGGTATTACTTGACAATACTTGACTCAATGTTGTATAATTACATCAGCAATTAAATAACAAGAGTGCTAAAAAATGAAAAAACCTTCGAAGCAAGCGTTGATTTTAGAATCGATTATTCAAGCTTATTTGAAGTCGAAAATGCCTATCGGCTCATCCGAACTTCAAATGAAGATGACGTTAGGGATTTCGCCTTCAACGATTCGCATCTATTTTAAAAAGCTTTCCGAAGAAGGATCGTTAGTTCAGCTCCATGTCAGTAGTGGGCGCGTACCGACACACCGAGCATTGCAAGGGTATTGGCAAGAGCGTATCGACACGTCGCTTCCCGTCGAAATTAAAAATATCGAGAAGTTGAGACGTTCCACGAACGAACATCAGCTTTTTTGCGTCGTCGAAAGAAGTTCAGAAGCTATTTTTAAAGAGATCGTTGCCGTTCAGGATCGCTTTTTGATTTTAGTCTTTGACGCACACGAGGTTGCATTAAAATACAATACGAAAGTGGAGCAGTTTCTTCAACGCCTTATCGGCTGTACGATGCGCGAACTCAAAGATATTTCCGTACAGGTAGGGCTTTACGAGCTACATGAAAAGCTTTCGATGATTTTTCAGCAATCTCCGCTTCTTCGAGAAGGCGAAAAAGAGATGTATGCGATTGCGCAAGAATTTCAAACCGATGCGTTTATAGAGCGTTTTAGACGATTGCATTTTCTAGAATCGATTGAAGACGGTTTGTATTTTGACGGATTTATTCCGTTTGGATGCATGGCGGTAAAACAAAAGGTTCAATTAAAAGACCAAAATGCGATGGCCGACATGTTGTGTTTCGGTCGCATCGAGAGTGATTTTGAAGATTTTTTCAATCAAGTAAAGGAGTAAAACGTGAATGAACCGTTAAACGAAGAGCAACAGCGGCAAGAAGCTGCTCCCGAGGAAGTGACGCAAGACGTTTGCGCGGAAGCGGTATGCGATGCGCAGCCGTGTTCGGAAAACAATGAAGTCGAACAATTAAAAACCAAGCTTGCCGAGCTTGAAGATAAATATTTACGAGCCAATGCCGACTTCGATAATATCAAACGTCGTTTGGAAAAAGAGAAAATGCAGGCGATCTCTTATGCCCATGAAGTCTTTGCAAGAGACCTACTTCCCGTAATCGATGCGTTAGAGATGGCTCTCGTAGCCGGTAAAAATACCGAAATCGATAGTACGGAACTTTTAGGAAAAGTGAAAGAAGGGTTGGAACTAACGATTGAGCAGTTCCGAAAAGCTTTTGAAAAACACGGAATCGAACTGGTCGAAAGTGAAGGCGGTTTTGATCCGAACGTTCATGAAGCGGTGATGCAACTTGAGAGTGAAGAGAAGCAAAGCGGGGAGATTTTACAAGTCTTTCAAAAAGGCTATAAAATCAAGGATAGAATTTTACGACCGGCAATGGTCAGTATCGCCAAATAAAGCAATCTTGCGTTTATCGGCATTTATATTAAAATTAAATAAAGGATAAAAAATGGGAAAAGTAATCGGTATAGATTTGGGAACGACCAATTCATGCGTTTCCGTGTATGAAAGAGGAGAGAGTAAAGTTATTCCTAACAAAGAAGGAAAAAATACGACCCCTTCGGTTGTTGCCTTTACGGACAAAGAAGAGGTTTTAGTCGGAGATACGGCAAAACGCCAAGCGGTAACGAATCCTAAGCGCACCATCTATTCTATCAAAAGAATTATGGGTTTGATGAGCAACGAAGAAAAAGCCGGTGAAGCGAAAAAACGTCTTCCTTACGCGGTTGTCGACCGAAACGGTGCATGTGCGATTGAAATCGACGGCAAAGTGTACACTCCACAAGAAATTAGCGCCAAAGTCTTGATGAAACTTAAAGAAGATGCAGAGGGCTTTTTGGGCGAGAGCGTGACCGATGCGGTTATTACCGTTCCGGCATATTTTAACGATAGCCAAAGAAAAGCGACGAAAGAAGCCGGTACGATTGCCGGATTGAACGTGTTGCGTATTATTAACGAGCCGACGGCAGCAGCGTTAGCTTACGGTTTGGATAAAAAAGAAGCGGAAAAAATCGTTGTTTACGACCTCGGCGGCGGAACGTTCGACGTTACCGTACTGGAAACGGGCGATAACGTCGTTGAAGTATTGGCAACGGGCGGAGATGCCTTCTTGGGCGGCGACGACTTTGATAACCGTCTTATCGACTGGTTAGTCGGTGAATTTAAAAGCGAAAACGGTATCGATTTAAAAGCGGACGTGATGGCACTTCAACGTCTCAAAGAAGCGGCTGAAAATGCAAAAAAAGAGCTTTCGTCTTCCATGGAGACCGAGGTCAATTTACCGTTTATCACGGCCGATGCAACCGGTCCAAAACACTTGGTTAAAAAGCTTACGCGTGCAAAATTTGAATCGATGATTGAAGATTTGGTAGCATTGACGATCAAGAAAATCAAAGAAGTCGTCAATGATTCCGATCTTAAAAAAGGCGAAATTAAAGAAATCGTTATGGTCGGCGGATCAACGCGTGTACCTTTAGTCCAACAAAAAGTGAAAGAGTTCTTCGAAAAAGAGCTCAACAAATCCGTAAATCCGGATGAAGTCGTTGCGATCGGTGCGGCTATCCAAGGCGCGGTTATTAAAGGCGACGTCAAAGATATTCTTCTACTCGATGTTACGCCTCTAAGCCTCGGTATCGAAACGTTGGGCGGCGTTATGACGAAATTGATTGAAAAAGGTACGACGATTCCGGTTAAAAAGTCGCAAGTCTTCTCGACCGCGGAAGATAATCAACCTGCCGTTACGATTCACGCACTTCAAGGCGAGCGTGAATTTGCACGCGATAATAAATCGCTCGGTCAATTTAACCTTGAGAGCATTCCACCGGCACCCCGCGGCGTACCGCAAATCGAAGTCTCTTTTGACATCGATGCCAACGGTATTTTAACCGTTTCTGCGAAAGATAAAGCGACGGGTAAAGCTCAAGAGATTAAAATTTCCGGCAGTTCGGGACTCGATGACGCCGAAATCGAAAGAATGGTTAAAGATGCAGAATTGCATAAAGAAGAGGACAAAAAACGTAAAGAAGCGGTTGACGCACGTAATCAAGCCGATGCATTAGCGCATCAAACCGAAAAATCTTTAGGCGAGATGGGCGATGCGATTAGTGCCGAAGATAAGACGAAAATCGAAGCAGAGCTTAAAGCTCTTAAAGAGGTTCTCGCGAATGAAAGTGCGACCAAAGAGCAAATCGACGCTAAAGTGAAATCATTAAGCGAAGCCAGCCATAAACTAGCCGAAGCGATGTATAAAAAAGAGCAAGGCGGAGCCGCCGGAGGCGAACAGCCTAAAGCTAAAAAAGACGACGACGTCATCGACGCCGAAGTCGAATAAACTTCTTTTTCTTTTCGGTATCCAAGCCTTTTAACGCTTGGATACCTCTTTTCCTTTTCCTGACTTTCTTTAATTATTAGAAATATAAGTTTTAAACAAAAATATATAATTCTCTTTATATAATCGTCTTGTATATTCAAGGTTGTATTATGAGCAAAATCATTAAACTCTTTTTGAAACAAGGCTTTACCCCCGTAGATACTAGGGTCTTTAAACTAGGCTCCGTCCTCCCTTTTGATTGTTATATTCAGAGGTTTAACGGCTTTTTTATCGTTCTTGAAAGCGGTACGTTTTTGAATGAGTCGACGTATCGTAAACTGGTACAAAAAAACCTCCAAATTTTTGTTCAAACACGAAAATACGAAGATTATAAAACGTATGTACAGCGTTTTTCTCCTCAAATCGGTGAGAGGCATACGTCTTACGAAACACAGGAATTAGAGGAAGTTTTAGCGCAATGCTATGATATGAAGTCTCTTTTAAAGCAATCGCAATCATTGCACGATAAATTAAAGATTATCTATACGTATTCTAAGTACCTTTTAAATGCTTGGTTGCAATCCAAGCAGCGTGAACTCGTTCCCGTGGATGCGGTATCTTTTTTAATGGAAGAATTCGTTTTTGTCGCCAATAGTGAGCATTTAACGCTTTCAAAGTTCAATGATTTTTTGGATGAAGAAGACGATTTGGCGGCACATTTAGTCAAAGTCGCTTTTTTCGCCGCCATGATAGGAAGTCATATCAATTTGGATTTTAGCGATCAAAAGAAGTTGCTGATTGCCGCCATTTTGCATGATGTCGGTAAGACGGAATTGGATGAAGACCTGCTACACAAATCGGATTTCTTATCGGAATTTGAGTATAAGCTTATACAACGACATGCAGAGGCGAGTGCTCAAATGGTTCGTCAAAGCGGACTGAAAGATCGCGTGATTTTAAATGCCATTAAAGATCATCATGAGCGTTTGGACGGTAGCGGGTATCCTAAAGGCGCGAAGGAAGATCGTATCAGTATGTTCGGAAAAATTCTTGCGGTATGCGATATGTTCGATGCTATGATTACGATTAAACCGTATCGAGGTGCGTACAGTACGTATAATGCACTCAAGCTTATGCGCCTAGAGGCGCGAGACAAGCTTGAGATGCGTTATGTGAATCTTTTGGTTAAAGATTTAAAATAGGATTTATCCGTTGAGATGAGAGAGGTTTTCGTTCGGTAAGCTTTTTTCCATAATCTCAATTTCTTCTTTACCGGTTCGTACGACGTTTGGATCAAGTGTTAGATGCTTTTTCTTAATTTTATCGGGATAATCGACGTTTTGTAAGATGTGGCGAATCGTATTGAGTCTGGCTTTGCGTTTATCGTCGGATAAAATAATCGTCCACGGACAACGCGGATTGTTGGATGCTAAAAGCATGGAATATTTGGCGACCGTGTATTCGTCCCAAAGTTCTTGCGATTTTTCATCGACGGGAGAGAGTTTAAATTGTTTAAGCGGATCGGTTTTGCGTTCTCTAAAACGTTTGGCTTGTTCTTCTTTTCCGACCGAAAAATAGAATTTGAATAAAATAATGCCCGAATTGACCAACATGGTTTCAAATTTTGGGACTTCGCGTAAAAACTCTTTGTGTTCTTCTTGGGTACAAAAACCCATCACCGGTTCAACGCCGGCGCGATTGTACCATGAACGGTCAAACAAAACGATTTCTCCGGCAGAGGGTAGGTGTTGGGTATAACGTTGGAAGTACCATTGCGAACGTTCCGTATCTGAGGGCTTGGAAAGTGCGACGATACGCGCGCCTCGCGGGTTAAGATGTTCGGTAATGCGCTTAATCGTTCCACCCTTGCCAGCTGCATCGCGTCCTTCGACGAGAATCAGAACTTTTAAGCCTTTATCTTTCACATGGTTTTGAAATTTCAGCAGTTCGACTTGGAGTTTTGTAAGCTCTTTCTCATATTTTAGCTCGCTTTTTTTGACCCAAATTTGAACTTTGTCATCATGTTTTTCTTCTTTTGAAGCAAGAATCTCTTCATTTTGAAAGGCGATTTTTGTTTTCTTTTTCTTTCCCATTCCTCTTCCTTTTAGCCCTTGAATGCCTTTAAATCGTTGTAATTTAAAAAATATTTAGGCTTATTCGCTACAATAAATCATTCTTTTTTTAAAGGTAACATTGTGAAACGTATTGTAAGCTCTTTTTGCTTAGTTTTTTTCTTAGCGATTTCGTTATTCGCGATCGAAAAACCTAAAATTTTAACTCCCGAAGAAGCGTTTAACGTAACGACTGCTCGCGATGCTCAAGGTATTCGTATCGCTTTTACGATTGCTCAGGGCGTTTATTTATACGACGATAAGATCAAAATAGAGCTTTTAACGCCAAAAAGTCGCGATATTACCTCTTCTTTAACGCGCCCGCCGGCCGAATCGTTTCACGAATATCAAACCCAACGTCGCTCTTTTGAGATGTTGATTCCGGAACCTCTTCTTGCATCGCAAGCTTCCGCGTTTGAGCTTAAGGTTTCATACCAAGGGTGTGCGGAGATGGGCATTTGTTATCAGCCTCAAGTTAAACAGTTTAGATTCGACCAACAAGCTGCTTCTAAAACTTCCCTTTCGGAGCAAGACGCGATTGCGATGCGTTTAGCGGAAGGCAATTACGGTTGGATTCTTTTGAGCTTTTTCGGTTTTGGATTGCTTTTATCGCTTACGCCGTGCGTTTTCCCGATGATTCCGATCCTCTCGTCCATCATCGTCTCTCAGCCGAGTGTGGCGATGGGTGCAAAAAAAGGGTTCGTTTTATCGTTGGTATACGTTCTTTCAATGGCATCGGCGTATACGATCGCGGGAATTTTAGCGGCACTTTTTGGGGCCAATTTACAAGCTTCGTTGCAAAATCCATGGGTGATTAGCGTGTTTAGCGCGATGTTCGTCGTATTGGCGTTATCGATGTTCGGTTTCTTTGAAATTAAGATGCCAAGCCGCATTCAAAATAGACTCAGTAAAACGTCCGACGAAGCACAATCGCAAGGAATAGCGGGTATCGCGGTTATGGGGTTTGTGTCGGCGTTGATCGTCGGCCCGTGCGTTGCGGCTCCTTTGGCGGGCGCTTTGATTTATATCGGGCAATCGGGAGACGTCCTTTTGGGCGGAACGGCTTTGTTTGTTATGAGCTTGGGTATGGGCGTTCCGCTTTTGGCAATCGGAACGACGGCAGGGCGCTACATGCCGCGTCCGGGCGCATGGATGCAAAACGTAACGGCTTTTTTCGGCGTGACGCTTTTGGGCGTAGCCGTTTGGATGCTTTCTCGTATCCTTCCTTCGTTTGTGACGATGGGCTTGTGGATGCTTTTATGCCTTCTCTCCGCGCTCTTTTTCGGTGCAATCGAACCGCTTGCGAACACTGTGAGCGGATGGAAAAGACTTATCAAAGGATTTTGGTTTATCGTTTTGCTCTACGGGATTGCTTTATTTGTAGGGCTTTTAAGCGGTGCTAGCAATCCGCTTTCTCCGTTTGAACGCTTGACGTTGAAAGAAAATACGCTTCATACCGCCTCTTCGTCAGACGCTTCCATGTTACATGTCAAAACGTTAGAGGAGTTAAACGCGTTCATTGCCAAAGCGCAAAAACCCGTTATGGTCGATTTTTATGCCGATTGGTGTGTGAATTGCGTCGAGTTTGAGCGTTTTACGTTCCAAGACGCTCGCGTTCAAGAGAAGCTCAAAACGATGGAGCGGGTGAAAATCGACGTAACGAACAACAGCGATGAAGATAAAAAGCTCCAAAAAGCGTTCGGTATTTTCGGACCTCCGGCAATTTTATTTTTTAAAAATGCCCAAGAAATAAGCGAACTGCGCCTTGTCGGTTATAAAAACGCCGACGAATTTTTAACACATATCGAGAAAGTAGGGCACTAAATGAAAGTGATTTTAGTCGTTGACGTCGAGGGCTTAAACGATCAAGTCGTTTTTGAAAAGCATTTGAAAAAAGAGGGTTTTACGCCTATTAGCGGGGAGTCGTTCGCATATGAGGGCGATACGACGACGCATTTGTTTAGTACGCGAGCGTTTATCATGGAAGTCGTGGGTAAAGCTTTGGATAAATCAGGATTTTTAGAGTGCCGTATCATGTTTCAAGTCGGAGAAAATCCGATGGAGACATACCGCTTCGATACCTCTTCCCAAGAGTTTGTGCTTACGAACGGTTAAAAAAGCGCAATGCGCGCTCTAAATCTTCGGGGGTGTCGATACCGAAGCTTTGACTGTGCACTTTGACCATGGCAATTTTATAGCCGTGGTATAGGGCGCGTAGTTGTTCCAGTTTTTCGATATGTTCGATAGGTGCATAAGGAAGCGTACAAAAAGTTTCCAATGCTTCTTTACGAAAGGCATAAATCCCTAAATGCCCGAAATAACCCTCGAAACCGCCTTCACGATCATAAGGAATCGCACTTCTGGAAAAATAGATCGCTTGATCGTCGGCATCTAAAATGACCTTGACGAGATTGGGGTCTTTGACATGTGAAAGATCGATCGGTTTGCATGCGCTGGTAATCAATGCTTTGGTTTGTTCGGCACGTTGGATCACGTGTTGAACGACGCTTTCCTCGATAAACGGCTCATCTGCTTGCACGTTCACGATGATTTCGTCGGAAGGAAGGCTGAGTTTGGATGCGGCTTCGTTAATGCGATCCGTTCCGCTTTGATGCTCTTTTGAAGTTAAAATCGCCTTGAATCCGTAAGATTGGGCTAATGCCACAACTTCTGCCGTATCGGCGGCAATCGCAACATCGTCGAGATGTTCTACGCGCTTAGCGGTTGCAATCACCATCGGAATACCGTCAATTGGAGCTAAAATCTTACCGGGAAAGCGCGTCGATGCAAAACGCGCTGGGATGATAATCACTGTGTATCCTTTTGACATGTAGCGTTTAAGAAATCAAAAATCTCTTCTTCGATGCGATCTTTTTCAACGACGCGATCGTGAATGATCGTTTCGTTAAAGAGCTTTTGAATGCAAGGCGGAATCGTGACATGTAAGGTTTGAGCGATGCCTTCCAATGCCTCTTTATCGCTGTATTTGAGCGTATCGCGTCGAAGAGCGTTAAGCATTGTGGGTGCAAATTTCGTCCATTCGGCAGTCGAGCAAAGAACGCATGTAAGCGGTTTGGCTTTAAGCGTTTGATAGGCTTTGAGGCACGTTGCCGTATGCGGATCGAGTACATAGCCTTTATCGGCATAATGACGGATTTGCTCTTTACCGAAATCGTCGTCGCAATACACTGCCGCAAAATCTTCTTGTAAAGCTAAAAGCTCTTGATGGTTTAGCGTATAGACTTTGTTTTCTTTGAGCGACTCCATCAGCTCTTTGGTACGCGTAGCTCCGAACTTATCGAATAAAACGCGCTCGACGTTGGAGGAGATCAAAATATCCATCGCCGGAGAAGTGGTTTGCAACAAGCTTCGATGACGCAAGTCGTAAACACCCGTCGTAATCAGGTCGGTTAAAATATTGTTGATATTGGAAGCGATCAGAATTTTTTCAATCGGCAATCCCATTTTTTTGGCATAGTAAGCTCCCAACGCGTTTCCGAAATTCCCGCTTGGAATAATCGTATAAAAAGGTTCTCCTAGCGTTGCTTTACGTTGTTTCAGTAACGCGATATAGGCGTAAATATGGTAAACGATCTGAAAGATAATGCGCCCGAAATTAACCGAATTGGCGGCACTGAGTTTCATCTGTTTTGCATGCAGAGCTTCTTTGAACGTAGGCGAAGCTAGCAGTGTTTTAAGTGCGTTTTGTGCATCGTCGAAGTTGCCGTGAATGCCGATGACTTTAAGGTTGCGACTTTTTTGCGTCGTCATTTGAAGACGTTGTACGTCGCTTGTTCCGCCGCTTGGATAAAGGCATGCGACGTGAATATTCGCTTTATCGGCAAAGGTATCTAATGTCGCAGGTCCCGTATCGCCGCTGGTCGCCGCTAAGATAAGGTACTGTTCGTTTCGCTGTTGCGCAAGATGGGAGAGAATATAACCGAAAGGTTGCAATGCCATGTCTTTAAAGGCACGCGTCGGTCCGTGGTAGAGCTCGTTCACGAAAAGGTCGTTTTCGATTTGCACAAGCGGTGTAGGTTCTTTTGCATCGTCAAACGTATCGTAAAGCGCGAGTGCTTCTTGAATCACTTTTTCTTCGATATCGATTTGAAAAAGCCGTAAAATATCGAACGTAATCTCTTTGTAGCTTTTATGAACGGCTTTTTCTAAAAAATCGGCATCGATTTTAGGGAGTGTTTCGGGTACGTAAAGTCCGCCGAAGCTTGCGCTCGGATTTAAAATGGCAAACGAAAACGGGACGTTTTGAGGTTTAATGCCGTCGTTTCCGCGAGTTTCGATAAACATGGAATTCCTTTAGCTCTTATTCTTTAATGATGGTGCCGATACCGTCTTTGGTAAAAAGCTCTAATAAAATCGAGTGTTCGATGCGTCCGTCGATGATATGTGCACATTCGACGCCCGCACGAACGGTTTCCAAGCACGCATCAAGTTTGGGAATCATTCCTCCGCTGATCGTGCCGTCTTTTTTGAGTTCTTTGATTTTGGCTTTATCTAAAACGGAAATCAGATTGCCTTCTTTATCGAGAACGCCCGGAGTATCGGTTAAGAAGATGATTTTTTTGGCTTTGAGCGCCACGGCGATCTTACTGGCGGCAAGATCGGCGTTAATGTTGTATCCGGGATGTTCGGGCGTATCGCCTGCGGCAATCGGTGCGATGACGGGAATAAATTTCTCTTCCATCAACTTTTTGATAACTTTTTTATTGATATGCGTAATATCGCCGACCAAACCGTAGCGTCCTTCGCTTAAGGGTTTTGCGCGCATAAAATTGGCGTCTTTTCCCGTGATGCCGATGGCTTTTGCGCCGTTATGGTTCAAAAGCGTCGTAATCTCTTTATTGATGCTACCGCTTAAAACCATTTCGACGACTTCCATGACATGTTCGTCTGTGACGCGAAGGCCGTCGACGAAACTGCTTTGTACGTCGAGTTTATCCAAAAGCGCATTGATTTTTTTGCCGCCGCCGTGAACAATGATAGGTTTAATGCCGACAAGGTAAAGCAGCACCAAGTCTTTGGCAAATTTTTCTTTGAGTTCGGGGTTGATTTGCGCCGCACCGCCGTATTTGATCACGATGGTTTTTTTATTAAAAAGTTTAATATAAGGAAGCGCGTCCATTAAGATTTGTGCTTGATGAATTTTATGTTGCACGTTCGTATCCTTTGGGGACAATTTCAGAGGAATTATTTTAGCGTTTAGGAGCTAAAAGTGCGTTGATTTTTGTCAGCGTTTCGGGGAAGATGTCGATGTCGAGTTTTAAAATAGAAAGCGGCAGATCAAACGTTGCCATTTTAACGGCGTCTTTTTGCGTCGTGAGTATCGAAGTCGCTTGATGCTCGTACATCAGCGTTTCAAGCTCTTTTTCCGTGTACATGTAATGATCGGGAAAGGCGACTTTGCCGATCACGTTATCGGGAAGATAAGCGTCTAAACGGCTCGGTTTGGAAATGGCGGTAACCAGTAGCATTTTGCGCGTCGGCGCAACGACCTCGACGCGACGGAAAAAATCAACGCCTTCGGTAATAATCAGATCGGCTTTTTGGTATAAAAAGCGAGGTTCTCGATACGGACCGCTCGGAAGGCAAAATGAATTGACCGGCTCGGGATTGGGTTTCATTAAAATATCGATTTTAGCGATATGGCTTTTGGAAAAACCGTCGTCCAAAAAGATGAGTTTTGCCCCTTTTTTCTTGGCAAGACGAATTGCATCGACGCGGTCTTCGCTGACGATGACGGTAGCTTCGGGCAAGGCTTTGGCGTACAACATCGCTTCATCGCCGCTTGCCATCGCATCGCACATCATTTGTCCGCGATCGCTGACGACCAGCATACCGTGCGATTTTCTTCCGTATCCTCTCAAAATGACGGCAACGTTGTCATACTGTTGCGCCAGCGTGATGCAAAAAGGCGTTTTCCCGTTACCTCCGAGGGTTAAATTACCGACGCTGACAATCGGAATTCCAAAGCTCAGCCGTTTCTTTTTCCCTCGGTAACGTTTAAAAAGGGTGATCGCACAATAAAGAAAGCTGATCGGTAAAAGAGCATACGAAAGAAGCTTGTGACTCAACGTATGAGGGTAAAAGAGATACTCTTCTACCCATAAAACGAATTTAGGGTTTTTAAACACGGTTTTTTGCAATTTCTTTGATCTGTTCGCACACGTGTAAAACCTCTTTATCGCTGAGGCTCGAATAAATCGGCAAAGAGAGAATTTGCTGATAGTTGCTGAGAGCTTTTGGAAAATCGTTAACCCGTAAGTTGTATTTGTGTTTGTAGTAGCTTAAAAGGTGTAGGGGAATAAAATGAAGTCCCGTGTAAATACCTTTATCTTTCAATTCACGAGCAAAATTATCGCGATTCTTATCGATTTTAATGATGTATTGCGTGTAAACATGATCGCGCTTTTTGATCGGAGTGCTGACGTGCGGGCACGAAGCGAGTTCACGGTTGTAAATATCGGCGATTTCCATTCTTCGTTCGATAAAATCGTCGTTTTTTTCCAATTGTCCGATCGCAAAAGCGGCATTAAGCTCGTTGAGATCGTATTTGAGTCCGATATCGACGACGTCGTACACGTAACCGATGTTGCCGAATTTATCCCAGCCTTCGCTGACGATCGCATGGTTACGCAAAAGACGTGCGCGACGGCTTAACTCTTCGTCTTTGGTCGTCATAATGCCTGCGCTGGAGACGGAGTAATTGGATTGCGGATTGAAGCGAAAAACGGTAATATCGGCTTCAAGCGAGCCTATTTTTTTCTTCTCGTACGTTGCACCGAGTGCCGCGGTTGCATCTTCGACGATTTTAATGTCGTAATGGCGCGCCAATTCGTAAATGCGATTCATATCGGCAGGTTGCCCCGCGATATGGCTGATAAACGCACCTTTGAGTTTTTTAGCTTTGTTGTTTTTAAGAACGCTTTCGAGCTGATCGACATCGATGTTAAAATCGTCTTTGTCGATATCGACAAAAATCGGCTCGGCGTCAAAATGACGTACGACTTCGGCTACGGAAGGAAAAGCGTTTACCGAACAGATGATTTTATCGCCGCGTTTGAGATCCAACGCGCACATCGCAAGATGCATTGCCGCCGTACCGTTTACGGTTGAAATCGCATCGCCGCAATCGATGTACTTGATAAATTCTTTCTCAAGCGTTTCGACTTTATTGGCTTTTTCCAAATCTAAGACTTCGTTGATTAAGGAACGCTCGCGTTGATCGATGTAAGGCTTGTAAAACGGTATTTCTTTCATAATAGTCCTTTATTTGACGCTATGTAAATCAGCGATAGTGGGAAGTTTACCTTTGAAACGATTGTTTTCGATACGATTTAGGGTCATTTCGACCAGTTCACGTTCGAAACCGAGCGCAATGAGAGCATTTTTATCTTTCTTTTCTTCGATATGGGCAAAGAGGACTTTGTCGATTTGAGCGTAGGTAAAACCGAACTCGCCTTCGTCGCTTTGGTCTTCCCATAAATCGGCGGAAGGGGCTTTGTTTAAGATAGAATCGGGGACGCCTAAATGACGTGCCAGTTCAAAAATTTCCGTTTTATAAAGGTTTCCGATGGGATTGATCGCGCATGCCAAATCGCCGAAAATCGTACCGTATCCTAACAGAATTTCGCTTTTATTGCCCGTGCCTAAAACCAGTGCGTTTTCACGTGCGGAAATATCGTATAAAACGGACATACGCATACGCGCACTAAAATTTCCGATACGCAGTTTTGAAGCGTCGGGATGATGGCTGAAGTAGAGATCGACTAATGACCCTACGGGAATTTTTTCATAGCGAATGCCGAATTTTTCGCATAATTCGCTTGCATGTTCTATGCTAGCGTTACTGGAAGTTGAAGCCGGAAGCATCAGTCCCAAAAGATCGTTGTGAAACGCTTGACGTGCTAAAAGAGCTACCACGGCAGAGTCTACGCCGCCGCTAATGCCTAAAACGACTTTGGAAAATCCCGCTTTGGCGACTTCGTCTTTCAAAAATTGAACCAAGTAAGCTTCGATTTTTTCATATTTGTTCATACTACGACCTTTACAAAATGTGAGCAACGACTCTCTAAACGTTTTTGCGAAACTCTTTGTTTTGCATAGCGGCTTGGACTTACATGTAGCCGCGCACGCCTAAGTCGACTAATTATACACAAGATAAAATTAATGCATTCTTTTAAGCTTCAAAAGAAATCCAAGAAGAGTTATGTTACACTTTTTAAAATGGCTCTTTTAGTCTTAGAAGGATCGATGATGGAAATAATGCATCGCGCATGCGGCGCGTACGGAACGAACTGTTATATCGTCACAATAAATGATAAAGAACTGATTATCGATCCGGGTGTCGATGCGTTTGCTTGGGTAGAGCGTAACGTAAGGCATCCGGTCGCCATTTTAAATACGCACGGTCATTTCGATCATGTTTGGAGCAACGCCGCATTGGTCAAGCGATTTTCCGTCCCGATTTATGCGCCTAAAGACGATTGCTTTATGCTCGAAAACGATCCTTTTTTACAAGGAACGCCTTCATCGAAAGCCGACGTGGAAGTCGTGGGTAACCAAAGCTTTACGATAGAGGGTATCGACGTCACGTTTTTGCATTGTCCGGGACATACGCCCGGATGTAGTATGATCCGTATTGTCGATAAACTTTTTAGCGGGGATTTTATTTTTCGCCGATCGATCGGTAGGTACGATTTTCCTTACAGCGATGCTTCTCAAATGCGACGCAGTTTAGAGCAGTTTTTAACACTTCAAGACGATTGGGAAATCTTTCCCGGACACGGCGAGAAAACCAGCGTTAAAGAGGAACAGAAGAATATACCGTATTGGCTAGAATATTTTTAAGCAAACTCTTTGGCGAGATTGGCTTGTAAATCGTCTAATTTCGTTTCTAAAATATGGTGTTCGAGTAAAACGGCTTGAAAAACGCCTTCAAACACTTTGATTTCGTTGATGATACCGACGACTTTGACTTCGCGTTTACGCGCTTCTTCAAACCGTCCTTTTGCTTCAAAGGAGATAATATCGCCGACGCGCGCAGGCGCAAAAAATTTCGAGCGACATCCGATCACGACGAGATTGGCTTCGTTGATGGCTGCAACGGCGGCATACTCCGCCGCACCGAAAATAAAGCCGTTATGCACTAAACCTAAATCGTCTACCGCCATTTCATAAGTGGTTTGAAGTATCACTTTAGCATTGTTTTTGGAAAGAGCACTTAGCGATCCGACATAGGTATTTTTAATTTTTTGATGGGTTTTAAGTCCTTCGTGGAAGTCGATTACGTTTTCGTCGGTCATCGACTCGTCGATTGCATCTTCAGACGACGTCTCGTCGTATGTCGTCGCATTTTCGATCATCTCTTTGACGAGTCCTAACTTATTCTTGCCCATCTAGCATCCTTGCTCTAAAATTTATGAAAAACAAATCGGCGTTTTAGCGTTTTGCTTTAACGTAGACGCGTTTTGGAGCGGGATATCCCTCTATCGTGCGACTCGGGTCTTTCGGGTCTAAAAACTGTTCCAAACTCTCGCCGAAAATCCATTCGGTTTTACGTTGTTCGTTCGTATCGGTAACTTTGATTTCCAAGACTTCCGCGTCTTTAAATTTAGCGCGTTCCAGCCAATTGAAAAGGGCTTGAACCGTCGGAACGAAATAGACGTTGGGGATTTTAGAATAGGTTTGTGCGGGGCAAAGTGCAACGGGGCTCTCTCCTTCGATCATAAAAGTATCCAAGAAGAGTTCGCCTCCTTGATTTAAGCCTTGATAGAGTGCTTTGAGGGTTTGAATCGGATCGCTTCGGTGGTACAAAACTCCTAAACAAAAAAGCGTATCGAAACGGTGTTCGTACAGGGGAAGGTGTTCGACGCCGAGCATTTCGTAGACGATGTCGCTTTGAACAAAACGATTGATAAAGTCAAATTGGGTTTTGTACAAAGCGGAAGGGTCGAATCCGACCAATTTTTTAGGCTTTTGCGTTAACATGCGAAAAAGGTAATAGCCGTTGTTACAACCGATGTCGCCGACGATTTTATCCGACAAATCGAAATGAGGCTCTAAAAGGTTGTATTTGATAAAGCTTTGCCATTCGGTATCGATGAAGGTATCGAAGAGTCGAAAGGGTCCTTTTCGCCACGGCATCAGTTTTTGAGCGCACTCGTGAACGAGGTTTCGTACTGCTGAAGAAACGGAGGCGTCATCGACGTGAATACAGTCTTCAAGCGTTACATGTAGGTTTTTAAACTGCGGAAGCGAAGAAAGAGCTTCTCGCATCGGTTTAATATCTTTCCACTCAAGCCAAGCGAGGCGCTCTTGGCGAATCGTATCCAAAGAAGACATTATTCAAAAAGGCTTTTGGTTTTATCGACGCCTTTACCCACGCCGTCGGTGACGGTTTTATAATCCACGATATTTTCGTCGCACGTTTTGTGATAGACGCCCATCGAATCGTAGTATTCTTTGCAATCGTTATAGTATCTTCCCGATACGCCGCGATCGTTAAAATAGAGGCATCCTTGAAAAATAAAAAGAGGTAAAAGGATTAATATTGTTTTCATAGCGGGTATAATACCATTCGACGATTAATTTTTCAAGGGTCAGTATGCAAGCGATTTTAGAACATTTTAAAGCGATTAGCGCGATTCCCCGTTGCAGTTACCATGCCGAAAAAATGAAGGATTTTATTAAGCATTTTGCTTCCGATTTAGGCTTTGGGGTGCAAGAAGACGCTTGCGGTAACGTTTTATGCGTCAAAGGAACGCCGCACGTTTGTTTGCAGGCGCATTACGATATGGTATGCATCGGCGATACCGATCCGATAGTGCTTTATCAAGAGGATTCTTGGCTCAAAGCGCGCGCATCGACGCTCGGTGCGGACAACGGTATGGGCATGGCGATCATGTTCTGGGCGATGGAGCGTCACGACGATTTGGAATGCCTTTTTACGAGCGACGAAGAGGTCGGACTTTTAGGTGCAATGGGATTTTCATTACCGTTACGATCGGATTATATTTTAAATTTAGATGCGGAAGAAGCGGGCGAAATTTACATCGGTTGCGCCGGAGGCGTTGACGTGCATGCAACGCTAGAGCTCACGTACGCGCCGTTGGAAAAAGAGGCATTGCTTTACGAAGTGCATGCATTTGATTTTTTAGGCGGTCATTCGGGCGTCGATATCGATAAACCGATCCCCTCGGCGATTAAAGCATTGGCGTACGAGTTATTGCATCAAAAGGAGATTCGACTCGTTTCGATTGAGGGCGGAGAACGTTTAAATGCCATTCCTAAAAGTGCTACGGCAGTCGTTGCGTGTTCTCACCCTTTAGGCATCACCGATCCTCGCATACGGGTACGACGCCTTGAAGACGCACGTTTTACGCACGCACTCGTTCAAAGCGATCGTATCGTCAGTGCTTTGGGTGCTTTTGCTCAAGGCGTTCGCGCATGGGACAAAACCTTGGATATTCCCTCTTTGAGCATGAATTTAGGTATCGTGACGCAAAAGCAAAACGAACTTCACGTCGAAGTGTCGATTCGTGCGATGGATGATGAAAATTTAGCTATACTTGCAAACGAAACGACGGCGTTTTTTAAGGGTTTTAGCTTTACATGTAAGCTAGAAGGCGGACACGGAGCATGGAAGCCTTCCGTCGGTGCTTTTGCCGACGTTGTACGAGACGCCATGCAAACTTTTTACCCGCATGCCGTCTTTAAAGCCATTCATGCAGGGCTCGAATGCGGTGAACTCGTCGCGCGCCAATCGAAAAAAATTGAAGCGGTCTCCATCGGACCTACGATTCGCTATCCCCATTCGGTACGCGAAGAGTGCGATTTGGATTCGGTAGAGCGCATTGCACAGGTCGTTCAAAAAATTATTTCATTTTATAAGGATTAACTCATGGCACTGATTCAATCGGCTCCTATTGCTTTAGGTACGCCGCTTAAACATTTTAGTCTTGAAGATCCCGACGGAAACGGGTTGAGCAGTAAAACGCTCTTCGGCAAAGGCGGTTTTTTGCTGGCGGTGATGTGTAATCATTGCCCTTATGCCAACGCGGTGTGGAAACGTCTGGTCGCCGTAGCGGAGTTTGCGAAAAAATTGGATATTACGACCGTTGCGATCAACCCGAACATTCATCCCAATTATCCGGAAGATTCGCCGGCGCATATGCGTGATAAAATTGCCGAAATGGGCATTTTCTTCCCGTATTTGATTGATGAAAAACAAGAAGTCGCTCAGAGTTTGGGCGCGACATGTACACCCGATATCTTTTTATTCGATGCGGAACAAAAACTCTATTATCACGGGCGTATCGACGATAATTGGCGCGATGAATCCGCCGTAAAAGAAGAAGAGCTCCGCGAAGCGATTATGTTGCTTTTTAGCAAACAAGAAGCCCCCAAAGTTCAACACCCCTCCATGGGATGTTCGATCAAATGGATCGATACGGTCACGGGTTAAACGGCTTTAAACCCGTCTTTACTTTTACAATAAGGCTGCAAAAGGCAGGTATCGCAAAGCGGCTTGATCGCTTTGCAATGGTATCTGCCGAACAATACCATCGCTTGATGGAGCGTATCCAAGTCGTTCTTAAAAAGTTTCGTTAACTCTTCTTCGGTTTTAACGGCTGTTTTAGCGTTTGAAAGCCCCAATCGGTGAGCAACGCGAAAAACGTGCGTATCGACCGCCATCAAATTGGCTTTGGCGTATTCGATCATAACGACGTGTGCCGTTTTTTGCCCGACTCCCGCGAGTGTAACCAATTGCGTTTCGTCAAGCGGGATTTCTCCGCCGTATGTTTGAACGACGGTTTGCGCCATCTTGATAAGATTTTGCGCTTTGTTGTTAAAAAACGAACACGAACGAATCAGTGCCTTGACGTTTTCAAGATCGGCGGAAGCTAAGACTTGGACGTCGGGGTAGTGTTTAAAGAGCTCGGGAGTAATGATGTTGACGCGTTTGTCGGTGCATTGTGCGGAGAGCATAACGCATACCAAAAGCTCGTACAACGAGTTATAGCGTAATTCCGTAACGGCTTGCGCATAGTGCTCTAAAAAAAAGGCTTTGATTGCTTGAACCTCTTTGGCGGCGGCTTTTTTCATAATTGACTAAACCTTGATTCTTTTTGGAAAAATTATACCGCTAATCCTTGAAATTAACACTTTATTTAAGAAATCGTAATATCATTTTAGATAGAATTCCACAATAACTTTCTTAAAGGACTTGAGTGAAAAAAATTATTCTAAGTAGTATTGCCGCGGCAGTACTGGGCGTGAGTTTAAATGCGACGGTTTTTGCAACCGTTAACGGCGAGGACGTAACGGATCAAGATATTGCGGTATTAATGCGCGCAATGCAAGGCGCAAAGTTTGAGACACTCCCCGAAGATGCCAAACAAAAAATCGTCGAACAAGCGATTGAGCGTAAATTGTTAACCGCCGAAGCGATGAAAAGCGGCGTCGAAAAAGACAAAGATTATGCCGAAGCACTCAAACGCATTAAGAGCGATCTCGCCCTTGAAGTGTGGATGAAAAAAATCTTTGACGGCGTCAAAGTAAGCCCTCAAGAAGTCAAAGACTATTACGATAAAAATGCCGATAAATTTATGCAACCGGCAACCGTAAAAGCACGACATGTCCTTGTTAAAACGGAAGAAGAAGCTAAAGACGTCATCAAACAACTCGACGGCCTTTCCGGTCAAAAACTTGCCGATAAATTCATTGAACTTGCAACGACCAAATCAACGGGTCCTAGCGGTCAAGGCGGCGGCGATCTCGGTTGGTTTGCGGCAAATCAAATGGTAAAACCTTTTGCGGATGCGGCATTTGCGCTTAAAAAAGGCGAAATTACGAAAGTTCCCGTTCAAACACAATTCGGATACCACGTTATTTTAGTCGAAGATACGAAAGCGGCTGAAAAAGCAACGTTTGAAACGGTTAAAGCTAACATCGAAAACGGTTTGAAAATGGAAAAATTCCGTGTTCAAGTTTCCGAAAAAGCTAAAAAATTACGCCAAAACGCTAAAGTAACGACGAAATAGTCAAATGACACGCCTTGCGCTTTGCCGCTAAGGCGTTAAAATGATAGATCGTTAAAGCAAGGCAGTTCTTTCTGCCTCGCACGAGGCAAGCTTTAGTCAAAGCGAAGCGTAGCCTTTCGGGCTTTGCCGTTAAGGCGTTAAAATGATAAAGCGTTCAAAGTGAGGCAGTTTTTTCTGCCTCGCACGAGGCAAGCTTTAGTCAAAGCGAAGCGTAGCTTTTCGGGCTTTGCCCGGAAGGCGTGTAAAAATTAAAAACAAAGGCGTTTTATGGTGAATGCAAAAATTTTTGATTTTGTAAAACCGGGTGTCGTTACGGGCGAAGACGTCCAAAAAGTGTTTGCAATCGCAAAAGCGAATGCCTATGCTATTCCTGCGGTCAACGTCGTGGGAACCGATTCGATCAATGCCGTTTTAGAAGCGGCAAAAGCGGCTCATTCTCCGGTGATTATTCAATTTTCTAACGGCGGTGCCGAGTTTTATGCGGGAAAAGGTGTGAGCGGTCTCCAAGCCGGCGTGTTGGGTGCGATCAGCGGAGCGTTACATGTGCATACGGTAGCCGAAGCATACGGTGTTGCGGTTATCTTGCATACCGATCATGCCGCACGCAAACTATTACCGTGGATCGACGAGCTTTTAAAGGCAAGTGAAGCACATTTTGCACAAACGGGTAAACCGCTTTTTAGTTCTCACATGTTAGACCTTTCGGAAGAACCTTTAGAACAAAACGTTAAAACGTGTGCGGAGTATTTGGCGCGTATGAGTAAAATCGGTATGACGCTTGAACTCGAACTAGGTTGCACGGGCGGCGAAGAAGACGGCGTCGACAATACGGGACTTGATAACTCGGCACTTTATACGCAACCGCAAGACGTGGCGTATGCGTATGAAACCTTGATGAAAATCAGCCCTTATTTTACGGTTGCCGCATCGTTTGGAAACGTTCACGGCGTGTATAAGCCCGGAAACGTTCACTTAACGCCGAAAATTTTGGATAATTCTCAAAAATATATCGAAACTAAATTTGCAACGATGGCAAAACCCGTGAATTTCGTTTTTCACGGCGGTAGCGGTAGCGAGCTTTCGGATATTCGCGAAGCGGTCGGTTACGGCGTGATCAAAATGAACATCGACACCGATACGCAATGGGCTTTTTGGGAAGGCGTTAAAGAGTATGCCGAAAAATACGCTCCGTATCTGCAAGGTCAAATCGGCAATCCCGAAGGCGACGATAAACCCAATAAAAAATACTACGATCCGCGCAAATGGTTGAGATCGGGTGAAGAAGCTCTTAAAGCTCGATTGCTTCAAGCTTTCGATGCGCTTAATTGTATGAATCGTCTTTAAAACGCAAGGCCTCGAAAGAGGTCTTGACCTTTACCGATGGTTTCTTTTCAACCCTCCTTATTTGAAGAAAAATTTTTTCAAAACCGCCGCATCTATTTTAAACGCGACGACCTCTTAGACGTCGATTTTTCCGGCAACAAAGCGCGTAAATTTTACGCTTTTTTAGTGCGCGATTTTCCACATATTCGACGTGTCGTCAGTTCCGGTTCCAATCAATCCAATGCCATGTATTCGCTCTCCGTTTTAGCAAAGAAACGAGGATGGGAATTTATTTACGTTTGCGATCATATTCCGTCGTTTCTCAAACAAAATCCCATCGGCAATTACGCTAAAGCCCTTGAAAACGGTATGCGTATTTTTGAATCTTCCTCGCGCGAAGTCGCTCTAGAGGCTTTCTTGGATTCGCATACCTTACATGTTAAGGAGGGCGGAAGGCAAAAAGAGGCGGAAGAGGGCGTCGCACTTTTAGCGCAAGAGTTAGTGTGCGACGTCGCGCGCGAACATGTTGAAAATCCCTATCTTTTTTTACCCTCAGGTACGGGAACGACGGCACTTTTTTTACAAAAACACTTGCCTTTCAAGGTTTATACCTGTGCTACGGTAGGCGATAGTGCGTATTTGAGGCGGCAATGGGAATCCATTGAGGCAAACGTACATGTTTATCCGACAATTTTGGAAACGCATCGAAAATACTGTTACGGTAAACTTTACCGCGAGCTTTTCGAGGTTTGGAAAACCGTGCAAACGGAAACGGGCGTTACGTTTGATTTGGTGTACGACCCTTTGGGCTGGAAAGTTCTGATAGAACATCTTGGGATGTTAACAGGAACACCGATTTATTTGCACCAAGGTGGACTTTTGGGAAATACGTCGATGCTTCAACGCTACGCGCGCAAAGCAATTATGTTATAATAGAGCTCTTTCATAAGCCGTCTTCAAAAGCGTATCGCACAAGCATTTATTGTGACGTGCCGATGCGATGCCTAGGGCTGATTGAACAAAGTTGATTGATGAATTTTAACGAGGAAAAAACAATGCTACTTTTAAAAACCGAGCAAAAAGACTTTCAAACGCATTTTGACGAGCTTCTACGCCGCGGACATATGGATATGGAAAACGTTTCTAAAATCGTCGGAGGTATTTTGAGCGAAATCAAAACCGAAGGAAACGATGCGCTGAAGCGACATATCGAGAAGTTCGACCGATGGCATGTTGAAAACGACGAAGCTTTATGCGTGACGCCTGAGACGATGAAAGCGGCGTATGAGGCGTTGGATGAGCAACTGAAAAAAGCACTGGAGCTTGCGTATCGACGTATTTATACCTATCACGAGAAATTAATGCCTAAATCATGGCTTGATTTTGAAGACAACGGAACGGTTCTCGGGCAAAAAGTCACGCCGATGGATCGTGCGGGACTTTATATTCCCGGCGGGAAAGCGGCATATCCGAGCAGTTTACTGATGAACGCCATTCCCGCGATCGTCGCAGGCGTCAAAGAGATCGTCGTGTGTACTCCGGCTCCCGATAACGAACTTAACCCTTTGTTATTGGCGGCGATGCACGTGTGCCGTATCGAAAAAGCGTACAAAGTCGGCGGAGCGAGTGCTATCGGCGCGATGGCGTACGGCACGCAAAGTATTCCGAAAGTCGACGTGATTACGGGTCCTGGCAATATTTTTGTCGCAACGGCCAAGAAAATGGTATTCGGCGAGGTCAATATCGATATGATCGCAGGTCCAAGCGAAATCGGTGTTTTAGCCGATGAGAGCGCAAATGCGAACCATTTGGCGATCGATTTGCTCTCGCAAGCCGAACACGATGAAATGGCAAGTTCTATTTTGATTACGCCTTCATCCGAGATTGCGGAAAAAACGCGCGAAGAGATTGAAAAATGGCTTCAAACCTTGCAACGAAAAGCGATTGCGGAGGTGTCGATTAAAGAGCGAGGCGCGATTATTCTCACGCGCGATATGGACGAAGCGGTGGCTTTGATGAATCAAATTGCACCGGAGCATCTGGAAATCGTCACGTCTCACCCGTTTGATCTTTTGCCGAAAATTCGTCACGCGGGGGCCATTTTTATGGGAGCGTATACGCCAGAACCGATCGGAGATTATATCGCAGGTCCTAATCATACGCTTCCTACGGGAGGAACCGCAAAATTTTATTCGCCTTTGAGCGTCGATCACTTTTTGAAACGTTCTTCGATCATTAGCATGAGCAAACAAGGCATCGACGAGATCGGTGAAGCGTGCGCACTGCTTGCTAAGACCGAAGGGCTCGGCGCACACGAAGCGAGCGTTAAGGTTCGATTAAAAGCATGAAGTTTATCGTTTTAGGCGCGGGCGGAGTCGGAAGTTATTTTGCCGCAAAGCTTTTGCGAGCGGGTCATGAAGTTTTATTGGTTGCACGCGGCGCGCATTTGGAAGCGTTGCGTACGGAAGGTTTGCACTTATTTCACCCCGATTTGACGTGTTCGATGCCCGTTCACGCCGTGGACATGGAGGCGTTATCCTCTATCGACGTGCTTGAGTACGACGCGATTTTACTTGCGACAAAGTCGATGGCGACGCGAGAAGTTGCGATTTTTTTGGCAAAACGCTTACGTGGAAACGTGAAAATTCCTTATATCGTTTCATTGCAAAACGGTGTCGAAAATGAAGCGATTTTATGCGATTACTTCGCGGAAGAGTACGTTATCGGCGCGTTGACGCGCAAAATAGGCGCACATGTAATCGCCCCGGGACGTATCGAAGCGGTCGGTGAGGCCGAAACAATCGTGGGTACGTTGTTTTCGACAACGGAAAACGAGTTGTTTTTGGAAACACTTGCACAATCGTTCAACGAAGCGGGTATTCCGACGCATACGACGTACGATATTCGTCAAGAGTTGTGGAAAAAGCTGATCATTAACAACGGAGTGAATGCGTTGTGTGCCCTTTTGGAAGTTAAAACGGGCGTTTTGTTTGACGATACCAAACTCTCCGCCTTGGTCTACGGCTTAATGCAGGAGACGGCACGTGCGGCACGAAGCTTACATGTTAAGATTTTTCAAGAAGACGTCGATGCGATGTTTGAACTGATTTCGCATTTCGACTCGATCAAACCTTCGATGTTGGTCGATTGGGAACATCATCGTGCGTTGGAAATCGATGAGATTTGCGGTATCGTGATTCGCGCTCTTCATCAAATCGGCGAAGACGCGGCGTATACGAAAACGATTGCGACGCTTTTAGAATTTAAGACGGAGAAACGAAACCATGACAGAGATTAAAATCGGAATTTTAACCGTATCGGATCGCGCCAGCGCCGGTGTTTACGAAGACCTCTCAGGGCAGGCGATTATCGCTACCCTCAATGAGTATTTAAGTTCTCCGTGGAAAAGTGCGTATCGCGTTATTCCCGACGAACAAGCGTTGATCGAAGCGTCGTTGAAGCAGATGGCAGACGAAGAGGGATGCTGTTTGATCGTAACGACCGGAGGTACGGGACCGGCACTCAGAGACGTAACGCCCGAGGCAACCGAAGCGGTATGTGAAAAAATGATGCCCGGTTTTGGAGAATTGATGCGTCAAGTCAGCCTTAAATACGTACCGACGGCAATTTTGTCGCGTCAAACGGCAGGAATTCGAGGAAAAAGCCTTATTATCAATCTTCCCGGTAAACCCAAATCGATTCGAGAGTGTTTGGATGCGGTCTTTCCGGCCGTACCTTATTGCATCGATCTTTTAGAGGGACCGTTTTTGACATGTCATGAGGAAATCATCAAACCGTTTCGCCCTAAAGCGTAAACGTTAAGCAAGGGCAAGACGCCCTTGCTACTTTTTAGGTATGCAAAGAGTTCTTGCCGAACTCTTGACACGTCTTTCAAGCAAAAGCTCTAAAGACTACGTTAACGCTGCGTTTTCTTTGGTGTAAAGCCCACGCACCTTTAGTGCTTTTTCTTCTTACAAAATGCGTTTTGCAAGAAGTCTATTGTTCGAGTTGTTTAAGATAGCCGTATTCGCCCATCAACGTCCAAGGACGTACTTTAGCCAAATAAGCGCGTTGCGACTCTAAAATTTCTTTAAAAACCGGATCTTTTGCCGCTTGTTCGTCTTCAATCTCGCGTGCTGCTTTTTTCAAAGCCGCCATTACGTCCGCCGGAAATTGCTGTACTTTGACGTTAGGATACTCTTTAGCAATATTGGCCCATGCTTCGGCATTGGCATGGGTCGCTTGATCCATAAGTTGGGAACCGACCGATTTGACAGCCGATTCTAAGATAGCACGTAAGTCGGCGGGGAGGGCGTCGATTTTCTTTTTATTGGCAAGGAGTTGAATCTCGCTTGCCGGTTCTTGCCAACCGGTATAATAGTAATTTGCCAATTTATGAAAGCCCATCGCAAAGTCAAAAACGGGACTAATCCACTCTACCGCGTCAATCGTGTTGCGCTCTAAAGACGTGTAAAGTTCGCCCGGAGGCGTATTAACGGCATTGACGCCGAGTTTTGCCATAACTTCGCCGCCTTGTCCGGGAATTCTAAACTTAAGACCTTTCAGATCGTCTAGAGATTTAATCTCTTTTTTAAACCAGCCGCCCATTTGCATGCCGGTTGAACCCATAGGATAGGAAATCAGTCCGTGTTCACCGTAAACTTTTGCCGCTAACTCTTTACCGCCGCCGTAGTTGTACCATGCGTATTGTTCGCTTAAGAGCATTCCAAACGGTACGGTCGTAAAGAAAACCAACTTATAATCTTTGCCTTTGTAGTAGTACGAAGCGGTATACGCAAGGTCGTATTGTCCCTCTTTGACCATATCCATAACGCCAAAAGGGGCTTTATGCTTATTGGGGGAATCGACTTTAATTTTCAAGCGGCCGTTAGACATTTTCTCAACGGTTTGCGCTAGCGTGAGCGGTGCCGGACCTAAAAAGGGAACTTGTTCCGCCCACGTGGTTGCCAATGTTAGCGTGTAGGTTTTTTCGGGTATTGAGCTTGTTTTGACCTCTTTACTTTTGTCCTCTTTTGCATTTTCGCCGCATCCGCTAAAGAACATAAGCGATGCGGTAAGAAGCGTGAATAGTTTTAAGCGCATGGTGTTTTTCCTTATACCGATTTAAAGGCTTAAAGAGCGGAGTTCACTCTCTATTTTTGCCATTTTATTTTGGGCGTCTTCCAATCCTTTTTGATTTTCGGCAATGACCTCTTGAGGAGCATTGGCGACGAATCGCTCGTTGGAAAGCATACCGCTTAGTTTTGCGATCTCTTTTTCGAGTTTGATTTTTTGGTGGTTAAGACGCTCGATGATAGGGGTTAAATCAACGCCCGTAAGGGGGATGAAAACCTCGACGTGATCGCTAACGTCGGTAACGGCATTGGCGATTTTCGTTTCCGTAAAGTCGATATGCTCAACTTTAGCCAACAAACAGATGTATTTCATAGCTTCTTGAAGGGTCGAATGGTCAGTTACTTTAAGATAGGCATGTTCGATTTTCTTATTGGCAAGATCAATATTCGCTTTGGCGCGACGAATCGCAACAATCGCTTCGATAACGATTTCAAACGTTTCTTCTATTTTTTCGTCGCGTTTTAAATCGTGCGGATAGCGTTTAATCATAATCGATTCGTTTGCTTCCAAGGTCGTGTCGGAAAGTTCTTGGTAAAGAAATTCGGAGATAAACGGCATAAAAGGGTGTAAGAGTTTCATCGCTTCTTTAAAAATAGCACCGAGTTCCAAGATTGCCGGTTTATCCGCTTTGCTGAGCTCAATACCCCAATCGCAAAATTCGCCCCATAAAAAGCGGTACAAAGTCGTTGCCGCATCGTTAAAACGATAATCGCTAAAATAGCCGCGTACCTCTTCGGTTGCAGCACTTAAACGGCTTTTCATATAAGCACCCAAAGCCGTTCGAATCTCAATATTTTCGAGGTCTTCAAAGGAGGAGGCGTTCATCAGCAAGAAACGAGATGCGTTGTAGAGTTTGTTGGTAAAATTACGCATCTGTTCCAATTTTTCCGTACTGAGTTTAATATCGCGTCCTTGAACCGCCAAAATGGCAAGCGTAAAACGTAGCGTGTCCGCGCTAAAGGCTTCGATACTGTCGAGCGGGTCGATAACGTTGCCTTTGCTTTTGCTCATTTTTTGCCCGTGTTCGTCTTTTACCAATGCATGCAAATAGACGTCTTTAAACGGAAGCTCTTGGAACGTATGTTCGCCCGAAAACATCATACGCGCAACCCAAAAGAAGAGAATATCAAATCCCGTAATTAAAAGGCTGTTGGGGTAAAAATCGCTTAAATCGCTTTGCGACCATTTTTCTTCTTTGAAAACATCGCCGTTTCCCCAGCCTAACGTTGAAAAAGGCCAAAGCCCCGAGCTAAACCACGTATCTAAAACGTCGGGGTCTTGATGGATTTGGGTACTCTTACATGTAGGACATTCATGCTCGCTTTCATTTTCACTTGCCCATTCGTGTCCGCAGGCATCGCAGTAGAAAACGGGAATTTGATGTCCCCACCAAAGCTGCCTTGAAATACACCAATCGCGTAACTCTTTCATCCACGCATTGTACGAATTGATCCAGTGGCTCGGGTAAAATTCCGTTAAGTGGCGGTTGACTTTTTCGATCGCACCTTGCGCAATCTCTTTTTTAACAAACCATTGTTTAGAGATGTACGGTTCAACGACGTTTTTACAACGGTAACAGTGACCGACTTGGTTTTCGTAATCTTCGATTTTATCGACAAAGCCTTCTTCTTGCAGCTTCGCAATGACATGTTCACGTGCACTTAAGCGTTCCATGCCTTGAAATGCGCCGCAATAATCGTTGAGCATACCCGCTTCGTCGAAAATCGTGATAAATTCCAATCCGTGGCGTTTCCCGACTTCGTAATCGTTGACGTCATGGGCCGGCGTAACTTTCACGCAACCGGTACCAAAGCTCATATCGACGTGTTCGTCGGCGATAATAGTGATTTCTCTTCCGATGAGCGGTAAAACGACTTTTTGCCCGACAAGGTGTTTGTAGCGTTCGTCTTCCGGGTGAACCATGACCGCCGTGTCTCCGAAATAGGTCTCAGGACGCGTCGTGGCGACGACGAGGTATTCTTGCGAATTTTGAAGAAAATATTTGAGATGGTACAATTTGCCTTTGTGTGTTTCGTACTCGACTTCGATATCGCTGAGTGCGCCGTCGTGCGTACACCAGTTGACCATATAATTGCCGCGGACGATCAGCCCCTCTTCGTACCATTTGACAAACGCTTTTCGAACGGCTTTTTTAAGCCCGTCGTCCATGGTAAAGCGTTCCCTACTCCATGCCGGAGAAGCTCCGAGTTTTCGCATTTGATGAAAGATTTGACCGCCGCTGTAGGCTTTCCACTCCCACACTTTTTCTAAAAATTTTTCGCGCCCGAGTTCTTCTTTTTTGATACCTTGCGCTAAAAGTTGTTTTTCGACGACGTTTTGCGTCGCAATGCCCGCATGGTCCATACCCGGTTGCCAAAGAGTTTTGTAACCGTCCATACGTTTATAACGTGTGATAACGTCTTGGAGCGTGAATGTTAAAGCATGCCCGATGTGCAAGCTTCCCGTGACGTTGGGAGGCGGCATCATGATCGAGAAGTTTTTGCCTTTTTCTTGAATGGCTTTGTTGCCTTCTATTTCAAAGTAGCCTCTGCTCTCCCAAATTTTATAATAACGTTCTTCAATCTCTTTGGGGTTATAGACGGTGCTTTTTTCACTCATGGGGTTCGTTACCTTGCTTTTTTTGGTTGGATTATACAAAAAGAGCGGTAAGACTTGGTTTAAGCAAGGAACGTAGCGGTGTTTTTGCCGGCGGCTTTAGAGATGTAAAGGGCTTGATCGGCACGTTGAAGCATCGTGTTGAACGTATCTTCGTCTTTATAAGCGGTATAGCCGATACTGAGGTTGATTTGGAGCTCTTGGGCTTCGTTATTGCGCGAGACCGGAATCGTTTTGTGGTTGAACTCCTCTAAAATGCGATTGACGACCGTCGAAGCCGCATTTTTATCGTTGTCGACGATACACAAAACAAACTCGTCGCCTCCGAAACGTCCGATCGTATCGCACGAACGCAGTAAACGCTTAAGCGTATGCGCCGTTGTTTTGATCGCTTCATCGCCGATGAGGTGGCCGTAGGTATCGTTAATCGGTTTAAAATCGTCGATGTCCAAAATAATCAGAAAAAGTGCTTGTGCCGAGCGTTTGATCTTTTGGATCTCTTGATGGACGACGGTAACGAACATCAAGCGATTATACAAGCCCGTCAATCCGTCGAAGTGGGAGAGATTTTCCACTTCGACGTACGATTTGTTCAAAAAATATGCCAAGAGCGTGACCAAGCTCGAGATGATGACGGTAAAGACGAATGCATAAATGAGCGTATGATAAACGATGGTTTGTTGCATGCTCAGCCAATTGGGAATGTAGGTCTCATTCATAAAAGAGAGGGCTAAGTAGTGTTCGACATGTTGTTGATGGAGCAATAAAACGGGTACGGTACTCATAAAAAGATTGATGATAAACGTCATCGCGCCTAAAAGAAGCGGTCTTTTAAGCATGGTTTTCGGTAGGTGTTTCATTCGTACGCACGCCCCTTTACGTCGATACGAGATAGTAGCATAAAATGCGTAAAAGCATTCTGTTTTTTTGAAAATTGAAACGTAAAAGAGTCGGGTTACGACTCTTTATACTCATACAAACCCGAACTTAAATAACGCTCGCCCGTATCGCATAAAATCGTGACGATCGTTTTGCCTTTATTTTCCGGACGTGCGGCTATTTGCGAAGCGACGTAGACGTTTGCTCCGGCGGAAATGCCTACTAACAATCCTTCGCGTTTTGCAAGGTTTCGCGAAGTTTCGATAGCATTGTCGTAACTGACTTTAACGACCTCTTGGTACAACTTCGTGTCCAAAACGGCGGGAACAAATCCGGCACCGATACCTTGAATTTTATGCGGTCCTGGATTTTCGCCCGAAAGTACGGGAGAAGTGTCCGGTTCGACGGCGATAATTTGAATATCGGGATTTAACTCTTTGAGGCGTTTTCCCGTTCCCGTAAGCGTACCGCCCGTTCCTACGGCGGCAATGAGAATATCGACTTTACCGTCGGTATCTCTCCAAATTTCTTCCGCGGTGGTGGCATAATGTGCAGCCGGATTGGCTTCGTTGGCAAATTGTTGCGGTACGAAAGCGTTTGGAATCTCTTTGGAAAGTTCCGTCGCTTTTTCCACTGCGCCTCGCATACCGAGCGTTGGTTCTGTCAGTACGAGTTCCGCGCCTAAAGCCGCTAAGAGTTTACGTCGCTCTAAGCTCATGGAACTTGGCATCGTCAGCATCAGTTTGAGTCCGAGGCTTGCGCACACGGTTGCCAAACCGATACCGGTATTGCCGCTGGTAGGCTCGATAATAACGCTATTGCGGTCGATAAGACCTTTATCGAGTGCCGTTTTAATCATATTGAAGCCGATGCGGTCTTTGACCGAATGCGAAGGGTTTAAAAATTCGCATTTGCCTAAAACGAGTGCCTCGGAGGCGTTAGAAGCCGTATTGAGCTTCACCAAAGGCGTATTGCCGATGAGTTCGGTAACGTTTTGTGCGTACATGTGAATTCCTTTCTTAAATAGAATAGTTGAGTTGAGCGTTGAAACGCTCGATGTAAATCGAAAAATCGGATAACGGAATCGTAAAGATCTCTTGAATTTTAGCATTGCTTTCTTCATAAAAGAGTTGCAATACGGGATCTTTGATTTCGCTATCGACCACCGTGATTTTTCCTTCCAACGCGATTAAAATATCTTTGATCAAAATATCTTGCGCGTTTTTAGCCAATAAATAGCCTCCATAGGCTCCTCGGACGCTCGTAACTAAACCGGCTTGACGTAATAAGATTAACAGTTGTTCCAAATAGTTCTGCGGGATATGCGCCCGATGCGAAATCTCTTTGATTTGCATCGGCTTTTCGCTTTTGGCTAAAAAGAGTTGGTACATCGCATTGAGCCCGTACATTCCTTTGGTTGAGAGTAATGACATGTAAGCTCCTTATCCTAATGCAATTTTCAAGTCTTCGATTAAGTCGTCGACGTTTTCAAGTCCGATGCTTAGACGAATTAAACCTTCTTTAACGCCCGCTTTATCCAACTCCTCTTTTGAAAGTTGTTGGTGTGTCGTACTAGCCGGATGCGTGATGATCGACTTGGAATCGCCGATGTTGACGACGACGCTAAAGAGTTTGGTCGTGTTGAGAATGTGTTTGGCAAACTCCAATCCTTCGACTTCAAAACTCAGCAAACCCGATGTTTGTGCGTTTTTAAAATACCGTTGGGCTCTTACATGTAAAGGATCGCTTTGCAATCCCGGATACGAAACGTTTTTGACTTTGGGATGCGCTTTTAAAAATGCCGCGACTTTATGCGCATTGGAAGAGTGCTCTTTCATGCGTAACGCCAAGGTCTCCAACCCTTGAATCAACAACCAAGCGTTATAGGGCGATAACGTTGCTCCGATATCGCGAATGAGCGACAAGCGAATCCTGAGTGAAAAGATCGGGAAAGGCAAGGTCGCATACACTAAGCCGTGATAACTCTCGTCGGGTTCGTTAAAATGCGCATAACGCGGATTGCCGATCAGCTTGGCATTTAAGCCTTTGGCTTCAACGATTAAACCGCCGATAGCACTGCCTTGTCCGTTAATGTACTTGCTCGCGCTGTGAACGCTAACGTCGATGCCGTTTAAGAGCGGTTGAAATAAAATCGGTGTCGCGACGGTATTGTCGCAGATGCTCACAACGGCGTATTTTTGGGCAATTGAGACGATTTTTTCGATGTTCGGGACGGCGATTTGCGGATTGGAGAGCGATTCAAAAAAGATCGCTTTGGTCCTATCGTCGATTAACGCTTCCAAATCATCGGCATGATCACTTTCAAAGACTTTTGCGTGAATGCCGAAGCGTTTAAGCGTATGGGTGAGAAGCGTCGTCGCTCCGCCGTAAATTTTTTTGGCCACGATGATATTGTCGCCGGCTTCGGCTAAATTGGCGATAGCGTAAAAAATGGCGGCTTGTCCGCTGGCGGTCGCAATAGCCGCTTCACCGCTTTCCAAAGCTGCAATACGCGCTTCCAATACGTCGGTAGTCGGATTGTTAAGCCTTGTATAAATAGGTCCGAGTTCTCTCAGGGCGAAACGATCGGCGGCCGTTTCGGCAGAACCGAAATCGTACGCCGTCGTTTGATAGACGGGAACCGACATCGTACCGAACGCTTGTTTATCGTAACCGTAGTGAAGAGCAAGTGTTTCTTGATGCATGTTCAATCCTTTTTGAGTTTTGCTGATGACAGTATAGACAAATTTTTAACTATTGTCAAGTATCTTTATAAAAAAACTAGAGATTTAATTTTTCTTCTCGTTAGAAAGATAAAACATGTGTCTTGGTGTCGGATATACCATGGAAAAAGATCCAAAGGATTCTCAAAGAAGAGGGCAGGGGATAAATGACGACAGTTCACATGTCAGGAAAGATTTGAGCCGTAATAATACGCAACGATTATTTTTTAAGCAACGAACTAACGGGATATTTTATACAGATTATTATACATATTATTTTATGTAAATAGCTATTTATAGGCTTTTGTCGCACTGTAAATTAATGGCGAAAGAATGGGGTAAACTAACGCCGTGTTAGTCGAAACGTCGCCAAAAAGCTTGTATGGCAGAAGCCCTTTTTCAGAAGAGAAAAGCTATAATCGAAGAGAACGTTTAACGATTTGAGGAAGCAGCGATGTTATATGAAGACGAAGACGATTTTTTAGTAGGCTCCGCAAAAAGTAAATTTTTCGATATTGTTTTTCACGCCAACAAGACCTTGGTCGAGCAAAAGCTTTTAGAAACGATCGATCGTTTCAGTGCTATGGAGCTTTTATTGGAAAAGATATTAGGCGAAGAAGAGGCGTACCGCGCGATTGAAAACGTGCTTGTCGAAGAACCCGATGCGATTTTAAATCGCAATAACGACTTTTTTATCGCCGCCGTTGGGGAAATATTAACTCAAAATGAGTAAAATAGCCTTTTTGTTTGGTGTCGTCGCGCTGGTTATTTCCATCGCCGATGCCGAAATTTACAAGTACGAGCATCGCTTTATTTTGAAAAAAGACGAGCAGGGGTTGGTATTTATCAATCATAAAGAGGTCACGAAAAAGCCGACGGCCGACAACCCGAACAATGAATATTTGCTTCGGCTTCGTTGGACGCTTTTTACCAACGATATGTTGACGCTTTTAGTCAACTATCGAGGCTATCCGACGCAATATATTTTAGAAAAAAAGTATCCGTTGCAAAACATCGTCGTTCCTTTATTGCCTGTCGGGGTGAATCCGATAACGTCTCAAACGTATGCCCGAATACAATTTTACGATTTTAATCAAACCGGAAAAACGGCGTATATCGATGTTTCGATTGCCGATGAAGCCAATAGAATAGAAGTAGAGTTTAAACCGAAAAAAACAGAGTAGGGTAGGAAAAGCGTGCTGGAAAAAGTCGAAAATGCGATGCTGGAAATGGTCGCCTCTTTAAAAGATGCGAGAAGTGTTGAACTGTTTCATCAAGTTCCAAAAGGTAAGCGATTACGCGCGAAGTTGATTTTAAAAATTGCGGGCGCAAGCGAAGAGTCTATTCGTTTGGCGGCGATCGTCGAGTTGATTCACGCCGCGAGTTTACTGCACGACGACGTTATCGACGATGCGTTTACCAGACGCGGAGAAGCTTCCTTGAACGCGCTTTTCGGCAATAAAACCGCAATTATGCTCGGTGATATTCTGTATTCCAAGGGGTTTAGTGCACTGACGTTTTTACCTCAAAAAATTGCTTTTACGATCTCTAACGCCGTTTCGCTTCTTTCGGTGGGCGAGCTTTTGGACGTTGAACTTGCCGATGCGTTCAATGCGGATGAAGAACGCTATATGGACATGATTTATAAAAAAACCGCTTCTTTAATTGAAGCATCTGCCGCTTCTGCGGCGATTCTTGCAGGCAAAAATCCCGATATTTACGCTCTTTACGGAAGAAACTTGGGTTTGGCGTTCCAGATTATCGATGATATTTTAGATATTACCCAATCGAGCGAGACGCTCGGAAAGCCTTCTTTGAACGATTTTAAAGAGGGTAAGACGACGTTGCCTTATTTGTATACATACCGAAAATTAGACGCAAAAGATCGTTCCGTTTTGCTTTCACTGTTTGCGAAGCCTTTGGACGAAACGCAAAGTGCGTGGATTAAACAAAAGATGGCTGAAACGCAAGGACTTGAAGATGCCCTTTCGTTTGCGAAAAAGCTTGGATACGAAGCCTTACATGTGATTTCAAACGAAGAAGACGTAGGACTCGGCGCGATTATGCGAGAGATGATAGAGAGGAAATTTTAATGCATTATATGACAGTTAGTTTTACCCATAAAAATACCGATATTAAAGTTCGGGAAAAATTGGCGTTTAACTCCGAAGAAAAAAGCATTCATTTTATGACGGCTTTGAAAGCGTGCGCTGCGGTGAACGAGGTTATCTTACTTTCGACATGTAACCGCGTCGAGATCATCGCCAGCGTCTCGGACGTCTCTTCCGCTTTAAGCGATACCTTTGATCTGCTCTCGCACGTATCGGGTATCGCACGAGAAGATTTGGAAGGAAGAGCCGACGTGTATGAGGACAACGGTGCGATTCATCATCTTTTCACCGTCAGCTCTTCTTTAGACAGCTTGGTTATCGGTGAAACCCAAATCGCCGGACAACTTAAAGACGCGTTTAAATATGCGTTTGAACACAACTTCTGCGCTCAAAAACTCGGTCGCGCGATGCATCATGCGTTTCGTTGTGCGGCGGAGGTTCGCAGTCGTACCGATATTTCCAAAAGTCCCGTTTCCGTTTCGAGCGTTGCGGTCAGTAAAGCCAAAGATTTGCTCGGTAATTTAGGCGGACTCACCGCATTGATCGTGGGAGCGGGGGAAATGAGTCAATTAGCGGCAAAGCATCTGATCGCAAACGGGGTCAATTTAATTATTATTAACCGTAACATCGAGCGTGCGCAAGAGTTGGCGAACGAATTGGGCGAACTTGCCACCGTAGCACCGTATGCGAAACTGACGGAATTTATCAATCGCTACCGTTTGGTTTTTTCGGCGACAGGCGCGCCGCATAGCGTGATTACCGACGATATGGTCGAAGAGAGGGATTTCTCGCGCTATTGGTTCGATATTGCCGTTCCGCGCGATATCGACGTTAACGAGCATGCCCATTTGCATGTTTTTGCCGTCGACGATTTGGAAGAGATCGTCAATCGTAACATGTCGCTTCGCGAAGAACAGGCAAAAGTCGCCTACAGTATCGTCGGGCGCGCTACTATGGACTTTTTTAAATGGTTACAGAGCATGTGCGTCGATCCGATTATTAAAGAGATTCGAGACCATGCCAAAACCTGTTCGATGCAAGAGTTGGATCGGGCGGTAAAAAAAGGCTATATCCCCGAAGAGTTACAAGATCAAGTTTCCAAAGTCTTGCACCACGCCTTTAACTCTTTTTTACATTCCGCAACGAAAAATCTTAAAGACGTCGCCGAAAAACCCGAAGCCGATACGATCGTACAAGCGGTTCAATATATTTTTGATATTAACGAAGACCAAACCAAACAACTCAATCTTTATAAATGTGAATACCAAATGGGAGTACTGAAATGAAATTTTCCAAACTCTATGCACCGACGACCAAAGATGCGCCTAAAGATGCGACGCTTCCTAGCCATCAGTACTTGGTGCGCGGCGGTTTTATCTCGCAAGTCGGAAGCGGACTGTATAACTTCCTACCGATGGGAAAAATCGTCTTTGATAAGATTAAAAACGTCGTCAAAGAAGAGATGGACAAAACCGGAGCGCAAGAGATCCAAATGGACGTGGTAACGCCTGCGGAACTCTGGAAACAAAGCGGGCGTTACGATGTTTTCGGTAAAGAGTTATGCCGTTTTAAAGATCGCAAAGACAATGAGTTCGTTTTAGGACCGACACACGAAGAAGTGGTCGTAGACATCGTTCGCAATCGCATTAACAGCTACAAACAGCTTCCGCTTCATTTGTATCAAATCACGACGAAATTTCGCGACGAAGCCAGACCTCGTTTTGGCTTGCTTCGCGGGCGCGAATTTACGATGAAAGACGGTTACAGTTTCCATGAAGACGAAGCATGTATGAAACAAGAGTTCGACGTGATGGAAAAAACGTATACTAAAATTTTTACGCGTTTGGGGCTTGATTTTCGAGCGGTCGAAGCCGACAGCGGTGCCATCGGCGGAAGCGGTAGCAAAGAGTTTATGGTGCTGGCGCAAAACGGCGAAGACGACATCGTCGTATGTCAAAGTTGTGCGTACGCCGCCAACGTCGAAGCGGCAAAGCGAGCGCCTAAAACGACGAACGCCCAAGCACCCGAAGCCAACTTCGGAAAGTTTAAAACACCCGATATGAAGACGATTGACGATGTCAGCGATTTTTTCAAAGTCGATCCGTTTTACAGTATCAAAGCCGTCGTGAAAAAAGCAATCTATGTCGACAAAGAAGAAGTGGTCGTCTTTTTCGTTCGCGGCAACGACGAACTTCAAGAGACGAAAGCGCAAAATGCGTGCGGTGCTTTGGATTTGGTCGACGCAAGCTTGGAAGAGGTTGAAAAAGCGGGTTTATACGCCGGCTTTATCGGACCGATCGGTTTGGAAAACGTCCGTTTTTACATCGATTTCGAACTCAAAGAAGCAAAAAATCTGATCTGCGGAGCAAACGAAGTCGATTACCACTTCGTCGGCGTTTCGATGTTTAATTTTAAAGAAGAGCGTTATAAAGATTTGGTCTCCGTTCATGCCGACGATCGATGCGCGTGCTGCGGCGGTGTACTTCACGTGACCAAAGGAATTGAAGTCGGGCATATTTTCCAGCTCGGACAAAAATACGCCAAAGCGATGGGTGCAACGTTCTTGGATAAAAACGGTAAAGCACAACCGTTTTATATGGGCTGCTACGGTATCGGCGTAAGCCGATTGGTTGCCGTGATGATTGAGTCCAGTCATGACGATAAAGGATGCATCTGGAACAAACAAACCGCACCTTACGTCTTAGATATTATTGTTTCCAATAGCAAAGACGAGGCACAAAATGCATTTGCCGAAGCCATGTATACGAAACTTCAAGATGAAGGCGTGAACGTTTTATGGGACGATCGCAACGAACGTTTCGGCTTTAAAATGAAAGATTTCGAATTGATCGGTTTTCCGTATGCCTTGATTGTCGGTAAAGAGCTGGAAGAAGGTTTCGTCGAGATCGTCGAGCGCAAAACATTGGACAAAACCGTCGTCAAAAAAGAAGACGCTTATGCCGCGCTCAAAGAGCTTCTCGCGTGAAATATTTTTTAATCTATCTGTTCTTGGAAGTGGTCGTAACAGTCAATATGACCTCGTGGATCGGCGCGGTAGCAACGTTTGTCGAGATGGTTTTTTCCGCCTTGGTCGGGTTAATCATTCTCGCCAATATGCGCGTGACGTTGATGCAGAACATGAACGCTTTGATGCAAGGAGAGATTAGCCTGTCGTCGTTTCAACGTTTGAATCTTTGGACGATCGTCGGCGCGATTTTATTGATTTTACCCGGTTTTTTAGGCGATATCGTAGGACTTTTACTCCAATTTAGCTCTATGATGACGCTGATTGTATCCAAACTTTTACATGTCGGCGAGGAAAAAACGACACCTCGCCATTTTAGCAAAGGAAATCACGATGAAATTATCGATGTTGAAGTTATTGACGATTCTCGCACTCTTAAGTAACTTTTCTCTCTTTGCGGCGGCGGAAAAGAAAGAATCCTCCGATCAAAAGGTACTCGCTTTTTTAGAACAAGCCGTGAGTAATAACGAAAACTATACGCTTGAAAAAGCGACGATCGTCAAAAAAGAACCGCTCAAAGAGATCGCCGGATGGACGGCTTATTTCGTGCGTATCGATTTGAAGCTTAAAGACGGCAGTAAGACCGTATCGCTTAGCGACGTTGTTTTCTCCGACGGCGTGTTGTTTAGCAAAGATTTTACGGCGTTGGGAAGTAAACGAAGCATTAAAAGTCGTTTTTCGCTCGATATGGACGCAAAAGCCTATGATAAAGAGCATCTTCTTTTAGGCAATTTCGACGCACCGCATAAGTTGGTCATCTTTAGCGATCCTTTATGCCCGTTTTGCATGGATTTCGTACCCGAAGTGATTGAGGATGTTCAAAAAAATCCTGAAACGTTTGCACTTTTTTATTATCACTTCCCGCTTTCGATTCATCCGGCGTCTCCTACGTTGGTGAAAGCGATACTCTTAGCCGAGGAGAAGGGCGATAAAGCGATCACGCAAAAAGTCTATAAGGCGTATTTGGATATTCAAGAAAAAGACGAACAAAAGATTTTAGATATTTTCAATAAAACATTCGACAAACGCTTTACGCTCCAAGAGATCAACCAAGCGTCTATTCTCAAGCGTTTGAACGACGATCTTGCTTTCGCTCAAACGATGATGGTTAACGCTACGCCGACGATTTATATTGACGGAAAAAAAGACGATACGAAAAAAGTGTATAAAACGTTTATGAAAGAGTCCAAATGAAAAAACTAATCATTGCAACCCGCGGCAGTAAACTCGCCCTTTGGCAATCCGAACACGTGAAAGCGGAACTGGAAAAAGCACATCCTAGCTTAGAAGTCGAACTCTCCGTTATGATGACCAAAGGCGACAAAATTTTAGATACGCCCTTAGCCAAAATCGGCGGTAAGGGACTCTTTACGAAAGAGTTGGAAGAAGCGATGCTTCGAGGCGAAGCGCACATTGCCGTGCACAGCCTTAAAGACGTTCCGATGGAGTTTCCAAAGGGCTTAAAACTGGGCGTTATCACTAAGCGCGAAGATGTGCGCGATGCGATGCTTTCCGAAAAGTACGCCTCCTTGGAGACTTTACCTCACGGTGCGGTTGTCGGAACGACGAGTTTAAGACGTCGAATGCAGCTCCTTAAACTTCGCCCCGATTTTGTGATCAAAAACCTTCGCGGCAATGTCAATACACGCATTCGTAAGCTCAAAGAGGGCGAATTTGACGCGATTATTTTAGCGAGTGCCGGCATTAACCGTTTGGGATTGGCACATGAAGTGGCTCATTTTGTTCCTATTTCCAAAGACGTGATGATTCCTGCTTCCGGACAAGCCGCTTTGGGTATCGAAATCGTCGATGATCCCGAAGTTGAACGTTTGGTATCGGTCTTGAACGATCAAAATGCGATCATTGAAACGCGCGTAGAACGCGATTTTGTAACGATTTTGGAAGGCGGTTGCCAAGTCCCCATCGGAGTCAATGCCGAAATTGAAGGCGAAAACTTACATGTCAAAGCGATTTTAGGAATGCCCGACGGTTCTGAAATGATGAGCGAATCGATCACCTCGACACGTGCCGAGTATGCAAACGTCGGCAAAGCATTGGCGCAAAGCGTGCTGGAGCGTGGAGCGAAAGCACTTTTAGAGCGTGCCGAAGCAATGGCACTCAACGAAGTCTTTTAAGGAAAACGTATGGAACGCGTGATTGCACTGCTCCGCCAAAACGATTTGCTACGCGTCATCGACGATAAGCTTGATATTGACCTTGAAATTCCTCATTTAGCGTACATTGAAGTGAAAAAAGAGGATTCCAAGGCGCTTTTATTTACCAAACCCGTCAGTAAGCGTTTGGGAAAAGCCTTTGATATGCCGGTGTTGATGAATGTTTTTGGCTCGAAGAGGGCGACCGAACTCATTTTCGGGAAACATCCCGACGCGGTTGCCAAGCAAATCGAATCGTTGATGCATATGAAACCGCCTTCATCGTTTATGGATAAACTCGGCATGCTCGGAACGCTTTTCAACCTTAAAAACGCACTTCCAAAACGCCTTTCCAAAAAAGGTACATGTCAAACAAAAATCTACCAAGAACCCGATCTTTACGATTTACCGATCTTAACGACATGGCCGCAAGACGGCGGACCGTTTATCACGATGGGGCAGGTCTATACGCAAAGTTTGGACGGTACGAAACAAAACTTAGGCATGTACCGCCTGCAAGTCTATAGTAAAAATCGTTTGGGAATGCACTGGCAGATTCACAAAGACAGCGCACATTTTTTCCATGAGTACAAAAAGGCAGGGCAAAAAATGCCTGTATCCGTGGCTATCGGAGGCGATCCTTTGTATATTTGGTGCGGTCAAGCACCAATGCCCATCGGTATGTTTGAACTCTTACTTTACGGCTTCATCAAAGATCAAAACGCGCGTTTGGTCAAATCGTTGACTAATCCGATTTATATTCCCGAAGATACGGACATTGTGATTGAAGGGTGGGTCGATCCAAGCGTGATGGAAATCGAAGGGCCGTTTGGTGACCATACGGGCTACTACACGCTTAAAGAGCCTTATCCCGTGATGGACGTGAGTTGCATTACCGCTAAAGAAAAACCGATCTATCAAGCCACCGTAGTGGGTAAGCCTCCTTTGGAAGACAAATACATGGGCTGGGCGACCGAGCGTATTTTTTTACCGCTTCTCAAGACCACCGCACCTGATCTGATAGACTACAATATGCCTGAAAACGGGGTCTTTCATAATCTCATTTTAGCCAAGATGAACGTACTTTATCCGGGGCATGCCAAACAGTTTATGCATGCGTTTTGGGGTGTAGGGCAGATGAGCTTTGTCAAGCATGCGCTTTTTGTCGACGAAAAAGCACCGGATCTTAACGATTATGAGCAAATCAGCGATTATATTTTAAACCGTGTGTGTGCCAAACGATTGTTGATCAGCGAAGGCGTTTGCGATGCCTTGGATCATGCTTCGCCCAATGCGCTTTTCGGCGGAAAACTTGGGGTCGATGCGACGGGTGAAGCGGTGGAAACTGGCGTAAGAACGTTACTGAGCGATCAAGAATTATGGCTCAAAGTTACCACGCTTGTTCCCGAAGTCAAAGCTTTAAAACAATATAAAATCCATACGAAGACGCCGATATGTGTTTTAGCAATTGAGAAAAAACGAAACGCACACGACGTTTTTGAAGCCCTTAAAGCTTTTAGAGAGCATATCAAGTTTTTTGTCATCGTCGATGATGCTTCCAACAACGTCGATAACGCTTACATGTTGATTTGGCGTACGGTTAATAATATCGATGCGTTGCGCGACATTTTTATCGACGGTGAATTGATCGGCATCGATGCAACGACGAAAACGGAACTTGAAGGCTATACCAGAGAGTGGCCTGAGGACACCGTATGCGATCCTATGATCATTCAACGCCTGATTGAACGAGGTCTTGTCAAAAACGACCCGATTTTTTTGAAACATTTTCAGATTTGATTTAATAAACAGTATATCATTATTTTATAAAATAAAGTAATGATATACATCTCTTTGCTTCACGGTTGCGTTTTGCCTTCAGTATTGAAATATTTTAAATAAAATTATAAAATGATGTATTTCGACTAAGGATTTTACGATGCAAATCTCTTATAAGCCTTTAGTAGAGCGTTTTTCAATTCCTCGACCTACCTTAATCGAGTGGCAGAAGAGGGCAGAAGAAAAAGAAAATTGGCGTGTGAAACATTTGGCGTATCTTCGGATGCAACTTTGCGTTGAAAAAGAGACGTGTGCTGAAATTAAAAAATATGCTCCGTGCCCGGAAGAACTCTTCTTGCTTTGCGTTTATCTCTTTTTTTATACTATCGACTCTTATATTCCCAAAGATGACCTCATGCGAGGCTTTCGCGCTTTTGCGCTCGAAGTGCGAAACGGCGTTGAATATCAGCACGAATTTGCCGGACGAATCTGGTCGCTACGTATGGGCGAGGAATCAAGTAAAAAGATGGTCAATTATTACCGTTTGTTCGATCTTTTAAAACATCTAACGGCGGCACAGTATGCCGTACTTTTGAGTGCGGCGATAGAATTTGTTCATGCGGCAAAAAGCAAGTACCGCATCGATACGAAAGCATGTTTAGAAGGCAAAACGTGGCAAGAGCTCTTTACCTACGATAAGGCGTTTTCGCTTAAAAGCATCGAAACATTTTTTAAAAATAAAGGGATTTTATAAATGGCGCATATCGAGATGGATCTGTTTCAATGGCTTGGATTTGGAGGAATGCTCTGTATCGTTCTTGCTTATTTTTTGTTGCAAATCGGTAAATGCGACGTGCATTCTTTGACGTATCAGCTTTTAAATTTAACGGGAGCCGTTGCACTCATCGTCTCGCTATACGTTCATTTTAATTTAGGGTCGTTTCTAATTGAAATTTTTTGGATCGTTATTACCGTATACGGCATCGTTAAAAATCTTTCGAATGGGTACAAAAAGTGCTAAAATGCCATATTTTACATATAATAATACATAAAATATGCTTTAAATAATAAAATTTATTATATGATATTTATTTCTTTGTAAGTTGAATTGCTCTAAGATACTATCATCAAAACCCAAAAGGAGAAACAATGAGACAGTACGAAACGTATAAATGTAGCAAATGCGGTAATGAGGTTGAAGTGCAAAATGTCGGAGGCGGAAAGCTTACCTGTTGCGGTCAAGAAATGAGCTGTATTACCGAAGATCTTACGGCCGTCAATCTAATGAAAGCCTTTGCCGGTGAATCGCAAGCGAGAAATAAGTACGATCTTTTTGCGGACATCGCGCAAGAAGAGGGCTGGCATGCGGTTGCGCGTCACTTTAGAGAAGCGGCGGAGAATGAAAAATGGCATGCGCGCGCAGAATTTAAAGCGTATCATAAACTCGTAGACGGTGTGGAAACGGAATTAACGCTTAAAAACTTGGATAGCGCAATGGCGGGCGAAAACTACGAGCATACGACAATGTATCCGAATTTTGCGAAGATTGCGGAAGACGAAGGACATAAAGAACTTGCGCGCCTTTTTAACGCTATCGGTAAAGTCGAAGTCGAACATGAACGCGAATACAAAGCCTTACAAGATGCGATGAGAGAAGACGGTTTCTTTAGCGATGAGGAAGAAGAGATTTGGGTCTGTGAGGTATGCGGACACATTCATCGAGGTAAACGCGCACCTAACGCCTGTCCGCTTTGTAAAGTCGGTAAAGAGTATTTTAAACGCCAATGCTTAGGACTCTAAAAAGCACTTATTGAAAAAATAGCCGCATTTATATCCACGCGGCTATTCTTTAAAAAATATCCGTTGTTTTCGTGAGACGGTCTTTGTCGAAATGCGTATAAATTCTTGACGTATTAATGTCTGCATGCCCAAGCGATTCTTGTACTAAAATCAAATCTTTACTTTTTTGATAAAGCAACGTGGCAAATGTATGTCGTAACATATGCGCTCCGTTTTTATTTTTACGAATACCGACATGTAAAAGAATTTTTTCAACAAGTCGACTGACGTATGCTTGGGTTAATACCTTACCTTTGTGGTTGCAAAATAAAAGGCCGTTATCACATGTTTTGGAGGCTAGCCACAGCCGTAAATCTTCTTGAATAATCGTTTCTTTGATCATGACGACTCTAGGTTTGTTGCCTTTTCCTCTCACTTGAATTACGTAAGCGTTTCCGTCTTTGACAAAATCTTTGATAAGAATATGAAGGGCTTCGCTGACCCTGATTCCCGTATACAAAATTACTTTGATAATCAAGCGGTTTCGAGCGGCTGATTTGACATCGAAAGGATAAGCATCGATACCTTCAATAAAGCGTTGAGCTTCTTCCTGATTCATAAAAGAGGGGAGTTTCGTACCGCTTTTACCTCCCAGTCCGCCCCAATTTTTGAGCTCGATTCCGTATCGAAAGGCATTACCGGTTTCGTCTGCATTTTGTTTATCGATAAATCCGAAAAAGGAGATGAGTGCAATGCGATAGTTTTTTTTAGTCGCATCCGATAGATTAGCCGTTTCGGATGCTAAAAAGTCACTTAATAACTCTTCGTCTATCTCTCGCATTGAGGAAGCTCCGTAAGTGTTTAAAAAGAGCGATAATTTTTCAAGAGGAATAAAATAGACGTGAATACTGTTGATACCGATATTGCGAATTTCCTTGATAAGCGGTTTTAACGCCTCAAGTGAATAGAGATTTTTCGAAAGCTTTTGGAGAATCAACGCTAGCCGATCCTTATCTTTAACATGTCGATTTGAAAGGGACGTAATCTTATTTCTGATGAATCGTACAAGCCAAAAAAGGTAAGTGTCGTTAAACGCGTTTTCACAATCCAAAGGGTATTTCATCGATACGTCGCTTTTATTGAAGTAAGTGACTTATACTAACGTTTTTTCATTTAAATCTCGAATAAAAACTTCAAATTAATTAGTTTGGAAATTATAGTTTCCAATACAAATATGACATATTAATAGGGCACGTCTATAGCCGTTAAGTATTTGTAAAAGTACTTTTATCGTTAAAACTCCTTTTTTAGGGGCGTTTTTTATGATATAAACTATAAAATATATTTTACATTTTACATTGTAAGAATACAGGAGAAAAAGATGTCTCAATTGAAAACGAAACTTCAAGACGACTTGAAAGAAGCCATGAAAAACAAAGATGCTTTTAAACGCGACGCGATACGCTTTTTAATGAGCGCTCTCAAACAAATCGAAGTTGACGAGCGCAAAGAGTTGAGCGATGAAGATATTATGAAAATTATCCAAAAATCCCTCAAACAACGCGAAGACGCAATTAGCGCGTTTCAAGAGGCCGGGCGTAACGATCTTGTCGAAAAAGAGACGGCGGAAGCTTCACTGCTTAAAAGTTATTTGCCTCAGCAATTAAGCGATGACGAACTGAAAGCTATTATTCAAAAACATATTGCCGCTTTAGGCATTAGTTCCATGAAAGAGATTGGAAAATTGATGCCGGTTATTTTAAGCGAATGTGCCGGCGTGGCAGATGGAAAACGTATTAATCTTATCGCAAAAACCATGTTAGCGTAAAAGTGACATGTAAGAGATTTTCTCTTACATGTCGTCTTTTTTTAGTGAAGCTTTTGTTTATGCGCCAAAATGACTTCTTGCGTCTGTAGGGCAATCTCTAACTCTTCGTTCGTCGGAATGACCAGTACCGTCACCGAGCTCTCTTTTGTGCTAATTTGCATGGTACGCGAAGAACGTTTTTGATTGAGAATCGGATCGATTTCGATACCCAGATTTTGCAGATTCTCGCAACTCTTAGCACGAACGTTGACGGCATTTTCTCCGATACCTCCGGTAAAGACGATACAATCGACGCGTCCTAGTACAGCACTGTAGGCACCGATGTATTTTTTGATGCGGTAGTTGAACATCTCCAATGCCAATTGAGCTTTTTCGTTACCCTCTTCTGCCATTTGCCCGACTTCTCGCATGTCATTGATACCGCAAATGCCTTTGAGACCGCTTTCTTTGTTTAAGACGCGATCTAAGGTTTCAATATCCAACCCTTCTTTTCGTGCAAGGTAAAATAAAACGGCCGGATCGATATCGCCGCTTCGCGTTCCCATCATCAATCCTTCAAGCGGTGTTAACCCCATAGAAGTATCGACGCTCTGCCCGTTTTGAATCGCACTAACGCTTGCGCCGTTTCCCAAGTGCAAGGTAATTGCGTTAAGTTGAGAAAGCTTTTTGCCCATAAATTTTGCCGCCTCTTTTGCGACAAAACGATGCGAAGTTCCGTGAAAACCGTAGCGTCTGATTTTTAAATCTTCGTAATAATGATAAGGAATTGCGTACATGTAAGCATGCGGGGGCATCGTCGCGTGAAACGCCGTATCAAATACGACGACTTGCGGAACGCTGGGGCTTTGTTCCAAAGAGACTTTGATACCGGCTAAATGCCCCGGATTATGAAGCGGCGCCAATGGAATCAAACGTTCGATTTCCGAGGCGACCCATTCATCGACGATTACGGGTTCACGGAAAGAAGAGCCGCCTTGCACGACGCGGTGCCCTATTCCGTCAAGGTCGTTTAAATCGTGAATGGCACTCGATTCGATCAAAAGCGCGCTCATGAGTTTTAAAGCGATTTCATGGTTTGGAATCGGCAATTTATGCTCAATTTTTTGTTCAGCACCCTCTTTGTCAAGGTATTTAATACGAGCAAGCGAAGAGTTTTCTCCGATTTGCTCGATTAAGCCGTTGGCAATAACGGCATAATTTTCCATATTAATCAATTGATATTTGATCGAAGAACTTCCCGCATTGAGCACTAAGATTTTCATTGAGCCTCCCCTTCGCCGCTTTGCGCTTGGATTGCCGTGATGGCAACCGTATTGACGATGTCGGGAACCAAACAGCCTCGGCTTAAGTCGTTGACCGGTTTGCGTAATCCCTGAAGTACCGGACCGATAGCAACGGCTCCGGAGCTTCGCTGAACCGCTTTATACGTGTTATTACCGGTGTTGAGATCCGGAAAAATGAAAATCGTTGCTTGCCCCGCAACGTGGCTATTAGGCAGTTTTGTTTTTGCAACGATCGGGTCGATTGCCGCATCGTACTGTATCGGCCCTTCGACCAAAAGATCGGGACGAGCTTCTTTGACGATTTTGGTCGCCAAGCGTACTTTTTCGACCTCTTCGCCTTTGCCGGAATCTCCCGTAGAGTACGAAAGCATCGCAATTTTCGGCTCAATACCGAACATTTTTGCCGTATCGGCAGACGAGATAGCGATTTGCGCTAACTCTTCCGCATTGGGGTCTTGGTTAACGGCACAGTCGCCGTAAACTAAAACGCGCGTATCCAAACACATAAAAAAGAGGCTTGATACGATGGAAATACCCGGTTTGGTTTTAATGATCTGAAGTGCCGGACGAATCGTTTCTTGCGTCGTATGAATCGCACCGGAAACCATACCGTCGGCATGTCCCAAATACACCATCATCGTACCGAAGTAATTTTTCATCATCATACTGTCTTTAGCGACTTCGAGGGTTAAGCCTTTGGCTTTACGCATCTCGTAAAAAGAGGTAACGAAAGAGTCCATAAGCGAAGAGTTGAGCGGATCGATAATCGTCGCTTTGCTAATATCCAGCCCTAGCGTAGCACTTTTCTGTCGTACTTCTTCTTCGACACCGAGTAAGATAATATCGGCAACGTCGCGTCGAAGCAAAATCTCCGTCGCTCGCAAGATACGTTCGTCATTACTTTCCGGAAGAACAATGCGTTTGCGATCTCTTCGTGCTCTTTCGAACAAGGCGTATTCAAACATTACCGGTGTAATCGAGCTTGCGGAAGAAGGCATATTGATAGAGCGATGCATCTCTTCGATATTAACGTTGGACGAGAAAAGTCCCATAGCAAGCGCTATTTTACGTACGCTTTGCGGCGTAATGCGTGCAGGAACGTTGGCAACGTTGACGGCTGTGGTAAATGTACCCTCGTCGACGCTTAAAATAGGAATGGAAAGATCTTTAAATCCCGCAATCAATTTGTTAATCGACTTGTGCGGCATCATGCCCGCAGTGAGTAAAATACCCGAGATATTCGGATAGTTGTTTGAAAAAACGGTGCTTAAGCATCCTACGATAATATCGGATCGGTCGCCCGAGGTAATAATTAAATCGCCGTCTTCGATGTATTCTAAAAAATTATCGAGTTTCATAGCGGCGATTTTGCTTTGTTTGACCACGCGGCGTAAATCTTTTTCTTCTCCGTAGATATGAACGCATCCTAACGTTTTTTTAATTTCGGCGACGGTAGGCGTATCCAGCTCGGGAATCTCTTGTAAAAAGTACAGAGGTGCTTCTTGCAAAGATTCTTTTTGCGTCAGCTCTTTAAGTGCTTCCCATTCCGTTTCGCCTAAGCGGTTGACAAAAGTCGCAAAGTGCTGACAACCTGCTGCTTTAATGGCTTCGGCTTCGATATGAATTTCGTCGATTACCTCTTTAACGTTTTTACCTTTACCTTTTAAAACGCTAATAAAAGGGCTACTAAGGTTTTTGGCGATGGAGAGATTAATATCAAAATCGATCGTCGGCGAAAAGTTGGATTGGTTTAATCCCTCAATCAATACAAAGTCGTACCGGCTCTCTAAATTCTTCAATTTATCGATCAGCGTTTCAAGCACTTCGTTATATTTGTTTTCGGCAACCAAACTCTCGACTTCGTGAACGCTATAACCGACCATTTCATGAACGTCCATACCCAAGGCATAATGTTCAAGCATAAACTCGATATCTTTATCGACCGTTTTGTCGTCCGCAACGACGGGGCGAAAAAAAGCAACTTTGCCTAGACGTCCTTTTAAAAGCTCCATGATACCCATCGCTACGACCAAACTACCGGCCGCAGGTGCTAGCGATGAAATATACAAACTTTTCGTTTTCATCTCTCTCCTTTTAAATGTAACTCTACTCACTATACTATAGCAAACGTCTAATAAAGATATAACAAAATAAAATGACTACATAAAACTCGGTGCATCGTTGGAAAAAAGGATAATATCGCCTTTTTGCGTAAATTCGGCTAATACGTCTTGGAGTTTACTTTTATCGGATAAAATAATTTTTTGAGCTTTTTGAATCGCTTTGTTTAGTATCGTAACATTCGTTTTTCCGGTAATAATCACTAGATCGAAAACGTCGTCGATCTTCTTCGCCAAAAGCGTATTGTCGTGTTCGTTACTTTCAACGATACCCGGCGTAATGATCACTTTACGGCCTTGATACGTCGCGATTAAATCGTACGAACCGAGCATTCCTTCCAAATTACCGTTAAAGCTATCGTCGATAATGATTTTTCCGCCGGCTTCGATACGTTCTAAGCGGTGTTCGACGCTACGCAAGGTCGAAATCGAAGCGCGAATCGTCTCCGTATCGATGCCCAAAGCGTGTGCGACGTAAATAGCCGCACTTAAATTGGCGGCGTTAAATGCCCCTAAAAGATTACAATGAAAGCGTTCTTCTTTTCCTTCAATCGGAAGCGTAAACGATAATCCCTCCAAGGTGGCGTCGACGTGCGTAATTTCCGAACCGAAAACGCTGATGCATCCGCCTTCTTTAGCATGCGCGCTTTCATGAACAAACGCTCTTTCAAGGCGCGCGGAGTGTAAAAGTTCCATTTTCGTATTGCGAATGTTTTCGAGCGTCTTGAAGTATTCGATATGTTGAGCACCGATGCATCCTACAACGGCGATGTGAGGATTGACAAAACGCGTGATTTCGTCAATGTCGCCTTTGAGCCTAGCACCGGCTTCGACGATATAGATATCGCACGCTTCGGGTAGGTTTTCGTTAATATCTTTGATAATACCGCCTAACGTATTAACGCTACGGGGAGTTTTATAGACGCGATAGGCAAAGGAGAGAATATGCGCTAAAAAATTTTTAATACTTGTTTTACCGTAACTTGCCGTAATCGCTACGACTTTTAACGAAGGATTGCACATCAATTTTTGACGTGCGGATTGTTTAAAACCTGCAAAAAGAATCTTTTCGTATGCAAGTGCGATCATATGCGCCGTTAGAAGAGGAATCAAAACGCCAAACGTCTCGCAACCGCGCCAAACACTGATGCATAGCGTATCTTGAAACAAAGCAGCTAAGAGTAAAAAGAGAAAAAAACGTTTTACGCGAGGGGTAAAAACGAGCTTTTTATCGAGCTTACGGTACCATGCGAAAAGAGAAATAAGATAACCCACGCTCCACAGCAGAACCGGCCATCCCGATAAAAGATAATAACCTGCAAGCGGTATGGCTAGAAAATAAAGATGCCAATCGTAACGATGGTAGTGAAAACACAAACGCTCTAATCGATAGGAGTACCATTGCATAGCACTCATAAAATAATAGCCAAGGCCTAAGGTTAAAAGCAGTTGCGAACTCATCCGTATCAACAGTTCCATTACGCCCTCTTCTCGAAAGTATCGAAATGCATCGACTCGATTTTTTCACATGTAACGTTTTTCACGTCGGAAAACAAAGAACCGTCGTATAATTTACTGATAAAAAATTCCAAATCTTCTTCATAATCGGCATTCAAAACCACTTCGACGCTACCGTCCGCTAGGTTGCGTATGTATCCGTAATACTCAAGTGCGTGAGCAACTTCGAGCACGTATTTTCTATAATTAACGCCTTGAACGCGCCCTGTAACAATCATCCGATATGTACTCAACCCAAAGACTCCATCATAATTTTTTCGATTGTTTCGCCGTTTCGTAAAAAAAAGAAATGATCACCCTCTAAAGGGAAAAAACGGCTACCTGCGATGAGCGTATGGATAGTTTCACCGCTTAAGAGCGGAGTCGCTTTATCTTCTTTGCCCCAAAAAATAAATGTTTGAGAGCGAATTTTAGCAAAGGTATCGCTAAAATCTTCATTAACGACGCATTTTAGTATTTCATACATTGTTTCACTCATTCCCTCGACGTCTTTTGTGGCGAAAAAGCGGTAAAAACGTTTTGGAAAAAACGGTTTAAAGCATTTAAAAAGTGCTATTTTGAAGCGTACTTTAAAAGATTTCGGAGCAACGATACCTGCGCTTGAAAGTAATACTAAAATTTCGGGATGCAGCAAAGTTGCGACTTTACCGCCGAAAGAGTGTCCGACGATCATCCACGGGCGAATCGAAAGGGCGTCTAAAAATGCATTGACGATTGCGGCGTATTCCTGCGAATTTAAAACGCGCTCCTCGATACTCGAATCTCCAAACCCGGGTAAGTCCAAATACAGATGCGTACAGTACGGGAACGTTTTACTAAAAGCATGCTTCATGCTCTCTTTATTGCTTCCCCAACCGTGTAGAAATAAAATGGCTTTTTCACAATGCGGTCGAAGCATTTCGTAGCTAAGACGATAACGCGCACCTTCAAACAAAATCTCTTTCTTAGCCATCACTCTTCTTTTTCGAACTTGCGTAGATTTTCTCTAAAATAGTGACGGCTTCACTCATTTTTTCGTAAGCGTCTATCGGAATCATCACTGCTTCAAAGCGATTGTTTTTAACGATAACGACACGCTTTTGTTTCCCTTTGGTAATGCTTCCCAAAACCGTACTAAAGTTTCGTACCATATCGGTCGCCGTCATTATTTCGTCTTTTGCATAGGTCATCATAGCGCTGAACCTCTTTTTGTGCATAATTTTATGTAAAATCATACGAAAAAGAGGCTTTTATTTCCCTTTTGCTGCTTGAATCGAGTTGATATAACGATATGCTTTTGGCATCGCGATACCTTGCGGAAGATGATAACGCAATGCATATAAAACCCCTTCAAAATCATCAAAGAGGTAATTGGCCATACTGCCCGGAATCGGATTGATTTCGTTGAGGTAGACTTCATCGTCGATCACAAAAAAATCGCAGCGAATCAATGCACCGATAAACAAAGGATCGTAAAGTCGTTTAAATGCTTCGCGAATCGATTGTTCGAGCCGCTCGTCGATCGTCGCTTCGTTAACGCGCTTTGTGCGTGAAAAATCGAGGTATTTTTTATCAAAATCCAAAAATTCCTCTTTTTGAGGCTCTTCGATGATTGAAAAAATAAAATCGTCGGCTTTGCATCCCGCTAAATTAAACTCTTTAACCCCTTTTTTAAACGGTTCGATCAGCACGGTATCGTCGAACTCATACGCAACGTCCAAGGCATATGAAAGCTCTTTTTCCTCTTTCACGACGCTGATACCGATAGAACTTCCCAAACGAAGCGGCTTGACGATAAACGGATACTCGATGCGAATCGGCATCGGAGAATCTTTGCGTAGCACTTGGTAGTCAAGCACGTTTATGCCGACTTCTTGCGCATAGAGTTTGGTAAAGAGCTTGTTATAGCTGATCGCACAGCCCTCGGTTCGAGGACCGATAAAGGGAACGCTGAAAAAGGTTAGCATCGAGCTGAGTGTTCCGTCTTCGCCGTCCATTCCGTGAACGAGATTGACCATGACGTCAAAAGCAACTTTACGTTCGCCTAAAAATTTTTTCGCGTAAAAACCGCCTTGTTTTAATACCAACGCCGTATCGTTTTTGTATGCGCCGCTACTGAAACGTTTTGACGTGATGGTCTCGGTCGGGATCAGGTAAAAATTGCGATCGTAATCGCAAAAAATATAGACGATTTCGGTTTTCGGAAGTATTTTTTTGAGTGCGATCGCACTAACGACGCTGATTTCGTGCTCAAAACTGTGTGCTCCGAATAAAACGGCTAGAGTCATAAAGTATCCTTCTTTTAACTAAGCTTGCGTAAAGCTTCTTTGATAAGTGTTTGCGTATCGCCGCTTGGAAGAGAACCTAAAGCTTTTTTGATCGCGTCTTTTTTAAAACCCAAACTTTCCAAAGCCATGGTTGCTTCCAACATACTGCCGCCGCTACTCTCCTCATCGGATAAGTGAAGCGAAAAGTCGCTTAATTCGACCAAAATACGTTTGGCACTTTTAGGCCCGATACCGGGAACTTTTTGAAACGCGTGAACGTTTTGACTGAGTAACGCTTGCGTAAAATCGTCCGGACTCAACGTTGAACAGACCGCAAGCGCGGTTGAGGGACCGATGCCGTTTAGTTTGATTAAGGTGTCAAAAACTTTTTTTTCGTTTTCATCGACGAAACCGTAAAGGCTATGTTGATCTTCGCGAATAATTTGCGTGACATGTAAGCTGATTGCGTCCGAGGTAATCTTACCGAGGCTAAATAACGAAATAAAGACTTTATACGTGATACCCGAAGCGATTTTTAGGTGCAGCGCGGTGATCTCTTTTTTGACGATTTTTCCTTCAATACCTACAATCATTTGCTGCTATACTCGCTTGAACGTATAATTTTTTGCTCGCCGTTGCCTAAGTCTTTGAGCGTAATTTCGCGTGAAATTTCATGCTCTTTGGGGTTATACGTCACGTCTTTAGGCGGCGAAATCAGTTTAAATCTCACTTCGTTAAACTCTTTCCATGCGGAATGATTGATAATTTTAGCCGAAAAAACTTTGTTTTGTACTTTATTGAGGTCTTCACGAAACTCTTGAAGCTCTTCTTTTTTGTCTTTAAAGGTTTGCAAAACCGTATTGTAATCCAACACTTTTTCCTGAAAATCTTTAATTTTTGCAAAAAGCGTGACGGGAGGTTCGACGCCGTTTCGTTTCAACTCTAAAATTTTGTCTTTGACCATTTCCGCCATCGGTTTGTTCTTATCGATGTACTCTTTTTTGGCACTGAGTTGCCTTGGATATGCTTTGAGCTCTTCTTCAAGTTTTTCGATTTTACGATTGATCGAAGCAATCATTTCGTTAAACTCTTTGGTAACGCTCGGATCGATAATCAGCTTGTTATTATTGCCCTTGAGCTCTTGGATCTCAATCACCTCCGAGGCCGTAATCTTCCCGTTAGAGATGAGATTTTCGATTTTTACGATTTTGGCATTAATTTCGCCGCCGATCATCTGTTTGACATGTACCGTATCGGCGATGACTTTGCCGCCTTCTAAACGATCGATCTGGACGTCTTGCCCGTTGGCTTCGCCTCGATGTACCGCGATGATGATTTTATCGGCTTCGATCACGGCACTTTGATGCGTTTGTCCGCCGATTTCGGCGAGCTTGGCTTTGATCTTGGCACCGCTTCCGATATTGCCTTGAACGTGGACTTCGGAAGTTTCAACGCTCATGCCCGCACCGATAGCGTCTTTTAAAATGTCTTTTTCTTTGATGTTTATCTTGATGTTCGAGTTAAGGTTGGTATCGATCGAGCCGGTTGAGCGAAAACTAATTTCATTGATTTCCATCTGATCTTGGATGTCGTAGCTGCCTTTGTCGAAATTAACGTATCCGCCGCGGTTCGCAATGTATTTGATGCCGGTTTCGTTCTCTTTTTTTGTGATATTCGCCGAAACGACGATCGCCGTATCGTTGCTTTTTCTCGGTTCTTTGACGGGTAAAAAAGCACCTCGGCAATTGCGTCCGGGCGTTCCGGGTTGGGGCTTGACGTATTCGATGATGCATTCGTCTTTTTCGACGGCCAAAACGTATCCGCGTTTGGAATAATCGACCTTACCGTCGGATGTTTTTGCATTCATCTTTTTCTTGTAATGAAAAATGAGATCGTCGTTGATGCACGGGATTTCATCGACGCCTTGGCAGACGACAAACGAAACGTCTTGGTCTAAAAATCCGTTTACGCGAATATTCGCTACGAGTTTCTTAACCTCTTTGTACATATTTTGATCGCGAATGCCGACCAAAATACCCGCCTTGATTTTTTTGGTTTGAATATCGTGGAGCATCATCTCTTCGAGTCTCGAACTATAGGTGACGTGATGGCTTTGCGACACTTTGGCGATAATTTTCGTCAAATTTTTATTGCCGCTTAAAGCGATCTCGGGAAGTTCGATCGTCTCTTGGGTCGGATCGATTTTATAGATTTCGACACGGTAATATTGTGAAATTTTAAGATTTGGATTGAGCAAAAACGTATCGTCTAAAAAGAGCTTCATCAGCTCTTCGGTCACTTCATTGTTTTCGCTTTTTTCGTCGCTGAAAAACGTTGTTACTTTGAGTAACTTAAATCCCAATTCCGTTGGCTTGACATGTTGGGCTAACGCAATATTTTTCAGTTCCTTATGAACGTTGGTCGTATCGATGATGATGGATTTAAACTCCGACGTTTGGCTTTCGTTTAAAGCCGTTTCGTTTGAGCCAACCCCTTTAATTTTATCAAACAGTCCCAAAGTGTTTTCCTCATAATTCTCATAAACCAAAAGGCTTACTTTAGCCTAAATATCGGCACATTCAAAAATAAATATAAGGGTATCTTAGCAAAAAATAGATAAAAAATTTGTTTAAACGATTTTTGGATAAAATTCGAAATGCTTATTAAATCATTTTTTACAAACAGTATCGGAACATTGGTTTCGAGAATTTTCGGATTCATCCGCGACATGCTAAGTGCTTCGATTTTAGGAGCCAATATTTACAGCGATATTTTCTTTGTTGCCTTTAAATTTCCCAACCTTTTTAGGCGGATTTTTGCCGAGGGTGCGTTTACGCAAAGCTTTATTCCCGTCTTTATCAAAACGACGCACAAATCGCTTTTTACGTATCGCATTTTTGTACGCTTTTTACTTTTCCTCGTCGTTTTTTCCCTTTTCGTAACACTCTTTAGCGAATTTTTCGCCAAAGTCATCGCGTTTGGGTTTGATGAAGAGACGGTTGCCCTGTCTGCTCCGTTCGTTGCGATCAATTTTTACTACCTTCCGCTGATTTTTATCGTGACGCTTTTAGGGTCGTTGTTGCAATACAAACACCGTTTCGCCGTAACGGCGTTTTCGACGGCATTGTTAAACATCGGTATGATCGCCGCGTTATTGTTGTTTCAAAATTGGGACCGTAAAACCATCGTATATGCCCTCAGTTACGGCGTTTTACTCGGCGGTATTTTGCAGGTTTTGGCGCATGTAATCGCGCTTAAAAAAGAGAATCTGTGTAAACTCTTTCGTGCCGGTTTTGCGCATCGAAAACGAAACGATGCGGCACTTCAAACGACGCAAAAAAGCTTTAATCGCTCGTTTTTGCATTCGATCGTCGGCAACTCGACGCCCCAAATCGTCTCGTTCGTCGATACGACTTTGGCAAGTTTTTTAGTCACGGGAAGCATTAGTTATCTTTATTACGGTAACCGTATCTTTCAACTACCCTTAGCCCTGTTTGCGATCGCGTTGACGACGGGTATTTTTCCGAAAATGACGCGATTGCTTAAAGCAAACGACGAAGCGGAAGCAACGCGGTTACTCTCGCAGGGCTTTTGGATTTTAGCCTTTTTGCTGACGACGTCGACGCTCGGCGGTTGTATGTTAAGCCGAGAAATCGTTTGGCTTTTATTCGAAAGAGGCTCGTTTTCAAGCCACGATGCGGAAGTCACTTCATGGGTTTTGGCGATGTACATGTTAGGGTTGATTCCCTTTGGCCTCTCCAAGCTCTTTTCGTTGTGGCTTTATGCGAGCATGCGCCAAAAAGAGGCGGCGGTGATCGCCATGTACGCGCTAGGCGCTAACCTTCTCTTTTCGTTCGCGCTGATTCAACCTATGGGGGCGGCTGGGCTTGCGTTGGCGGGATCGTTATCGGCATGCGTGCTTCTGTCCTTAACGATTCGATCGTTCGGCACTCAAGCCTTTTTTGCTATACTGTACGATAAAAAATTAATCCTTTTAGCGTTCGTTCTCGTTGCGGAAGCGGTATTACTCTATTTTTTCAAGGAATTCTTACATGTACATTTTTGATTCGGCTCAAAAAAAGAAAGTTCTTTTCGAATCGATACGTCAGGGCGAAGCGAAACTATACGTTTGCGGTCCGACCGTTTACGACGATGCTCATTTGGGGCATGCCAGAAGTGCGGTTGCATTCGATTTGTTGCGTCGCGTCTTGATTGCATCGGGGTATCGGGTCTATTTCGTCAAAAACTTTACCGACATCGACGATAAAATTATCGCCAAAATGCACCAAAGCGGTCAATCGTTAGAAGAGATCACCGCGTTTTACATCGAGCGTTACAAAGACGAGATGCGTGCTTTACATGTCGACGATGCCGACATCGAGCCTAAAGCGACCCAAACGATTCACGAGATCATCGCGTTTATCGAAACGATGCTTGCCAAAGGCGTTGCGTACGGTACGAGCGACGGCGTCTATTTCGATACGTCCAAAGATACGAAATACCTCTGCCTTAGCCATCGTAGCATGGAAGAAGAAACCGCTCTTGCAAGAGTTGAGACGAAAGAAGAGAAGAAAGACGCCAAAGATTTTGCTTTATGGAAATTTTCCAAAGCAAACGAGCCGAGCTACCCTGCCCCTTTCGGTGCGGGACGTCCCGGATGGCATATCGAATGTTCGGCGATGATCGAGAAACATTTAGCCTATAGCGACGGTGCCTATCAGATCGATATTCACGCCGGCGGAGCCGATTTGCTCTTTCCTCACCATGAAAACGAAGCGGCGCAAACCCGATGCAAAAGCGATCAGGAATTGGCAAAATACTGGATGCATAACGGCTTTGTTACCATCAACGGCGAAAAAATGAGCAAATCGCTCGGAAACAGCTTTTTCCTCAAAGACGCCTTGAAACACTACGACGGCGAAGTGCTTCGTTTTTATCTTCTCTCGACGCATTATCGCGCTAATTTTAACTTTTCCGAAGAAGACCTCTTGATGAGCAAAAAACGTCTGGATAAAGTTTACCGATTGAAAAAACGCGTTTTTGACATCGCAAGGGATGAAACGCCCGTCGAGCCTCTTTTTCGCGATCAGATGCTAGAAGCGTTGTGCGACGACCTTAATATCTCAAAAGCCTTGGCGATTTTGGATGAAACGATTTCGCGTTTTAACGATCAAATCGATCAAAATCCGAAAGATAAAGCTCTCAAACGTCAAGCCCACGCCAATCTTCATTGGATAGAGTCGCTTTTGGGCATAGGACTTTACGATCCTTACATGTACTTTCAACTCGGCATCGTCGATGCCGAAAAAGCTCACATCGAAGCATTGATCGAAGAACGCGCCCTTGCTAAAAAAGCCAAAGATTTTGCCAAAGCCGATGAGATTCGCGCTCTTTTGGAATCCAAACGGATTCAACTGATGGATACGCCAAACGGCACGCAATGGGAGAAGGTACTTTAATGGGCGGTATGAAAGTTATTTTTAAACGTTTTCAACCTTTTTTTAAAGATTATATCCCCTACTTTGTTTTGGTCGTCATCGGGATGATTCTCTCAAGCGGCGGAACCGCTTTTTCGGCCTATCTCGTGCAACCCTTGTTGGATAAAATTTTTATCGCGAAAGACCACGAGATGTTGGCGCGTTTGCCTTACGTTATTATTCTCGTTTACGGTTTAAAAGAAGCAGGCAGGTATATGCAAGCGTACTATACCGCTTATATCGGGCAAGATTTAATTCGTAGATTCCGCGATTTGATGCTTCAAAATCTTTTACGCTTAGACCTGTCGTTTTTTCACGAATACCGAACGGGCGAACTGATCAGCCGCAATACGAACGACGTGGAACGCGTACGAACCGTCGTTTCCAACCTTGTTCCCGAGCTTTTAAAAGAGTCGTTTACGATTTTAGGGTTGATCGGCGTCGTTATTTATCAAAATTCGGAACTGGCGTTTTATGCCTTGGTGATTATGCCCTTAGCGATTTATCCGCTCAGTCGCCTTTCTAAAAAAATGAAAAAAGTTTCAAGGCAGTCGCAAGAAAAAGTTTCCGACATTACGGCAAAACTCAGTGAGATCTTCAACAATATCGAAATTATCCAAGCTAACAATGCGCAAGCGTACGAGCATACTTTATTTAAGAACGAGAACGAACGCTACTTTAAACTTACGATGAAAGCGACCAAAGTCAACGAGCTCGTCAGCCCCGTCATGGAAATTTTAGGCTCTATCGGCGTTGCGGTCGTCATTATCGTCGGCGGAAACGAAGTCATTCAAGGAGGTATGAGCGTAGGGGCTTTCTTCTCGTTCTTAGCGGCTCTTTTTATGCTTTATACGCCGATTAAAAAGATATCGGGTCTTTACAACAAAATGCAAGACGCCATTGTTGCTAGCGAGCGTATTTTCTTTTTATTGGACTTGGAACCGAGCGTGCAAAACGGCGGTTCGGCATTGCCTGAAAAAATCGAAACGATTCGGTTTGAAAACGTCTTTTTATCGTACGGCAATCAAGAAGCACTCAAAGGCGTCGATTTGGACGCCAAATCCGGAGAAATGGTCGCGCTCATCGGTAACAGCGGCGGCGGCAAAAGCTCTTTAATGAACCTTTTGATGCGCTTTTACGCTCCCTCAAGCGGAGATATTTTGCTCAACGAGCGTTCCCTCTCTTCCTTTGATTTGCACGCTTTACGCGAAAAAATCGGTATGGTGACGCAACGGGTTTATATCTTTCACGACACCGTTGCGGCGAACGTCGCTTACGGTAAAACGATCGAAGAAGAACGCGTCATCGAAGCTTTGAAAAAAGCCAATGCCTATGAGTTTATCCAAGATCTCGAACACGGTATCTATACCCATTTGGACGAATTCGGTACGAATCTTTCAGGCGGACAAAGACAACGTATTGCCATTGCCAGAGCCATTTATAAAAACCCTCAAATCTTAATTTTAGACGAAGCGACTTCGGCGTTGGATTCGCATAGCGAACAAAAAATAACCGAAGCAATCGAAAACCTCGTTAAAGATAAAATCACGTTCGTGATTGCCCATCGGCTCTCAACGATTAAAAAAGCCGATAAAATCGCTTTTTTAAAACAAGGACGCATCGTCGCGTTAGGCAGTGACGAAGAGTTGCAAAACAGTTCCGCCGAGTATGTTCAGCTGAAAAGTTTACAGTATTAAACGCGCCTTAAATCAACCATCTTTTATGTTCAATGGGGTATAATCGCGTACTTATATGCCAAGGAAACGAAAGATGTTTGATTATGCGACGATGAAAAAACTTATGTTCAATTTTTCCCCTGAAAATGCGCATCATATTGCAGAATTTTTCTTTAAAAACGGTGCCAAGTACGCTCCCTTTATACTCCCTCTTCTGGCGGAACGCTTTTTTGTTCACGACAAACGCTTGGAACAAAACCTTTTCGGTTGTACGTTTTTAAACCCTCTGGGATTGGGTGCGGGATTTGATAAAAACGCGACGATGATTAAAATGCTTACCGCCCTTGGATTCGGTTATATCGAATACGGTACGATTACTCCCAAACCCCAAAGCGGTAATGCCAAACCCAGACTGTTTCGTTTTGTCGAAGAAGAATCGATTCAAAATGCGATGGGCTTTAATAACGAAGGCATGGACGTGATCGCAAAACGTTTAGAATCGCTCTACCCTTTTGCGACACCTTTGGGTGCCAATATCGGTAAGAACAAAGTAACGCCGAGCGAGGACGCGCTCAAAGATTACGAGCAATTGATTCGTCAATTCGATCGTTTGAGCGACTATTTGGTCATCAATATCTCCTCACCCAATACTCCGGGCTTACGCGATTTGCAAAACGAAGCGTTTATCAAAGACCTTTTTGTCATGGCAAAATCGTTGACGAATAAACCCGTTTTACTCAAAATCGCTCCGGATTTGACGGTCAAAGATGCGATCGATTTGTGTTCGTGCGCCCTCGAAAACGGTGCGGCGGGTATCGTCGCGACCAATACGACGATCGATTATAGTCTGTTGAAAAACGCCAAAGATTTCGGCGGCATCAGCGGTAAAGTCCTGAGAGAAAAAAGCTTTGCTTTGTTTGAAGCTCTTGCCAAAGAATTTTTCAGCAAAACGACGTTGATTTCCGTCGGCGGTATCGACTCGGCGGAAGAAGCGTATCGAAGACTTAAAGCAGGCGCAAGCCTCATTCAGACGTACACGTCGTTTATTTTTAAAGGACCGAGCGTCAATAAAGAGATCAATTTAGGCATCTTGTCCCGTATGGAACACGAAGGATTTAGCCGTATCGGCGAATTGATAGGATCGGATAGGAGATGATACCGTATGAAAGCGTTAGGATTATTTTTACTTTTTTTAGGAGCATTAATGGCTAATTCGTTGCCGCAACATTTCACAAAAACTTTGGACAACGGTCTTCAAGTCGTCGTCATTCCCATGAACAATAAAAGCGACGTTATTACGACGGATATTTTTTACCGCGTCGGTAGCGGAAATGAAACAATGGGAAAAAGCGGTATCGCTCACATGTTGGAACATTTGAACTTTAAATCGACGAAAAATCTGAAAGCCGGAGAGTTTGACGAAGTCGTCAAAGGATTCGGCGGCGTTAATAACGCTTCCACGGGATTTGATTATACGCATTATTACATCAAAAGTTCATCGAAAAACCTCTCAAAATCGTTGGAATTATTTGCGGAGTTGATGCAAAATCTACGCCTCAGCGACGAAGAGTTTCAACCTGAACGTAACGTCGTTTTGGAAGAGCGTTTATGGCGAACCGACAATTCACCGATCGGGTATCTCTATTTTCGGCTTTTTAACAACGCATTTACGTATCATCCGTACCATTGGACGCCGATAGGATTTAAAGACGATATTAAAAACTGGACGATTGAAGACATTCGCAGTTTTCACTCTAAATATTATCAACCCGCAAACGCGATCGTGGTTGTCGCGGGCGATATTCATGCCAACGATGTTTTTAGCGAAGTCGAGAAGCAATTCGGCGGCATTAAAAACGATAGCGATCTTCCCGCACCGCACCATCAAGTCGAGCCCGTACAAGACGGGGCTAAGCGCATTATGATCAAAAAAGAGAGTGAAGTCGAAATGGTGGCGATCGCTTATAAGATTCCCGATTTTAAACACGAAGATCAGGCGGCACTTTCGGCTTTAAGCGAGCTTTTGAGTAGCGGAAAGAGCAGTAAATTGCAAAGGGTTTTGGTAGACGAAAAACAATGGGTCAACCAGATTTACGGCTATGCGATGGAAGCAAAAGATCCTTCCGTCTTTTTATTTTTAGCGGTATGCAATCCGGGCGTGAAAGCCGAAAGCGTCGAAGCGGAGATTTTAAAAATTATCGAAAGCCTTAAAAAAGGCGATATTAGCGATAAAGACGTTGAAAAGATCAAAATCAATACCAAAGCCGATTTTATTCATAATTTAGAAAGTTCAAGCGAATTGGCGACACTTTTCGGCTCGTATTACGCCAAAGGGGATATCGCTCCGCTTTTATCTTACGAAGAGCGTATCAATCGACTGAAAAAAGAGGATATTATAGGCGTTGTCAAAAAATATTTGGTTCCGCAAACATCAACGACGGTTATATTACGAAAGGAGTATTAAGATGCAACATGTTTTACAAGGTGCCATGACCGCACTCATTACCCCGTTTAAAAACGGAAAACTCGATGAAGTTCATTATGCAAAATTAATAGAAAGACAAATCAAAAACGGTATCGACGTCGTCGTGCCTGTCGGAACGACGGGAGAGAGCGCAACGCTTGATCACGAAGAGCATCGCCGCTGTATCGAAATTGCCGTAGACGTTTGTTCCAAAAGCGACGTCAAAGTTTTGGCGGGAGCCGGAAGCAATGCTACGCACGAAGCGATCGGTTTGGCAAAATTTGCCCAAGCGCACGGCGCACACGGTATTTTATCCGTGACACCTTATTACAATAAACCGACCCAAGAGGGTCTTTTTCAACATTACAAAGCCATCGCCGGTTCGGTGGATATTCCGGTGCTTTTGTACAATGTTCCCGGTCGTACCGGATGTGATTTATTGCCCGATACGATTTTTAGACTCTTTGATGCATGTCCGAATATTTTCGGAGTGAAAGAAGCGACCGGTTCGATCGATCGTTGCGTCGATTTGCTTGCACATCAGCCGAAACTTGCCGTTTTTAGCGGCGAAGACGCGATTAATTACCCGATACTTTCCAACGGCGGTTCGGGCGTTATTTCCGTAACGTCCAATATCTTGCCCGATCAAACGGCAAATTTGACGCATTTAGCGCTCAAAGGCGATTTTCACGGTGCTAAAGCGATTAACGATTCGCTTTACGAGATCAATAAAATTTTATTTTGCGAGAGCAACCCTATTCCGATTAAAGCGGCGATGTACATCGCAGGGCTTCTTGAAACCTTGGAATACCGTTTGCCTTTATGCGCTCCAAGCCACGAGAATATGAAAAAAATAGAAAATACCCTTAAAAAATATACGATTAAAGGATTTTGATGCGAGGTAAAACACTGGTCATTAGCGGCGGTACGCGCGGTATCGGCAAAGCAATCGTTTATGAATTTGCACGCGAGGGCGTCAATATCGCGTTTACATACAACTCAAATGAAGAACTAGCCAAAGAACAGGTCAACGATTTGGAAAAAACTTACGGCATTAAAGCCAGAGCGTTTGCTTTGAATATTTTAGAGCCGGAAACCTATAAAGACCTTTTCTTGGAGATCGATAAAGAGTTTGATCGCGTCGATTTTTTTATTTCCAATGCGATTATTTCCGGACGACCCGTCGTCGGCGGTTATACGAAATTTATGAAACTAAAACCCAAAGGTATCAATAATATCTTTACCGCAACCGTTAACGCGTTCGTCGTCGGTGCGCAAGAGGCCGCCAAACGTATGGAAAAAATCGGCGGCGGTAGCATCATTTCCCTCTCTTCGACGGGCAATCTCGTCTATATTGAAAATTATGCGGGTCACGGTACGGCAAAAGCGGCTGTCGAGACGATGGTGCGTTATGCGGCGGCGGAGCTCGGAGCTTTAGGCATTCGCGTCAATGCGGTCAGCGGCGGTCCTATCGAAACCGATGCATTGCGTGCATTTACCAACTACGAAGAGGTACGCGACGTCACGGCAAAACTTTCGCCTTTAGGACGCATGGGGCAACCCGAAGATTTGGCGGGTGCTTGCTTATTCCTTTGCTCCGATAAAGCGTCGTGGGTAACGGGACATACGTTGATTATCGACGGCGGTACGACGTTTAAATGATGAACTTACCCAACTTTTTGGCAAGTACGCGTATCGCGCTTGCCCCTTTAATGTTCATTTTGCTCGTCAATCGCGATTTAGCGTTATTCGAAGGCTTACATGTCAGTTGGCTGGACTATTTTGCGGCATTGATTTTCGTGATTGCTAGTGCAACCGATTTTTTCGACGGATACATTGCTCGTAATTGGAATCAAAAAACGCAACTGGGTGCTATTTTAGATCCGCTTGCCGATAAAATGCTGACCTTAGCGGCATTCTTAGGTTTGATGATGATCGATCGTGCCAATGCGTGGGCGATTTACTTAATCTTAACGCGTGAATTTTTCATTACTGGTCTTCGCGTCGCGGCAATCGGCGAGGGAAAAAATATCGCTGCTTCGATGGCGGGTAAAGTCAAAACCGTTCTTCAAATGATCGCTATCGGCTTTTTAATGATGAATTGGCCTTTTGCCGAGCTTTTATTGTGGGCGGCCGTGGCGTTGACGCTCTATTCGGGATACGAGTATATCATCGGTTATACGAAAAAAGGAACGCATTAATGGGAATCTTCGCGTCCGTTCTCGTTCTTTCGTTTTTGATCTTTTTTCACGAACTCGGGCACTTTTTGGCGGCGCGTTTTTTTGGCGTACATGTTGAAGTTTTTAGCATCGGATTTGGTACAAAAGTCTTCAAAAAAGTATTCGGTAAAACCGAATATTGCATCAGTCTGATTCCGCTTGGCGGATACGTACAGATGAAAGGTCAAGACGATCGCGATCCGACCAAAGTCAGTTTCGATCCCGACAGTTATACGATCCAAGCACCGTGGAAACGCATTATCATTCTTTTTGCCGGTCCTTTTGCCAACTTTTTACTGGCGTTTTTACTCTTTATCGCTATCGGCACGATGGGCATTACGAAGTTTTCGCCTATCATCGGTCAGATCGGTGAAAACTCTCCCGCTCTGGTTTCGGGCATTATGACGAACGATCGTATCGTTTCGATTAACGATTCCATGATTCAGACGTGGGACGACGTGAGCCGTGCGATTCAAGCAAGCGAAGGCGAATTGCGCGTCAAAGTCGAGCGAGAAGGATTGGTGCACACACTGGTAATCGAGCCGAAAATCAGTGCGTATCAAAATATGTTTAAAGAGACCAAGTATAAAAAAATGATCGGTATCGCGCCTAGCACTCAAACGATGGACGTTCGTTACACAGGACGCGAACTTCTCACTTTTGCGTGGGATCAGACCGTACAATCGACAACCTTGATCGTCAAAGGATTGGAAAAATTTATTGTCGGAGAAGTTCCGATGAAAGAACTTGGTGGCGTAATCACCATAGTTAAAGTTACTTCCGAAGCAAGTGATGCGGGACTGGTGGTGCTTTTAGGCTTAACGGCATTGATTTCCGTCAATTTAGGCGTTCTAAACCTTTTACCTATTCCGGCACTAGACGGCGGACACATAATGTTCAATTTCTATGAGCTTGTAACGAAACGCGTACCGAGCGAACGCGTTTTGGCGACGATGACGACGGCAGGATGGATGGTGCTTTTAAGCTTGATGGCTTTGAGCCTTTTTAACGATATTTACAGGCTAACCAATGGAAACTAAAGATTTTGTAACGACCTTAGACGACATTTTGACGCGTGTGGAAAAAGCGCGCTTACAGATTAGCGAACATCACATCGTCAAAATCGTAGCGGCGAGCAAAAGTGCCGATACGGCGATGATCGAAGCGATGTATCATGCGGGACAGCGAAGTTTCGGCGAAAATAAAGTTCAAGATATGAGCGACAAAGTCCATGCCCTCTCCTCTCTTCCGTTGGAATGGCACTTTATCGGACGTTTGCAAACCAATAAAATCAACCAACTCATCGACCTTGATCCTTTTTTAATGCACTCTTTAAGCTCGATCGAACTTGCGCAAGAGCTAGACAAACGCTTACATGTCAAAGGTAAAACGATGAATGTTTTACTTCAAATCAATAGCGCGTACGAAGCGCAAAAAGCAGGCGTGATGCCCGAAGCCGCGCTTGAAGCGTACGAACAAATCAGCCTTACATGTCAAAATCTTCGCCTCAAAGGCGTTATGAGTATCGGCGCACATACCGAAGCCCTACCCGTGATTCAAAAAAGTTTTGAAACCACGTACAAAATTTTCGAGTCTTTACGCTCACACGGAGCTAAATACTGCTCTATGGGTATGAGCGGTGATTTTGAGTTGGCGATTGCCTGCGGTGCCAATATGATTCGTTTGGGTAGTGTTTTATTTAAATAAGATTCTTCCCTATAGGGGTAACGTTTACGTTAAAAAAACGTTACCTTTTTAATTGCCGGTGCCTATTTTTCTTCTTTTTTCTAAACGCATCATACCGATTTACGTTATAATAAACGCAACCTTACCATTCGGCGGTTTGAAATGCGTTTTTTAGTATTTTCTCTACTGCTTTTTCCTTTATACGTCCATGCAAGCGAAGTTGCGTTAAGCCAAGAAGAACAACGTTATATCGAGGCTCATCCGATCATT
>NZ_JSEC01000019.1:0-15516 GCF_000789415.1 Sulfurospirillum sp. MES | reverse complement strand
ATAGACAGAGGTTGCACTCTAGTAATGGTTATTTGTCACCCGTTGATTTTGAAAATAAACTGTTACAAAACGATATGAGTGCCTAGACATATTTATTTCTGTGTATCATAAAGTGTTGACAGATCACCTCAGTGGGGAGTTTCTCATTGAACAGGGTTCGGAAGAATACGATATAGACAAAAAACAATTTTTACTTGATACTCTTGATAGTGAGTTTGTAGTGACTTCATTCCATCAACTGTTTTATGGTGTTTTTAAACGCAAAAATGCTTTATTTAAACGATTTCATCAATTTGCCAATAGTATTATATTGATTGATGAAGTGCAACTCATCCCACTTAAATTAATGTACCCAGTAACACAATTTTTAAAATTTATGAGTGAAATTTTTAATTGTAAAATTATCGTAGCTAGTGCTACATTTCCTAATATAAAAAAAGAGATTTTAAACGATAGTTATACATTTAAGTCAATAGATACAACATTGACACCTGAAGAGAATTTACAATTCTTTAATCGTTATAAAATTACAGTGGATATTGTTGAAAGTTATACATTTGAGAAGCTATATAACAAAATTGATGAGAAGTTACAAACACAAAAAGATTTACTGTTTAGAGTTAATACAGTAAATACAGCCAATGCAATTTATGAGTATTTAATCAATAAAAACTCTAGTTACGAACAAGAAAATATTTTTTTACTTACAAGTGCAGTCGCTCCAATTTCGAGACAAAAGATTATTAAAGCCATTAAGTCAAATTCTACAAAAGGTATTCAGCAGATTGTCGTTGCTACACAACTTATTCAAGCAGGGGTAGATATATCTTTGGATGATGGCTTAGAAGAATTAGCACCGTTTGATTTGATGATCCAATCCATGGGAAGAAGAAACAGAAGTGCAGAAAAATCAACATGTGGTATGGCTGATATTATTAAAATTAAAAATGATAAAAATTTTGAAGGGCATAAAATCTATAATGAATTCGATATAGAACAAACTTGTCGAATTCTCAATAACTATCAAACCATTTCAGAGCAACAAATTTATTCTGAAGGCTTATTAGACAAGTATTATAATGCTCAAGTTGAAATTAACTCAATAGATACGTCTTTTCAAAAATTAAATTTTTTAGATATTGATAAAGAGTTTGTTCTTATTGCTAATGCCCCACTCAGTTTTAGTTTCTTTATTCCATTAAATACAGATGCAACCAATATTTGGAAAAAATTGGTTGAACTTGATAGAAGAAAAAAAGCTATAAAACAAGATAAAAACTTTTGGAAAAATATGAAAGAAGTTGAAAATGAGTATTCTAAAATAAAAAAGGATGTAAGTTTATATACGGTAAATCAAAATTTTTACCATCAAGGGTCAAAAGAAGAAACCGTTTTAAATATTATTCAAGACTTTGACTCTGCTTTAGGGATTTATTTAGCTTCTGATGAAATTTTTGATATTCATCTGGGATTACAACTTGCACAGTATGTTAAAGATAAAATTGAAGGTGTATTTTGGTAAATATTACAGGCACTCTTATCTCCTATTATTTCATCTGTAAAACAAAACTTTGGCTTCACGCCAATCGCCTCAATCTTGAAGATAACAGCGAAGATGTGCGTATCGGGAAAGTGTTGCATGAGATCAGCGAAGAGAAAGCTCAAAAAGCCGAAGTGAAGATAGACAATGTCAAGATCGACAAGCTCACCAAAGAGTACCTTGTGGAGCTCAAAAAGTCCGACTCCGACCCTGAAGCGGTGAAGTGGCAAGTGTTGCTTTATCTGTACAAACTGAGAGGCAAAGGCATAGAGCGCAAGGGCAAAGTCGAGTATCATGAGAAAAATCACAACACCAAAAGCGAGATACTCGAATTAACCGAGCAAAACGAACACGAGCTTTTGCGTGTTTTAGAAACCATGACACAGCTCATCAATGCTGAAGTTCCGCCACCACCAAAGTTTGAGAACAAATGCAAAAAATGCGCCTATTTTGATTACTGTTTTATATGAGGTAACATGGCAAAAAATCACACACGCTACATTTTCTCGATGGGCGAACTCAAACGCAAAGACAACTCCATCGCCTTTAGCAACGAAAAGGGCAATTTTTACCTGCCCATCGAAGAGACGAGAGAGCTTTACTGTCTCAACGAAGTGAGCTTCAACACGAAGTTTTTGGACTTCATCGCTAGGGCTGGCATCACAATGCACATCTTCAACTACCACGGCAATTACAGCGGAAGTTTTTACCCCAAAGAGTATCTCATCAGCGGCGATTTGACCATCAAACAGTCTTTGAGTTTTGTCAATGAACGCTTGGTTATCGCCAAAAGTATCGTCTCCGCCATCGCTCAAAACATCCACGAAGTGTTGTACCACTACTATCGTCACGACAAAAAAGAGCTCAAACCGTATCTGGATTGGCTGAAAAACGATGTGCCAACACTCTTACATGTAACGATGAAAGTCGAGCAAATTATGTTCGTTGAAGGACAGATTTGGAGTCGATTTTACGACAGTTTTAAGTACTTCTTACCCGAAGATTTCGTGATGAACAAGCGTGTCAAACGCCCACCCGATAACCCCATGAACGCACTGATTAGCTTTGGCAACACACTTTTATACACCAAAACCATCGCCTCCATCTACCACACACATCTCAACCAAGCCATCAGTTTTCTTCATAGTCCAAGAGAAGGGCGGTTTAGCTTGAGTCTGGATTTGAGCGAAGCGTTTAAACCCGTCATCGTTTTTAAAACCATCTTTGATCTGGTCGGACGAAAGAAACTTCAAGTGCTCAAACACTTTGACAAATCCCTAAACTACGCACTTTTAAACGAAGAGGGCAAGAAGATTTTCATTGATGCGTTTGAAGAACGCATGAACGAAACATTCTTACATGTAAAGCTTAAACGCAAAGTCTCCTACAAACATTGCCTCAAACTAGACGGCTACAAACTCATTAAAACCATCGTCGAAGGACGAGAATTTACGCCCTTTTTGCTCAAGGAAAAGATGTGAAAAAAGACACGACCAATTACAATTATGTCTTTTTGTTCTACGACATCGCCGATGAGTTTAGTGAAGTCGGCAAATACCGTGTCGCCAAAGTCTTTAAAATCTGCAAAAAATACCTCAAACATCACCAAAAGTCCATTTTCAGAGGCAACATCACCCCTGCCAACCAAATAAAACTTCAAAGCGAACTCAAAAAAGTGATTGATAAAGAGATAGACTTTGTGACAATCATTAAGATGCTAACATCGGGAAGCTTCAGCGAAGAGACGCTAGGCAACCCAAAAAAGGAGAGCGAAGGAATTTTCATCTAATTTTTCCAACCACAGTTTAGTCTTTTTTAGGCGAAAAGTTGCTAAAATAGGACGTTAAATCGCCTTTTTGATCTTTAACAATTCATTGTTAATTTTAATTGGAAAAAACGACACAAATGGCTATTTTGTGGGATAGTGCTTTTTGAAAAGTCCCATAATCTAGCCCCTCAGACCGACACAAGATTTGTATTTAAACGCTATTGGTGGTGGTTTGATTGTTGCTAGTAAAGTTGCTCAGACCGACACAAGATTTGTATTTAAACTAGGAATTTAATGTAAGAACTTGTAATCCCTCTTTCTCAGACCGACACAAGATTTGTATTTAAACAAAACTATCCAGTATTGACGCATAGAATCATTAGCTCAGACCGACACAAGATTTGTATTTAAACTATGCGTAGGCGTCGAGTTGATAGTTAAATAGTGTTCTCAGACCGACACAAGATTTGTATTTAAACTTTTTAAGTTTTCTTTCTTGGGTAGGTGTAAAATCTCAGACCGACACAAGATTTGTATTTAAACAGTGATAGCTTAGGCTTCCAAATTTTCGACAAAAACCTCAGACCGACACAAGATTTGTATTTAAACTTCCACAGACGAGGAACGAGTCATTAGCCTTAGGTGCTCAGACCGACACAAGATTTGTATTTAAACTGGACACTTACACCAAGACATCATGCTCATTACTCACTCAGACCGACACAAGATTTGTATTTAAACATCAAAAAAAACCGAACACGCTTGTTTAAAGTGGCGCCTCAGACCGACACAAGATTTGTATTTAAACCACGTTTTTTTAACGACAAAAACGGGTAACTATCTGCTCAGACCGACACAAGATTTGTATTTAAACAAAACTGCCGAGGCTACGGCTTCTTTGAATAAGCTTCTCAGACCGACACAAGATTTGTATTTAAACTCTTTACAAACGCAAGCCGTACCGTCGGGAGATTTCTCAGACCGACACAAGATTTGTATTTAAACAACGGTGCTTTTTGACATCAAGTGCGTTGAAGCTCCTCAGACCGACACAAGATTTGTATTTAAACATAGATGTTGATCTCTGTAAATTATTTTCGCCTCTTCTCAGACCGACACAAGATTTGTATTTAAACCTATTGAGCTTTTTGAGTCTATGAAATTCGGGCGGCTCAGACCGACACAAGATTTGTATTTAAACTTGCATAAAATCGTCCTAATATTAATGAGGTGTTCTCAGACCGACACAAGATTTGTATTTAAACGTTAAAAAATTTAACATACGATAAGCTTTAGTTCCTCTCAGACCGACACAAGATTTGTATTTAAACAAGAGTCTCAATAAAAGACTTATTCGGGAATTTTTCTCAGACCGACACAAGATTTGTATTTAAACACTAAAAAGATTTTTCATAAACCGACACCCCCTAAACTCAGACCGACACAAGATTTGTATTTAAACGTTTCAAAATCTAAAAATGATTTGTGAGCTTCTCGGCTCAGACCGACACAAGATTTGTATTTAAACAGCCTTTAGTATGTGCACTATCTTTTACACCCCCCTCAGACCGACACAAGATTTGTATTTAAACAGGTGTTGGTTTATCGGCTTTTAATCCTCCTTTTTTCTCAGACCGACACAAGATTTGTATTTAAACCGTATTAACCCTTTTTCAAGTGATGAAGTTAAGCGAACTCAGACCGACACAAGATTTGTATTTAAACGTTGAGCGAAAAAATAAGAATGGAGAGCTAATCTCCCTCAGACCGACACAAGATTTGTATTTAAACGTTGCTTTTTCGGTACGTGCTTTACCCTCAAAAACTCAGACCGACACAAGATTTGTATTTAAACCAAATTAAACAATGTACATTTCTCATCTTATGCTCTCAGACCGACACAAGATTTGTATTTAAACTTGCATTACCGAATTGAAAATGGAGGTTTTCGCGTTCTCAGACCGACACAAGATTTGTATTTAAACAGAGTATTAATTACTAAAGTTTTTGCCATCTTAAGCTCAGACCGACACAAGATTTGTATTTAAACAAATTTGATAATCTGTTTTCGACACTTGAAATTGCACTCAGACCGACACAAGATTTGTATTTAAACCCACCAAACCCACCACGTTCAGAGACAAACGTATCCTCAGACCGACACAAGATTTGTATTTAAACTTTAAAACCTCGATCTGTTTTTCGAGAATCTTAGATCTCAGACCGACACAAGATTTGTATTTAAACTTACTTTCGATGGTTTAAAATATGACTCTATGTCCTCAGACCGACACAAGATTTGTATTTAAACCCATTTAACGTTTTTTATCGTGTCGATAGAGCCGCTCTCAGACCGACACAAGATTTGTATTTAAACGTCGTTTTTTGAGCTTTGGCTCAATACATCTTATGCTCAGACCGACACAAGATTTGTATTTAAACGTTGAGCGAAAAAATAAGAATGGAGAGCTAATCTCTCAGACCGACACAAGATTTGTATTTAAACCGGAGAAACTACGTCTTTTTTTTAAAGGCTCTTGCTCAGACCGACACAAGATTTGTATTTAAACTTGCATAAAATCGTCCTAATATTAATGAGGTGTTGCTCAGACCGACACAAGATTTGTATTTAAACAGAGGCAACCTCGTCGCTCATTCCCCCGCTCCCGCCTCAGACCGACACAAGATTTGTATTTAAACACAAAAAGATCACCCGCAGTAATAAGAGCATCAGCTCAGACCGACACAAGATTTGTATTTAAACAAGGACAACGCGTGAAAATCGAAAAACTGATCGTCTCAGACCGACACAAGATTTGTATTTAAACCCGGTTCTATTTGCTCCGGAGATAGAAAACGGACACTCAGACCGACACAAGATTTGTATTTAAACAGCAAAAACGTAAATCCAACAAGACTACCATTAAGCTCAGACCGACACAAGATTTGTATTTAAACTTTATGTTCGTATAAATAAAACGATATTTAGAGTTATCTCAGACCGACACAAGATTTGTATTTAAACAAAAGTAAACAAAGTTAAAATTAAATTCCTGAGCCTCAGACCGACACAAGATTTGTATTTAAACATACGAAAACTCATTATTTATCCTTTTTTTGATTGCCTCAGACCGACACAAGATTTGTATTTAAACCTCGGAGTAGATGTCTTGCACGTCTTGCCTGTACCTCAGACCGACACAAGATTTGTATTTAAACTATCGTACCTTTAACGGATTCGACCATAAAGATACTACTCAGACCGACACAAGATTTGTATTTAAACGTCGTACAAACCGCTCCACCGTTTGGTAGGTAGCGCTCAGACCGACACAAGATTTGTATTTAAACGTGCCTCTTCCGCTTCTTCTTTGGTGAATGCTTGACTCAGACCGACACAAGATTTGTATTTAAACACTCATCGAAGCTGATCGTTTTGAAGGGGCGATGTTTCTCAGACCGACACAAGATTTGTATTTAAACCGCGTTTGTATCGTCTCCGATGGCTTCGTAGTACGCTCAGACCGACACAAGATTTGTATTTAAACCTTATAATAAAAGATTTATTGATTGCTTCTGTTATACTCAGACCGACACAAGATTTGTATTTAAACAAATGAGAGCACATGTCGTTTTTTGCTGATCTCTTACTCAGACCGACACAAGATTTGTATTTAAACAGTTTACTTAAGCTACTTAACGCCAAGGATTAGGGTGCTCAGACCGACACAAGATTTGTATTTAAACCGGCAAAAAAAGGGCGAATGATGTTGCCGATAACCTCAGACCGACACAAGATTTGTATTTAAACAAAGGGGCTTTCTTGGGGCAACAAAATAACAAGGGCTCAGACCGACACAAGATTTGTATTTAAACGGTCGTCTTTATCAAAATAGTTTTGGCACTCGTCAACTCAGACCGACACAAGATTTGTATTTAAACTTTACAACGGCACCCGTTGATTGCTTCGTTTGATCTCAGACCGACACAAGATTTGTATTTAAACTAGGATTTTTATTTATTACTTCATCATAAAGTGCCACTCAGACCGACACAAGATTTGTATTTAAACAAAATAACATCAAGGGCACCACTGGAGCATAAAGTAGCTCAGACCGACACAAGATTTGTATTTAAACCAAGATTATTATCAATCTGAAGCCTCTACTTCTAACTCAGACCGACACAAGATTTGTATTTAAACTGATATAAGCAGTAGGATTATCGATAGCGATATTAACCTCAGACCGACACAAGATTTGTATTTAAACTACGTACCGCCGTTATTCATAAGTTCGGATACTTCCTCAGACCGACACAAGATTTGTATTTAAACGGCAACATTACGGCACGTGCGATGCCTCCTTCGCCTCTCAGACCGACACAAGATTTGTATTTAAACTAAAGATATTCTTGTTGTTTTTTTAACTTTGCTAAACTCAGACCGACACAAGATTTGTATTTAAACAGCGCACGCGCAAGCCTCATCCAAGACCATAAATGCTCAGACCGACACAAGATTTGTATTTAAACACAGGCGTACAGAGTTGTTTATAGAGCATATTTGCTCAGACCGACACAAGATTTGTATTTAAACAGTTTGAATTTTTCGCCATTTTCACCAAACTCATAGTCTCAGACCGACACAAGATTTGTATTTAAACAAATAGACTAAACCATGAGCTGTAATGGCATCGGCTCTCAGACCGACACAAGATTTGTATTTAAACGAGTAAATACTTTACTTACAAATATGCTTCGTCTGCCTCAGACCGACACAAGATTTGTATTTAAACCTTCGAGCATAAGCCGATTCATAAATACCGACAATCTCAGACCGACACAAGATTTGTATTTAAACATAAGGTTTCCGACGCGTCCGGCAACTTAATAAAACTCAGACCGACACAAGATTTGTATTTAAACCTCTTTGAAATATTGCGTGCAATAATCGGGTCGATGCTCAGACCGACACAAGATTTGTATTTAAACTGATTCTTGACACGAAAAGCGACGAAAATCAAATCCTCAGACCGACACAAGATTTGTATTTAAACAAGTTGAGGCGGCAACGGTCGATAAAACGTTAAACTCAGACCGACACAAGATTTGTATTTAAACTGCGTAAAAAAAACCCGTTAAAAAACAGAATGCCGACTCAGACCGACACAAGATTTGTATTTAAACGCGACGGATATAACGGGGCTTTTCAAGACAGAGTACTCAGACCGACACAAGATTTGTATTTAAACTTCCTTCTTTTGACTATACAAAAAAAGAAAATATTTCTCAGACCGACACAAGATTTGTATTTAAACAAATAAAAAGATCATTGATGATCTTTACAATATTCCCCTCAGACCGACACAAGATTTGTATTTAAACCACAAAACCGATTAAAGTTGAAGTGTTTAACAAAGACTCAGACCGACACAAGATTTGTATTTAAACGAAGCAGTATTTTCGTACTGTTTAACCAAAGAAACACTCAGACCGACACAAGATTTGTATTTAAACTGTCGAGATCGTGATGATATGTATGGGAATCATCACACTCAGACCGACACAAGATTTGTATTTAAACACGGTAAAGGTGCGTGGGAAGCAAACCCTTATGTTTCTCAGACCGACACAAGATTTGTATTTAAACAAGAGTACGCCGATGCCTCGTTTGTCGAAGCTCGTCGCTCAGACCGACACAAGATTTGTATTTAAACATAACTCCTACACCAATGATAAGCCCTTTAGCTCTCTCAGACCGACACAAGATTTGTATTTAAACGTTAGTGAGCTTTTAAGCTTCTCTTTTTTGTGTTTTCTCAGACCGACACAAGATTTGTATTTAAACTCGATAGGAGGGGCTTTTGGCTCTGTTCAAAATGCCTCAGACCGACACAAGATTTGTATTTAAACTGTATTTATCGTTTTCACGCTCAAACATCTGAAGAACTCAGACCGACACAAGATTTGTATTTAAACTTAAAAGGTTCATTTTTTTTAGTGTTGCTAAACGTACTCAGACCGACACAAGATTTGTATTTAAACCGCATAGAAACGAAAACGGTATCGGCTTTAACGCCCTCAGACCGACACAAGATTTGTATTTAAACCTAATTTTGATCGTAAAATGAGAGATGATGAACGTCTCAGACCGACACAAGATTTGTATTTAAACTCGATTGAAGATAGTGGTCGAGTTGATTCTCCTTACTCAGACCGACACAAGATTTGTATTTAAACCTCGTGGAAAATGGGAAATGCCCGAACTCGAAAGAATCTCAGACCGACACAAGATTTGTATTTAAACAACAACGGGCGGTACTTTGGCGGCTGCTACATATAGCTCAGACCGACACAAGATTTGTATTTAAACCATCGAACATTAGCCGCCCCTGGCGTTTGATTTGCTCAGACCGACACAAGATTTGTATTTAAACCCTACTTTCAGCACACAAATAAAACAGTCAATCAACCTCAGACCGACACAAGATTTGTATTTAAACTCAAGCATCACAGCACTTGACATTACAGGACTTTCTCAGACCGACACAAGATTTGTATTTAAACATAGGAAAAAGATGAAAATTGATGATTTTTGTAAATCTCAGACCGACACAAGATTTGTATTTAAACATGATACCGAATATTTTAAACTCCTCGAAGTCGAACTCAGACCGACACAAGATTTGTATTTAAACACCGTCGCACTAAGCGCATTGGGCGCAACTGGTCTTCTCAGACCGACACAAGATTTGTATTTAAACCCGGCACGATCTACACCGACTAATCGCATGGTGTACCTCAGACCGACACAAGATTTGTATTTAAACATATTGGACTTGATGAACGTATGACAATCCTCGAAAACTCAGACCGACACAAGATTTGTATTTAAACTAGCCCGACAAAAGAAGATTGATAGAGTTAATCCCCTCAGACCGACACAAGATTTGTATTTAAACAGAAGGCGGTAAGCTGATCTCTTATTACACCTTGACTCAGACCGACACAAGATTTGTATTTAAACCATAATCAACAGCTTTTTGAACGTGTTGCATAACATCCTCAGACCGACACAAGATTTGTATTTAAACATTCTTGAGATTATTTTAGTAGGTTCGTTGCTAACTCTCAGACCGACACAAGATTTGTATTTAAACCTATTGTACGTCGGGTCAACTTCGCTAAAGTAAACTCAGACCGACACAAGATTTGTATTTAAACGACATAAGCTCAAATCTTGAACAACAGCTGTCCAACTCAGACCGACACAAGATTTGTATTTAAACAGGCGTTTTACTCGCTCTCTCATAGAAACAAAAAACTCAGACCGACACAAGATTTGTATTTAAACTTTTTGAGACATTTGAGAGATAAGAAGATCAAGTTTCTCAGACCGACACAAGATTTGTATTTAAACGTCGGGTATGGGTATAGCGTTACGCAGTCTACTTTCTCAGACCGACACAAGATTTGTATTTAAACTTTTTTCTAGCTTTTTAAGTTGCTTTTTAACGCTTTCTCAGACCGACACAAGATTTGTATTTAAACGAAAAACAACGAAACACAAATTCGCTAAGTAAAGACTCAGACCGACACAAGATTTGTATTTAAACTTGACATTACCTTTTTTGGACGTACCGCAGAAATCTCAGACCGACACAAGATTTGTATTTAAACTACCAACCCTCAATAATAGTTCCATCTTTTAAAACTCAGACCGACACAAGATTTGTATTTAAACAGTTTGGGGAAACGCCCTTTACATGTAAAAACAACTCAGACCGACACAAGATTTGTATTTAAACATAACAGAAAAATAGAATTAAAACAAGGTGCTAACTCAGACCGACACAAGATTTGTATTTAAACCCTTTAGCACCAGCACCAACGCCCACGCTGTCATAGTCTCAGACCGACACAAGATTTGTATTTAAACTATTTAAGACCAATAAGGCTAGGGAATACCAGCATATTCTCAGACCGACACAAGATTTGTATTTAAACTTTTAAGACTAATGTTATTGAAAAGTTCACGAAGCCCTCAGACCGACACAAGATTTGTATTTAAACACGGACAAGATTAATTTTGACCCAAGTGAGCATGATACTCAGACCGACACAAGATTTGTATTTAAACAAATTAGTGAAATCCATCTTCAATGCGATGTGCAACTCAGACCGACACAAGATTTGTATTTAAACTACGCGCTATTAGTTTTCCAAAGTGTCTCGATAAACTCAGACCGACACAAGATTTGTATTTAAATATGATTTCTCGACTGACATTAACACAAAAAACGTTAACTCAGACCGACACAAGATTTGTATTTAAACTAAGGCTTCTGCTCGGATTATTGAGCTTATTTTACTCAGACCGACACAAGATTTGTATTTAAACTAAACGACCTAAGTATAATTTCAGGGTTTCCGTATACTCAGACCGACACAAGATTTGTATTTAAACACGGACAAGATTAATTTTGACCCAAGTGAGCATGACTCAGACCGACACAAGATTTGTATTTAAACAGTTTTTGGGGTAGGCGATGGAGTATCAAAAGACTTTCTCAGACCGACACAAGATTTGTATTTAAACATTCCAAGCTCTGCGATGTCTCTTTTTTCTGCTTCTCAGACCGACACAAGATTTGTATTTAAACTTGTAAGGAGTAGGAACGACATAGATCGCATCGCACGCTCAGACCGACACAAGATTTGTATTTAAACCAGTAAGGCAAACAGACACAACCTTTGAGGGCGTAGCTCAGACCGACACAAGATTTGTATTTAAACTAGCGAATTGATTATAGATGAGTTCACGGTATGCCCACTCAGACCGACACAAGATTTGTATTTAAACTTGACGGCGTACATTAACACATACGCAAGCGGTAACGCTCAGACCGACACAAGATTTGTATTTAAACTTTCTTGTTAACCCGATCCAAAGTATTAGCCACGCCCTCAGACCGACACAAGATTTGTATTTAAACCTGTAAGCGCGCGATGCGTTTCCGTCTTTAATATACCTCAGACCGACACAAGATTTGTATTTAAACGTAGAGCCGTCGCTGAGTTGTCCGTGAAAGTATCACTCAGACCGACACAAGATTTGTATTTAAACGCAATAGAAATAACCGCGCCCGTTTCTCGACCAAGCTCAGACCGACACAAGATTTGTATTTAAACGCAATAGAAATAACCGCGCCCGTTTCTCGACCAAGCTCAGACCGACACAAGATTTGTATTTAAACAGGTGCGATTAAAGAGGGGCAAGAACAGCACAAGCTCTCAGACCGACACAAGATTTGTATTTAAACGTTGTTCTAGCGTCGCAATGCGTTCTTGGATACTCTCAGACCGACACAAGATTTGTATTTAAACGGTACTTCAATAACTCGTCTGCGTTCCGAGCCAGAACTCAGACCGACACAAGATTTGTATTTAAACTCGCAAAGAGCTTTAAAGGTTGCTAAATTTTAAATTCCTCAGACCGACACAAGATTTGTATTTAAACTTTGCAAGCATCGATATTGGTATGCTTGACTAATTACTCAGACCGACACAAGATTTGTATTTAAACTAGATTGACTTACGATACTTTTACATGGAAACCTTCTCAGACCGACACAAGATTTGTATTTAAACTATTCTGATGGCTGTTTTTCTACGTTAAAAGCTATCCTCAGACCGACACAAGATTTGTATTTAAACGGTAAAAAGTCCTAAAATTATTTTAAGCATTTAAATACTCAGACCGACACAAGATTTGTATTTAAACAGATGTTGCTGAATGTGCAAAAACATCTTGCTCCGGCTCAGACCGACACAAGATTTGTATTTAAACATTAGCTCTGATGGCTTCTTTTATGCAAATTTAGCTCAGACCGACACAAGATTTGTATTTAAACGGTGTTTTAGCAGGATTCAACAACGCTTCCACCTCGCTCAGACCGACACAAGATTTGTATTTAAACTTCGTAGCCGAAGAAAGATATTGAGCACCAACAGCTCAGACCGACACAAGATTTGTATTTAAACTCGCATCCACCATTAACAAAGGTCATCCCCCATTCTCTCAGACCGACACAAGATTTGTATTTAAACTGTGGCTCTGTGGCGAAAAGATAACCGATTTGATCTCAGACCGACACAAGATTTGTATTTAAACAAAGGATTTTTTTCTATATTTAGAAGAAATGAGCGACCTCAGACCGACACAAGATTTGTATTTAAACCGCGGTTAATCTTATGATAACTCAAATTGATTTTACTCAGACCGACACAAGATTTGTATTTAAACAAAAGCTTCTTAACTTTCTACAAAAGGCACTTTTTCTCAGACCGACACAAGATTTGTATTTAAACTTCGTATATATTGTTCCGCTATTTTGATAGGTTTTTGCTCAGACCGACACAAGATTTGTATTTAAACCAAAATGACAAGAAAAGAACTAGCTGAAAAATTAGACTCAGACCGACACAAGATTTGTATTTAAACGCAAGCGGAGAGCCGCCGAGAACCATAACAATACGCTCAGACCGACACAAGATTTGTATTTAAACGACTCAAAAGATTTACAAACATTCGAGGATCTGCTCTCAGACCGACACAAGATTTGTATTTAAACCTTGCAAGATCGTGAGATTAATAGCCCTCATGTTCACTCAGACCGACACAAGATTTGTATTTAAACAGAGAATAATATGCACAGCTCCATTATGCAAAACACCTCAGACCGACACAAGATTTGTATTTAAACAAAATAGTTGTTTGTATACTCCAAGTTAAACGGCAACTCAGACCGACACAAGATTTGTATTTAAACATGACATTTCCAACGCCTGCGACGATGGGCTTAACTCAGACCGACACAAGATTTGTATTTAAACATGCCGGAGAGTCTCATAATCTTAGGTTAGGGCAAACTCAGACCGACACAAGATTTGTATTTAAACGCGGAATGGAACAGCTCAAGAACATTATGGTTGAAGGGCTCAGACCGACACAAGATTTGTATTTAAACTTCCATATTCTTTTTAAATGAGATAACAGCGAAGTCTCAGACCGACACAAGATTTGTATTTAAACAATCCCCTTTACATGTAAAAGGGATTTTGGAGAAAGCTCAGACCGACACAAGATTTGTATTTAAACTGGGCGCGAAGTGAAATATATTTTTTAGGTTGAGCCCTCAGACCGACACAAGATTTGTATTTAAACTTCAAGCGACACAGATAATCGAGCAAAAAGAGTTCTTCTCAGACCGACACAAGATTTGTATTTAAACAGGCGATATTAAATCCGCTTTGACTGCTGAATTTCTCAGACCGACACAAGATTTGTATTTAAACGGTTGAGCCATAGGGCGCATTGCCAATTCTACCGCCTCAGACCGACACAAGATTTGTATTTAAACGTAATAGGGGCATTGTGTACGGGCAAGAATAGCTTCTCAGACCGACACAAGATTTGTATTTAAACAGTCCTAACTCTGCTCTTACTTCGTTCTCGGTTAACTCAGACCGACACAAGATTTGTATTTAAACCGTGTATAAAAAATGTTTGTACCGATGGTAAAGCTATCTCAGACCGACACAAGATTTGTATTTAAACTGGATTGCGATATTTCTAGAATTTCTTAGATCTCGCTCAGACCGACACAAGATTTGTATTTAAACTAATTAAATCTTTGAATAATTGATTTACCACAAATACTCAGACCGACACAAGATTTGTATTTAAACTGGCAAAGTTGACGATCTTACTATCACTCTACAAGATCTCAGACCGACACAAGATTTGTATTTAAACGAGGTTATTCTTGGTCTTTGGGGTGGGTTAGACCCTCTCAGACCGACACAAGATTTGTATTTAAACTAGAAATTTCTCGATAGCCCAGCTCACAAGCTTTACTCAGACCGACACAAGATTTGTATTTAAACTACTCAACTTTCGCACATAGATTTCAAAGATTAATCGATCTATAAAAGCCCATAAATAGGCACTTTTAAGTATAATTTAGTCGACTAAAACACGATTATACGGAGCTTTTTTATGGGCATGGACAATTCTATCGAATTTGCGGTAAGGAGTGTATTAAAGAATCCAATTTTAAGTGTACTTCGAGAGATTAATATTGCAAAAATACTCATTCAAAGCAACTTTATCAAGCGTGAGATCGGCATAGCTCCCTTTCAAATC
>NZ_JSEC01000018.1:0-17764 GCF_000789415.1 Sulfurospirillum sp. MES | reverse complement strand
CGAAAGGGTTTCGGGCGTGAGATTCAAAATAGAGGCAATTTGAGTATTTTTGAGCGTTTTAAACAGTTCTTCATTTTCCAAAAGAAATTTGGCGACCTTCGCCTCGGCGGTCAAAATGACCTCTTTTTGGATTACGTCGATCAAGATTTTATGCTTGGCGATCAGCGATTTGATGATTTCAAAGGAGATGTCGGGATTTTTGAAAAAATCTTTTTCCAATGCTTTGTAGTCGATGCGAAGCACTTCGCTATCACTCATAAACTCCGCAGTCGCGGGATAAGGAATATTTTCAAAATGCGCCAATTCCGCCACCAAACCTCCGGGATAAAACTGATGCAAAAAGATCTGCTGACCTTTATGGTTGGTTTTATACACTTTAAGCGTACCTTGAAGCAACACGTGAAGGTATACGGGCTCATCGCCCTCGTAAAAAAGAATCTCTTTGGCACGATACTTTTTAACCGAAGAGATTTTTTTCAGTTTTTCAAGTTGGGTATCGCTAAGATGCGAAAAAATAGCAATATCTCGAAGTCTATCCATTAGTTCGTCCTTCTAAGTATGGAATCCTAATGGTAGCAAAAAAACGTAACATGTAAGAATGAAATCCTTACATGTCAGTCAAAAATCAATAAATATACCCGATTTGTAAAAGCAACCTCGTGGAGTGTTCGCTCTCGCTCTCTACCTTTTCCGCACCGATGACGTGAGCGATTTGGGCTTTGGTAAAGAACTGTTTATAAGAGGCTTGATAGCCTAAGCCTATGTCGGAGAGCTGTCTGCTTTCACTGCCGCTGATCGTATTTTCCATGGTGGCATAGCCTGTATCTCCAAAGAGGCTCACTTTATGGTTAATACCTTCATACGTCGGGAGGGTATAGAAGAGTTCAATACCTAAGAGGTATCCGTTTTCGGCTGAGTGTTCACTATCGGGGAAGGCTCTGACACCGTACGCTCCGCCCAAGGAGAAGTCTTCGCTTCCGTCTAGGTTTTTACTCCCCAGTGCTTTTTGGAATCGTAAGCTGGTGGTTAAGGCATATTCGGGATTGAATTGGATGAATTTTTCAACGGTTCCGCTTATTTTTGAGTAATCTCCGTCGGTTTGCGCACCGGCTTGATCTATGGCAAGGGCGGCGGCATCTTTAAAGCTTAGATTTCCGTGCGTCAGGGTCATGGAGGCATTGGTCGTACTGTTTAGTCCAAAGAGCAGGCAACTTTTAGTGTAGGCTAAGGTCAGGTTTGCCGCATCAGACTCTTTTTTCGTTACCGTATCGGTACTGCGTACTTCATCTTTCATGGTTTTATGATCGTACGTTAAAGAGATATCCAATGTCTCCAGACGTGTTTTCATAATGGGATAGATCAAAGAGGCTTCCAAGGTGGCCGCATTACCCAGGGCATCCAGTGCTTGATAATCTTCTGCCAAAGAGTAAGTCGTCTTTGCGGCACTCACTTCGCCTCGAAGACCGTTTGCCGCCAAGGGGAAGTTATAGGAGAGTTTCCCGTTTTTCAGATCGGAGGTGGTGGAGAGGACACCGTTCATGCCTAATTTATCGCCGTATCCCAAAGGCGAGTTAGCACTCAGTCCTACATTCATACTGTTTTCATCACTCTTTAAAGCAATTCTCAAGCCTTTTTGGGGTTATGAAAGAAGTCTATTCTATCTTTTTTTAATCCTTACATGTCAAACTCTTTCTCATCCACAGCGTTGTCTATCGAGGTACTTTTGGGTTAATTAATCCACGGAATGGTAAAATACAAATATCTAAGAGTCATCAATCAAAAAGGTTTGAAGAACATGAGCGAGAACAAAGATTTTTTACGCGTCAAAGTTGAAGAGGATTTGAAGTCCGGTAAGTATCCAGAAGTGATCACGCGGTTTCCTCCCGAGCCCAACGGATTTCCGCACATCGGACACGCGAAGTCTATCTGTATCAATTTCGGCATTGCGCGCGATTACCTTGGGCATTGTAACCTTCGTATGGACGACACCAACCCGACCACCGAGGACATGCGCTACGTCGAAGCGCTCAAAGATGCGGTCACATGGCTGGGCTTTTCATGGGCAGACGAAGTGCGTTTTGCCTCGGATTATTTCCCCAAAATCTACGACTATGCCGTACAACTGGTGAAAATGGGCAAAGCCTACGTCGATAGCCTGGGCGAAGAAGAGATCCGCGAATACCGTGGAAGCGTTACCGAAGCCGGTCGCCGAAGCGTGTATGCAAATCGTAGCATCGAAGAAAATCTAGACCTCTTAGAACGCATGCGAAAAGGCGAGTTTAAAGATGGCGAACACGTTTTGCGTGCTAAGATCGACATGAGTGCCGCCAATATGAAAATGCGCGATCCGCTTTTATACCGCATCCGCCACGCGCACCATTTTAGAACCAAAGATGAGTGGTGTATCTACCCGATGTACGATTTTGCGCACTGTTTATCGGACTACATCGAGGGCGTCACGCACTCCATCTGTACACTGGAATTTGAAAACAACCGCGACATTTACGACTGGGTTTTAGACGCTTTAGAGCTCACCCCGCCTCGCCCGTACCAATACGAATTTGCGCGCCTTGGTATGAACTACACGGTGATGAGCAAACGCAAACTTTTGGAACTGGTAAACGGCAATTACGTCAACGGTTGGGACGACCCGCGTTTACCTACCATCGCAGGCTACAAACGAAGAGGCTATACGCCCGAAGCCATCATCGCATTTTGCGACCAAATCGGCATCGCTAAAGCCAATTCGATGGTCGATGTGGCACAATTGGAATTTTGCATTAGGAACGATCTCAACCCCAAAGTACCCCGCGTTATGTGTGTGATAGACCCGCTCAAAGTCGTCATCGAAAACTATGAAGGCGAAGAGGAGATCGATGCGTCGTATTACCCGCACGATGTACCCAAAGAGGGTTCACGTAAGCTTCCTTTTTCGCGTGAGATTTACATTGAGCGAGACGATTTTTCGGAAAATCCTGTTGAGGGCTATTACCGTCTGACACCCCATCAACCCGTACGTCTTAAGCATGCGTACATTCTTACATGTAAAGAGGTCATCAAAGATAAAAACGGAAAGATCATTGAGATCAAAGCCGTGTATCACCCCGACTCCAAAAGCGGCACCGATATGAGTGGTATCAAAACCAAAAGTGCGATCCATTGGGTGAGTGCAAAGCACGCCAAAAAAGCCGAAGTGAGACTGTATGAGCGTCTGTACAAGGTCGATGCACCGGAAAACGTGGAAGACCTCAATCCCGATTCTTTACATGTCATCCAAAATGCCTTTATCGAACCTGCGGTCATCAGCGAAAAACCGGACGTGCGTTTTCAGTTTGAACGCCAAGGCTATTTTTATGCCGACCCGATCGATTATACCGACGAAAAACCTGTCTTCAATAAAATCGTAGGGCTTAAAGATTCGTGGGCGAAAAAGAGCGAAACCGCAAAATCTGCCCCAAAAGCTGAGAGTAAAAAAGCACATGTTGAAGGTGATGTCGCCCCGATGAGCGAAGAGGAAAAAGCACGTTTTGAAGCGTACACGAAAAGCGGACTCAATAGCGAGATCGCCAATACGTTAGCACGCGATGCTGAACTTTCACGTTTTTACGAAGCAACGCTTTTACATGTAAAAAGTCCAACAAGCATCGCCAATATCGTAGCCAACGACGTTGCACGCGAACTCAAACGCGAGACCGCACTTCCATTTGGAGCCAAAGAAGTCGCCGAATTGGTTGCGATGATGGACGAAGGCGTGATCTCCAGTAAGATCGCCAAACAAGTCTTTGAAACAATGGCACAAACGGGCGAAAATCCGACTCACATCGTCGAAACACAGGGGCTCAAACAGATCAGCGACCCTGCTCTTTTAAAACCGTTGATCGACGAGGTGATCGCTAAAAATCCCGAAAACGTCGCTAAATACAAAGCGGGCAATACCAACCTTTTTGGCTTTTTTGTAGGACAGGTACTTAAAAACAGCGGCGGCAAAGCCAATCCAAGCGTAGTGAATACCCTCGTGGGCGAGGCATTGAAATAATGTACCGATGGTCATTTTCTCCGATGCGTGACCTAAGCCTTAACGATCTTCGCATGGCGCTTTTAAACTTTATCAGCGCAAAGCAAGCCAACGAGCCTTTCATCGTGCGCGTTGACGATGCCGATAAAGGACATGGCGTTGAAGATAAAGAGCACGATACTTTGGATATGTTGGCACTCTTTGGTATTTCGTACACACAGTTGTACTACCAAAGCCGCAATTTCAAATACCACCTCCAGTTTGCCTCCACGTTGTTGGATCAACACAAAGCCTTTATCTGTTTTTGTCCCGAAAACAAAACCCCTTACGACGGTACATGTGAAAACTTAAGCTCCGAAGAGGTTTTGAATAATCCCAATCCGTTTGTCGTTCGCATGAAAAAACGGACAAAAGACGAAGATAGCTTCGTCATCATGACGACCGACAAATACCCCTCGTCTCTTTTTGCCCGCGCGTGCGACGATATGCTCCAAGGCGTTACGACGATTATCGACGAAGAAGCCCACCGAAGCAACGCGCCTCAAGAGGAGTGGATTCGCAAAAGCTTAGGGTACGATCAAGCGATGCACTACGCGTACGTTCCGGCGTTTCAAGACGCAAAGCAGAGCGTGCAAGGGCTTTTAGACGATGGATTTATGCCCGAAGCGATCGCCAATTACCTGCTGATGCCAAACCGCATCCTCACATTGGAAGCCATGATCGCGACATGTGATCCGCAAAGTGATCTTCTTACTTCGTTCGAGATGGAGACGCTGCGTGCGATCAACCGTGAACATATTCAAAAACTAGACGATTCTCGACATGTTAAAAAATAAATATCCGAAGGAGATTGTAAAATGATCGTATTATCCACTCTCGTTGAAGCGTTAGCCTCCTTATTGCATACCGTCATCAACATCTATATTTGGATTGTGATTATTGCGGCATTGCTTTCGTTTGTCAGACCCGATCCGTACAATCCGATCGTTCAAGTCTTGTACCGCTTGACGAATCCCGTTTACGCATTGATTCGCCGTTACGTTCCGACCTTGATCGGCGGTATCGATTTAGCACCGCTCATCGTCATTTTGGCGTTACAATTCATCGACTTATTTGCCGTAAAACTCTTATTCGCGCTTGCCAATGCTTTATAGATTCGTATTAAGCCTTTGCTTTTGCTTGCCGCTTTTGGCAAGCGATCCCGTTACGTTGGCCTTTTTTCAAGATAAGCCTCGAAGTCTCGCGAAAGATTTTTACATCTACGAATACCTGCAACGTCCCGAAACAACGCCGCAAGAAGCCAAAGCGTTGTTTGGCGCGGTGCATACGATGAATATGCGTTTTTTTCATCTTTTTGCCAAAAAGATGGACAATCCGACCTACAAGAAAATCTCTAAATGCGTCGATTTGGACGTCAACGCCCTTTTAAAAGAGGATAACGAATGCTTTAACATCGGCATTACACTCAACAAAATCAGTGCTTTAGCGAAAACGCAATTGCCGATTATTCTTTCCAAACTCTCGGCAAAAAGCACGTTGATTCCCATTGTTAAACTGATGCAAAGCGACGACGTTTACGCCGAAGCACTCAAAAATCCCGACGCTTTTTTAACGCTTTTCAACGGCAGCATCTCCGCGTATAAAGACGGCATTTTCGACCAAACGTCGTTGGATTCGGCTCACCTTAGTGCCCTTTCAAACAATCCGAAATTTAACGCTTTTGCGATGAGCATCGTGCAAAACGACAAACTCGATACGCTCCGAGCGTCGCTTCTTCACTTCAAGCCTTCCTTACATGTCAAGTCCAAAACGCTCTTTTATTTAGGTCTCAACGCACTCCGATACGCGCAGGTCGATCAAGCGATGCTCTTTTTTGAACAAAGTATCGAGAGTGCTTCCAAACAAGAAGAGAAAGATAAAGCGCTTTTTTGGCAATACCTTGCGTCCAAAAACGCCAACACCTTGCAACGCCTCGCCCAAAGTCGCGACGTCAATATCTACTCGCTTTATGCGCGCGAAACGTTGGAACTTCCCTTCCCCGAAATCGTTTCGCCCGTTTTTGAAGGCTCGCATCCGAGCTTTGACGTGAGCGATCCTTTTGCATGGCCGCGCGTCATGAACCGCGTTTATACGATGAAAAGCGAAGAGGTACAAAACCTAGCCCAGAGCTTTCGTTACGCCGATACGTTGCCGCATTACGTTTATTTGATGGAGCGCGTCACGCATTACGCTAAAAACTACTATCCGATTCCCTACCCTGAAGAGATCTCCGGCTATTCGACGCACCGCCAAGCCTTGATGTTGGCGATCGCCAGACAAGAGAGCCGTTTTATCCCCTCGGTGGTTTCAACCTCGTACGCGCTGGGTATGATGCAGTTTATGCCTTTTGTCGCACGCGACATTGCCGCAAAAGAGAAGATAGAAGATTTTGATATTAAAGCGATGTTTCATCCGCATATCGCCTATTTGTTCGGCAATATTCACCTCAATTTCTTGGAAAAGAGTCTTTACCATCCGCTCTTCGTCGCATATGCCTACAACGGCGGTATCGGCTTTACGAAGCGTCATTTACTAGGAGGAGCGTTTAAGGAAGGAGCGTATGAACCTTTTTGGAGTTTGGAGACGATGCAAAACGAAGAGAGCCGCGAATACGGCAAAAAAGTGCTCGCGAACTACGTTGTTTATCGCGAGCTTTTGGGAGAGAGCGTTTCGATTAAAAATCTTTTTGAAACGTTGCTGATACCCTCTGTGACCGATCGTTTTCGAAACTAATTTCCATTTTGATCGTTTCGGTTTTCGGAGCCTCGACCAACACGTACTTCGTCCACCCGTTGGACGACGGTACGAGTTTTAACAAAAGATCGCCTTGTTCTAAGGGCGTCACGGAAAGTGCCTTTTGCCCGTTAATTTTAAAATTTTGCAACATAATCGGCAGAGTCGGTCCATCGCCGGTCGCCAAATAGGTTCCGACGATAAATTTTTCGCTCTCTTGGCTCACGTCTTCGTGCGTTAAAGGATTTAAATACGTGACCGTCACGAATGTTTTAGAGGTTGCGGAGTTGACGATTTCCAACTTTTTCGAGTTGGTCATACTGTAATCGAGAACTTTTTCATTTTCGGCATCCACGAGTTTGGATGCACAGCCGAACATCGAGAAACTTATTAAGGCGATTCCCATAAAACGATAAACTCTGTGCTGCATCAATTTAGACTCAATTTTTATTTGATATAATAAAACGTTTTTTTAAAAAGTCATCATAACATAAAAAGCAGGAAAAAATGAAGTCTTTAGCCGTGGCATTCACCGGACCCTCCGATAGTGGGAAAACAACGCTCATTTTAAAAGTGGCGGCACTTTTAAAACGCGATTATACGCTCGCCATCGTCAAAAACGATCCAAGCGACAAAGCACACTTCGACGTCGAGGGAAAGGACAGTTGGAAATTTTCGCAAACGGGAGCGGAGGTCGTCGTCACATCTCCGACGCGTACGACGCTTTTTTCAAAACGCCACAAAACGTTAGACGAGATTATCGCGATGCTCGGCAATTTCGATTTTTTACTCGTCGAAGGGCTTAAAACGTTACCGCTACCGCGCATCGCCGTTTTTCGAGAAAAACTCAATGAGAGCTACTTTGACTGTTCCGACGCTATCGCCGTCGATGAAACCGTCAACCTCAACGATTATACGCTCCCCTCGACAATTACGATACTGGATTTAAACAACCCCGAGCAAGTCGTTGCTTGGATTATGCAAAACGCTAAAAAGGTACGATAACATGACAGAAATTTACGAAGCGATTAAGCGCTCCGCCGCACGCATTAAAGAAGCCATCGCATTTGACGATACGGGATACTCCGAAAATATCAACTCAACGGGTGATACGCAGTTGAAACTGGACATCAAAAGCGATCTAATCATCGAAGAGGAGTTTGCAAAAGTCGCTTGCATCAAAGAGATCGTCAGCGAAGAAAAAGAGGGAAAAACCCCTTTACATGTAGACGGAATTTACAGCATCGGATACGATCCGTTAGATGGTTCGAGCCTTATCGACGTCAATTTAAGCGTAGGCTCCATTTTCGGTATTTACGAAGGCGGTTTTGCGGGTAAAAACCTCAAAGCGGCAGTTTACGTCGTCTACGGACCGCGCGTCGAATTGGTCATTGCGCACGAAAACGTTACGCTTTACCGCTTGAATCAAAAAGGCGAATTCGTTTTGATCAAAGAGATCAAACTGGGAGCTAAAGGCAAACTCAACGCACCGGGTGCGACGCAAATGGGATGGGAGCCGCGCCATAAAGCCCTTATCGACGCGATTTTCGCAGACGGCTATCGCTTGCGTTACTCCGGCGGTATGGTTCCGGACTTGCACCAAATCTTGCTTAAAGGCGGCGGATTGTTCTCGTATCCCGCCACCAGCGACGTACCCAAAGGCAAGCTTCGTATGATTTTCGAAGTGTTTCCGTTTGCTTTCGTTTATGAGAAAGCCGGCGGTGCCGCGATCAACGGGAAAATGCGTCTGTTAGACCTCACGCCTTCACATCCGCACGATACGACGCCGTGCTTTTTCGGCTCTCAAACGGAAATAGAACGCGTTAAGCAGTGCTATGCAAAGTGACGTAAGCGATATTTTTGAACAGACGCTTCAAGAGAAAAAAAGCGAACTTCAAGCATGTCAAAATACCCAAAACATTTTGACATGTAGCGACTGCGACAAAATGTTCGAATGCGAAATCCGCAAAGCCTACGTCAAAGCGGTTTACGAGAGTATGTCCAAAGGTCAAGGCGGCGGATTTGAGTTTTGAGTTTATAGTGTTGACACGTTTTGAAAGCAAAGCTTTAAAAACTACGTTAACATCGGGCAATTCTTAGCGAAATGCCCGCGCACCTTCGGTGCTCTAAGTCTTTGCAAAATATTTTTTGTAAAATGCTAATCAATTTTTAACTAGGAAAAACGATGTCCCAAAAAGCTTATATTACCACCCCTATTTATTACGTCAACGACGTACCGCATATCGGACATGCATACACGACGATTATCGCCGACACGATGGCGCGCTATTATCGTTTGAAGGGCTATGAAACGTTCTTTTTAACCGGAACCGACGAACACGGTCAAAAAATCGAAGAAGCCGCCAAAGCGCGCAACAAAACGCCTCAGGCCTATGCCGACGAAATCAGCGGAAAATTTCGTGCGTTATGGGATAGCTTTGAAATTAGCTACGATAAATTTATCCGTACTACCGACGCCGAGCACAAAGCGGGCGTTCAAAAAGCGTTTGAAGTGATGTTTGCAAACGGCGACATCTACAAAGGCGAGTATGAGGGTCATTATTGCGTCAGTTGCGAAACTTTTTTTACCGACACGCAACTGGTTGACGAAGACAAATGCCCTGACTGCGGCAAGCTCACACGCTTGGTCAAAGAGGAGAGCTACTTTTTTAAACTTTCTAAATACCAAGAAGACCTTATCAAATGGTATAACAACGACGAAAAATGCGTCCTTCCCAAAGGCAAAAAAAACGAAGTCATCAGCTTCGTAAAACAAGGTTTGCGCGATCTTTCCATTACGCGTACGAGTTTTGACTGGGGTATTAAACTCCCCTCGTCCATGAACGATAGCAAACACGTGATGTATGTTTGGCTGGATGCACTCTTAAACTACGTCACCGCTTTAGGATACGGTAACGACGAAAAGAACATGCACTTTTGGCCCGCAACCGTTCAATTGGTCGGGAAAGATATTTTGCGCTTCCATGCGATCTATTGGCCGGCATTTTTAATGAGTTTAGGGCTTGCTTTACCCAAACATGTTGCCGCACACGGTTGGTGGACGCGCAACGGAGAGAAGATGAGCAAAAGCAAAGGTAACGTCGTCAATCCCAAAGAGGTCGCCGACGCATACGGATTGGAAAATTTCCGTTACTTTATGCTTCGCGAAGTGCCCTTCGGTCAAGACGGCGATTTTAGCCAAAAAGCCTTAATGGATCGTATCAACTCCGACCTCGGAAACGAACTGGGCAATCTTTTAAACCGTATCATCGGTATGAGCGGCAAATACAGCGAAGGTATCGTTACGTCCAAAGACGTCGAAACCTTTCATGCGGCGGAACTTAAAGCGGTTGACGAGATTTTAAACAACGTCGAGGCTTATTTGCAAGAGATGCAAACCAACCGCTATTTGGAAGAGCTTTGGAAAACCCTCAGCATCGCAAATCAAGCCATTACGGTTCACGAACCGTGGGTCAAAATCAAAGAAGGCAAAATCGACCAAGCTTTGGCGCTCGTCGCACTGGTATCTAATATTTTGGCACGCGTGAGCATTTTATTGCATCCGATCATGCCTAGAACCACGACGACGATCGCCCGTGCGCTCGGTTTTGAAATTACGACGGCCGCATACGACCGTTTTGTGCTTCGCAAAGACTTTTTAGACACGTTTACCATCGAGAAAGTACCGCCTTTATTCCCGCGCATCGAGGAAGAGTTGATGGCGCAACCCACACCGCCTGCCCCCGAAGCGACGCCGACACCGGTAAAAAATGCCAAAAAAGAGCATAAAGCCGAGTCGATCATCACGATCGATCAATTCTTTGAAACTTCACTCAAAATCGGAACGATCTTGGAAGCTAGCATTGTAGAGGGTAGCGATCGCCTCTTAAAACTCACCGTCGACGTTGGAGAAAACGAACCGCGCCAAATCGTTGCGGGCATTCGAGAATACTACACGCCAGAATCGCTCATCAATACTCAAGTGTGCGTCGTCGCCAATCTCAAACCGGCAACGATTAAAGGACTGCTTAGCCAAGGAATGCTTTTAGCGGCTAAAGATAAAGAAGGCCTTTGCCTGATTCGCCCCGAAAAACCGCGCGCAAACGGCGCATCCGTTGGATGAAAATAAAAAATTTCGTCCGCATCATCGACGGTAGGCTTCGAACCGAACCGCCCGTCGATGCTTTTGCTTCGATTCAATTTGAACTTTCACGCCTGATGTCGGGCGATCTTTTCATCGACACCCAAGCTTCCAGACAAACACTGCATGCCGCTATCGATAAAGGCGCTTATGCCGTGCTAAGCACGCTTTCTTACGTCGATGAAGACACCGAATGCGCATGGATCGAAGTCGATAGTATCGAAACGACGCTGGTACGATTGTTGCGCTACCTCATCAACGAAAAGCATCTACGTCTTTTTCTGTTTTCGCCGATCCAAGCCTCTTTGTTCGAGCATCTGCATACGCCTAAACAGTTGAAACGGCTCAAAGGCGATCTTCTCTTCATCGCACGAACGATTTTGCAAGCCAAAGAGGACGACGCTTTTTATACGAGCGACGATGTTCTCGCCTCTAAAATCGCGCCCGATGTCCTACGTATCCAGACCGCATTATCGTCTTTCGTACCGGTGAACTCCAAAGGTATTTTTTTAAGCTCCTTTCACTATCGCGAACGGTATCTAAACGAACAAAAATTGCCGGCGCATTACGTCGAAGAGTGCTTATCGCTTCTGTCTTTTTGCGACGAACACTCCTTGGCGTACGCCGTGGAACAACTCACGTTTTGCGAGCATTTTTACCCGCAGTTTGTGACACCTTCGCTTGCGAAAAAAGAGTTCGGAATGAGCGATCGTGCTTTGATTTTCGAGCCTAACGTCTCTTTAGTGCCCAAGCATCTTGCCTACTTATCCCATTGCGTCGATCCTTCGACAACCGTGCTCTGCCTTTTGGAAACAAGCGATTTCACGCCTCCGACCGATACGTTTAAGACGCTACGTTTTGAAACGTATGCAAAGCTGAAAGAGACACTGGCACACACGCGTTTTTCGTACGCTTTGATTTTAGGCGACAAAGAGTCCTTTGAGCCGTTTTACGCAACGGCGATTACACGACAACCGACCCTCTTTTAAAGGAGTTTTTTAGTATGTTAAGTATTGATAACGAAGGGGCGATAACGCTTCCGGAAGCCTTATTGGAACGTATTTGCGCGGAGCATACCGACAAAGAAGTCGAGTTGGTCATCGTCGATGCAAAAAGTATGCATGCGCTCAATCTCGAACACCGAAACGTCGATAAAACCACCGACGTCTTAAGCTTCCCGATCGACGACTTTCCGCACGCACCGCTTGGCTCTATCGTGATTAACTACGAACTTGCTTTTCAAAAAGCTGCTGAGCTCGGACACAGTGCTGAAGAGGAGATCACGCTTTTGTTTATTCACGGCTTGCTACATCTTTTGGGATTCGATCATGAAACGGATCACGGAGAGATGCGAAAAAACGAAGAGGAGTTGATTTTCCGTTATGCGCTTCCCAAGAGTTTGATCGTACGTACGGAAGAGGTTTAAATGCTTCACATCGGTATCGTTATTTTTCCTCAGGTCGAGGAGCTTGATTTTGTCGCACCGTTTGAAGTGTTAAGCTATATGAATAAGATTCAACCAAACAGCACGCGCGTTTTGCTGATCGCTCCAAGTTTGGAGCCGATAGAAGCTTTTAACGGTCTTAAAATTATCCCTCACGAAAGCTACGAAACGGCACCTTCGCTTGATATTTTAATTTTCCCCGGAGGAAAAGGTCGCATCCGCTGGATGAAAGATGCGTCGACACTTGCCTTTTTACATCGACAGTACCCCTCTCTTTCCTACCTTGCATCCGTATGCACGGGGGCTTTTTTTCTTGCCGAAGCGGGACTGCTACAAGGGAAAAAAGCGACAACCCATGCTAAGGCTTTTAACGAACTTGCCGATTACGGCGTTCAGGTTGTCTCGTCCAAAATCGTTCGTGAAGGAAAAATTATCAGTGCCGGAGGCGTTAGTTCGGGATTGGAACTTGGATTTTATCTTTTAAAAGAGCTTTTCGGTACGCAAGCGGCGCGAGAGGTTGCGGAAAATATCGAATACACCGTCGATATCGACGCTTTGTAAACGCCGGACTACTTTTTAGACTCTTTGGGCTTCTCCGGTAAAGTAATATAACCCATTTCATAGAGCTTATCGTATATTTTAGAAGCAATCGGTCCACCCTCGCTTCCGCCGTGCCCTCCGTGTTCGACCAAGACGGTTACGACGTATTGCGGATTTTCGTAAGGGCCGTACGTCGTCAGCCATGCATGCGAACGTTGGTAATACTCCATATCCTCTTCGCGCATTCGCTTTTTCTCGGTTTGAGAGATACCTACGACTTGCGCCGTACCCGTTTTGGCGGCGATTTTAAACGGAGCCGTCAAACGTAAGTGGTTTAATCCCGTTCCGCCTTGAACGTTAGCGACTTCGTACATACCTTCGCGCGTTACTTTTAAAAAACGTTTTTCGTTTTCGCTAACGATCGTAGAATCAACCGGAAAATCAATGGTCGTATCGTTGACTTTACGTAAAAAATGCGGCGTAACGCCGTTACCCGTCGCTAAAAATGCGGTATACTTGGCAATTTGCACGGGCGTCACCAAAAAGTAGCCCTGCCCTATCGACGTAATCAGCGTCTCGCCTTGAGACCAACCTCTCCCGTAACGCTCTTTTTTCCATTCGCGACTCGGAACCGTACCCGTAAATTCACGCGGAAGATCGATGCCCGTTTTAGCGGCAAAGCCGATTTTGGATAAAAACGGTGCAATATTATCGATACCGACTTTAAGGCTTGTTTTATAAAAGTAGTCGTCGCAACTTTGTCGGATCGCTTTCACGTACGAGATCATACCGTGCCCCTCTTTTTTCCAATCGCGAAAAATACGACCGCCAAGTTCCATAGCTCCGGTCGACTCGATCATTGTCGAGGGGGTAATAATCCCCGTATTGAGCATCGCCATTCCTACGCCCATTTTAACGATAGAACCGGGAGGATAAAGTCCGTTCACAAGTTTATTGGTAAAAGGATGATTCAAATCGTTTGCCAGTAACGACCACTCTTCTTGCGAAATGCCGTTGACGAATTTATTGAGATCGTATTCGGGGAAACTGGCCGCGGCTAAAATAGCACCGTTTTGGACGTTCATAACAACCACGGCACCGCTATCGTCTCCAAAAAGCGTCGTAATATATTGTTGTAATTCCAAATCAAGACTGAGCACTAAATCGTTACTGGTCGGTAAGGTTTTGCTCACGACTTCGATCTCTTGATTAAAAGCCGTTACTTTGGTTCTTTTCTCGCCTTTAACCCCTTGCAATACGGCATTGTAATACTTTTCGATGCCCGTTTTTCCGGAAAATCCTACCAGCTTTGCGGTAGCGTCTTCCGCCACGTCTTGGGTATTGGCGCGACCGACGTAACCGATGACATGTGAGGCTAAATTGCCGTAAGGATAATGACGTTTGGAAGCAATTTGAATCCTGAGATTTTCATGTTGGGCAATGCGAGCAAAATGCGGAATCAGCTTATCGTACGGAATAAAAGGAATCACGTCGACGTAATCGTGGTTATACGCCGAATCGGTTCGCAAATACTCTTTCGTCATCTCTTTCACGCTAAAATCGGTCAATAAGGACGCCAAAAATGCTATCTCTTCATCTAAAACGTTACGTTGCGACTTCAAACTCAACCGCGGCTTAATACCGATCGAAAAACCTAAACGGTTGACGGAGAGAGGTTTGAGATTGCGGTCTAAAATAACACCCCGAAGCGGAGCCAATTCATCGACTTTAACGGCATTTTGTTTTGCAATCTCTTCATAATAAGCGTTTGATTTGATGCTGATGTAATAAACGCGCACCAATAAAACCGTCCAAACGATAAAAAAGAGGCCTAAAACTATTTTGATTCTCACCGAGACACCCTAAAAAGCATAAATGAGAGCAACGAATCCAGCGCAATAGAGTAAAAGTAGTAATTGGAAAAATAAGGAAACGTTTCGTTATTTAAATAGGCCAAAAAACAATTCAATAAATAGTGCCCGATATACGCAACGATCACGTAACTCGCTAAAATACAATTATCACATGTAATCAAGGTTTGAATTTTTAACAACGCGAAGCGATACACTAAAATAAATAAAATAACATACGAGAAGAGGTAAAAACCCTTGCTGGCATCGTAAAAACAGAGGTACGCAAAACCTAACGCGATGCTGCCGGCTTTGACTTCACGGTGTTCGAACTCCAAGATCAAATACGCAAAAACGACGCCGACAAATGTCGGTAACCACGGATAAAGCGAGGACATAATTTGGCATAAAACCAAAATTCCCGCAAGTCCGAAAAGGGTTAAATATGTTTGATGAGTGCGATTTCGTCGCATATCGGAAAATGCTTGCATTTAATACAATCCGCCCATATTTTATGAGAGGGAAGTGCTTCTTTAGGGATTTCGCTAAATCCGAGCGTTTCAAAAAAACCTTTTTGATAGGTTAACGTAAAGACTTTTTTCACTCCCAAAAATTCGCCTTCCGTTAATAAATTTTCAATAATACCCCGACCGATACCTTTTCCCCGATACCCTTCTTTAACGATAAGGCTGCGAATTTCCGCTAGATCGGGCGCATGAAAATGAAGTGCTCCGAAACCGATGATTTCATCGTCTTCTTTGGCTAAAATGTACGAACGTATATTGGTCGACATCTCATCCGCACTACGAAAGAGGATAATGCCTTTTTCGACTTCTAAGCGCACGACCTCTTGCATCAAAGCAATATCGCTGAGCTTTGCTTTTGTGTAACGTATCATAATTGTGCTCCGAAAACCACGTTAAAAATCTGTGCCAAGAGTTGTTCAATCCCTTTCTTGCGACTGCTAGAGACCAATAAAGCATCCGGATAGTGTTTTTTGATCACGCTGATTTCGCTTTGCGTAAGCTTATCGGCTTTCGTAAAAATGCGTAAAATCGTTTGATCGGGACGAACGACGTCGTACAAATAGTCGTGTACGGCTTTGTCGTTTTCCAAAAAAGGGTGTCTTGCATCTACGAGATGAAGAAACAATCGAATCGAAACGCGTTTTTTTAAGTATTCCGTCAGATTTTTTTGCCACTCGTCTTTCATGCTGTGCGATACCCTCGCATAACCGAAACCGGGTAAATCGACCCATTGAAGCGTAAAAGCCGTTTCGTCCTGCGTCAACGTGACGTGAAAAAAGTTAATCAGCCTTGTTTTTCCGGGGGTGGAAGAACTTTTGGCCAAATCTTTTCGATTGCTAAGCGCATTAATTAAAGAGCTTTTACCGACGTTACTACGTCCAATAAACGCCACTTCGCTAATGCCCTCGGGCGTGCTTTCATCCAGTTTGGAAGCCGACTTGACAAAGCGGGCTTCTTTGACGTGGATCACTGTTTTTTATCCTCGACCTTAAAGATAAACTTCACAGGAGCACTTCCTTTTCCGTCCACTTCGTAATGACCGCTGATCTGATCGACGCGAATCAATTCGCCGTAGACTTTTTTATCGGTATCGATTTCATGTAAGAACGCCTTTTTTTCTAATGTGTAAAGGCTTTTATTAGGATCATACGTCATCTTGTCGGCTTCACCGTAATAGTGCTTTTCTTTCATCATCATATTGCCCTTCGCGTCGCCCGTAGCAACATAAAGGATCGGCTGCTTTTTCTCGTCGAAATGGATCGTAATCTTTTTCGCCGTGAGCTTATCGCCCTCTTTAATGACGGTTACGTTTCCTTCAAAAATACTGATTCGTTTGGCTTCGTCCGCAAAAAATTTATCGGCGGTCACCTGTACTTCTGCGGCAACAAGCATCGAACAAACACATGTTGCGAGGATGATCAAAAATTTCATTTGCCTTTTCTCTCCACTTGTTGAATCACGGAATGAATACTGTTTGCCGCAATTGTGCCCTCTTTCATCTGATAAACAAATGAAAGACCGTTCGTACGGCTTCGTTCTTGAGAAAAAATAAAGGGTTTTTCACTGCGTAAAACTTCCGTATTTAGATCGTAAAAAATATCTTCACCTTCCAGTGCAACGCCGTCGCTACGAACGTAATGCGAATTGCTCATACAGTGAATCACTTTATCGCGAACCAAAGCTTTATCGGTCGTTAAAACGCCTCTAAGTCCTTTGTCGGTTCGATGTTCGGCCGTGACGGTTTGAAGCTCGTCAAAATCTTTAAAACGCATAACGCGCGTCGAATTCACGATACTTTCGATACCGTTATCCTTAATCTGATAATTTTGAGCATGAATCAGTTCGATTTCGGGAATCTGATTGCCGTTGAGATCAACGATGCGTAAGGTGTAAGGCTCTTTGATAATTAAAAAAACGCTCATGCCTAAAAAGAGGAGCGCTCCGTAGACGAATAATCTTACAACCAAGGGTTTACGAATGCCTCGCTCAAATTTTCCGATGCTACGACATAATCGATCATCTCACGTACCGCACCGTGACCTCCGTTGCGAGATAAAACGACGCTGACCTCTTGTTTGACCGAAGGAAGCGCATCGTTGGGCGCAAACGAAAGAGCCACCGAACGCAAGAGTGCTAAGTCGTTAAGATCGTCGCCGATAGCGGCAACATTTTCAAAAGAGAGATTTTCGGCACGAAGAATCTCTTCTAAAACCGCTTTTTTGTTTTTCACGTTCTGATACAAATAGCTGATGCCGAGCTCTTTTGCACGGCGTTCCACGACACGTGAACCGCGTCCGGTAATAATCGCGCTCTTTTTCCCGAGTTTCATCCATGCGACAATTCCAAATCCGTCTTTGACGTTAAAAACTTTAAATTCTTCCTGATCGCCGTTACCGTACATAATTCCGCCGTCCGTCAAACAACCGTCGACGTCAAACACTAAAAGTTCAATCACAAAACGCCCTTTGTACTTGG
>NZ_JSEC01000017.1:0-24306 GCF_000789415.1 Sulfurospirillum sp. MES | reverse complement strand
AACACGGAAGAGGCTTTGCGGTGGTTGCCGATGAAGTACGTAAACTTGCCGAACGTACCCAATCGTCTCTAACCGAGATTAACGCAACGATTAACGTCATCGTTCAATCCATCGTTAACTCTTCGGACAAGATGAGTAAAAACGCCCAAAACATTCGTCATCTAGCTTCGGTTTCAACCAATGTCGAAAATACTATTATCTCTACGACCTCGGTCATGAACGAAAGCGTAGCATCGGTCGGCGTGAGTGCCGATAATTCTCATAAGATTGCTAAAGATACCGATAAGATCGTTGATCTTGTCACCAATATCAACGCGATTACGAGTGAAAACGCCAGAAGCGTCGAAGAGATCGCCTCTGCTGCGGATCATCTCTCCAAGTTAGCGGAAAATCTCAATGCTAAGCTGGGGCAGTTTCAGTAAGTTTTTAAAAACGACATGTAAAGAGAGAACTCTTTACATGTCACTTCCGTCGATAAACCGCAAACATTACTTTATGAAAAGAAGTGAGAATGTACCGTAACGTTTTAAGGAGAGCTATTGTGTCGTGGAAAATGAAGCCTTGCCTGCATCAGCCCGCGAGGAACAGGCTATGGTATCGCATAGACCCTTTAACGCATCTAGCCAATCGTATCGCTTTGCACGAAGCCCTTATGCGCATCGAAAGCGCACCCGCATGCCCTCAATACCAAGCTTTGCTGATTTTGGATTTGGACCGTTTTCGAACAATCAATCATACGCAAGGGCATGTAACGGGCGATCGTATTTTAATCGAGCTTGCATCGCGGTTCCAACATCTTTTGGGCACGCAAGGAGATCTTTACCGTTCAGGCGGCGATGAATTTAGCGTGTTGTACGAAACGCCTTTTCACGAAGAATCTCACGCCAAAGACGCCGCACTTTTTTTAGCGAAAAAGTTGTCCTATGTCGCTTCTTCTGTCCTAACTATCGATCATAAGAGCTTTCGACTGAGTGCGAGTATCGGGATAATCGTCTTTAAGAACCGATCGTATTCTGCCGAGCATCTCTTTCAGTATGCCGATAGCGCACTTTTTCGCGCCAAAGAGGAAGGAAAAAATACGATTCGCTTTTTTCAAAGCGACTTTCAAACGCATTTAGAGAGCAAGGCCGTTTTTTTGGAACAACTGCTTTTTGCCGTGGAAAACGATCAGTTGGAGCTTTTTTACCAAACGCAAACAACGCTGACATGTGAGAATGCGCCGCGCATTTACGGTGCGGAAGCCTTGATTCGATGGCACCATCCGCATATCGGAACGGTTGCGCCGAACCGTTTTATTCCTCTTGCCGAAGAGAGCGGACTCATCATTCCTTTAGGGCATTGGATTTTAGAGCATGCGATGCGCCAACTCAAGGCGTGGGAAAACGATCCGGACAAACATACGTGGCGACTCTCGATCAATATCAGCACGAAGCAGTTTGAGCATGAGAGTTTTCTCCCTTCCGTGTGCGCTTTGCTCAAACGCATCGCCTGCGATCCTCGTAAAATCTGTTTTGAACTGACCGAAAGCCTTTTGATTCAAGATGCGAAAAAAGCCCTGCGAAAAATCTTCGAACTTAAACGCCTCGGCATCTTGCTTTCGATCGACGATTTCGGTACGGGGTTTTCTTCGCTTTCGTATTTAAGGCGACTCAAAGTCGACGAACTTAAAATCGATAAGAGTTTTGTTCGAAGGATGCTTTCAAGTCCCGTCGATCGAACGATTATCGAGACGATTTTAACCTTAGGCAAACGCTTCAACCTTGCAATCGTCGCGGAGGGAATCGAAACGCAAGCGCAATTCCAAGCGTTAAAGAACCTTGGCTGTCGCTCTTTTCAAGGGTATTTGTTTCACAAACCCTGCTCCGTAGCTTTGATTGGTTCGTTTTGATCGTTAAGGGTTTTAAAATTCATCGTGATTTTGTATAATAAACTTCCGACAAAATACCCTTGCCAAAAGGCGTGCGGTGTTTGAAAGAAGCAAAGAGCTTGAAAACACGATTCCTCGAATAAAAGAGATTGACGATGATTGAAAATACGCAAGAGACTCGCAAAACATCGATGCTTATTCTTGAAAGCTCGCTTGTATTTTCAAACGTCCTGCAAAAAAACCTTTGTGCATTAAACTATCGCGTGACGCTTGCCAAAACGCTCTACCAAGCCGTCGAACTGCTCAGCGTCCAAACGTTCGACGTTATCGTACTCGATCTTCATTTACGCGACGGCGAAGGCGAGATGATCTTGCAAAATCTCTCGATCCTCGATCCGAAACTCAAAATGATCGTCTATTCGATCGATCACGATCCCAACCGCTCACACACATGGGATCGTTACGGTGTTTTAGCCTTTCTTTCCAAGTCCGATCCGATCGCTCACATTGTTCGCAAGATCGACGCGCTCGCTCAATCGTGCGACCAAGAACCCCGTGCACGTCTTCTTTGGATCGGCGAGCTCGAATCAACGGCTCAACACATTCGGACACTCTTACATGTAAGAAATTACCGCCTTTTTGTTGCTCAAAGCCAAGAAGAAGCGTTCTCTTTCGCGCCGATAGATCTAATCCTTCTCGAACTCGATGTGTATGATACTGCGAGTGTTGAGCGCTTACGCCAAGTGCGCGCCGCCTACGCTGAGCCGCAAACGCCGATTTTTATCGTGACGCAAGCCTACGATTCGGCGTTGCTTCACGCGTTGATCCAAAACGGTGCCAACGAATTTTTCGTCAAACCGCTTTTAGGCGAAATGCTGGGGGAAAGAATCGACTTTTGGCTCGAGAGACAACGCATTCAAAGCGCGCAACAACGCGAAGGTCGTTTGCTTCAGGAGTACAAAAACGTTATCGATAAAAGTATGATCGTCTCCAAAACGGACCCGCACGGCATCATCACGTACGTGAACGAGCAGTTTTGCGATATTTCGGGCTATCGTGCCGACGAACTCATCGGACGGTCGCATCGCATCGTTCGCCATCCCGACACGCCCGAATCGGTCTTTCAGGACCTTTGGAAAACGATCTTAAGCGGCAACATTTGGAAAGGGGTTTTGAAAAATCGCAAAAAAGACGGCTCCGCGTATTGGGTTCATGCGTTTATTTACCCTATTATCACGCGCCAAGGGCAGATCGACGAAGTGATCGCGATTCGCAACGACGTCACCCAATTGCACCTTGTTAAAGAGAGCCTAAGCCGAGCACTGCAACGCTCCGACTCCGATCTTGACGAAGCGTTTCACCTTTCCAAACAATACGAAACCGTCATCGACGAAAGCAATAGTCTCACGCGCGTCGATACCGAAGGGAAAATCTTATTTGTCAATAAACGCTTTTGCGAACTCTCCGGTTACGCGAAAGAAGAGGTCATCGAGCAGAGTTTTAGTGCTATGTACGCAGACGACATCGATCCGCTCATCGTTAAGCAACTATGGGAGACGATCCAATCGGGTCACATTTGGAGAGGCGTTTTAAAAAACAAACGCAAAGACGGCTCGCTTTATTGGGTCAAAGCCACGGTTGTGCCTATCAAAGACAAACAAGGCAAAATCACCGAATTTATGTCCGTTCGCAACGATATTAGCGAGATTATCAAACTTCACGAAGAGATCGAGTCGACGCAACAAGAAATCATCTACCATATGGGCGAAATTGCGGAGAGCCGAAGCCAAGAGACGGGAAACCATGTCCGACGCGTTGCCGAATATTCACGTCTTTTGGCACTCAAATACGGACTTGACGCACAAGAAGCCAACAAAATCGCCATGGCTTCGCCCATGCACGACATCGGCAAAGTCGGTATCCCCGATGCGATTTTGCATAAACCCGGAAAATTAACGGACGAAGAATGGGAGATTATGAAAACACACGCCATGCTCGGTTATGCCGTTTTACAACACTCCAAACGTCCTATTTTACAAGCTTCGGCGATTATTGCCAAAGAGCACCACGAGAAGTACGACGGTACGGGATACCCCTTAGGACTCAGCGGCGAAGCGATTCATCTCTACGCGCGAATCGTTGCGATCGCCGATGTTTTCGACGCACTCAGTCACGATCGCTGCTATAAAAAAGCCTGGGAAGACGCCGACGTCTTTGCGTTCTTTGAAAAAGAAAGGGGCGCGCATTTCGATCCGCAATTGGTCGATATGTTCTTAGCCGCAAAAGAAGAATTTTTAACCATCCGCGACCATTTCAAAGACGCGCTCAATCCGTAATATTACTTTTGGGTTGAAGAGGCAAGCTCTATGCCAAGCCCCGCGAACGTGAGTGCAAATCCTTTTTTCATCCACGACTGTACGCGACGCGACGCAAGGACGTTTTGACGAAAGCCGTGCGCCAAAAAGCCGTAAAAAACAAATACGACAAACGTCATCAGCATAAAGACGAGGCTAAGTGCAACCATATCGCCCAGAGGCGAAGCGGTATCGGCACGGATAAATTGCGGTAAAAACGCCAAAAAGAAAATCGTCAATTTCGGATTGAGGATATTGAGTAAAAAGGCTTTTGCGATCAAAGAAAGAGCACTCGTGCGCGTCGCTTGCATATGCGTTTCAAAACCGCTTTGATCTTTCCACGTCAAAATCGCGAGGTAAAAGAGGTACAACACGCCCGCTATTTTCAACGCTTCAAATGCCAGCGCGCTCGTGTGCATAATCGCGGCAAGTCCGAAAATCGTCGCTAAAAGATGCGGAACGATGCCAAGCGTACATCCGAGTGCCGCAAATATTCCGGCACTTCTGCCCTGAGCCAGTGCCGTCGAAATCGTAAAGATAACTCCCGTTCCTGGGATCAACACGACAATAAGCGACGTTATGAGAAATTCCAAACCGATCATCCGAGCACTCCTTGAAGTAATGTCACTATTGTACCATACGCGACATTGAGAAGACTCTCTAGCGTGTTTGCATGTAAGCTAAATCACTCGTACCGTTTAAACGCTTGATAAGACTGTCGCGGTACGATGGCGCGATCGAAGGTATCGTTACCATGCGCTCCAAAGTCATAGCAAAATGCGTCGGTTCCCTAAAAGCGTGGTTAGCTTCCAAAATACTGATAGAACACGCTTCTTGACTAACGATGAGCACCGCATCTCCCGCACCGATCACTCCCTCTTTCAATACCCGATAGTACCACCCGCTAAGACCGCTGGTAAAAATTTCATTCGTCAATTCCGTGTGATTCCACCGCCGCGAAATCTTCCAACACGGCTTGCGCGGTTGCGTGACTTGAAGGATAGCCGAGCCGATTTCATGAACATCGCCGAGCATCACGTTTGCTTCTTGAAGTCCGACGATCGTTAGGTTTTCCGACAATGCGCCAAAAGGTAAACGCTCCAATCCCAAAAACGTCGCCCAATGCGCATAGTTTTCGTAGCTGTTCGCAAACACGGCTTTATCGATTCCGCCGTGATGCGCCCTATCGGCAACCTCATCGTCTTCGAAGCCCTCAACACTTACATGTAAAGGTCTTTTGACAACTTCTTTAAACGAAGCCGTGTTCCACGCTTTTTCCAAAAAACCTTTTGCATTCGCATCGCCGTACGTCTTAGCACGTCCAACCTGTACGGAAAGCACTTTCGCCATGATATTCTCCTTCATTTTCGACACGTATTCTAATACAATCGACTTTTTTTTCCTTTGATATGCATCAAACATACTCTCATATCGATGTATTAACCGCCTTTTGTTCAAAAGAAAAGCTCTTAGATAAGGTCGATCGAACCGAACTGCGCGCTAAAGTATCCAGTAACGTTTGCCGATCACTGTCACACAGCGATGCATCAAACGCTACATCGTATTCAAACGTTGGATTCTCTGGTTCTTCTCGGTTTAAATAAACGCTCACACGTACCTTTTCAAGAGGAATAGAGAGCTTTTGGGCGTTCATGCGCAAAGACATATTCATACAACACGCCAGCGCCGCTTCTAAGAGTTCATGCGGCCTAAAGCCTTGCTCCATTCCACCCTTTTCTTTCGTCGTATCGGCATAAGCGTCGTACGTGCCATTCGAAAAATACGTGAGGTAGTTTTCCGATCTGTTTTCACTGACGATCATCACGTGCTCCTTACATGTAAAGATTTTACTTGCGTAATTGCACTTCAAGGCGTATCATACCTATATGCACTCTTCCGTCTTGATCCAGCGGACAAAGAGCGACATAAGCCTCAATCCACGCTTCAATAAACGCTGTTTGTTGCGCACTTGGGATACGGTTGATAAACGGAAACCATGTTGTCTCAAGCCAACCGCGAAATGCTTTGAGCGTGTCATGCACCATATCTTTAGACACTAAGTGTGCTTGGTATGTGCTAAAACCTGCGCCCTTTAACAATGTTTCATAGGTTTTATCCGAATGAAACGTATACGGCGACTCAAAGCCTTCAAAATACTCGGCATACGCGGGGAGAATGTGATGGAAGGCTTCAAACACTTTTTCGCCATTCCCTGCTCCTCCCATCTGCAAAATCGCTCTGCCCTTTGGTTTGAGGGCTTTAAAGATACCGTGCAAAATAGCGTCATGGTCTTTCGCCCAGTGCAACGCGGCATTGGAGAACACCACGTCAAAACGCTCATTGAAACTTAGTGCTTGTGCGTCCATCTGCATAAAAAGGGGCTTTGAAAATGCCGCTTTGGCATAACCGATCATCTCAGGACTAAAGTCGATGCCGACCACTTCACCGCTGGTGAGATGACTCAACATCTCCGTAATCTTTCCATCGCCACACCCGATGTCTAAGATGGACTCATCGCCTCTAAGTGCCATCTTTTCGATCAACTCTTTTGCCCAAACCGCCTGCCCTTTTGAATTTTCCGCATAGGCACTTGCTTTCCACTCTTCACGCATCGTTTTTCCTTTTTACATGTAACGCTTTTAAAGCTTGCACATCTGCCTAAAAACTTTAAAAATCTCCTCAGCATTTACTTCGATTCCCTTCTCATCGCACAACTTCTGCACTTCTAGCGCAATTTCGACTTGCATCGATTTGGTTGTCTCAATGCCGTAAAATTCCTTCAGTACATACGCCACGCCACCTTTTCCCGACTGCGAATTAATACGCACCACATCGCGGTAATCCCGCTTGATATCCTTGGGGTCGATCACGAGGTAGGGCACGTGCCAATAGCCATCTAACACCACCTTTTGATACTCCATACCCTTCTTTATAGCGTCTTGATGCGTGCCCGAAAAAGCCGTGTAGATCATGGAACCCACATAAGGGTGACGGGGAGGAATGCTGCTGTGCGTCAATGTGATGATCTCTTGTAAAATCGTATCGATATTGTAAATATCTAACATCGGATCGATTCCCTGAGAGTAAAGATTGAACGCCATCGTAACCAAGTCAACATTACCCGCTCTCTCGCCGTTACCCAAAAGCGTACCCTCAACCCTTTGCGCCCCAGCTAAAATCGCCATCTCGGCACTCGCAACCGCCGTACCCCTGTCATTGTGCGGATGAACGCTCAATATTACGGAGTCGCGTTCCAACATCTGTTTGCTCATCCACTCGATTCTATCGGCATAGATGTTGGGCGTGCACGCCTCTAGAGTGTTGGGTAAATTGATGACCATCGGTGCATTTTTGGTTGGCATCCATTCACTGATAACCGCATTGACCACATCGCGTGCAAATGCCAACTCCGTTTGGGAGAAGCTCTCGGGCGAATACTGAAACAACACATCGCCTTTGAATTTTGCCGCCTCTTCTTTGATGATGCGTGTGCCCTCAACCGCTAAAGCGATGATCTCCGTTTTGCTTTTGTCAAACACTATTTTGCGCTGATTGTCCGCGGTGGGATTGTAAAGGTGCATCGTTACTTTTTTCGCTCCTCTCATCGCCTCAAAGGTTCTTTTGATGTGTTTTTCGATGGAAGGCATCAAAACCGCAACCCTAACATCCTCAGGAATTAAATTCTGCTCGATTAACATGCGGCAAAAGTCAAAGTCCGTTTGTGAAGCACTCGGGTACGCAATCTCTATCTCTTTAAATCCCATCTCCACCAATTTTTGAAAATACGCCAATTTTTTGGTCGCATTCATAGGTTCAACCAATGCTTGATTGCCATCACGTAAGTCGGTACTTACCCAAATAGGCGCACGTGTGATGATGTTACTTGCCCACTCACGGTGAGCTAAAGGTACCAACGGGTACGGTTTGTATTTTTTAAATGTTTGTGCAGTTTGCATAGAAATATCCTTAAGTTATAAAATGAGCCAAAAACTCATATGCCAAAATCAGGCAGAAAAATCTTGCGTTATCGCAAGAAAAACAACAATGAAAATAGACTTCTTGTAAAACTTGTTTTGCAAGAAGTAAGAGCACCAAAGGTGCGTGGGCACTCTGCCGAAGAGAACCTAGTGTTAACGTAGTCTTTGGAGCTTTGCTTCAAAGACGTGTCAGAAGTTCTTGCTATTTTGCAAGAACGCTAATGATAAAAATTGAGCTGATTAGGTAGAGGTATCCTCAGGGCTAAAAAGCCAATTTAAAAATCAACAGTGAAAAAAAAGGGGTGAGTGCGAAGGTTTAACGGAGCTTCAGAAGGAGGACGACGACGAGTGATGCGTTAGAAAATTGCGCAATGCTCTGAGGTTGATGTATGGTGTGATGGGTGATAAATGTTTCCATCTGAGTCTCCTTTAAGAAAATTTGACAAAAGTATAGCACAGAAGTTTAAAAATCGCAAAAGAGGTTTTACATGTAAGACATCAAAAAACCGTTTTTGCGATCAAATCGTTTCCGGCTAAAGATTCACTGCCGATCGTCATACGCCATTAAAGCAAGCGGAAACGGCTCTAGAGAACGATGCAAAACACCTTGTAACACCGAAATAGCAATCCCGTAATTGGTAATCGCAACACCTGCTTTTTTTGCTTCATCAAGACGTGAAAGCATGCCTTGGCGGTTGAGCGTACACGCACCGCAATGAATGATGAGCCGATACTCAGCGATATTTTCGGGATAATTCTTCCCGCTACAATGCTCAATCGTTAAATCTAGCCCGCTGTACTGCCTAAGCCAGCGTGGGATTTTGACCCTCCCGATGTCATCTTCCAAGGCATGGTGCGTACAGGCTTCGGCGATTAGCACTTTATCGCCCTCTTTAAGATCGTGAATCATCTTTGCACCCTCGCTTAGAGTGATCAAATCGCCTTTAAGGCGCGCCATCAAAATCGAAAATGTCGTGACTTTGACATCTTTTGGCGTATCGGCAACCGTTTTTAAAACACATTGCGAATCGCAAACGACGAGCTTCGGAGATGATTTGAGTTGGCTTAACATGTAGCTTAATTCTCGCTCTTTCACAACAAGGCAACAGGCGTCATGGTCTAAAATATCGCGAATCGCTTGCACTTGAGGCAAAATCAAACGCCCTTTGGGTGCTTGCAAGTCGATGGGAACAACCAGAACGATCACATCGCCCTCCCCTATCAAATCCCCTAAAAGAGAAGGTTGTTTGATCCACGATGAAGGAATAATCTCGTGTATTTTTTCAAAGAAACGCTCCTTATTTTCGCCCGTTTTAGCACTCATTTCAAGCCATGAAGCGGCGTGCTTGCACAGGGTTTGCACAAACGGCTCTTGCGGGATTTCTTGGTCTATTTTATTACAAATGATCGTAAAAGCAATCGCTTTTTCTTTAAAAAGTGCTACCAATTTTTCCTCAAAAGTACCCCAACGATTAGGCTCTACCACTAAAACGGCAACATCTATTTTTTGGATGACATGTAACGTTTGCTTGATGCGTGCTTCGCCCAAACTTCCCTCATCGTCAATTCCTGCGGTGTCGATAAAAACGACAGGTCCTAAAGGCTGAATCTCCATCGTTTTTTCTACAGGATCGGTTGTGGTACCCGGTGTTTCGGAGACAATGGACATCGCTTGGTTCGTAATGAGATTCATCAATGAAGATTTTCCTACGTTGCGGCGACCAAAAAGTCCGATGTGTAAGCGTAATCCTTTAGGCGTTTGCGTCATAAAAATTCCTTTGTTCTGTTTGTCGCACGATAAAGCGTTCGCTATCGCCGTTAGTGTCGGCAATACCTCGACCGATGGCGATGATTGTGTCGGAGATACACAAGCGACAATGCTTTGGCGTATCGTCGATGCAAATTTTACCCGGATACAAGCGGTACAAGGCGCGGTATTCGCCCTCGGTAATGACAGGCATCACGACATTGGCTCCGCTCTTTAGGGCAATGGCGCGACCGTTGGGATCAAGCGTTTCCATCGCCGTCGTAGCAGGAATGTTGATCTTTGGAAGCAGTAAACGAACCAACGCCGTCATCTTCAGTGCCATCGTAAACTCCCCGCCTTTTGCATCTGATAGCGGTGTATTTTCGCTAGGAATAAAAGGACCGATGCCGATCATATCAAAATCCGACTGTTTGAAAAAAAGAAGATCGTTTGCCAAAGATGTGATACTCTGCCCCGGCAAGCCAACAAGCGAACCGCTTCCCGTTTCATAACCGAGTTCTTTTAAAATACGAAGGCATTTTAAGCGATTCTCAAAACTCATCTGAGGATGCAACGACTGATAGAGTGCTTTATCGGTGGTTTCAATACGCAGCAGATAACGATTGGCTCCCGCTTCTTTGTAGGCTTGGTACTCTGCTTCACTTTTTTCGCCCAAACTCAGCGTGACCGTAGCGCCTAAGGCGCGTATGGAAGCGATGATGTCGCACATCGCTTCCATGGAGTAACTATGGCTTTCACCTGATTGGAGTACAATGGTTTTATACCCGTAATCAATTGCCTTGCGTGCAAAGCTAAGAATCTCTTCACTGCTTAACTTATAACGTTTAATGAAGCGATTTTCGACTCTGAGTCCGCAATAATGACATGTACGCGTACAGATATTGGAAAACTCCAACAAGCCTTTGAGGTGAACGTCGTTACCGACATAACGTTCGCGTGTTTGATCGGCGGCATGAAAGAGGGCTTCATCATAGCGATCGGAACGTAAAAATTCAACCAATTCTTGATGACTTAATTCATGGGTTTGCAAGACTTTGGCGATTCTATCCATTTATTTTCCTAGTGCAATTAAACGAGAGGGCGATAAAAGAGCGTCGATTTCATTCTCTTCTAACGTTGTTTCGCGTATTAAGAGCTCTTTGAGAGTCATATTGGAGTTTACATGTAAAGCCGATGCAAGCTGTGTCGCCTTTTCGTAACCTAACACGTCTAAAAGGGCTACTAAATAACCGCTAGAGTTTAAAACTTGTGAAAGGGCGTGTTCCGTGTTGGCTTCAATGCCTTCAATCGCCTTTTCGCGAAACATAGCAACCGTATTTTTCAGAAGCGTTAAGCTCTCTAAAAACGCCTGCGCCAAAAGAGGCATAAAGGCGTTAAGTTCGAGTTGACCGTTTTGGGCGGCTTGGCAAACCAAAAAGTCGTTGCCCATCACTTTCATCGCCGCTTGATTGACCGCTTCGCAAATGACGGGATTGATTTTGCCGACCATAATGGAAGAGCCCGCTTGCACGGGCGGCAGGGCAATTTCCGCCAAACCTGCACGAGGGCCTGATGAGAGAAGCCGTAAATCCGAAGCGATTTTAAACAAATTGGTCGCATGTGCTTTTAAGATACCGCTGACTTCCACAAACATATCGCAATTTTGCGTCGCATCGATCAAATTTTCAGAACGTGCTACGGGAAGATCACTCACCTCTTTTAAACATTCAACGACAAGAAAAAGATACTTTTTAGGAGCCCCTATGCCCGTACCGATCGCCGTTCCACCGAGATTGACGTTTTTAAGGCGTTCGATGGACTTAAAAACCCGCCAGCGATCTCTGGCAATCGCTTCGGCGTACGCTCCAAAACCGGCTCCCAAACTCATAGGAACGGCATCTTGAAGTTCGGTTCGCGCCATTTTAAGTACGGAACTAAACGCTTTTTCTTTACCTTGAAGTGCACCTTGAAGTTTGGCGATCTCATCGCCGAGTTCTTGTAAAAGAGACATGGCTGCCACTTTAAGCGCTGTTGGGTAAACATCGTTGGTGGATTGGTGCAAATTGACATGATCAAGCGGATGAATGATCTCGTAACTGCCTTTGGAATACCCCATGATTTCTAACGCACGATTGGCGATGACTTCATTCATGTTCATATTTAACGACGTTCCTGCCCCACCTTGCAACGCATCGACGATAATATTATTGTGCCATCTGCCCGCGATCATCTCATCGCACGCTTGTATGATCGCTTTTGCTTTAGCGGCATCTAAAAAACCAAGCGTCGCATTGGCGTTTGCGCACGCTTTTTTTACCTGTGCAAACGCTTGAATAAAGCGTGCATCGATGCCTAAATGACTGAGCGGAAAGTTTTCGGAAGCGCGAAGCGTATGAATACCGTAATACGCCTCGCTTGGGACTTCTCGTTCTCCTAAAAAATCATGTTCTATGCGAAAACTCACGCACCTTCCTTACAAATGGCAGTCATTTTTACCGTGTTCTAGACCGTGAAGCATATCTTCGACTTTGTCGGCTAAAAGCGGCATATTTTCACGTAACATTCCAAGGTATTTGGGGATGATAATGCGCTCGCCGATACGTTTAACTTCAGGGGACGCATAGTCTCTCATATACTCTTTAAAGGTCAAAATACCGTTGGGAATGCACAAATGTTTGATGCTTGCATTTTTGGCTAAAGGCATAAAATCACACCCCGTACGTCCTTCTCGGTAACATGAAGTACAAAAAGAAGGTAAACGCTCCTCTTTGATCAGGCTTAGGATAAACTCATCAATCCCACGATGATCGCCGATGGCAAATTGTTGAATGGAAAGATCATTGCCCTCTTCGTGTTTTTTATACCCACCGATACCAATGTTCGTACCCGCATCCATCTGAGAAATACCGCATTTTTTAAGCATTTCATCTCTGAGTTCCGGCTCTTCACGCGCCGTTAAAATCGTTCCCGTAAACGGACACATCAAACGAATGACGGCGACGACACGCATAAAATCTTCATCGCTCATGGCATAAGGAAACTCGCTCAGATCGGTATCGGAGGTGCGTTTAATGCGAGGAAACGACATCGTATGCGGTCCGATGCCGAACACTCTTTCTAAATCCATCGCATGGTGCAACATGGCAAGCACTTCAAATTTCCAGTCGTAAATACCGAACAACACGCCCACCGCGACATCGTCAAGCCCCGCATTTAAGCCTCGATGCAACGCGAACAATCGCCAATCATACTCGCCTTTGAGTGTGCCTTTGGGATGCATTTTCTCATACGTTTCCCTATGATACGTCTCTTGAAAGACTTGGTATGTTCCAATGCCCTCGGCTTTAATGACTCGATACTCCTCTTCAAACATCGGGGCGGCATTGATGTTGACACGCCTGATTTCCGTATTGTCTTTTTTTGTGGCATAAATAGTTCGTACACTTTGGGCTATATAGTTATAATCGCTCTTTGGATGCTCGCCGTAAACGGCAATCAGACGCTTTTGCCCTGCATCCAAAAGTGCTTTGACTTCTTCTTCAAGCTCTTCGTGATTCAATGTTTTTTTTGACATGGAATCATTGGAAGATTTAAAACCACAGTACTGGCAGTTGTTGACGCAGGGATTGGAGATATACAGCGGCGAAAAGAGAACGATTCGATTTCCGTAAACCTCTTCTTTGATGTACGTTGCCGCTTTAAAAACCTCATCCCATAAAGCTCTATCGGTGATATTTAAAAGCGTTGCCGTCTCTTCGGGAGAGAGCATATCGCCTTTGGTCGCATTGTTTCTGGCTTTTTCAATAATGGCTAAAACACGCTCTTTTGAAGGATTTTTTGTTTCATTAATGGTTTGATGAATTGCCTCATCGTCAATAAAATCGTTAAACTCGCGCGATGCTTCCCACGCTTTAATGCGTGCAAATCGCTCACTTGTCCATGACATTGTTTTTCCTTTACATGTAAAGCACTAGCCGCCGCAGCGGCTAGGTTTTTAACGGTGCGCTTTTAGAGGTTGCTCTAGAGTGCTGACTTTAACCAAATCGTTTTCAACCCATTTAGGCGCATGATGAAGGGCGTCTTCCAACGGTACGTCGCCTGCACCGAAGCGAAACATCGCTTTAAAATCTTCGATATTGATCACGGCTAATGGAAGATGCGCACCCACTGCCATTACCGTCGCAATGATGGAACCCCAAACATGAAAATTGAAAAAATAAACCATCGTCGTTTTGCCTAAAACGGGTGCCATAAAGTAGAGTAACCAACCTGTTACAATCAATCCGAAAATCATAAAAATAAAAAAGAGGTAGGTAAACTTTTGACCGGCATTAAACCGACCTTGAGGAGCCACTTCTTCGGGACCAAAAGGAATGCCAAACAAGCGTCTTGGATACCCTCCGAAATTTTTAAACCACGCAAAGGTATCGGCATCCCAGATGAGTAAATTGCGTAGCATTAAAAAGAAACGATCGGCATTTAACACCGCAAAGCCCACAAAATTGAGCGTAAAAACAATCGCAATGCCGATGTGAAAATCCATCAGCAACGAAGCAGTCGCTTCACCTACCGTTTTAAAATAGATCATCATACCCGTAACCGCTAAAATCATCCATGTCACCATGTTAATGTTATGAAACATCTTCTCCGACATCGGGAATTTTAAAACTCTTTCATTAGCCATGGTGTGCTCCTTGCATTAAAAGGTTACTTCGATCGACATAGGTTTTGGTATGTAACAACTGCTCCGCAACTTCGCCCATCGGCTTGGTTCCCATGTCTTGATAGACTTTAAGGCAGCTTGCATTTTGATGTGAACCCGTAAGATTGGCTTTTTGAAGGCGTTTATCGTCTTTGTAAAGTCCTTGCTGACGAAGGGCAATATACGACTTTCGTTTTTGAACGATGTCGGTAATTGCATAACCGCTGATCGCAATTGCAGAAACAGACACGCCTGCGGCTTTAAGAAAATCGCGACGACTTAACAATTGGCCGAGCGGTTTTTCGGCGTAAAAATAGTTCTCTTGTGTAGCTTTCATAGTTTCTCCTTAAGCTCTAAGCGGTAATGGCAATAACGGGTGTAACCAAGAGGTTCCCATCGTTCGCACAGGCTGTCCGCCGCCGTTAACACAACCGCCGGGGCAGTTCATCACTTCGACAAAGTGGTATTGGTTTTTATCGTCCCTCAAGCGTTTAACGATCTCTTTGATATTGCGTGAAGCACCGTTCACGACGGCAACTTTCACGTTAATCACTTTACCGTTTAAGGCTTTCAAAGGAACGGGAATCGTTGCTTCGACGATGTCTTGCTCGTATCCGCGCACCAGCGTAATATCGGGATTGGAAAGCTCCGTACCGGAAAGAAGAAAATACGCCGTTCGAAGTGCCGCTTCCATAACACCGCCGCTAGCACCGAAAATCGTTGCGGCACCCGTATAGACGTTTGTCGTTTCAACTTCGCGTTCATCCGACATCAAAAGCGGATTAATCCCTTTGCGTCTAAAAATTTCGGCAATATCGCGTACCGTCAAAATCGCGTCTATATCTTGAAACGACGCCGTATTTTCGGGAATTTTATTTTCCGCTTTGAAGTATTCGTAGGCTGAGTTAAACTCGGGACGACTGGCTTCAAAAATTTTCGCGGTACACGGCATGACGCCGACAAGATAAACGTCTCGCGGGTCTTTCTTCCATACGAACTCCGCCGCCCACGTTTTGGCTAAAGCACCGCCCATTTGCATCGGTGATTTGGCTCCGGAAATATGCGGAATGAGTTCAGGATGAAACGTTTCGGCATTTTTAATCCATGCGGGACAGCAACTCGTAAAATGAGGAAGCGGATGGTGGGCTACATGCTCCAAGTCCTCACCGCGTTCGCCCAAAACCCAGTACCGTACTTTTTTAATGAATTCCGTACCCTCTTCCAAAATGGTTTGATCGGCGGCAAAATTAATATCGTAGTTATGAAATCCCGCTTTTTCAAACGCATTGTAAAGACGATTGATCGTAAGTTCTCCCGCCGGTGCACCGAACTCTTCGGCAATTGCAACGCGTACTGCCGGAGCAGGATGGGAGACGACAAAGGCTTTAGGATCAGCCAATTTTTCCATGACAATATCCACAAAACTCATCTGCTCAATGGCACCAAACGGACAATTCACAAGGCACTGACCACAGGCGACACATTTGTTGGTGCTAATCGCATGAGCAACCCCTAAAGAGCCCTTGATCGCCTCGGTGGGACAAAACGCGGTACAGGTATCGCACCCCACGCAATTGTCTTGATTGATCTTGATGATACCTCTTAACTCGCCTTTACGATGCGTTCCTTCAAACGCCGTCTCGCCGCCCCAAGACTCTTGACTCGGCGGAAACGTGCGTATCTTTGAAACTTCCGACATTCAAACCTCCTTTTAAAGTTTAGTGTATTACGTTCAAATAAGTAAATAATAATTTACCTTCCGTTATTGAAATCGTACAAAATTTAAGATTAAATTAATATTAACAAGATAGAAAAAGTATTATTAAATAACTCTAATATTTTTTAAATATGAAATAAACACCTTTATTTATAAAAAATAGTATTTATTTCAAATTATCGGGGCATCGTAGCATGAAAAAAGAGGAGAAAAAGGGGGAAATAGTTTCTAAAAGAGATTATTTGAATATTTTAAAAAGTAAATGGCACTTTACCTTTAAGTGCCCTATTTTTGTCACGCTTTAAAAAGTTGGTAAATAGAACTAAAGTCCTCGTCACCTTTGCCCATCATTTTCATTTTGGAAAAAAGCTCTTTGGTAACACTGGCGGTGTAAAGCGGACGATTTAAACTGTACGCCAAATCTTGCAGACAGTGCAAATCTTTGGTGATCGCCGCGGTGCTAAAATGCGGGCTAAAGTCCTCATCGATCAGCTTTTGTGTTTTGGCCGCTAACACCAGTGACTTTCCGCCACCCGCCCCCAAGATGTCCAACAACTCTTTTTTATCGATGCCGCACGCTTCGCCCAGAGCCGTACACTCCGCGATCGTCGCCATAAAAGAGCCAAGGCAAAGGTTGTTAATCAGTTTCATTTTTGCCGCAAATCCTGCCTCTTTGAGGTGGAAAATAGTGGAGGCAAACTTCTCAAGAAGAGGTTTACATGTAAGAAAAGTGCTCTCTTTACCGGCACACACCGCAGTGAGCTCACCTTTGCTAGCTGGCACAACACTGCCTAAAACAGGTGACTCGAGGTAATTGCCGCCTTTGGCTTCGACCATTGCGTGAAATTCGACCACGTCGTTGAAGTGATTGGTGCTCAGATCGATGATGGTTTTGCCTTTTTGTATTGCACTTAAAAGCCCGTTTTCCATCGTTAAAACATCGCGAACGCCCGCTGAGTCAAACAGACATAAAAATACGGTATCGCATTTTTCCAAAAGCACTTTGGGAGAGCTTTCACACACAAACCCTTTCGCCTCCGCTTTGCTTTTGGTGCGGTTCCAAACGATGACCTCTTCATTCATACTTGTTAAGCGTTTTGCGATGGCGGCGCCTAAGTTACCTAAGCCTATAAAACCGATTGCCATGATGACTCCTTTGAGCTATTTTTTAGAATTATAGTCTAAATTAGACAAATTATCTTTAAATGAGTGCTATAATTGCCAAATGAAAAAAGAGCTCAAATCGTATGTCACTTTATGTGACGCCATCGCCAAACTGTTTTACCCAAACGTCGAAGTCGTCATGCATGACTTGGAAGCGAAAAAGCTCGTCCACATCGTTAATGCGTTCTCAAAACGCCGCGTGGGCGATGCGATGCTCAGTGAACTGAGAGACCTAAACAGCATCAAAGAAAATTGGGTCGGACCGTATGATAAAACCAGCAGTGATGGCAAACGCCTCAAAGCGGTCAGCATCATCGTGCGAGATATGGAAGAAAAACCCATCGGGATGATCTGCATCAACTACAACATCGAACCCTTGGAAAACTTGCACGATTTTCTCAAAAGCTTTTTACATGTAAACGCCGAAGCCAAACCCTCCGTACTCTTTTCGCAAAGTTGGAGAGAACACACCGACGAGACTATTGAGAAGTATTTAAGCGCTAAAAACATCGCCCTTTCAGGGCTTTCGAGTGAGGATAAAAAAGAGTTGGTGGTCTTTTTGGAACGCGAGGGCATCTTCGCCATTCGCAATGTCGTGGGGTATATCTGCTCGGTGTTAAATGTCTCGAAGGCTACGATTTATAACTGGCTCAAAGCGGTGAGGAATTAATGCTTTCTTCTATCCATCGGCAATACTCAGCATAGCCCATAGCGTTATAATTCACCGACAAGGGATTCATAAAGCCGTGTAAATACGCCGTTTTAATGCACGTGAGCCCTTCTTTGATAGCAAGTTTGGACATTAACTCAGCAACATCAAAATGCGGCTCAGAGTAGGGGAAAACAAGCGTGCATGGCACAAGCGGATTAACGTCTAAAAAGTGGCGAATCTGCGAAGCATAAAAGCCGTAAAAATGTTTGATTTTTCCGCCTTGGCGTCCATCAAGCACCTTCCACAATGCTGATGATCCCATGCTAAAACCAATTAAAATGACCTCTTCGTTGGAAAGTGCATCGAGAGCTTTTCGACATATTTGGGCATAGTTTTCAAGCCCACACACGCGGTTAAATACTTCATACGCCTCGTTTTCACCCTGAAAATGCATAGGCTTTGCATCGTAAGGGTCGAGCATATGCACCCTTTCACACACTGCACTCAAGCGCTCGCTTAACGTTTCCACGGCGTTGGTTTTACCAAAAATATCGGTGGCTATGAGAATATGGGACATTTATCACCCCAACTTCCAAATCTTAAACCGTCTATTTTTAATCGTCGTAGCACACAGTCCTTCATACGCTTTATCAGCATATTCACGCGCTATAGCAACATAAGAAAACTTCTCTAAGATGTCAATTTTACCGATAACACTCGCTTCCAGTCCTAAGTCTTTGGTGAGCGTTCCTAGTATGTCGCCTGCGCGCATTTTGTGTTTTTTGCCTGCGTCAATGCAGAGCGTGATGTAGAGGGCTTTTTTGGGTTTTGTGAGGGTTGGATTGAGATCGCTAATGCTTTTACATGTAAACGTAAAATTGGCTTCTTTGAGCTCTTCCAAAAAGCTCTCTTCGCGTGGCGTGACGAAACTGATCGCCTTGCCCTCTTTTCCCATGCGCCCGGTTCGTCCGATGCGGTGGGTGTAGATTTCCATCGTTTGGGGGAGTTCGTAGTTAATGACCATCTCTACATCTTTGATATCAAGACCTCGTGAGGCAAGATCGGTGGCAACGAGGATTTGCGCACTGCCGTTGGCAAAGAGAAGCAGATGCTCATCACGGTCGATCTGCTCTAAGTCTCCATGTAAGGAAAGCGCGTCAAAGCCTTCATCTAAGAGGTAGCCTTGAAGCTCGGCAACACCCACTTTGGTTTTGCAAAAAATGATGACCGACTTAGCATCGCTTTCCAACAAAACGCCTTTGAGTGCTTCTTCCTTTTCGCTAGGCTCCACACGGTAGCAGATTTGCGCTATATTGGAAGAGGTGTTTGCCTCTTCTTCGATGCTTACATGTAAAGCATCCGTTTGTACTTCCTTGCACATCTGCTCGATCTCTTTAGGGAATGTGGCGGAGAACAGCAACGTCTGACGTTTGCTTGGCATTTTGGCGATGATCTTCTCGATGTCTTCGAAAAAGCCCATGTCAAGCATACGATCGGCTTCATCCAAAACGAGCGTTTTGATATGTTCAAAGTTGATGGTTTTCTCTTGCAAATGCTGCAAAATGCGCCCAGGAGTTCCCACAACGATGTGCGCGCCATGCTCTAGGTTGATGCACTGCGGCACAAAGCGCGTTCCGCCACAGAGCGTGACGATCTTGATATTATGCGCAAAACGAGCAAGTCTTCTAAGCTCCGCGCTCACTTGCTCGGCAAGTTCACGCGTGGGGCAAAGTACGACCGATTGGATGCGCATGGAGTTTACATGTAAAGCTAAAAGTAGCGGCAGTCCAAACGCAACGGTCTTGCCACTGCCTGTTTTGGCTTTTGCGACGATGTCGCGCCCTGCAAGGGATAAAGGAATGCATTCTCTTTGGACGGGAGTCATGGACACATAGCCCAAATCGTTTAAATTTTGGAGCATTTTCGTGTCTTGAATATACGCGTTAAACATAGATACCTTTTCTAAAAATTGGCTTTTTGATCCCACAATTCCGTGGTAAATTGAACACAACGGTTACGTCCGCTCTCTTTGGCTTTGTAAAGCGCGACGTCGGCGAATTTGATCGCTTGCCAAAAACCGTCGGTATCGTGAGGAAAGTCGCTAATGCCGATGCAAATCGTCTTTTTCAAAATGCCGTCGGTCGTTTTGAAGCTGAACTCTTCAACGCTTTGTCGAATTTTTTCCGCAACGTTTGCACCGTAACCGACGTCCGTATCGATCAACAAGATCAAGAACTCCTCGCCGCCGAAGCGAATGACGATGTCCGATTCCCTGACGCATTTTTTCAAGATATGCGACGTCTCTTTCAGAACGCTATCACCGACGTCGTGACCGTATTTGTCGTTGACTTGTTTGAAGTAGTCCATATCGCACATCAAAAGGCTGATCTGTTTTTTACGTCTGAGCGTACTGGCGATGATCTGATTGGAGTGGTCTTGCAAGAAACGACGGTTGTAAAGTCCCGTTAACCCGTCGACCAACGAAGATTCACGCAAAGTGTTCATCAAGCGTTTGGTCTCAATGACAGAGAGCGAATGTTTGATGTAACTCTCCGCTTTGAAAATTTTCTCGTTGACTTCCTCCGCCGATGAGGCTTTGAAAACAAACTGTACGACGGCTCCGGCATGCCCCGAGACGATCAAAGGAATACAAACGTGTTTTTTGCCCTCGTCGCGTAAAAACTCCTTGCACACCCCTTCGTATTCGAACGAAGAGACTTTATGCCCTGTTTTCTGTGCGCGACACAAGGTGCAATTATGCAAAATTTCTTCGTTGCATGCGATCTCTTCGCTTAAAGGATAGACCATATTCATCGTTTGTTTGGCGGCATTGACGTCAAAAATGCGATACTCGTCGATGCCCGCTTCTTTTTCAAACACTTCGCCCAAACGCGTATAGACCACTTCGAGCGAACTGTCCTCTTCGATGACTTTTTTAAAGACGGTCACGCCGTAGACGGTATCGACCAGTTTGTTAAATTCGCGCGAGAGCGTACCGATTTCGTCTTTGGATTTGATTTTGAGTTTTTTACTGAGATCGACTTCGCCCGTTCCCAAAGAGTGAATTTGTTGAATCATCGACTCGATCGGACGCGAAAAGGCTTCTCTGAGCCATCGCGTAAAGAGCATCAACAAAATAATCGCAACAAAAATGACCCATGCGACGCTGTTGATCGACAGACGAATGGCATTATTGACCTGTTGCGAGTAGTCTTGATACAAGCCGTTAATGCGTGCGGATAACGCTTGCGTCAACTCTTGCGTTTTTTGAATATGCGTATTTAAAACCTCTTTGGTTTGTTCGATCTCTTCGGCACTTAAGGAATTTTTACGTTTTTGCGCCGTTAAAACGCTCTCTTCCATCGCACCGATCTCTTTAAAAATCATCTGCAAAGCTTCAACGCTTTGCGAGTCTTCTTTGGAAAGCGACTGAATAAAAAGCTCAAACACGTTACCGCTCATCGTCGTTTTTTGGTTACCGACGAGCGTTTCGGAGAGCGTGTTTTTGGTTCGCGCCAAAAGGCCTTTGAGGTAAAATAAGGTCGTATCAAACTCTGTCGTCGAACTCAAAGCGTTCTCGATCGAGGTCAATTCCGGACTCAAACATAAAACGACTTTCATATAAGGGAGCGTGCTTTGCGTCAGTTGTGAATAACGGTAATGAATAAAACTAAGGGAAGAGACCGTAATCGTACCGATAAAAACAAACCAAAAAAACGTACCGAACTCAAATAAAAAAAACTTCTTGCGAATCGGAAGATTGATAAACGTAATGAATTGTACGAATCTTTGCCAAAATCCGGTCATCTTTTCCATAATAGACACTATCCTTTTCTTGTAAAATTATTAAAAATCAAACGTAAAATCCTATCATAATTTTTGAATTTAGTTTCAAATAAATCATTCATCTGCTATAATCTAGCCAAAATTAAATACGCAAAAGAGAAACATGCAACGATACCCAAGCTTTAAAACTTCCGTATTATCAAGACTATTCGGACGCTTTGCCCGCAAAAAATTCCCTTCTTTTTTTCAATCCTTCATCAATCAAACCTACGTTCGATGCATGAACGTCGATCTTAGGGCATTTAAAAATGCCGCTTCGTATGAAAGCCTTAACGCACTTTTTACGCGTAAATTCGTCACGCCGCGTTCTTTCGATACCGATGCATCCGTCTTCATCTCTCCGTGCGACGGCAAAGTCAGTGCTTACGGAACGATCCAAAACGACACGGCATTGCAAATCAAAGGCTTTGACTACCGAATCGGTGCGCTTTTAAGCGATTACGTCTCCAAAAACAACCGACAAAAACTCCAAAACGGCGTTTTTATCAACGTTTACCTCTCGCCTAAAGATTACCATCGTTACCATGCCCCGTTAGATATGCGTATCGCTAAAGCCGTTCATATTCCGGGAAAATTATACCCCGTTAACCTTTCGTGGCTGAAAAAAGTTGACGAATTATTTATCGAAAATGAACGAGTTGTGCTAGAATGCTACACTAAGAACGATCACGTATTTTACATGGTTTTTGTGGGGGCACTAAACGTCGGTAAAATAGTCTTTCATTTCGATCCGTCGATTCAGACCAATGCCTCTTCGAAACTTCAACGTTATTATTATTATACCGATTTACACGTTAAAAAAGGCGATGAAATAGGATTATTTGAGATGGGTTCGACGATTGTTATGCTCTTTGAACCGAATGCGCTTGAATGGGATTTTTCCGCCGTCGATAACGTCACGTTCGGACAAACATTAGGAAGGGTACGAAGGCATGAACCAAATGAGCACTATCAGACAATCGCCGCCGAATCAACCGCTGACGCTTCTGTACCTTGAGAGCGACGCGACGGCACGCACGGCGGCAAAAACTCTTTTTCTCAGCCGATTTGAAACGCTTTATACGGCGGAAAACGTCGAACAAGCGCACTTACTTTACGAAGAACATCGCTCAGAGATCGATGTTATCGTGACGGAATTGTCTTTTCCGCACGCAAGCGGTATCGATCTGATACGTTGGGTTCGCGAACAAAACACTTTCGTAACCGTCGTTGCTTTGTGCGCGCGAGGCGACACGGCGTTCATTCCCCAAGCGCTCGAGCTCAACGTGGACGGGTTTTTGTTTAAACCTTTTACGCAAGAACAACTCTTTTCGACCTTGGATCATCTTTTAGAAAAAATTTACCTGCGCTACGAAAATACGCAAAACGCTTTGTTACTCAAACAATATATCGATATTACCAATGCCAGTTCCATTATCTCCAAAACCGATCCTAACGGCTTTATTACCTTTGTCAACGACAAATTTTGCCAAATAACGGGCTATCGTCCGGACGAATTACTCGGACAACAACACAATATCATTCGCCATCCCGATATGCCAAAAAGTGCTTTTAAAGACCTCTGGGCGACAATCAAAGCGAAAAAAACATGGCAAGGCGTCGTTAAAAACCGTGCCAAAAACGGCGATCCTTATTACGTCAAAACGACGGTTCAGCCTATTTTAAACGCCAACGGAGAGATTGAGGAGTTTATCTCCTTGCGTCACGACATCACCGCCATCATGAGCGATAAAAAGCAATTGTTCGACTACCTCTCCGCCAACGCCCTCTCCGTGCTCATTTTGATTCAAATCGAAGATTATACGGTGTTGGAAAAATTTTACGACAAAGGCAGCGTGGAAAAAATCGAACAAACTTTCGGCAAAACACTGCTCTATTTAATGCCCAATCCTTGGGGATTTCAGCGCATATATCATCTTGAAAACGGGTTGTACGCGTTTGCGATCGACCGACGAAGTTGCCGCGCGGATAAAGAAGAGATTCACGCCGTCTTGGAGCAATTTTTAGCCAACGTCAAAGAACATGTCGTCAAAATCGACACCATCGAATACGATATTTCCGTTATTTGCAGTTACACGTACGGGATTTTTAAAGTCTTCGAAGATGCAAAAATCGGTATCGAACAAGCCATCGCAACCAAACAACCCATCGTTTATGCCGACGGATTATCGGGCATCGAGTACGATAACGCATTGAAAAACATCGAAACGATTCACACCATTAAAACCGCCATCGATACGGGAAACATTCTCTCCTATTTTCAACCGATCGTCGATAATC
>NZ_JSEC01000016.1:1544-30536 GCF_000789415.1 Sulfurospirillum sp. MES | reverse complement strand
CGCAAAATCAAGTGATCTCTTATATGGAGAAAGTCGGCGATCGTAAAAAAGCCGAACGCGAAGACCTCGGTTATAAGTTAATCGGCTATATGGTACTTTTCACGCTTCTTGCGTTTGCTTGGAAAGTTAAAATCTGGAAAGAAGTGCACTAACGTGCGAAGAAGAGGAGCCATGTGAATGCATGGCTCTTTTTTTTACAGTAACCGCTCACACAAAAAAACGCGCTTAGCGTTCCTCGTATGCTCCGATAGAAAGAATCTTTTCGTAACGCTTATCCATACGTTCTTGATCACTCAATTGATCTAACTCTTGCAACGACTTAATAAAATAATCCCCCAAAGCCTTAATCGCACTCTCTTTATCGCGATGTCCGCCGACAAGCGGTTCGTCGACGATCGCATCGATTAATTTCAATCCGTAAAGATCGTCTGCGGTGATTTTCATCGCTTTGGTCGCATTTTCCTGTTTAGAAGGGTCGTTCCATAAAATGGCGGCACATCCTTCCGGAGAAATAACGGAAAAAACGGAATATCGCATCATCGCCACACGGTCGGCAACGCCTATGGCTAAAGCACCGCCGCTTCCGCCCTCTCCGATCACGACGGCAACACTTTGGGTATTCAATCGACTCAATTCCAAAAGATTTTTGGCAATTGCTTCGCTTTGACCGCGTTCTTCCGCCGCAATGCCCGGATACGCGCCCGGGGTGTCAATTAAAAACAAGATAGGCAGGTTAAATTTTTCCGCCATCTTTGCTAAACGCAATGCTTTTCGATAGCCTTCGGGATGCGGCATACCGAAATTTCGTTTGATTTTATTTTTGGTTCCGCGTCCTTTTTGTTCGCCGATAATCATTGTCTTTCGTCCGGCTAAATAGCCGATATAGCCGACAATTGCAGCATCGTCGGCAAAATTACGATCTCCGTGAACTTCGTAACTCTCTTTCAACAAACCTCGAATATAGTCCAAAGCATACGGACGATCGGGATGGCGGGCGAGTTGAAGTTTTTGGTATTCACTGAGATTTTTATAGGTTTTAGAGATCTCTTTGGCGAGATTTTTTTCCAAGATTTCAACGGCATGTGCATCGCCTTTGATTTTTGCACCGGCAATATCTTCGTCGATTTGTTTAATACCGTTTTCAAACTCTAAATAGGTTGCCACTCTTTGTCCTTATACGCGCTTAAAAATGACGGAGCCGTTGGTTCCGCCAAAGCCGAATGAGTTACTCATAATATAGTGAGCTTTGCATTTTCGAGCCGTATTGGGGATATAATCCAAATCGCATTCGGGATCGGGGTTTTCGTAATTGATCGTCGGAGGCAAGATTTCATCGCGCATCGCCATAAGGCAGATAACCGCTTCAATAGCACCCGCTGCACCCAAGCAGTGACCGATTTGACCTTTGGTAGAGCTGATTTGCGGTACGTTTGCACCGAAAAGCTCTTTAATCGCGGCCGTTTCGTTTTTATCGTTTGCCGGCGTGCTCGTTCCGTGTGCGTTGATATAATCGATACGAGGAGAACCTGCCATTTCGTATGCCGCTTTCATCGCACGGTAAGGACCGTCCATGCTCGGAGAAGTGATATGGCTGGCGTCGGCACTTTCACCGAATCCAACCACTTCGCCGTAAATGTGCGCACCTCTAGCGACCGCATCGTCGTAAAGTTCGAGGACTAACGCGCCCGCACCCTCGCCCATAATAAAACCGTCACGTTCCGCATCAAACGGACGTGAAGCACGTTGGGGATCGTCGTTGCGCGTCGAAAGTGCTTTCATCGACGAAAATCCGCCGATACCCGCCGCACAAATTGCCGCCTCGGCACCGACGACAAGCATTTTTTTCGCACCGCCCGTTAAAATCGTTTTCGTTGCGTCGCTAATCGCATGCGTTCCCGCCGCACATGCCGTTACCGAAGAGAGGTTCGGCCCTTTTAAACCGTACTCGATCGAAACCATACCGCCTAACATGTTAATTAACGCGGAAGGAATAAAAAATGGAGAAATTTTACGAGGGCCTGCGGTATTGACGATCACGGAGTTTTTTTCGATGACGATCAATCCACCGATACCCGAAGCCGAACTGACGCCGAAACGCTCGGACTCAAAACTTTCAAATTTTGCATCATGCATCGCTTCTTTTGCGGCGGCAAGTCCTAGCTGAATAAAACGGTCGGCTTTTTTGACTTCTTTGGGATTCATAATCGTATTGGGATCAAAGCCGATGATTTCGCCGGCGATAGTCACAGAATGTTCGGTCGCATCAAACGAACTAATGCTTTTAATGCCACATTGACCTTCAACGATAGCTTTAAAAGAACTCTCTTTATCCAAACCCAGTGAATTAATCATTCCTATACCGGTAACAACGACTCTTTTCAAATTTTTATCCTCTTTTGTGATCTAATGGGGAGTGGGAGAGCCCGATCAAACGGGCTTTATGCGTTATGAAATTATTTGTGTGCTTCAATGTAAGACATTGCATCTTTGACGGTGACGATTTTTTCAGCGTCGGTGTCGGGAATTTCGATATCGAATTTCTCTTCAAGTGCCATAACGAGTTCAACAACGTCCAAAGAGTCCGCGCCCAAATCTTCTACAAATTTTGACTCTTCTTTTACCTCGTCGGGATTTACGTTTAATTGTTCAACAACGACCGCTTTTACATCATCGAATAGTGCCATTTAATAGCTCCTTTAAAAAATTTTCACTATTTTATCAAAAAAAACTTTAATTTGAATTTGGCATCGCTTACATGTACATGCCGCCGTTGACTTTTAGCACTTCTCCCGTGATATAAGCGGCACTATCACTGAGTAAAAAAGCGACCGCTTCTGCGATGTCCTTAGGCGTTCCGAAACGCTTCAACGGAATCTTCGACGTATAACTTTCTTTAATCTCGTCGCTTAATTTATCGGTCATTTCCGTCGCGATAAGACCGGGCGTTACGGCGTTAAAACGTACGTCTCTGGCACTTCCTTCTTGCGCGAAACTTTTGGTCATCGCAATCAAACCGCCTTTGCTCGCACTGTAATTGACTTGTCCCGCATTGCCCGTTTCGCCGACGATCGAAGCGATATTGACGACGCTACCGAAACGCTTTTTGCTCATCGTTTTGAGTGCTTCGCGGCATCCTACGAACGCCGACGTCAGATTGATATCGATGACGGACGTAAAATCCTCTTTTTTCATACGAATCGCCAATTTATCGTTGGTAATACCCGCATTGTTGACCAAATACGAGAGTTCTCCGTCGCTATCGACGATCGTTTTGATACCTTCGACAAAGGCTTCTTCGTCCGTAACGTCAAAGCCGATTACCGCCGCTACGCCGCCGTTTGCTTCGATTTGCGCTTTGATTGCGTCGGCTTGCTCGGGGCGTGAACGATAGTTGATCCATACTTTTAACCCGTATTGCGCCAACGTCAAGGCGATCTCTTGACCGATACCGCTTGCCGCACCCGTAACTAAAACATTTTTTCCGCTAAATTTCATTGATCTTTCCTTTGTTAAATCTTGACATGTAGAGTCTAAAACGACACCAACGGTGCATCCATTTCAGATGGAATTTCAAGCCCCATCAACGCTAAAACCGTCGGCGCGATATGATTCAGCGCGCCTTTGCGAACGTGTTTGACGCGCTTGTCCAACACGAAAGCGTAGACGTCGAAAGTCGTGTGGTTTGTTAATTTGGCTCCCGTTTCGTCGAACATCTGCTCGCAATTTCCGTGATCGCTCGTCAGTACCACGGAATAATCCGCCGCCGAAGCTTTGTCGAACAACCGTCCCAACGCCTCATCCACCGCTTCAACGGCTTTGATGGCAGCGTCTAGACTTCCCGTATGCCCGACCATATCACCGTTAGCAAAATTGACGACGATAAAATCGTACGCTGCGTCCATCGCGCTTAAAACCGCGTCGGCAACGGCTTTCGCACTCATTTGAGGCTCCAAATCGTACGTTTTGACTTTGGGGCTGGGAACTAAAAGTCTGGTTTCGCCGACTTTAGGCTCTTCCACGCCGCCGTTAAAGAAAAACGTAACATGAGCGTATTTTTCCGTTTCCGCCGTATGAAACTGAGAAAGTCCCGCCGCCGAAACCACGTCGCTTAAGACGTTTTGAGGTGTTTGCGATTCGAACAAAATCGCAAACGGATACGTGCTATCGTACTCGCTCATCGTCACGCACTCCACACCGTTTAGCGTGCGCGAGAACTCGCCGAACTCTTTAAAACCGATCGCACGGGAAAGCTCGCGCATACGATCGTTTCTAAAATTGGCGAAGATAACGCCGTCCTCACTTTTAATACCCTGAAAACCCTCAAGCGCAACCGGCTCGATAAACTCGTCGGTAATGCCTTTATCGTACATCGACTGCACGTAGGCTTTGGCACCGAGCGTCGTTTTAGGCGTTGCATCTACGATAGCGCGGTATCCTTGTTCGATTCGTTCCCAACGGTTGTCGCGATCCATACTAAAAAAACGTCCCGAAATCGACGCAATGCCGATATGTTCCGTGCAAATGCTTTCCAAACGTTCCACGAACGAGACGCCCGACGTCGGCGAAACATCACGCCCGTCGGTAATGACATGTAAGCGTACCGTTTTGCCTTGAGCTTCCGCAATGTGCGCCAACGCGATAATATGTTCGATATGCGAATGCACGCCGCCGTCGCTTGCAAGCCCTACGATATGAATATCGCCCTTGACATGTAACAAAGACGTCAACGCCGGATTGCTCGCTAAAGATCCGTCTTGCGCTGCTAAAGAAATCTTGACGAGGTTTTGGTACAAAACACGTCCGCTACCGATGCACATGTGTCCGACTTCGCTGTTGCCCATCTGCCCCTCGGGAAGCCCGACGCTAAGTCCCGAAGTCGCAACCAACGCGTAGGGTACTTCCTTAAAAAGCCGTTCATACGTCGGTTTATGCGCCATAGCGAAGGCATTGGCGGTATCGGAAGCATTGTGCCCGATACCGTCCGTAATAATCAGTAAGGTTTTTTGAATCTGCGGTTTCAAATCCCACCCTTTGTTATAAGCTTATAAGCAATATGGTACTAAAATGTTGCTTTTAGACTTCTTTTATAGCCTATCGCGCATAGGCCGTAAAAGAGGTCTAGTATCCTTAACTTTTTGGAAATACACTTTATGTTTTACTTTTTATACCAACTCACGTCGATCAATATTTTTCAATATATTACCGTTAGAGCGGGATTTGCTTTTTTCTTCAGTTTTATTCTGACGATTTATCTGATGCCCAAATTTATTCGATGGGCAAAAGCGCGCAACGCAAGCCAACCGATCTACGATCTTGCCCCCAAAACCCACCAACAAAAAGGCAAAACGCCTACAATGGGCGGATTGGTCTTTTTATGCGCCTCGACTATTGCCATTTTGATTAACGCACGTATGGACAATCTTTTCGTCATCGGAGGTCTAGCGTGTTTAGTGCTCTTCGGCCTTATCGGCGTCCAAGACGACCTCTCCAAAATTTTGGGCAAAAGCAACACTGCGGGACTGAGTCCTAGAGGCAAACTCTTGTTACAAATTGCCGCTTCGCTCGTCATTGCTTTGACGCTCTACATCGCCGTCGACATGAATACCCATTTTTTTATTCCTTTTTACAAATTTCCGCTTTTCGATATGCATCTTTTTGCGATCGCTTTTTGGATTTTAGTCATGGTTTCCGCCAGTAACGCGGTCAATCTCACCGACGGACTCGACGGACTTGCAACAGTACCTTCCATCTTTTCTATTTTATCGCTCGGCGTTTTTGTTTACGTCGGCGGCAATGCGTATTTAAGCGGTTATTTATTGCTTCCTAAAGTCGGAGGAAGCGGCGAAGTGGTCATCGTCGCCACGGCCGTTATGGGTTCGCTCGTCGGTTTTTTATGGTTCAATTGCTACCCCGCCGAAGTTTTTATGGGCGATAGCGGAAGCCTGAGTATCGGCTCGTTTATCGGTTATATGGCGATTATTTCTAAAAATGAGATTTTGTTGTTTCTCGTCGGGTTTGTCTTCGTCCTAGAAACCGTATCGGTTATTTTACAAGTAGGCAGTTATAAAACACGCAAAAAACGGATCTTTCTTATGGCGCCGATCCATCACCACTTTGAGGTAAAAGGTTGGCCGGAAAACAAGATTATCGTGCGATTTTGGATTCTCGCATTGATGTCAAATCTTTTAGCACTAACGGCATTGAAAATCAGATGACAATAACACTCTTCGGACACGGAAAAACAACCAAAGCTATTGCGGCAAAATTTAGCGGACAATGTCAGATCTTCGACGATCATTTTACCGAACCAAGTACGGACGAATACGGTAATCGTTTGTTACCGCCCTCTTGCTTCGATCCCGAACAAAGCGACGTTGAAATCCCAAGCCCCGGATTTCCCTCCAACCATCCGCTTATCGTTAAAGCCAAACACGTCACAAGCGAGTACGACTTTTTTAAAGAGCAAATGCCCTTTTCGATTTGGATCAGCGGAACCAACGGAAAGACGACAACGACGCAAATTTGCGAACATCTGCTCCAAGACAAAGGCGCATGTGCCGGCGGTAACATCGGAACGCCCTTGGCCGCCATCGACGAAAAAGCAACGATATGGATTTTGGAAACCAGTTCGTTCACGTTTCACTATACAAAAATCACGGCACCCGATATTTACTTGCTTCTTCCGATCAAACCTGATCATTTGACGTGGCACGGAAGTATGGAAGCCTACATCGAAGCAAAACTTTCCGTTTTGAGGCGTATGAAAGAAGGCAGCGTAGCCGTTGTTCCCAAAGCCTTCGCCGATACGCCAACACTTGCCCATATCGTGGCTTATGAAAACGAAACGGATTTAGCGCAACACGTAGGAATCGACATCGACCGCATTCACTTCAAATCGCCGTTTTTACTCGATGCCGTACTCGCTGCATGTGCACAAAAAATTTTACTCGATACGGTCGATTATGCCCACCTCAATACGTTTAAAATCGACCACTATAAAATCGAAGAGTTTCACGATACGCAAGGACGCCTCTGGGTCGACGACTCTAAAGGCACCAACGTCGATGCGACCGTGGAAGCGTTAAAGCGTTATAAAGACAAGCAGATTTTACTGGTGCTCGGAGGCGACGACAAAGGCGTTGATTTGCAAGAACTTTTCGACTTTATGAAAACCTTACATGTCAAGATTTTTGCTATCGGTTCCAATACCGAAAGACTGGCTTCTTTGGCGCAAAAAGAGGGTGTTTGGCTCTCAAAATGCTTTATTCTCGAAGAAGCGATGAAGCAAATTCACGCTGTCCATACAAAAGAGACCGTCGCCCTCCTTTCTCCCGCGGCGGCAAGTTTGGATCAGTTTAAATCCTATGCCCATCGCGGCGATCGTTTCAAAGAGTTGGCACTAAGCTAGTATTAAAGTTTTTAAGCTATAATTTCAACTCTTCAAAACGTGGCTGGATAGCTCAGTCGGTAGAGCAGGAGACTGAAAATCTCCGTGTCGGCGGTTCGATTCCGTCTCCAGCCACCACTCATCAATTTCTTACAATCCAAAATCATTTTCTAAGTCCACAAAAGCCCTAAACAAAGGGATTCTCATTGTATCTTACGTCTCTTTAAGTCCACCAATATCTCTCTTAGTCCAAAAATCTTTACAGTAATTTATACAGTAACTGTTATAATTACCGTAAAAAATGAAAGAGAGTTACTGTAAAAAACTATGCCAAAGTCGATAGCGCCGCTTTCCGAAGCACTTATCAGAACTGCGAAAAGAAAAGACAAAGATTACAAACTTTATGACGGTGCTGGATTAGCTTTGCTGATCTATGCGAATGAAAATAGACAAAAACTTTGGCTCTTTGATTACTCCTTCCAAAACAAAAGAAAAAGTATCTCTTTCGGAACTTATCCACAAGTCTCACTTGCAGAAGCACGTAAAAAAAGACAAGAGGCCAAAGATAAAATTGCTGACGGTATTGATCCATCAGAAGATAGAAAAGAAAAAAAAGCTACTCAAAATTTAACATTCAAAGATATTGCCGAAAAATGGCTTTTATTACATGAAGATAAAATCACAAAAAATACTTTTGTTAGAAAAAAAGGATGGTTAACTAACCACATTTATCCGCTTTTTGGGGATAAGGACTTTGTTGAGATAAAACGTATTGACATTATTAATCTTTTACAATCTTTACAAGAACAAGGCATAGCAGAAACTGCTGATCGTATTTCAAATATGCTGAATTCGATTTGGCGATATGCAGCCATGTTAGAAATTGTGGAATACAACATTATTGCAGCAATCGACAAAAAAGTAATTCTTCCTCCAAGACAAAAAAACCATTACCCTACAATTACTGATCCGAAAGAGATAAGTATGCTTTTACAAGCTATAGATAGCTATAAAGGCGATATTAATACCAAGCTGGCCCTTACCTTCTCCCCTTACGTTTTTTTACGTTCTTACAATGTTAGGGCTCTTGAGTGGAAAGAAGTAGATTTTGAAAAAAAAGAAATTAGAATTCCAGCCGACAAAATGAAAATGCCTGCTCCACATATTGTACCATTAACAGATCGTACAATGAATATATTGAAACAAGCTTATGCACTTAGTGCCCATTGTAGTAAGTATGTATTTCCGTCTTCTATCTCAAATCTGAAAATCATGAGTGCAAATACACTAAATCAAGCAATTAGACGCTTAGGTTATGGGAAAGAAGAAATGGTTTATCACGGTTTTAGAGCTATGGCTTCCACAATTATGCATGAGAAAATTGGTGAGCATAGTATTCATAGTGATGCAATTGAAAGGCAACTAGCACATGCTGAACGATCCGGAGTAAAAGCAGCATATAACCATGCAGAATATTTAAAAGAGAGAAGAACTCTAATGCAATGGTGGAGTGATTATCTAGATATACTCAAAAAGTTTAATGTATAATGTATAATGTATGAAATACTACAAAATAATTAATCAAGGAGTTTTCCCTTGTCGAAAATTATGACCATATCAGATTATGCACGTTTAGAAAAATTTGACATTAGAGGGCTTATTTTTACACTTACATTTAGTATTGCCGCATTAATTGCTTCTGCAACTTTGGTCATTCCTTTTCTGGTTACATTACCGCTCTGGGTTATCAAATGGCCGCTGTCTTTTGTGACAAACCATTCAGGGGCTATTTCAGATGCCATTATTGTATCATATTGGCTTTTTATATATCTTTGGGCAACAAAATTGCCGTTATGGACAGTCAGAATTGTCTACTTTTTTGGGATTTTCAATTTGTTTATCGCTTTAGGGTACACATATAAAGGCGTATCCCGTGGTATTGATAACAACTTATTTTTTTTCCCATCTGCGCCAACAACCACTAATTGGGTTCTGATCGCGATTTTATGCGCCGTTTATCTGGTAGTAATGTATAAAATTGCCAAATTGGGGCATAAAAAATATCTTGCAAAATGGAGACAATTAGAAGAGGCTGAGAAAGAAGAAGCGGCACAATACACCACATGTCCATTCTGTGCAGAAACCATTTTGGCAAAAGCTAACGTGTGCAAACACTGTGGAAGAGATTTAATTTAGAGAGGAAACAACCTCTCTAAATCGCTCTTTCAGCCCTTTTGAAAAAAGGTACCTCTTTCCTTACTAAACGTGCTCTTGTTCTTAATTTGAAGAGTTGAAGTAGGCATCTAGTAAGCTTTCTGGGGAAGAACTACTGCTTGATGTACTGCTTGTACTTGATGATGATCCTCGTGAACCAATACTAACTGTGCCGCTCATACCCATCCTTGCAATTCTCTTGTAGAAGTTAGTATACATTTCCTTGGTACTGGATGCTGTGCCCCACTCTTTGAAATTGAGCGTTTGGCTATTAAACATGATTTTATTGAGCGTACCTTGATAAAAGACTGTCAAAATCACGGCAACAAAACCGCATGCTACAAGTTTAACCAGATCGCTTTTAAATTTACTCATCGTATCTTGCTGTGTAAAATTCAAGATCCTGTCACTTAGTATATACACTGCCACAAAATTAACGACCGGTACTGCAATAATCAAATAGTAAAGTACCATTCCCATTAGATCTGCCGAATTGTACGCGGCCTTAACCCATGCATTCGTGGCACCAGCAGCCGAAGCGCTCCAGAACGTATTAATGAGCCTGGTACTCTGTAGGTCCGTATACATTAAGTCCCATATATTACAAAACATAACCGTGCCGATCGTTGCAATCAGATGCAATAAGAAAGGCACTGCTAAAAATTTAACGAGGCTCGCTTCAGGGTTTTGTTGCTGAGAGACGAGCGATCGGCCGATGCCGTAAAAATACGGCAAGGTCATCGCACACACAAAAACGGTTCCAAACAAAAGGCTAAGAATGGGTTCCTTAGCCTGTGTAATAATGATGCTATCCATAGTTTATACCTTTTTTATTTGGCGTATGGATTGCATGATTTGCTGGAGCTGTTCATCTAGAGTATCGCTTTTCCCAAAGCTCAAGTTTTCTAAAATGAGATCAACAAATTTACCGACAATTTTGAATGACAAGAACATCGCAATAAGTGTCATGGCAATATGCAGAGTTCCTCCAAAAAGTTGGTATGCAAAACTTGAGACTATCGCATCGCCGGCTGTTTGCGCAAAACGAGAACTAAGATACGTACCAATCGAAGTAGTGATCCAATACGCTTCAAGTCCAAAAAACACGGATATTGGGAATGCCACTATTTTTGCAAAAAGGCGGATACCCCTGCCGAAAAAGCCAAAAATATTCTCTGTACTATTGCTCCAGATCGCTAGGAGCACCGCAAAAAAACCGCTTATAAAATACGCGATGATCTGATAAAAAAGCGTGATACCGATAACTAAAGAGACTATGGTCATGATGAGTAGCGGTGCGATACTGAGTGCAATTTGTACCGTCATGATGGCCATCGCTGCGCCAATCGCGGCACCTAATCCTTTAAAGATTGATGATAGAAAAGGTATACCATCAGCACCTGGTGTTAAGTTGGTAACGGTTGAAATGATCGTACCCGTACCCGGGAACATCAAATAAGGGATGTTATACGCCACTTTGTCAATAAAATCTTTATCGTTATTCGCAGCTTGTTGTGTATTTTTGGCACTTTCTAGCTCCAATTCAGCTAACGATGCCGGTAAAAAGGCAGCGCTTAAAAAACCCCAATCCGATATCGCTTTATACTGAGCTTTGACCACTGAGAGAACGTGTTCTCGAGCCTGAACCTCCTCTTCACTGCTACCGCTTCTCAAAAATTGCAAATTTTGGTTTAATTTGAATTGCCCTTCTCTATAGGCTCTTTCTATCTGCCCACACTGAGAAAATGTCACCGAATTAGAAGGAATATGACTCAAGTTGCTTAAAAAATCAAAATAAGGCGAAGATACCACATTAGGGATGTTTAAAACTTCCTTCATGTGTAACTCTTTTTCGGTCAAAGGAAAAATAAACTTGCCACTCGTGCCAACATATTCTTTGATCTTATCGACGTCATAGATCTCTGTACAGCGAGTGTATTCTGCTTGAGTTTTTGCAACGAATTGCTCTAGGACCTTCTGCTCGGCGGCTGTTTGATAAAGAGCTTCCGTGCTCTTAAATCCTCTCTCTTTTAAAAGTGCACTGAATACGGCATCATGAACTTTAACATTGACGGAATTACCCAGTTTTCCGCCACTCTCAAAGAAAAATTGCAAAAATTGATGAAACTTGGATTGTTGAAATCTTTGTGTTGAATTAATCGAAAAATCAACTGCCGGCACAAGAAAAAGAAGGATTGCACTAACTAACGCAATAATCCAAAGTAGTGCTTCAGGTCCTTTATTCTCTCTTTCCTGCTTGTGAAAAATACGTACGATAACGCCTGACTTCAGAAAGTATGCAACAACAAATAATAAAATTAAAATAAAAGTCGTGGTATTAACAATGTCGGTTATCTTACTCATAAACTCAAAAATAGCTACAGTTTTTGAGTTTAAAGAATCGGTAGCAAGATCCGACAATGGGGCGCTGGCATTGGCAGTATTTTCAGTCAGCGCCGTATAGCCTGGTTGCAATTTAATCGATCCAGCAGCTATGCTTTGTACCAAATCGATCTTTTCACCATCAAGAGTCATCACCGCAATTAAAAGATCGCTTAGGTTTAACTGCTGATCATTAAGCGCTGCTGCACGACTTGATGCTTCACTTTTCGCTGCGTCTAATGCCGATTTTTCTGCCGCCATTTTTGAGGCGACATTTTGCAAATACGCCGATGTTTCAACACTTGCCACGTCTGGTGTCCAACGTGCTTTACAGGCAGGGTTCGTATACGTAAAATTTTGAAACGCACGATCGATGTTTTTACTAGTATAAACTAAACAATTCACTTTGCCGGTTTTGAGATCCGCGTTATGGCGACGAATGATAAGGTCTCCTTTAGCGGCCGCTGGACAAGAAAGATCTGAATAACTTTCACACTGTGAAGAGATATTAAACGGTGCTAAAATGCCCGTAGAATTTTCAGCAGATATTTCCGTCTCGATAGGTACCATGTCATTTTCAAGAATGCTTTCTAAAAGCACTTTTTTACGGGCTTCCATGCCAATATTTTCAGTATTTATAGATGCAGCATTACAAAATACTGCCAATAATAAAAGAATAAGCATCTTCATTTTTGCCCCTTTGGCTTAGGTAAAAAATCGTAAATCGTTGTTTGATAAAAACACATCATTTTTGACTCCTTTTTTTGATTTACATATATTCGCTTGAAAATCAAAGCTCTTTTTTCAAAAGAGCGTTAAGGATCTGTGCACTCTTCTTTGATTGGGTCTTCCCATTGCCACCGATAGAGAAAATAACGTATCTAAACGTATTCACACCAAAGCCACATAACAAACCAAGCATCAAAACAAATGCGACGCCATGCGCTTGCAGTGTTGTTAAGCCAAGAAGACCGTCTAACATGTGTGCGCCTATGAGTGTTAAAATGAACGCAATAACAAATCCAGGGATTGTAAACATATAATCAAATAGTGCAATAGGATCACGATACGTGCGAATAATTGCGACATTGCGATTGCTCACATAAGGCTCTTTATTCTCCCTGAGGCATTGCTCAATATCATCCAAGGCAGCGCCATATGCCGCGATGGCTGCACGTCTGCCTATTTTTCTGCCGGCAATATCATCTAATCTTTCACTCATAATCTTGTCCCTCCGTTGGTGTAATTAATTGGCGTACTGAGTACGCACATCGTGTCTTTAATATCTTGGAATTTAAAGCGGTTTTCAAAACGCTTGAGCTTTTCTAGGGCTCTTTTTTCAATCTTTCTTACGGCCTCTTGAGAGAGTCCTAAAATTGTGCCGATTTCAGCGTAGGTCATAACGCCCTCAATATTGGTATAGGTTTGGCGCTTCATCTTTTAAAACCGTATGAAAAGATTAATAACACCGTAACCGGCAAGAGCGATTAATGCACCAGTGGCAAATGAACGCGGCGCAAGGACAAAAAAGCTATGCATCAACGTCGAAAAGCCGGGTTCCCTGGCTTGGCGCATGTTGTAACGCTCGATCTTTTCATAAGAAAGAGCGTTGTTTTGTAAAGAAAGAGAAGCTTGCGTATGTTGCTGAGCGGCTCGTATCTCATCTCTCATTTTGCTGGTTTGAACTTCAACCTCTTGGGTAATAGCCTCTTGAAGAGAGGTTAAAAACGCTTTCTTTTGAAGCTCGACTTGCCAAAGATCCGTTCCTGGTGCCATAGCTCTATCGATCATACGGTTTAAAGCATTCTCAGCCTGGACTATTGCGTAAGGTGCACCCATTTTTTGACTCCTTTTTTTGATTTACATGTATTCGCTCGAAAAAGAGGGGCTTACGCCGCCTCTTTTAAAATATAAGGTTTGTTCCACTGTCCTACATGTAAATAAATGTGATAATTCCAGCCCGCATAATCTGCACCCATATCTCCAGCATTTCTGTCGTAATGTCTGCCAACATGTTTATAAATTGTGTTTAAAATACCATTGAAAAGCTTTTTAGCTTGACCCTTAAAATGTTCATCAATATAAAACTCGTTAATACTTATATAGTCACTTCTGCTTTCGCCGTAAACGTTTAAACCTCTATCTGTCAAATGTTTTGTGACATCGATATCACCCTCGAGAAGATCTACACATACGCAGCTATAATCTCTCATTCTCACGCTAAATTTAAGTGTTGGGAAAAGAGCCTTTAACTCTGCTCTGATTGATTTCATTGTTTCTTTGTTGACTGACATGGTGTTTCCTTTTTAAAGTTTGTTTTTTGTTTGCTTTTTGGAGAGGCTAAGGTTCTTTTTTCCTTTTTTGGATAAAAACGAAGTCTCTCAACTCTGTTTGGGTCTGTTTTTCGTCTCGCAATTCGGTTTCGGCTTGCGACTGTAAAGCGTGGTGATAAGATAGATGCAAGGGGGCTGCAAGATTGAGAGGGATACCGGAACTGTGTGAGGATATGCTCACAACTCGCCCCTTGTATCGCAAGATTAGCGCTATGCTACAGTTTTAAGCGGACGAAACAAAATTGCGAGATGAAAGCCAAATTGAGGTGAGATTGTTTTTGAAGCATCCAAAAAAATGAAGGGAAAAGAGAGATAAAAAAAGAGGCAATGTATTGCTGCCTCTTTTCCTTTGACTTGCCTAGTGATTATAGGCAAGATTATAAGCGCCAAGCATTCCCATTAGAAAAGCTATGGCATCTTTGAAAAACCCGATATAGGGCACATAAATAATCATGAGCACACAAGCGCCGGCGATAAGCATGTAGCTTGTCATTTTAGAGCGTTGTTTTGTGAACCAACGAGGAAGGTTAACTCTCATCTTTTCCTCCAGGATCGAATTAAAAAATAAAGAGAAATCATTGCGATCGACGCGTATAAAAGCGTTTCTCCAACGCTAAAATACGGTTCCTTATAATAAACGCCTAGTGCGCTTAAATATGTAGCGAGGAAGCCTACTATTGCCCCGATAAATAAAAACGTTATTTTAAATATGTTAGAAATGGTAGAGCTCATGTTTAGAGATCCTTTCATAAGATGAAATTTTATTGGAAACAAGAAGAGCGCAATTGATAATTTCACGCTCGTATTGGGATGCTTTAAAATCACGATGATCAATAAAGCCATCACTATCAATAGTGAGGCGGCCATCAGCTGAATCAATTTCAACGCGGTCGTCATAGACAATCATTTCAGCGTCACATTGGTTCAGAACGGATTGATACACATCGACCAAATAGCCAGGAATCAACATCGTGTTTTTCCGTGCTGCAAAATGAAATGCTCGATCTCTTCAAGTAGCTCTAAAGCCGTAGCAGGCTCTGTTGTGAGATACGTCGGCAAATAATTTAATCCATCAATGGCTGCGGTAATTTTAGGCGATGGCTCATCTCGATCCAGGATGATCAATTGCATAAATAATGCTGTAAGATGCGAGGTTGTAACGACTTTCATATGCTATCTCTCCTTATATTATTTATCTATATTCGCTTCAATTCCACGTAATTTTTCTTTGAATGGTCTGATATCAAGAATGTCATCAAGTGGGTCATATATTTTTGGTGCCTTGGCTTGAGGGGTGTATCCAAGATATGCTTCACCTGTTTGCAAAATGGTAAGGTGATGGTGTGGAGGCTTTTTTTGTAATTCATGTTCTGAAAGGAAAGGAGCTGTTCGTTCTTGTTCACTTGTTGAAACACTTGTAATGTAATCGTGTTTATTTTTTGAATATGATTTTTCGAGTTCTTTGAATTTTGCCTCACCATAATAGTTTTTGAAATGTTGAGTACTATTTCCATCCTGAAGGTTAAACAAGATGGTTGCATATTTTGATGAATCAAGAATTTGCTGTTTCGCTACTTCATCACCTGGCAAAAACTGCATACCTACAAAAAGACAAAAACCTTTTGCACGCGTAAGAACGTGAATTATCAACCTCGTAGGTTCACTTAATGGAATGGTAAGATACTCATCAAGCAGTAAAAATGTAAGGTCTGTTTCACTATCTGGCATTTTTAAAGCTTCATTCGCGAGTGCTGAAATAAAACAACTGTAATAGCTTTTCATAGCTTTATCTTTACCATTCATGACAAGTATCATGTTGCTGTTCAAATAGTCTGAAATGGTGAAGGTTTTTTGAGCATTTTGTACACGCCAGATCCAAAACAGGAGGGTCTCTTTTACAAGTAAGAAATTGTTCCACACATCTTTATTCTCGGTTGTTTTAGGCGCGATTGCTCTTCGTTCATAATTTTGAATTTCCTCCTCCAAAATTGCCCATCTCGCTTCACTTGTTTTTCCTCTCAAATAGGCGGTTTCAAACATGGTTTTAACACGATCAGCCGCGCTACTTGCAAAAAACTGGTCTTTACTCTCACCCACTGCGCCAACCATCAAATCAAGCGCAACTGCTTCTATCATGATAAGAAAGTTCTTTTCTCTCATGATGTCCCAAATGGCTACTCGTTTGTCGTTGTACATGTTCATCACAAAGCCACGTTTACCATCGACTAAAATGGGACTAAAATCTGTTGTTTTGATATCATGTATTAAGGCACGTTTGTACCAATTTTGAAAAATTAAATTTTTAAAAAATACCGTTTTACCGCTACCCATGGGTCCTACGCAAAGAAGACTTTTAGTCATGTCCACAGGCGCAAAATGAATTCTAGTTTTTTCCATTTTGGATTTGCCAATAAAAAAAGGTGAACACTTTTTTATTGTTTCTGGGAAATAGCGAAATTCATCAATGAAGATGGATTTTCGGTTTTGGATTGGTTTGTCTGAGGATTTTGTCTTGAAACACGAAACGGCAAGTTCTGCCACATCCTCTAAAAAATCATTCTCGTGTGGGTTTTGAATAGATTTATCGGCTGAAAACTTCTCTTTTAGTTTGGCTGCACTTGTCCACGTCCAACCACCTTTTTGTTTGCTCTTGAGCGGTTTTGAGCCAATATTCGGGGCGAATTTTGAGAGTTCCTCCCCTGCTCTTGAATAGTCCCAAAAATAAACGCCTGCGGTTGCAGTTGCCAAAGCAGCTGCGGCTGATAATTCTACAAACATGCTGATCCTTTTTTTGATTTACTACTATATTCGCTTTGAAAATGGACGATTATTTCACCCCTCGTTGGAGGGGCTTTTTTTAGCGCGCTTGCGCCTGTGTATATTCTGCTAGAGATTTTGTCTCGGTTTGAGAAAGATTGTTGTACGCTGTCTTTACGATATCAAATGCTTTGTTGGCTGTAATATCTTTGAGATTGAGTTTTTCTACAAATCCCTCCGTCTCTAGCCCATCAAGTGATTGGGCGAGAGTATACCAGCTTCTAAGCGTGTTCTTGTCCTCTAAATTTTTAGAAAACTCCCCGGCATTTCGAATACTGAGTGGAAACCCATCGTTTCTTATTTCATCTTTGTATGCTTCAAAATAAGTACTAAAGCTCTCAAGAGGCTTATCACCGTATTGATAAACTTCTTGGAGCGTTTCAGCTAGATCCGCTACATTTTCGACGCGATGGATTGCTCGTTGCATCTTATCCATAGTCGATTCTGAAATTTGTGGACTTTCCTCTTTTTGATACTCATCGATAAGTTCTTTAAAATCTTGTTTGAGTTCTTGTCGTATCTCGTTAAAAATTCTCATGAGAGCTTGAAGTCCATTCTCTCCACGGTGATTAAGTGCTCCGCGGTTTTGTGGCTGTTTTGCTTCTTGTTTAACTCTTTGGAAATTGGCTTTTAAGCGCTCTTTTGTTGCGGCTTTTTTCGTATTTTTCTCAAGTTCATCGATTGCATTATGTAATGGATTACTCATCTGCTTTGTCCTTCTTCTTCATATTGGGTATCTTCTTGCACTGCTTGGTGCACCACGGGCTCTTTACTTGGTTTAATGGTCATTTGCTGTTCAACTCCTTGATGTAATGTAAGATTTTTATTTTGGAGTTCATTTTGAACTTCATTTATGCCTTTTTGAAGTTTTTTAAGCTCGTATTTAACTCCCTTATCGCTTGTAAAAGCTCGGTAAAGAGCGGATTTTCGCCATTGCTCTGCGCTTGATTTAGCAAAGCGTTTGAGAGTTCTAGTAAGATCTTCGAGTGTGACTCTTGCACTTCGATGATAGTCTCTAGCTGTGTCTTTTGACTCAGTAATAGCTCGATGAATTCGTCCATTTTCGTATCCTTTGATGATTTGTTTCAGTTTTTTGACTGTGCTTATATTCGCTTCAGAAAGGGCGTTAAGTTTGACGCTCTCTCGTGCAGCGGATTTAATGAGATTGTCGATACTTGAAGTGATAACGGTGACTTTGTGTTTTGCTCTGGTGATTTGCGTGTACCAATCGTTAAAGTTGACTTGATCTGAAAGCATAATGGCGTGGTCGATAGATTTACCTTGCGCTGCAAAGTCGGTGACACAATACCCGTGTTGAATGTAAGGATATTGTTTTGTCGTGAATATAACCTCTTTGTCGTTCACCAGTGCAGTGATTTTATCGCCTTGAATGTTGGTGATTTTTCCCATGTGACCATTGAGTAACCCTAAACTTTTGTCCTTCTTTTTAAAAATGATCGTGTCGTTTACGCCAAAATCCGTCTTAGTTTCAGCGTAAATATTGAGATTTTGACCCTGGGTTGAGAGGTTTACAGTCTCTTTAATGAGGGTCTTTTTGCCTTTTGCTTGTGCCTCGTGTTCTATTATGAGGGTGTTGTTTTCTTTGTCGATTGAGATGATTTTCGCCTCTCGTCCGGCACTGATTTTGCCCACATTGGCTGAAAGATAAAGGGTTTGACCCTCTTGGTAGTATCTACTCTGTCGCTTCTCTAAGTTATCCATTGCGGGGATTTCTCGTGTGGAAAAAGTAGATGAGTTCGTGATTTTGCCCCCTGCGACGAGTTCTTGGCGGATCATTGCGTTTAGCTCTCTTCGGTCAACATTTGTGCGTGCCATAAGTAAGCTATTTTCGGGGTCTTTGAGGTACTCATCTTTGGCTTTTAAGAGGCGTGCATCTCTGTCGGTAAGCTCAACCACTTCATCGTTTTTTGAAGCTTGGAGGGTTTTAATGGCGCTTGCAATGTCATGGTTTAGGATGTGTTTTACTGCTATTTTTAAGTCATTGGTTTTCTGACGATTGCCCTCGTCAAGACTTACCGTAGTAAAACCGTTTTCTTGAAGAAATTTAAACGCGTCACCTTGGCTGATTGATTTCTTTTGGTTTATATCTCCAGATAGTATGAGCTTTGCATTTTGGGCTTGGGCGATGGTGATGAGTTTGTGCATATCTAGCATTCCCAACATGCCCGCTTCATCGAGTATGATGATAGAATTTTTGGCACTCGCTTGGAGCTCTTCGTTTAGGAGAAACGAGGCGACGGTGTTGGATTTTATACCAGACTCGGCCTCTAAATTTTGCGCTTGCGTGGCAATAGGAGCCAAACCTAGTATGCTTTTATTGTGGGTGTCACATATGGCTTTGACGACCTCTAAACTTGTGGTTTTCCCCGCTCCTGCGACGCCCTGGGCGACAATAAACTGTGAATCGCTATTTAGTGCAGCGTGGACGAGTTCAGCTTGACCCTTTTTGAGTTCAAAGCCTTTGCGTTTTTGGTATTCTGCGATTGCGTCATTTGCTTCTTGTATGTTGGAAACAATAAAATTGGTACTCTTATTATCTTTTTGGGCTAAGATTTTGGCTTCTAAAGCGATCATTTCTCGCGTTGTCCAGCCTTTGCGGGTTTTAACGAGGTCTATATTATTGGTAATTGCCTCTTTCACGTCCTGAAGAACTATGCCTTGGTCGAGGCCTATTTTTAAAGCTTGGCTTTTAAGCTCTTTGTCGGTAAAAACGCTTTGGTGCTCAATTAAATCTTCGATTGCTTGAGATAAAACTTGATTTGGGGTGAGGGTTTGTTTAATAACAGATTGAGCTTCTATCTTAGGGAGTTCATACGATAAGCTCTCTGCTCGTCTTGCATTCTCAGCCATTACGCCTTTTTTGTCAATACTTTTGTCTTTCCAAGTTCTCGTCTCTTTTTTTATCATCTCTAACAAAGTATCATCTGCGATATTGGGATACTTCGCCATAAATGCAGGATCAGCTTTCAACTCCGCCATTTTCTCTAACATCATTTCTCTACGTCCGCTGAACTCTTTTAAGATTTCAGTATCACGTTCTCCAATGCTAAAAAATGCATTTTTCGCGTCATAGACATCTATTTTAATGCCTAATTCTTGAAGTTTTTTGGCAAATTCAGCCCTTGCTACAAGTCCAATATAGCGATGATCTAACGTTAGTTTACGATTGTCAAATTTTCGGCTTTTGCCGTCCATATCCTTGGTGTGCGACATAATGAGAATATGAGAATGTAAATGTGGATTAATATTGCCTTTTGTATCTTTACGGCATTCATAATGATTATATACCGCCGCAAGCATTTTAGATTGTGCTACTTCATCACTGCGGCAGTACATATATTCATGCTCTACAAGATCCAGTGCTTTTTCTGTGGCGTGCTGCCACGCTTGAGATATTTTATCAGCCAATTCTTTATTCCCCTGCTGTAATGCCATCTCGTAAGCAAGAGAAGCGCTCTTATCTGCTGCTACGTCAAATTCACTGTAAGCTCCATCGCGATATCCATGTTCATCGTATTTTGCTTTTACAAGTTGGTTACCATTAGCATCACGCCCTTCTAAAGCATTAAGCAAGCTCTCATCGCTTATCTTAGCCTTGTGCCCAAAGCCTAGTTCATCTGCTAATTGGCCATAAAAAAACGATTGTTCATCGCCTTGAAAGTAGTTATCCTCTTGCCGGTTATATTCAAAACCACTTTTAGTATTTCCAGTTTTCACTCTCGTCGCTAGCATTTTTTAGCTCCTAAATCATTGTGAAGAATAATGATTATAAGGTCTGCCGAGTCCAGTGTTTTATGGTCGTAGCGAATCCATCTGCCTTTTTCTTGTTTCGCTTTATTTGCCTTAAATTTACTATTTGCTAAAAAAGAAATTTCAAGCGTTTTTTCGTCAAGTTCTTTGACAAATTTTGATGGATAAAAGACAACTTCATTAGTCGGCAACTTCAGCATAAAATGAGAAGTCATTCTCTTAATGATGAAACATTTTGTGATATTGGTTAGAGTAACGAACATGCTGATCCTTTTTTTGATTTACTATATTCGCTTTGAAAATGAACAGTATTTTAGAAAATGGTGAAATGTGAACAAAAAAGATATTTTTTTGTGAAAAGCGATGCTAGAGTGCACGTTTAGTGTCACTCTGGCTTTCGCTGGCTCTCCTTTCGGAGTTGCTAAAGTGTTGCCAACACTTTGCAAGTATTTTGCTAGTACCTTGCCAATAGTTTGCAAGGTCTTTTCTAGTAGTAGAAAAGACCTAAATTTAGGGCTTTATACAATTATTTGTAGATTGGAATATTGATGAAAGACACGGGGCGTTTTTTGCCCGTTTGGTCTGGTGCAGAATAGCTACGACCAAGTGCAACTTGGCCACTATTGTCTACCACGACAAGCTGGAGATATTTTTGATTATCTATAGTGACAATTGTGGCGCCCCATGCATCAGATTTTAGTGATTTGAATGATGATAATCTATCCTCAATGTTTTGCCATTTTGTATTAAACTCGTCGTTTTTTGTTTGTTCAAACTCTGCCGTTTTGTATTGATATAATCCAAACAAGAAAGCTGCGGAAATAGCCACACCAACAAGGAGCATTTTAAATTGCATTGCTTTTGATACCCTAACAACGCCGGCAGCTGTTTGTTGAAGCTCTTCAATTTTTAAGGAGAGTTCATTTGTACTTTCAAGAATTTGTGCATTACACACTTCTACTTTTTGCTTGATTGGCGAAAGGTCAACTGATCCTATTACATTTTTTATCTGACTTTGAAGACTTTCTTGTGCACTTTTATTGAAATTTTTAAGCTCATCTTGTGAGCTTAAAAGTAAAGCCTTGAGTTCCCCAAGCATAGGCGCAATTATTTCTTGCTGCTCTTTATCAAAGATTTGGGTCCTTTTAAGCAATGTGTTAAGTGTTGCAATAGCCCCGCTATTATCATTTCCAAGGGCAGTAAGTGCTGCCCTGAAAAGTTTAGTTGTACGATCAAAATCACTCAACATAAGAAATTGCTCTGCTTCTTGATCTGTGGTATTACGTGCGGCCTCTGCATAATCCTCTTCGTCTTCATCTTGACTTTCTACTGTTACCGCCATAGGAATGTCTTCATCGTCATCGCTAAACATGCTTTTAGGCGTCTCCATTTTTGCCTCCATTCTTTGGATTAAATGTGTCAATTAGCTTAAATGCTGGCTTGAGACACTCCGTATACCATTCGCCCGCATCATCGTAGATATCAAGCATGGTTTGAGCGGCAAAGATACCATTATCATCGCCCGCCTGAAAACATGTAGCAATTTGAGCTTCTAATCCTGCTTTAAAGTGTTGGTCCATAGCCAGTTCGTAGACGGTCTTGCCTGTGTCGCGGCTAAGGTCTACCGCATCACTATCGCGCAAGAAAAAGAATTTAGCCTTAGGAAATTTCTCAAAAAAGTTGCTAAATTGATAACGCACTCTTGGGTCCTTAAGTGGGCGTCGTGCACGACTTAAAGCAAAGATGATAGGACGATTAAAGTCCTTGATCATCTCGTAAGTTTTAACTGCATTGATAAAATCTTGACTGCCACCACTGAGGGGTATCACAAATAAGTTGACCGCGATATGCATGCGTGAACGTGCTAGGGCCTCAAGAGTAATCGTAGTTGTACGGTTGCCACCAATATCGATTACAGCATTCGTTTCGCGTTTAGATAGAATTTTAGTGAGTTCTAAACTTAAATCCGACCCGTCCTCTACTTTGATTTGATTTGTCAAAATTTTAGTGCGATCAAAGCACAATGCATCTCTATTTTCGTCATCAAGCTCATGGAGTGTCACTTCTTCACCTTGACTTAAAAAGTAAGCAGCTGCGCACTGCATCGAAGTCGTGCTCTTGCTAGAGCCACCTTTGCTGTTACATACTAGAATCTTCATTTTGTGTCTCCTGTGTGATATATGGATTAGTACCTAACCATTTGGCTCGTTTGTCGGCCACTTTTCGTAAGTGGACATAAAATTCATCGTCATTTGGTAGGTTTGGAGCCTCTTTATGCTCAACTTTTGCCTCTTGTTTTTTTGTTACACTAGTATTCTCTTGATTTTCCGCTGGTTTTTGAGCAGAAACAACTTGAGACTTTGGTTTATGGTTTTTGAGCCATGCGGTAAGAGCCTGACGTGTTATGCTTAACCCTTTTTCACTGGTTAAAAAGTGATGTATTTGTGCATGGCTTAACCCCATCTCTAGACCATCAAATATGTCTTTCCTATGGTTGAAAAGCGCACTCTTTTCGCCAAAAATTTTAATGCTTGAACGGTATTGAGCTAAAGACATAGGCTGTTTCATTATCTAGCCTTTTGAGACTTCTTCGAGCTTGATTTTGGTTTGGATCCAAATTTTTTTTGAAAATCCTTTTTGAGCCACGCTTTTTCTTTTGCCGGAATATTCTCATAAGCCATTTTTGCCACAATGCCAGTAACAAAAGCATTGGCTTGGGTTGCAAAAAGAAAGAGAGATAAAAAAATGATTGTTACAGTTTTCATTTTTTCAATCCAGAATGCTCGCCTGGTACCCACTCGACAGAAGCAACAAATTTTAAGAAATTATCAAAATCTATTTGCTGTTTAATAAGCACATAACCAGCGATAATAGATGTAAAAACAAAGCCTAGTAAAGCACCGTAAATAACGGCGTTTACATCCCTTCTTCTGGATAAGTTGATCACGGCTAACTTCATTTTTTAGCTCCATTTTTTAGGCGCTCTGCCATTTTTTTTAAATCGTATTTTTCATCCTCTGCAAGCTGTTTCTCTCTAGCGCTTGTCCGATCAATAGGCTTAGATGTGTTGGTATAAGATTTACTGCTTGAACCGCCGTAATAACGGTATTTTGAGGCGGCCATTGCACTTGTGGCAAAAGCTGCAACTAGGATAAGAGAAAGTGTGGTACGCATTAGAATCTCCTTTTTTGAATTACACTACTATTCTCTTTGTTTTGATACAATTTTTTTGAAATTTTTGTTTTGGAGGGAAAATGACTGATGAAATTGAACAGCTAGACGGAATTGATTGGCAAGGATTAGGACTTGGAGTTCAAGCGTTGATTAAATCATTTTGCGGAGATGATAGCGCTTGTTGTAGCAATAAAGCTAAAGAATGGGTTGATAATATTGAAAAGCATGAAGCTTTATTAAAAAATGCCTATGATGATTTGAAAAAGTTTGTGAAACCCCAATCCTCCAGTGAATTAGTTGCCACATTCAACTCTGAAAACGCAGAAATATTAACATCCAAACAACTCAAAGGCGATTAAACCCCTCTGAGTTGTTTGGCACGTGCGCGTGCGTTGTTTTCTTTCATTTCTTGCTCTCTCTTGGCACGAAAATCTTCTATCGTTTTAATCATTTTAGCGGCAGCAGGAGTTACAACATAATTACACAACGCATTAAAATCTTCAAATAATTTTTTTACCTCTTCATCATTATCACGATCAATAAATCCTTCAACCGCATCAAAAATTGTTATTCTCAATTCATCAATTACGGTATAAAAACCAACTTGAAAGTTAATTGAGAAATTGTGTTGAGTGTTTGGAATTTCTTTTTCGAGATTTTTGAATCTTTCTTTTTGTGCGTTTTCAAGTGTTGTTAATTGTAAATCTAAATCAATATCTTTATATTTTTTGACAGACTCTTCAATCTCGTTTAGATCCAGTTTTTTTAGCTCAATATATTTTTTAATTGTGCGTACGGAATTTCTTTTGATCCACCCGGCTATTGCGGATTGTGCGACGCCAAAATAATTAGCTAGTTCAACTTGGGTTTCTAACCCTGTATGAAACTTAATTGCTTCAATGTAGTGTTCAGCATCATTATGCATCTCTCTCGCGTCCTTTTTTTGAGATATTATAACTTAATCTTACCAGTAAATACAAATAACGAATAATATACTAAAAATATCTAAAAAATGAGATATATCTCTTTACTTTTATGATACTAAATGATATAATATCTCATATAATTTAAAAAAAGGAGATATTATGATAGAAATTGAACAAATGTATAGAATTAAAGATGTACTTAAAAAAGTACCAGTTAGTCGTTCTCTTTGGTATCGATTAGTTGCCGAGGGTGTAGCTCCACAACCGATTAGATTTAGCGAACGCACAGCAATGTGGCGCGCAGCTGATGTGAATGAGTTTTTACGCAGTCGTGGAGTCCAAATATGAACACGATTAAAATAAAAAGTGCAAACAATAAAAAATACACGGTGAGAATTATGTTTAATGGAGATTTGCAACTTACTGGCAAACCAAACAATATTTTTATTGACGATGATAAATTTGGACCAATAATTCAATTTTTTTGTGAACATCCAACAGATAAAACTAAGTTTGGGACCATGATTAGTAGTTATTATATAACTACATTACTAGAAAATAGGAGATGGATTGACAATGGAGATGATTTAGGACTTTGTGGCTACTACCCAGAGCTTGTAATTTTAAATCCAGACTTGATTAAAATTTTAAATTGGTGCTTAGCAAATGAAAGGGTTGCAGAAGAACTAAGTAAGCTGCCTAAAAAAATCGATATTGATACTTTTTTATCAAAGGCAGCGTCATGAGTACCACATTAAAAGACCTTGCAATGATGAGCTTGCCAGAAATACGCCAGTGGATAGCCTTAAATACAAAAGGTAAACATTACATACCAAATTATGCAAGCTATGGCTACAGCGCCAAAGGTGCAGTTGAAGATGGCCTTTTAAATGTGCAAGACGAGATACTAATGGACGCGATAAAAGGCACACATAAACGTGTTGACAGTCGCAGTTTAACAATTGCAAATGCTGCTCAAAAAGGTGACTTTTTTACCGTCGCGGCAACGTTAGCATCTGCTCATAGAACCTACATGGCAAACCATGGTTTTAAAAGCAACAGCAATAAAACCCAATTCACTTTATCTGTGTCAGCACAACTCAAGGAAGAGGAGATTGCTCAAGCCAAATCTGAAATGATTGCTCTTCAGATGAACAAAATCGGTGCAATTGTGAGAGCGCAGAAAACCCACAAAAAGGGCACTTTGCAAGCGTGTTTGGATTTTGAAGAAAGTGAGTATATCTTGAACTTGAACAAAATGAACGGGGACCTAAGTTTTGCCGACCTTGCCCCCGAAGTAAGTTTTTAAAAGACCTACAGATGGAATTATACTTTTTAAAACTCAAAAAATCCACTTCTTTACACCAAATAAAAAAAGATGTGTGATATGAGATATTCTGCAACTCTAAATTATCTCAAGATGCATGAATGGGGAATCAATTTTGAGCAAGCTGCTCTAATGGATTTAATGCAACAGCTGCCAAGTTGGGCGAATGAAATGCATTTTAATGGAGCAACCTATTATTTTTTTACATACGAAAAGATAATGGAAGAAATACCATTTTTAAGTCCAACCAAAAAGCGAGACACAATATACAGAATTTGCAAAACATTAAAAGAATTAAGCCTTATTGAACACCTTAAAGTCAATGGACTTGATTTTTGGAGATTAACCCCAAAAGGTAAAGAATGGAATTATATCCGAGCCTCGGATAAAAATCCGAGTGAACTCGGAAATCCATCCGAAACTAACTCGGATAAAAATCCGACATATAATATATACCATAGTGATAATTATACTAATAATACTCTCTCTGCCGAAAAACCAAAAAAAGAGAGAGATTCTCTTCAAAAATTCAAAAACAAGTTGCTTGACCAATGCCCAAATTTTGGTTTTAGCCTAGCAGGTAAATTAGGTTATTCCTCTCAACATATCGGTTTTCAATTACGCAATGCTATATTTTTGACCTTCAGATTGAAAAATTTCTTACACCAGATGATTCTTTTGTTATTTGGCAGTATCTTTATGATCAAAGAGCCCGTGTTTTTGAACTAGCAGAAAATCAGCAAGCAAGCTAATCAGCACAAACAGATTTTTAAATTAAACAAAGGAGCACTTAATGCCACTAAAATTCAACAAACTCACCTTAGCATTAGCCCTGACATTAACCACAGCGTTTTCAGCCAATTTAGACCCAGTACAGGCTCAAATTGAGCCCCCAACGCAAGAGGGCTATTACTATTTTCCACCCCATCAATTTAAAAATTGGAGCGAGTTGACACCACCACAACAAAAAAAAGCGGTCGAGCTGGGCTACAACCGCGACGCTTTTTCTAAATGGCTCTCACAACAACCTAACTCCCAAAAATGGGGAGAGAGTATGGGTTATACACAAAAATTAAATAAATAATTCTCATCAATACCACAATGTTGCGCAATATGCAACATTGTGGTATAATCTCACAATGATAAAATCGTTCAAGCATAAAGGTCTTCAACTCTTTTTTGAATCAGGAACTCTCAAAGGTATCCAAGCAGATCATGCGAAAAAACTTCGTATGCGTTTAGCTGCACTTGATACTGCTTTTGGGATTGAAGATTTAAAGTTACCTGGATTTGACTTACATGAGCTTGAAGGTAATAAAAAAGGTATTTGGTCCATTAAAGTCAATGGTAATTACAGGCTCACCTTCATATTTGAAAATGGTGATGTCTATATTTTAAATTATGAGGACTACCACTAATGACTATGTATAATCCACCCCATCCAGGACAATTTATTAAAGAGGTCTATTTGGATGAATTAAATATCAGCGAACGAGAAGTGGCACACAAACTTAAAGTGGCTCCTTCCACATTTCATCGTCTTGTTTCCGGGCAAACAAGCTTAACACCAGAGATGGCATTACGTCTTTCTAAAACATTAGGAAGAACGGCTGAAAGTTGGTTAGCAATGCAAGATAAATACAGTCTTTGGATACTTGCTCAATCACTCAATCTTGATGCTGTAGAGAAGTTAGAAATTTCGGCATAAGAAAGTTCTGACAAATCACTTTTATCAGTAGCTTCCTTTTCTCCCCAATACGACCAAAACGGTTTTGAACAAAATCTGCAAATCCAATTCTATCGACCAGTTACGTACATACCATACGTCCAGTTGTACGCGCTCGTCGTATTCGATGTCGTTGCGGCCGCTTACTTGCCATAAGCCCGTAATGCCCGGTTTTACGGCGATAAAATACTCAAAGTATTCGCCGTACTTGGCGACTTCTTGTTCGATGATAGGACGAGGACCTACCAAGGACATCTCGCCTCTTAAAACGTTAAGGAGTTGCGGGAGCTCGTCTAATGAGGTTTTGCGTAAAAATTTGCCTATTTTCGTGATGCGAGGATCGTCTTTGAGCTTAAAATCCCTCTCCCACTCCTCTTTGCTCTCTTCGCACGTTTCTAAAAGCTCTTCAAGGCGCTCGTTGGCGTCAATATACATCGTACGGAATTTATAAACCTTAAACTTTTTGCCGCCAAACCCGATACGTTCGTGCGTAAAGATAGGATTCCCTTTGGTCGTTACGTATACGACGCCGTAGAGCCACATGAGAAAAGGCGATGTCAACACGAAAGCGATAAACGCAACACTGACGTCGAACACGCGTTTGATCGCTTGATCCAAAGGGCTTAGAAGATTGTTTTTGATATAAAATGCCATGCCCTTATGGTGAATCGAGCTGATCAGCTCCCCGTTAATAATAGGAATTTTCGTCATTTTCGGCAAAACAATGACTTTGCGGACACGTTTTTGCACGTGGTTGACCAAGATGTTTAAATCCAGCAACGTGTTGGATTCCAAGTCAATGACGACAGAGTCGAATTGCTGTTCATCGACAAGATAGTCTATCGTCTGCATAACCATATTCGGCGATAAAAGATCGGTATTGACGATACCTTTGATGTCGTAACCGAAAGGATTGCCTTTGGCAAACCACGTGC
>NZ_JSEC01000016.1:0-1516 GCF_000789415.1 Sulfurospirillum sp. MES | reverse complement strand
AGTCTATCGTCTGCATAACCATATTCGGCGATAAAAGATCGGTATTGACGATACCTTTGATGTCGTAACCGAAAGGATTGCCTTTGGCAAACCACGTGCGAACATTTTTCAAACCTTGATTATCGCAAATCACGAAAACAGGCTGTCTAAAATACTCCCATTGGAAAAAGATCTTTTTGAGGTAATACGACCATAAAGCATTGGCATTATTCAAGAGGTAAAAAATACAAACGATAGCTCGTGAAGTCGTGTCGTTGAGTTTTGCCAAAGCGATAATAATCAAAATAATCGCAAACGAGAAGAAGTTAGCCTTGAGCGATAAAATAGCCGCATTGACCGTTACCATTCTGTGCGTCATCAAACGTACGTAAAAATAGCTCAACATGTAAATCAAAATCATCCAGCCGTAACGTGCGAGCGTTTGTGATGCATCCATCTCCAAGAAAATGTCGGCAATGCATAAAGAAGCGTAGAGATTGATCACAAAAAAAATAAGGCTGATGAAAAACTTTAATATAAAATAACGCATACGATGCTCCGTGGTATAACAAGACAATAGTGTAACAAAAGAAGGTTAAAAAGAGGATTTAAACGCGATGAATTTTATCAACGAGCAGAAAATCGAACGAGGAAGCGCGCTAGGGGCATTTTTGAGCAAATATCGTAGTTCGTTGCACGCTTGCCCTATGCCGGAAGATTCTATTTTGCCGTATTTTGCCGCTTCGTCCAAAATCCAACGGTTGTCCTTAAAAAAACGTCCGATAGTGCGGTAACGCCTCCAGACATCCTTACATGTCAAAACGTGCGAATGGTATACTTTCGCCTCGGCAACGTACGCGATCTTTTTACCGTCCATAATCGCACGTGCCGCAAACTCCATATCTTCGTTGGTACACAAATCTTTGGTAAATCCGCCTACCTCTTTAAAATAACGTGCTTTATACATCGCACAACTATCGGAACAAAAAAACGTCTTAATGCCCAAAACGGGTAAATCACGTTGAGATTTCACCCGAGAAATCGGCGGATAGTTGGTCGTGCGCGCAAACACTTCGATCGCATCGGCATTTTCATAAGGAATTTGCCTTGCATACGCGACGACGACCTCGGGATCTTCAAACGCTTGAAGCAAATTTTCCACCAAAAAGCCGTCACATGGCATCGCGTCTTGCGTCATAAAAAGGTAAAAATCCGCTTCGTAATGTAACGCTAAATTACGCGTATTGGCATGGTTGAATTCACTTTTCGATATTTTTTTAATTTCACTATTGGAAATCGAGATTTCTTGTTTACCTGAATTAATCAGTAAAAGAGATGATGCTATAGTTTGTTGTTGCAATAATGGAATGATCTTCTTATAAAACGATACATGTGGATGAAAAATAGGAATATGATCTGTCAACACTTTATGATACACAGAAATAAATATGTCTAGGCACTCATATCGTTTTGTAACAGTTTATTTTCAAAATCAACGGGTGACAAATAACCATTACTAGAGTGCAACCTCTGTCTA
>NZ_JSEC01000015.1:0-32410 GCF_000789415.1 Sulfurospirillum sp. MES | reverse complement strand
GAAAGGAAAACAGGATGGCTGTTGAAGAGAGCAGACGAGACTTTATCGGCATGGCATTCGGCGGTTTTGCAGCGGCAGGGGGCATTGTGGCTCTGGGCGCTATGAAGAAGACTTGGGATCCGCTTCCAAGCGTACAATCCGCCGGATTCATTACCGTTGATCTCTCTCCGATGAAAGAAGGAGAGGTACAAACGATACAATGGAGAGGTAAGCCGATTTTCATTTTGAAGAAAAGTGCGGATATGGCAAAGAACGAGAAACGAGACGTCGTCGCAGGGGGGAGTAGCTACTCGGTGATGATCGGACTTTGTACGCACTTAGGCTGTATTCCGACATGGACGCCGTCCACCAAGCAGTTTAAATGCGCATGTCACGGCGGCGAATTTGACGCAAGCGGCGTCAACACGTTCGGACCGCCTCCTCGTCCTATGGATATTCCTCCCTTTAAAATCGACGGAACGAAACTCGTCCTCGGCGAAGAGGGACCGGAATATAAAAAAATGGTAGCTAAGAAAGCGTAAAGGAGAGACACGTGGCAGAAATAAAAAAAGCAACGGGCTTGATGGACTGGTTGGATCAGCGATTGGCGGTCAACGGATTTATCAAAGTGATGATGAGCGAGTATTGGATTCCTAAAAATATCAATTTCCTTTGGGCGATGGGTGTCGTCTTAATGAGCTTGTTTATGATTTTGATCGTATCGGGTATTTTTCTTTTGATGTATTATAAACCCGATATTAAATTGGCGTTTGATAGCGTCAATTATACGATTATGCAAGAGGTCGAATACGGCTGGTTATGGAGACATATGCACGGCGTAGCGGCATCGGTTATTTTCTTAGTCATCTACATTCACATGTTTACGGGTATCTATTACGGCTCATACAAAAAAGGCCGTGAGATGATCTGGTTAACCGGTATGGCACTCTTTGGTATCTTCTCTGCCGAAGCGTTTAGCGGGTATATGCTTCCGTGGGGACAGATGAGTTACTGGGCGGCACAGGTTATTACCAATCTTTTCGGCGGTATTCCTTTTATCGGCGAAGCGTTGGTCATTTGGATTCGAGGCGATTTCTTGGTAGCGGATGCGACGTTAACACGCTTTTTTATGTTACATGTCCTTTTACTTCCTTTAGTAATTTTACTCTTAATCGCCGTTCACTTCTATGCGTTACGTTTTCCGCATGTGAATAACCAAGATTCCGAAGAGTTCGATTTCGACAAAGAGGCTAAGAAGTATTTGGAAGGTCGCAAAAAAGAGTCTAAAGTGGTTCCTTTTTGGCCGGTCTTTTTATCCAAAGACTTTTTCGTTGTCGGTATTGCCTTAACCGTCTTTTTCTACTTGGTCTGTTTCCACTACGATTTTGCGATGGATCCGATCAACTTTGAACCGGCCAACAATATGAAAACGCCGGCACATATTTATCCGGAGTGGTATTTCTTGTGGAGTTATGAAGTGCTTCGCGGTTTCTTCTTTGATATCGGCGGTATTGCAGCAATGGATATCGGTTTAGCGGCGTTTGGATTTGCCAACGTTATTTTTATGCTTTTACCGTTTTTAGATCGCAACACGATGCATACGGCACCGGCGCACAAACGTCCGATGTTTTTCGTCTGGTTTTGGTTATTGTTAATCGATATGATCGTTTTAACCGTTTACGGTAAGCTTCCTCCGACGGGGGCAAACGCGTGGGTAGGCTTTGGTGCAACCATCGTTTTCCTTGTTTTATTCGTCCTCCTTCCGATTATTACCAAAATTGAAGCCAAAAACGAAGAAGGAGCCGAGTCATGAGAGAGTTGAAAATTTTAGTGGTGGTTCTTTTCTTTACTGCCGTTGTCTATTGGGGTGTCGAACCTTTCGCTCATTCTCAAATGCACCCTCACGTCGCCCCTGCCGATTTCGCTTTTAAGGATTTAGGCACGAACGATAAAAAAGGCAATGCAAGCAAAGGTGCCGAGACATTTTTAAGTGCCGGTTGTACGGGATGCCACGGTGTCGCTTCTCAGGGAATGCCTTCACCGATGGACGATGCGGCGGCTTCTGCAAGCTTTGGCGTCGTACCGCCCGATTTGAGCAACGCGGGTGCCATTTACGACAAACACTTTTTAAGCGCACTGATCAAAGATCCGACCAAAGCTTTAAAAGTCGAGCATAAGTTTAATGAAACACGTCCGCATCCGATGATTGCGTTTTACGGTCTTGGGGGCGATTTGGATCAAGAGGTTGCCGACATCGTCGCTTACCTTCAAAGCATTGCTCCGATTGCGCCTTTAAGCGACAAACAAGTCTTTCAAGACGCCTGCGGCAGATGCCACGATATGAAATACGATAAAGCGATGAGTCATTCGGATAAAGCGGCATTAACCGCGTATATGGGAACCTTGCCTCCGGATCTTTCGATTATGATTCGTGCGAAGAGCGACGAGTACCTTTCAACGTTCATCAACAATCCTCAAAAACAGTTGGCGGGTACGTCGATGCCGCGTGTAGGTTTAACCGAAAAAGCGCAAAATCAAGTGATCTCTTATATGGAGAAAGTCGGCGATCGTAAAAAAGCCGAACGCGAAGACCTCGGTTATAAGTTAATCGGCTATATGGTACTTTTCACGCTTCTTGCGTTTGCTTGGAAAGTCAAAATCTGGAGAGAAGTGCACTAAATCGTCACACCTCATGAAGGCACGTTTAAAAGCGTGCCTTTCTTGTGAAAGGAAAAACCCTATGTCTCACGATACGCATTTTTACCGTCTCAACATTCAACACCTTTTCGATACCGACGTTAACTGTCGATATGCCTATCGACGACACTATGAAGCCAATGAAATCGTCTACCAAAAAGGCTCTCAACCGATCGCTCTTTTTATCTACCTTTCAGGCAAACTCACGCTCATCGGGAAAAAAACGCAATGCTTAGACGTGTATCCGGGAGAGTTAATCGGAGCGCATGCTCATTTTGCTAGTCTTTGCTACGCCGAGACTTTACAATTTAGTTCATCGGGAGAGATGTTCGTCATTCAGTTTGATTATTTTCAAAAGCAACTACACCGCTGTTTTGCCTATTTTGAAAAAATTTCCGACTGCTTGCTCAAACGCCAAAGAATCTTAACCAATCTTACGACGCTCCCGCAAGACATCGGCAAAAACGATTCTGTGCGTTTAAACCGTTACGCCGCTCTTTAAACTTTTGCACACCAAAACGGCGCAGCGTATATCCTTTCGTTTAGCGTAGTCCCCAAAGGGCTAAAAGCACCCCGCAACTCGCCGTCCAAACCGGAAAAGGGAAAATAAAAAAATGGAAAATCATTCCCTCATGCGGGAACGTCAACGCGTCAAAGAGTGTTTCTTTGGAAGATTTGATGCGGTAGATGAAATCATAAAGACCCAAAAGTGCGATTTCAAACCATGCTAAAAAAGACCCAAACGACTCACCCACATAGCTTATCGCCAAAAATACGGTAATGAAATAGAGCGGTAAAAACCATAAAACCCATACATTTGCTATGTCAAAATACTTCCAAAAATAAAAATAATTTTTCATCGCATCACGCCTTATGCGTATAGGTGTACATCTGAAATGCTTTCACGGCTTCTTCAAATGCCTCTTTATCGCAGAAGGGCTCTTCGCCTCTTAAATACGCCATCGTAAAAATGTTGCGGTTTTCATCATACCACGTCGCTTCTATTTTATACCCCTTTTTGGAAACGGGACTGTGAGGATCGACATAGCCCTCTTTTATTTCGCATCGCTGAGACGGGGAAAAATAAAATATCTCCGCATCAACGATACGTCCGTCGACACGCAACGTATAGCGAGCGATGCCTTTGTCGGCTATCGCATAAAGACTTACATGTAAAAACGAACGCACAAACATATACGTTGCGATTAAAAAACCGCTGAAAAACAAAGCGATGATGCCATGCCATACATTGTGCGTTTGCCACGCGCTGTACGCCATCACAAGTGCTATAAAAGAGCCGAAAAGTAAAAAAACAAGCACGCCTATGCGCGTCATGATTTCTTTGAAAAATTGTTTTTTAACGTCTATGGGCTGAATATACAGAGGCTTTCCCAAATTGTGGGGTAGTTTGATGACATAGCGTTTGAAGAGGTCGTGTGGCGTCATCACACAAAGCCCATTTTTTTAGGTTTCTTACCGAGTGACTCTGACATGTAAAGCGCTAATTCATCGTAAATGCCGTTTTCATTGGCGTATTCGACAACATTTTTTGCGGCACTAAACCACTCCAACGTCGTTGCTTTGGTACGGTGTATCTCTTCTTTGAGTGCATCTTGGTCGATGGTGAGCTCTTCGCCGCTTTCCAAAATCTCCTCGATGATCGCTTCACTCACGCGATCGACCACGCCTTTGATATCTGCCCCCGAAAAATCAACGCTCATCTTGGCTAAAACGTTATAGTCAAGTGGTTCTATCGGCAATCCTTGCAAGTAAAGTTTGAAAATAGCTTCACGTGCTTTTTCATCGGGCGGCGGTATAAAAAAGATTCTATCAAACCGTCCTGTGCGCCTAAAAGCACTGTCCACATCCCATGGTGCATTGGTCGCACCGATGATGAGAATGTTTTCATTGTCGCTTTCCACTCCGTCCATTTGCGCTAAAAAAGCGTTGATGGTGGAGGTCATATTGGTATGACGAAGCAGTTCTCTCTTTCGTCCAAGCGCGTCGATCTCGTCGATGAAAATGACGCACGGGCGATGGGTACGAGCAGTCTCAAAGAGTGCTTTGATATTTTTTTCGCTATTTCCCACGTACATATCTAAGATTTGCTCTATTCCGATGTTGTAAAATGTGGCACCGCACTCTCCGGCGATGGCGCGCGCAAAGTAGCTTTTTCCGCATCCGGGTGCGCCGTAAAGTAATATGCCCCCACCCGCACTTTTTTTAAATTTCTTAAACAGTTCGGGATTTTTAAAAGGCTGAATAATTTTTAGAGACGCTTGTTTTTTGAGTTCCTCCAAACCGCCGATAGCATCAAACGTGATTTTGTATTTTTGGGATAAAGGCTCAAAAAAAGTAACACCGCCATCCCCTTCATCAACCTTGTTTTTTAACGGTTCATCCATCGTTTTCCTTTTTGGAAAATTTCTTTTATTTTAGCAAAAATGAGTCCTAAAATTTGCCCGCCGATACGCCCCATGACGTAGTACATCGCAGCACCCAAAAGCGTGACGTACCATTCATGCCACGCCACATTACCCAGCAGAGCAAAACAGAGCACAAAAAACGGAAGGCTTAAACGCCAATCGCGCCAAACATACAAGGAGAGAAGAAGTAAGACGCCTGAAGTATGAGGACTCTTTTCCCACATTTCAAAGTGTTCGCCTAAGGCGTACAGCAAAAAAGCCAGCATCAAAGCAGGGGCAAGTGCGTAATAGCGTTTGATACTCTCCAAATTCTCTTTACCCTCTACGTCAAAAGGGTTACGCACTAAAATCTTGCGAAGAACGTTGCTTTTTTCAAAAAGGTTAGACGTCCCTAGCGTTGAGTACAGATGCAGTGCTCCGGCATGATGCGGATCGCTCGCAAGGATAGCCGTAACGATTTCACACGCGATGGGCGTATTGCCCAAATCATACGTGATGATGGCAAGCGTGAGTAAAAAATCCGCATTGTGCGCATCCAACGCCAAAGCTTTATCGATAGCGCGTTTAGCTTCAATATAACGGGAAAGTTCTACCAAAATCTGCGCATGGAGATGATGGTACGCACCGTGGTTGGGTTCATGGGAAAGAAGCTCTTTAACACACGACAAAGCCTCTTTCAATCGGTTTTGCTTAAAAAAGACAAACGCTTGAAAATAAAGAAAATGCACCTCTAAGGGAAACTGTTCCAACGCTTGGGCGATGGCTTCAAGTGCTTCATCCAAACGCTCCAACGCGATCAACGTCAAAATCGTATAGTGATACGCGCTCATGCTCTCTTCATCATGGGAAGCACACAAAGGAATACTGACATGTAAAAGTTCTTCGTAACGTTTTAGTTCGTACAAAACGTCCAATCGTTTGGCGATGTCGCTCACGGTTTTATCCTTGTAAAGGCAACACAATCACGGCATTTGTAAGCGATGGAAGCTAAAAAGAATGCAAAACAAAGCGGCGAGGCAAGAGGGTATTGAACGCATCCTAAAAAGCCCAAAAGAGCGATGAGTACGATCACAACGTATTTTTGTGTCGGCATATGGTAACGCATCTCGAAGCGATACGCGAACCATAGCGTCAATGCTACGGTAAGCATTGTAACGACATTTTTGAGCCACAAGACACTCAGACCTTTGTCTTGAAGCAAGAGCGAAAATACCATGCCGTATAGAAGCCCTAACCACCCGTAATACAAAACAATGCTGAGAAATTTTAAAACATAATGTCGTTTCATTTGCCCTCTTCTTTTGGGTTCACATTCCACACATACACATGACCGTCGTCGAGCGTGTAGAGCTTTTCGTCGCTGATCTCAAAATCCATAACCTCGTTCGCTTCTCCTTGAAAATCGTGCGTTATTTTTTTGCGTTTGAGATCATACCTATACAGATGCGGCGAATCCAGCTCTTGCGTCAACAAAACGGTATCGTTCCAGACACGCATGCGATACACCCTATTTTTCGGGATATTCGGCAACGATGCAAGCGCATTCAAGGTTTTCGTATCGTACAACACGAGTCCGTGTCCATCGGTTCCAACCGCTAAAGTCTGCTTGTCGTACAACGCTAAAGCGAGCACGTCATAAGCATCTTGAACATTTATATCTCGCAAGGTTGTGATAAACGAGCTTTCCTTGGGCGAAGAGCCAAGCGCATACACTTGAACTTCGCCCAAATCGTTGGCAACAAAAAGCGTGTTATCGGTGTAGAGCACATCAAAAATACGATCAAAGCGTTTGTCTTCCAGCGTTTCATAGCCTTTGAAACGCTGTTTTTTTGTATCGAGGCTCTTTACATGTACGTTATGGTGATAGATTTCCACAATGCCGCCTTTGCCGAAGCGAAACAGGTACGCGCCAAAACCTCTTAAGCGATTGAGCTCTTTGTCAGACGTTACAAGCTCTTTGGGAGCTTCTGTGAGAAGCTTTTTTGTTTCCCAAAAGAGGACTTTGCCGTTTTTTGAGGCAACGTATAAATAGCCTTGGTGCAAGAGTATATCCCTATCGAAAGAGTCTAAATCTTGAGCATTAAGAAGCATCTCATGAACCAAAGCAAGTGTTTTTTTATCGTAGATTTCTAAGTATTCCGCATCGCTTGGCTCACGCTTTTGCGTGCTGTACACTTTAGAGCGAGATTGACTCAAGACATAGATAAAACGCTCATCCGTTGCCATTTTTGAAGCGAGGCGGTGCTTGAGTTGCACGCTTTGTAAAAGTCCGTTTTGTTTGGCAAGAAGTGCTCTTTTAAGCCGGGGTTGAAGTGTGTCTTTGCTCATGTGTATCGGATCATAGGGTTTATATTTAAACTCTCGCTCTGCGTAATACTCATGCGTCGCGTTGATCTCTTTGTATACGACCAATTTATGAAACCCAAAACCGCCCGTACCGACATCCTCTTTTATGTCCAGTTTTAAAATGCCGCCTTGCGTCGTTATGCCCCGAGGTCTGTCATCGATGCTGATGTGAAGCCCCTCGATGTCGCTTTGAAGATGAAGCGTACGATCGGTCGCTACGACGCTCTCTTGCGCCCACGCCGATACGGCCAAAAAACAAATACTTCCTAACATAGCTCTCATACGCGCTCCATGCTCATAACGTCTTTCGTTTCGACACCGTATACGCTAAGCTTTCCCGTACCCAAACAAGCGTTGCATCCGTCGGTAGCTTAGATCAAAGGCTTTTAAAGTTTAAAGATGCCCGCGAAAATCGCCGATGACCTCGTGCATATTTGCCTTTACATGTAAGAGGTCATCATTGCGTGTATTATTTTTTATTCACTTCTTTTTTTAAAATCTCATACGCTTTAGAACTATACTCTTTTCCTGTTGCATCTATTAGTATTACTTTACCATTACGTTTAACTTCATATAAGCCATTTGCAATATTAGGGTAAAACTTAAAAATGTCATTGAACTTTTCTTGTGTAACTATTTCACCTTTTGCGTTGATAAATACCCATTTATTATTCACTTCCACTTCTGCAAAACCATTAGATTTAAAATGCCCAGCATATTTAAATGATGCTGGAATGATTACTTTACCTTGCTCATTCACATATCCATACAAATAGTCCCGTTTATCACCGTCTCCAACGGCATCAATTCCAACACATGCTAATCCATTTGATGTAAACATTTCTGCCGTATCGAATTTTGCGGGAATAACCATTTCACCTTTAGTATTAATGTAACCGTATTTTGATTCATATGTTCTGACTTGAACGGCAGCCAATCCGTTGGAACCAAAATCGGCGGCATGATCGAATTTTGCGGGAATAACCATTTCTCCTTTGCTATTGATATAACCGTATTTTGAGTCATTTGTGACGACAACGGCTAAACCGTTCGCCGCAAAAGGATATGCAAACCTAAATGTCGCAGGAATGACCATTTCCCCTTGCGCATTGATATAGCCGTACTTGTCAATTTTTTTCACTAAAGCCAAACCGTTCGGTGCAAAATCGCTTGCTTCTTCAAAATTGCTTTTCATGGCCAATTTTCCGGTAGTGAAACTATCTTTATCGATATAACCATATCGCTCTTCGAGTTTTATTTTTGCCAAACCGTTAAGCGCGAAATCATACATGCCATACTTACCATCAAGTGTAAAAGGCGTCGCTGCTTCTCCTTTCGCATTAATAAATCCATATTTGCTGCTGAATTTTTCAACTCTTACTGCGGCTAATCCATTTTGTGAAAAATGATGCGCATAATAAAATATTTTTCCACCGAATACGGGCTCTCCTTTTGAGTTGACATAAACACACGTACCATCCAAACAAAGCGGTTTGGGGAAAGACTCTTCGGCAACTATCAAAGACGCACTACCGAGCAATGCTATTACTACCATTAAGTGAAACAATTTTTTCATCCGTTTATTTCCTCTTGAGTATTTTATTTTACGGACTTACCGTATACATCCACACTGCCAATACCGCCGTAACGATACCCCAGTATCGAAGCGGTATCCAAAACAAAGAGTGCGTACTTTTTAAGATATACTCTTCGTTGGTCTCTTTGTCGATGACCACTTTCCCCGGTTTATTGTTGAGTTTTTGCCCGACAAAGAAGATAATCCCCGATGCCAAAAGCAATGCCAAAGGCATCGCCCAACGTGAACTTCGATAATACCCTGCACCAAACACGGCATCGCATAAAAGTTGCATCGCCACGGAACATACTATAGCAATCACTATAGCCAAGATACCCCAACCTTTCCAAATAATCATCACGCGCTCCTCTTGCATTTATTTCTAAAAGTATACGTCATTTTCGTTATGTCTTGCGTTATATTTTGAACAAACACTTACCTTCGGCGTCTTCTTAGTCTCATCGTATGGCACACCGCTTCTCTTGAAAATTAGAGTATATTTAACTATAATATACTCATTAAATAGCGTTATAAAAGGGTTAAATATGATTTTATCGGTTATCAACAAAAAAGGCGGCGTCGGCAAAACGCCGATTGCTTTTTCGCTCGCGAAAGACTTAGGGTATTATCTCCAGTCCAACGATAATTCCGTCATCGAATCCATCTATCCGGAAATGGCAAAAATATCTCCGACTCCGGAGATTATCGAGAATTGCGTTTACGATTTTGGAGGATTCGTCACGACCGGCGTTTTACCGATCTTAAAAGTCAGCGATGCGGTACTGATTCCGACATCGACGGATTATAATTCCATTTTACGAACCGTCGAAACGATCGAAGAGATACAAGCCTTGAACAACCGCCTTTTTATCCTTGTGACCAAAACGGAAAAAGAGAGCGACTTTCAAGCGGTCAAAGATGCCATATCGGCTCATTTTGATAATTTGGAGTTTTTTGAACTGCGATTGTCAAAAGCATTTAAGAACAGTATTGAAACCGGTTTGAGTCTCTCTGAGCTGTACCACGAAACGCCGCTGTCCAAATGTGCTTATAAAACGGTTTATCAACAATACCGATCGCTTCTTGAACTCTTCAAAGGAGAATAGCGTTATGGCAGAAAAAAAATCCATCGATTCTATCCTCGGAAAAGCCAAAACAACGTCCACGTCAACCTTTGCCGAAAGCGAACGCAAAAAAGGCGGACGCCCCAAAAAACCGCCGAGCGAACACGCCAAGGAAAATCGCTACGCCGTCTATTTTAGCCCGAGCGAACTCGCCATCGTCCAATCGGCGGCAGATAGCTACGGTATGAGTGTCGGGAAATTTATCAAAATGGCGGCGATGAGAATGGGGAAGTCTGAAAAACAATAACCGTAAAAAAACGGTTTTATAACACTATTAAACCGTTTTTTATCGTATAAAAATCCGCCTTAGCGTTACATGTCAAGTCGCGCCTCTTGACTTTTGAAACCTCTTTTTACTCGCAAATCTCGTAACGAATGGGGATTTTTCCTCTAGCGTCTACACCAAAATCAATAGGCTTGATCAGCCCTCGACGTTCCAGTGCTTTGACCGTTTGAGCGTCAATCTCCCACTCCAGTTTAACCGTCCCATCGGGCGTAGACTTCGTTTTGACGTTAGGATACGCCCAACGCCCCATACTGCTAATCTTTTTCGTGACGGGATCATACCAAGGGTATTTTTTATACTCGATAATGCGATACTCTTTTAAAGCATTGAATTTTTCTTGCATTAATGCGGACAATGCACTCACCATCTTAGCGTTTTCCTTCAAAGCGGATTTCAAAGATCGTCAAGACCCTTGTCTATCCTTCCTCAATTTGGCATCTTCGCCCTTCTTAATGTCTGACATGTACATGGGATAAACCAACGATTGTGTTAGAAGGACGCGTGTCGGCAAATATTTTTTAAGACTATCATAAATAATCTTTAGAGATCGTAAACATTGAAGCTACGCGTGCATCAAAGTGCATCATAGAACGTCTTTTGTGTGAAGACACCCGACTCAAAACAGGTCGATTTTCAGGAAGTTTTACAAAGATGTTCGCAGAAGGCTAACACCCTCGTCTCCTTGAATACTCGATCATTTACGCATTGCGGTCTTTTGTGTTTTCTTACATGTAAAGCTTTTGGATTCCTTTGTAACCAATTTGTTCCACTTCATTGCCCCTCTTTATTTCAGTTCGCGAACCTAACGCACACGCCACCAGTTGATTCTTTACATGTAAAGGTTTTTAGTTTGAAAAAGATTGACATGTAAAGAAAGTTAAAAGTTTAAACCTGACCCCTTAGTTTTACACAAGTTTAGCCTATGATTATGGCACTATAGTGACACTAAATATTTTAAAAGGTACAATAATACAAAAAATTAGGTTTGTATATGACAAATAAAAATTTTAAATTCATGTTTTTTACATATTTTGTAATTTTTGGTATTTTGGTTGCATTTTTTGGTTCTTTTGTTGGTTATAACATGAATCTTATTGATATCAAAAAAAATATTGATAAAGCTTCACAAGAAGTTGGATTAATAAAAAAATTTGATTATTTAAAACCAGATATAGAAAAATTTGATGAAATAGTTAAAGCATTGTCTACTAATACCTCATTGGAAGAGTATATTACATCGCCTGATAAGCAAAAAAGAAATAATTTAACTAATGTTTTTTATGCAATTTCTATGTCAAATAATTTTATTATGCAAGCTCGATTTATTAGTGAAGAAGGAAAAGAAATAATTCGAGTTGATAGAAAAAATAAATATGACAAGCCTTTTATAGTTGAAGAATCAAGTTTACAAGATAAAAGTCAAAGAGATTATTTTCAAATTGTAAGTCATATGAAAGAAGCAAAAATATGGCACTCCCGTATTGATCTTAATATTGAAAATGGGAAAATAGAAGTTCCTTATAAACCAACATTTAGAGTAGCTCAACCTATTATAAAAGATAATAAATTTGTTGGCATGGTTATTGTTAATTTACTTGCATCTGAAATGATTAGTGGCTTAAAAAAATCAACAAGTTTTGATCATTTTATTATTGATAAAGATGGTTATTTTATTACACATCCAAATGATGAATATTCATGGTCACGGTATACAAATTCTAGTATTAGATTGTATGATGAATTCCCATTAGAAGCAGAAAAGATACTTGCAGGGGAAAATAAAGGTGAGACTTTTTATAGTTTTCAGTTAAATGATATATTAGATAATGAAGATAAAGCTATATTGATTTTAAAACCAAAAATTGCCTATCAGAGTACATTATTTTCATCTAATATCAAAACGAGTATTTTAATAATTTTACTTAGTATTTTAGTTAGTATCCCTTTAGTAGGAAAAGGGGTCGGAGCAAAACTTTTAACTTTTAGAGCTTTTCTGACTCTTTTCTCTTGTGATTTACCCTCTTTACCTCTTGGTTGATGCCTTACATGTCAGGCTTATTTTAGCAAACACTCCTTTGTTTTTTGCCCACTTTTTTCCGTTTGGAGTCCATCTGATTTCTTACATGTAAGAAAGTTACCCTCTTAGCTCTAGCCTCTGGCGTTTTACGATATTAATGAAAAAACTCCATTGGATTTTTCCACAGGTATGCAAAGCCGAGGTCTTCAAGCTTTCTGCCGTCGATTATACGTTGTGTGGAAGCTACGTTGTCGCTAAAAGAAGGAGGTACGAACCGACATTGCTCACACTGATAGACGTAAAGTTCCTCTTTGGTAGGATGCATGGGCGCGCAGAGATTAAAAATACCTTGAAGATCATGCTCCATCGCAAAGATCACCGCCCGAATCACATCGATTCGATGAACATGATTGACGCGACTTTTTCCGTCCGTCACAAGCGTGTTCGAAACACATTTGCTAGCAATGCGACCGCCGCCCATTAATCCGGCGCATCGGAAGATAACATGTACTTTTTTCTGAAGATGCTTTTCTGCTTCATAATATACGGGATTTGATGCTGAAGTTATTTCACTCTTTTCATCATAAATACCGGAAGCTTTGGGGTAAAGAGAAGTCGAACTCACGAAAAATATTTTTTCAACGCTTAAAAAGGAAGGATGTTCTGAGAGTTTGGTCAGAAATGGGAGAAAATCATTAAATTTGGATGGCGGATAGTTGATAAAAAGATACTCACACGACAGTAATGCATCAAGGTTTTCATACCTATTTTCCGTTAAAACGTAAGACTCAAAACCTAAGTCCCTATGCCTATGCTTGGCTTCTTCATTTCGAGCAGCAAGCTTGATACTATAGCGATCTTTAAGTGTTTGAGCAAGTTCCAAGCCCAACCAACCTGCGCCTAAAATAGAGAGAGTTTTCATAGGTTATGACCTTGAAGGCTCTTTCTACGCAAAAGAGCCTTACGTGATAAAAACAGATCAAATAATGGGGTATACCCAGTATAGGGAAAATTGGTAAACCGTTGATAAATAAACGCTACAAACCATACTTTGCTTTTAGAGGAAAGAATAGAAAGAAGGAGCGACTGCTAGGAATTTTTGAGCCTAAATTGCGTCACATTATTTTCACGGCGAAAGTATCAAAAACGTGATTTGAACTACCATAATAAGGGATCTTAAGAATATTTAGAAGTGGTGTCAAGAGAGAGACTTACTATTTTTTTGCCATAAAAGCCCTAAAATACGATATTTCAGGCATTTCAAAATCTTATTTTAATCTTAAAGTTGTCAATCCTACGCTTAATTTTGACTGATTGTATTATACTGTAAATTTCATAATGAACTATTATTTTCAGCTTGTGTCACATTACTATCTGCAATTTCTTGCTTCACGTCAGAAACCTGAACTTTTAGCGTATCTATAATCACTGGATTATTTTCGTCAAAAGGCTCTTCGGGAAAAAGAGGTTTAGCTGATTTTCGTTTTTCTTCTGCTTCTTTTTCTTCTTGTGTTTCTGATAATGCTCCAATGCCATATATAATTCCACCTGTAGCTACAGTTACTACTGTAGAAATAGGCTCGCCACTATTATTGGCAACTGCTAGATTCCCACCAAATTGCTTCATATCTTTTGAACTACATGCAGAAAAAAGAATAAGAACAAAAAAGCTCATAATAAAACTGCTCAAATTTTTCATATAAAGCCACCAAATAATAATTTTATGAAATATTATATATTAATTTTTAGCTCATTTCATTATGTATGAAGTTGTTTTTTATTAATATTTTTCTAATTTTTATGCAATAAGGGGCGTATATGAAGAATTTGTTAGGGATTTTTTTACTTTTAGTATCAGTTCATTTATGGGCTGGTGATTTAGAAGCTGCCAGAGAGGCAATGAAAAGACAAGATACTGTCACTGCGTTTTCTTTGTTTCAAAAGGCTACAGAAACTGGGAATCCAGAAGCCCAATCGGCTCTTGCTACTATGTATAGATATGGTATTGGTACTACAAAGGATTACACACAAGCTCTTTCTTGGTATAAAAAAGCTGCCGCACAAGGTCACACAGGCGCACAATTTCAGATTGGTTACATGTATCAATCTGGAGAGGGTGTTCAACAAGATTATACACAAGCATTATCTTGGTATAAAAAAGCGGCTAAAGCTGGAGATAAATCGTCTCAGTATGTGCTTGGGGTTATGTATTATGAAGGACAAGGCGTTAAGCAAGATTATGCACAATCTTTTTCTTGGTATAAAAAAGCTGCCGATCAAGGAGATAGGACTGCGCAACATGATCTTGGAGTTATGTATTTTAAAGGGCATGGAGTAATGCAAAATACCACTTTAGCAAAAGAACTCTTTGGTAAATCCTGTGATAATGGCTTTCAAGAAGGCTGTAAAAAATATGCTATTCTCAATCGTCAAGGATATTAAATTATAGCTGACACTTTACATAAAATAAGTCAAGGGAAGTGAGCCACCGACCTTTTGGGTCGGTTGGCTTCACTTCAAATTCATTCTATCGTAACCTCAAAATACCGTATCATTAAATTTTGTGTTTTCTCTGATATATAGGGCACTTGTATTAAGTGCTTTTCACTCGTGATACCGTCTTTAACGATTGCCCTACCTTTATTAAAATCTGCAACTTTCGTTTTTGTAATGAGCTGTATATCTTCTTGTGTGCCTATCGTATTATTGACATTAAAATCACTATCCGTTTTCATAAGCACTTTGGATTGTATATTCGTAAGCACATTCGTTGGTATGTTGGTACTATCAATCTTTTGAGCAAATAGAAGTAAAATAATTTTGGCAGCTCTTCCTTTTTGAAAAAGCTCAATCATATTGGCAAAGATTGAATCTTTGAGTTTTTTATCGTGGTGCGTGCCAACCGTACCCACCTCGTCAAATATCACATAGATAGGCTTTCCGCTATAGACAAGCTCATTATGTTTTTTCATGTGCTGAAAACGTTCATTCATAAGCTCTTTAAGCCTTTGAAACAGCGTATCGACTGCTTCAACACTATCTACAAAAGATACATTGGCGATATATTGATAACGTGAGAGTTCAGGAGCTTTCAAATCTATCATAACGATATGATCTATCATGCTTTCATTGTGGAGCAGTGATAAGATAAGTAAATTCATAAAGTTAGACTTTCCACTTCCTGATTCACCCACTGTTATCATGTGGGTTTGATTTTCAAGAGCTACGAGATATTTACCCTCTTTATAGTATCCATAGAAGATTTTGCCATGCTCTAACGACATTAAAGGGTTATTACACTCTATAAAAAGAGGCAATCTATAAAAGTGTAGTTTGACTTCTTTGGATTTGTGAGGCTTGATATCCACTTCGATTGGTTTATCATGGATTCCCAAGAAATGCACTATTTCATTCAAACGATTGAGTTGATACTCTTCGCATTTAATGGCATTACGATTATAAAAATAAGCGATACTATGCTTTTTATCATAGTGCATAAACTGATCTAAATAGATTTTGCCCTCTTTGGCTTCGCTAGTGGGGCGTGTAATGAGTTTTAGCGAATATGGCATAGTGATAAAATCCCAGTATTTGACATAGTAGAAAATACGTTCAGCCAGTAGAGCAATTAAAATAATGCAGGCATACAATTTGAGATTTTCTACATGAAAAACGTGTTCAACTGCAATGTAAGTGATCAGGAGCAACCAGCCCCTAATCATTATGTCTAAAATAAAGAGCCTGATACCTTCTATCATGCTCTTTTAACCTCAGTTTTTTTCATAGCTTCACTTTGCGTAAAGTATAAATTGCCATTAGCTGAAACAACACTTACAGGAATTGAAACAAATTCACCCTTTTGAAGTAAAGCAATATCAGAATCTATGGTTATTTTAACTTTGATAACTTCCATACCTTTTGCTTCGCTTTCCATTAAGAATTGTGCGTATGTTGTTTTTTTACCTTCGTAAACTTTTTCGACTGTTGCCATGATTTTTCCGTTAATTGTAATTTGTGTTGACATTGTTATATTTCCTTTTTTAATGTGTTTGAATTTTTACTAGATTGGCTTTTTTGTAAAGCAACTTTCTCTTGTGTTTTATGCTTAAATCTGTTATACGATAAAAAATTTTTCCATCGGGTGCGCGTATTCTGTTGGATTTTATCTCTATTGTAAAGAGTGCTTTTTGGCTTCCTTGCGTGCTTTTAACGGTTTTTGTTATTTTAGATTCTATATGCGTAACATACTTTTTAATGTAGGTATTGTTTTGCAAATAGAGGTAATAGGGAATGCCTAACTCTTTAATTATCGAATCAATCTTAGATTTAATTTCAGGGGTTAGCGAGTAATAAATCTTTTTATAGAGAAACTGTGTTAGTCCTATATCACTGCTTGTAATCACTCTAATTTTATAAGTACGTTTCCAACCGTCCATAGCTCTAATACAAAAATAGTCTTGTCCGTCTTGTAGGTTTTTTGTGACATACTTCAATAAATAGCGAGAAGCATAATTAATGTTTTCTCTAAATTTTGGCTCTTCAAAGTCAGACTGATTTAATTCATACAATGCAACGACACGTTTATAGGTTGCTTTTACAGCGTCAAGGTGCTCACATGGGAAAAACACTAAATAATGCACATGTGGTATGGTTGTGCTATGTGGCTCGTAAACTTTCACGTAAAAGAACTCGTCACCAACATAGTTTTTAACACGCTTGTAAAATGTTCTAATCAGTTCATTTAAAAAACTATAGCCCTTAGTGATAGCCTCAGTAATCGTATCAAACTCAAAACGCTCATTCAATGAAACGTAGAGCCTTTTATCGCCTCTTTGTATGGATTGAAAGGGGTGAAAGCGTGAAGGAAGTGTAAAAGTCATAAAGACGCTGATATACTCCAACTCTTTGGCAATGTGTTCGATTGAGGAGACTTTTTGCTCAATCAGTTTGGTGTATTTTTTATACTCTAGCTCAAAGTCATAATCAAGTTTAAAGAGTTCACCCGTGCTTATATTGCATAGATCAATGCGTGATAGATACTCTTTTTGTTTTTGCTCTTTGGAGAGGCTTACAGCAAAGTAATCTTTTAGATTGTGTTGTAGCTCTTGGTAGAGTTCTGTGTTTTGTAATTTCTTTGTTGCATAGATTGACTTCATAATTTCTCCTTTTGGTTTTCAAAACCTAAAAGGAGTTTCGTTAAAATTTTTCTCTACAACGTTATAGGGTGCTCAAATGAAAAAAAATGCGATCTTGGAAAAAAAGTGCTAAAAAATGCAAATAATTTTAAATTTGTGTAATTTGTATGAAGAATAAAGCATAAGTTATTATAATTTTAGGATTCAAAAAGGAGTGGGCATGAATATAAAGCGTATTTTTGGAGTAACCGTTTTAATGGCACTGAGTTTATGTGCGACAGAAGTTAAAGTGGACGGAAGCTATAGCAAGCTACTTGGCAATCCGTTTAAAGCAAAACTAGAGACAAAGACACAAGATATATCTATCGTTCAGGGGGAATCGAAGCTAATCCCTTTAAATGTTGAAACCAATCGTAATGATTTTAGTTTTAGAAAACCCGAACTGAGTGTTTTAAATACTGCATGTAATAACGTCTTAAAATCATTTGTAGCGGAAGATTACAATGTGGTATCCAATGCTTCAAAAAAAGTATCGTGTGAGATTCTTCCAAGTACCGTCGTAAAAATTGATTATGTTATGAAAGAAGACCACTCATTTGCAAATCAAATCTCTGATATTGTGGTTCATTTAGTCATTCGAGTCAATGATAATGGCAAAACCTATGAGGATACTATTGATATGAACAAAGACCTTAATTTAAAAGGTGCTATGCAATATGAATTATCAATCAGAAGTGAAATGAATATAGAAAGTTTAGACTTAGAAGAAAATGTTAAAAAAATCTTTGAAAATGCTATTTATTCAATTTTAGCAAAAAATAAAAAAGGATAAAAAATGTCAAAAAGTATCAGTATTTTTATTACGCTTTTTATCACTATAATATTGACTGGCTGTGGAACAAAAGGTTTATATCATGAAGAGTACATTTCAAAAGACATTAAACCTAATCTAAATAAAGTTACAAATACAGAAGTTTGCCTAGCTTCATATAATAATGAATTTATTACGAGAAGAATGTCTCACCCTTTACCAGATAATGAGATTACTCTAAAAGCAGGAGAAATTAATTATAAAATCTTGAATGAATATACAAAACAATATTTTAATCAAACAAGTTCTTCATGCAATAATACCTCTCTTAAAATAGATTCACATATTAAAGATTTTAAATATGATTTTAATTTCTTTGGAAAAGGAACAGTATTTATTACATTGAATATCAAAGTAAGCAAAGGCGAAAAACTCATTTTGGATAAAAACTATTTCATAGAAAAAGACAATAAAATTATTACAAATTTTTTCTCTATTACACAAAAAAGTACAGACAATATTATAGAACTCTATCATAGAAGTTTATTAAATTTTTATGAAACTGACTTTAAAAAAGACTTATTAGAAGTATTATAATTTAAGGTATTCTCCTCTTTTTTAAGAGGAGAATACTAACAATCTATTGGCAACTTGCAGGGCTTTGACGACACAAACTTGCCAAATTCTCTTTAGCAGTAGAGTTCCCTTTTTTTGCAGCTTGTGCCCAATACACGTATGCTTTTTTCCAATCTTTCGGAACAATGGCTCCTTGATAATAATCAAATCCTAATTCTAATTGGGCATTAATCGACCCTAAAGAAGCTGCTTTTTCAAGATACATAATACCTTTTTTAATATCTTTTTTAACATTTTCTTTGCCTGTTGTATAGATTATACCCAAATCACTTAATGCACTTTCGTCTTTATCATTTGCCTGGATTGCAAGCTCATAATAGTATAAACCTTTTTTAGTATCTTTTGGAATACCATAACCATGAAATAAAATCATTCCTAATAAGGTATATCCATTTTTTGATCCTAAATCGGTACCTTTTTTAACTAAACTATACGCTTTTTCATAATTCTTTGCTGTTCCTAATCCCGCATAATACAATACAGCAAGAGTAATATGAGCTTCAACATGCCCTTGAGCAATCGCTTTTTCATACCAAGGAATAGCTAAATCATATCTATTCATAGTTTCTAGTAAACAAGCAAACGTAAATTGACCTTCTTTGTCACCTTCTTGCGCTGACTGTTCTATTAGTTGCACACCTGTTTGGTAGTCCCCTGATCTAAGAGCACTCATACCTTTTTCATAAACTTCTCCAGCATATAATTGTTGGAAAAGTAACATTAAAAATAAGCATAATGAAATCTTCACACAAATCTCCTCTTTATAAAATGATTTTATTTTACGGTAATAAACATAAAAATAATAATATTTTTTTAAAACTTCACAACTCTATTAAACTGTAACGCTAGTTGGGTTAATTGTTTTCGTATATCTTTTATATCAAGTTTTTGGACTTCTGTATTTAGCCTTTGTAACTTTGATTTTGTGTAGCGTGGTGTTTCATTCTTCGTAAGCTTATGTCCTAATAGCCTAGAGATCATAGTCTCTTCAACTTCACCGTCTGCTAATCTCGAAGCAAATGTATGTCTAAAACTATGAAACGATACTAAATCTTCACTAATACGTCTTTCAGAAACAAACTGTTTGCGAAGTTTGCTAAAATCCATAATGTAATAATGTGAATATTTGTTTTTACCATTCATAGGCAATGGATCAAGATTAAAAAGTTTTTCATTCTCTTTTTTTGTAGCTATAAACTCTAAAAACTTCAACTCTTGAATTAAAAAATTATGTATCGGTACTTTACGAATACTTGACGTTGTTTTGACATTGTGATTGATATTGAAATAATAGATTTTATCTTCAAAGCCAATATCTCTTTTTTCGAGCTGTGCAATTTCTTCTACTCTCATACCAGAGAATAAAGAGATCATTGGGATATAAAATTGCTCTATTTTCTCTTTAAAAAACCCGTTGTCGATCATCATATCAAACATTTTTATCAGTTCTTCTGCATTAAATTGCTCACGCTCTTTGGCTCGTTTAGCAATATTTTTATATTGTTTAATACTATATGACACATTATTATCAAGAATATTGTGATCTAAATAGCCATTTTTTGTACAGAACTTTAAAAAATCATTTGCAAATCTTAGCTTTTGGTCAAGCGTAGTGATAGATTGCATTTCTAATACATACCCTTTTGAATCTATTTCGTTATTTTGAAAATCTTCAGCAATAGCTACAAAATTGCCTTCATATTCCAAAAAGATTTTCTTTTTAAGTGCAATACCCAAAGGAGTGAAAAGAAGCGCTTTAAAAAAAATATCATAATCTTCTTTTTCATAATCTATCATATATTTTTCTTCAGAAGATTGTAAAAGTGTCAAAAGAGAGGATTGAATTTTATCTTTTTCATTTTTTCTATGTTGGTTTTCTTGTAAAAACTTTTCATAGAGTTCAAATTTGGTTTTTGAACGATATTTTTCCTTTTCTGCATAGGAGAGTTCGTTTGCAAACTCTTGCGGATTAAGAGAAGAAAATTGCGTATTAATTTGGGAAATAATCGTTTTAGTGAGGTGCTGTTCTTTATCTTTTTCTAAATGGTAGTCTAAATCAAAGTATTCTTTAGCTCGTTTATAATCTTCCTTTAAAATTGAAGCTTCATACTTGATAAGCAACTGCATAAACGCTTCTTTATACTGATTATCCAATTGTTGATAATAGTGTTTTAAAGGCAGTGTTGATCTTTTAAGAATTTGGCGCACAAGTTCATGTGATTGTCGCTCAGTTTTTACCCCAATGATATGTTCTTGTAACTCTTCAACCCAATGTTCTATAGCTTCAGGTGAAGAGCCGTCACTTCCATTGTGTACAAAATGCTTATGGCGTGATTTTTCAAGTTCTGAATATTCTTTAAGAGCTTCCAATTTATAGGCTTCAAGCACTTCTTTAATCTCTTCTATTTTATCCATTACTTCTTCTTTTGTTAAGTTTTTTAAGTATAAAAAATATTGGTTTGATTTTAGCAAAAATGAGGTTACAATCTTTGAAGCAATTTTATAATTTTTGGTATTGAGGGAAAAAATAAATTGTTGATTCGTATTAGGAATTTTACGAAAGAACTTATAGTAACCGCTTGTATTTTTTACAACATATTGCATAACTTTCTCCAAGTTGTCAAAAAGTTGTCAAAAAAAAGCTATGAAGTTGTCATTTTGTTAAAATGAATATCTTTAAGAAAAGAATAAGTTAAAAGAAGTGCCTATTTTAGGGGATTTTAAAGTAAAATAGTGGTGTCAAGAGAGAGACTTGAACTCTCGACCTCCGGCTTATGAGACCAGCGCTCTAACCAGCTGAGCTACCTTGACACCTAATAAAGAGACGCAATTATATAGCTTAGAAACTTATATTTCGGTTAATTTTAAATAGAAAACGACCGTTCAAAAAAAACTAAAAAACATTGAGTATATAAGACTAAAGTTTTAGGGTTTTTTGCTTGACATTTTACGTTGTTTTGTGTAAAATTCTGTCACTCTAAATAAAAGAGTGCTAAAATTTCAGTCAAAAGGACGAAAAACATGACTTTCAAACCACTTGGAAAACGCGTACTTCTCGAAAGAGTCGAAGAAGCTACGACTACAGCGACAGGTATTATCATTCCTGACAATGCCAAAGAAAAACCTCTCAGCGGTATTGTTAGAGCAGTCAGTCCGAAAATTGAAGAAAAAGGACTTGTTTCGGTCGGCGATAAAGTCGTCTTCGGAAAATATGCCGGAACGGAATTAACGCTTGATGCTAAGACCTATTTAGTGATGAATATCGACGATATTCTCGGCGTACTCTAATTTATTAATCTACCACACGAATATATTATAAGGAAACACGAATGGCAAAAGAGATTCAATTTGCAGACAGCGCAAGAAATGCCCTTTACGAAGGCGTTAAAAAATTAAACGATGCGGTAAAAGTAACGATGGGACCACGCGGTCGCAACGTCTTGATTCAAAAAAGTTTCGGTGCTCCAAGTATCACCAAAGACGGCGTATCCGTTGCAAAAGAGATTGAGCTTAAAGAGACCGTTGAAAATATGGGTGCGCAACTCGTGAAAGAAGTCGCGTCTAAAACAGCCGATCAAGCGGGTGACGGTACAACAACGGCAACCGTTTTAGCACACGCTATTTTCAAAGAAGGTCTTAGAAACATCACAGCAGGCGCAAACCCTGTTGAAGTCAAACGCGGTATGGACAAAGCGGCTGAAGCGATCATCGCTGAACTTAAAACGATGGCAAAAGCGGTTAAAGACAAAAAAGAGATCGCGCAAGTTGCGACAATTTCTGCTAACTCTGACACGGTTATCGGCGGATTGATCGCTGAAGCGATGGAAAAAGTGGGCAAAGACGGCGTTATCACCGTTGAAGAAGCCAAAGGTATCCAAGATGAGTTAGACGTTGTTGAGGGTATGCAGTTCGATCGTGGTTACCTCTCTCCATACTTTGTAACCAATCCAGAGAAAATGCAAACAGTATTAGAGCATCCGTTCATTTTACTTTTTGACAAAAAAATCTCCAACCTCAAAGACCTTCTTCCGGTTCTTGAGCAAGTTCAAAAAACCGGTAAACCGCTTCTTATCATTGCCGAAGACATCGATGGCGAAGCGTTGGCAACCCTTGTTGTGAACAAACTCAGAGGCGTTTTAAACATCGCGGCTGTAAAAGCTCCGGGCTTTGGCGATCGAAGAAAAGCAATGCTTGAAGACATCGCGATCATCAGCGGCGGCGAAGTCGTGAGCGAAGAACTCGGTCGTACGTTAGAGAGCGCAACGCTTGCAGACCTCGGTCAAGCCGCTCGCATCGTTATCGACAAAGACAATACGACTATCGTCAACGGTAACGGCGAAAAAGCACGTATCGACGGACGTGTTGCACAAATCAAAGCACAAATCGCAGAAACCAGCAGCGACTACGACAGAGAAAAACTTCAAGAAAGACTTGCCAAACTTAGCGGCGGCGTTGCGGTCATTAAAGTAGGTGCGGCAACCGAAACCGAAATGAAAGAGAAAAAAGATCGCGTGGACGATGCACTTTCCGCAACCAAAGCGGCGGTCGAAGAAGGTATCGTTGTCGGCGGCGGTTCCGCTTTCATCCTTGCCAATGCCAAAGTTTCGCTTTCTCTCAGCGGTGACGAAGCAATCGGTGCCGAGATCGTAACACGAGCACTCAAAGCTCCGCTTCAACAAATTGCCGAAAACGCAGGCTTTGATGCGGGCGTCGTTGCACACAACGTTTTAACAAGCACCAAAGCCAATTACGGCTTTAACGCGGCAAGCGGCGAATACGTCGATATGTTTGAAGCCGGTATCGTCGATCCGGTTAAAGTATCGAGAATCGCCCTTCAAAATGCCGTTTCCGTAGCAAGCCTTCTTTTAACCACGGAAGCTACGATTACCAACATTAAAGAAGAAAAAGCTCCCGCAATGCCGGATATGAGCGGTATGGGAGGCATGGGCGGAATGATGTAATGCATTCTGCCTATGCTTAACATGTAAAGCCGCTTCGGCGGCTTTGCTTTTCATTTTGATTTCATGAAACGTTTACTTCTTTTTCTTTTACCCTGCACTTTATTTGCGCTTGAAGCTTTAGTCGATGCTCTTTTAGACGGCAATTTGACCCATAAAATCACCGCCAATTATTATGAAAACGATGAAGAGGAGATTCCTTTTTCAAGTTCTCGAAGCCAAAAAGTCTTTTTTCATTATCAAACTGCGCCGCGAGACGGCATCAAACTCGAAATGGCGACGCAATCCTTTGCACAAAAAACCTACGATAACAGTAACGACAATACGATTTACTATACCGAAGCACGCTATCAAAACGCGACGGATTTTTTGCATTACAAATTGAGCGCGAACTACTATGCCGACACGTACCGCCAAAGTTTGGCCGAAAAAAGCGTCGAAACGACCAATGCATTCGGTATGAAAGCGCAAGTCAATTTAGACGCATTGAGCAGTTACGTTGCCTATTCGCAAGTGATGAACGGTATGCGAAGCGCTTCAAGCGATCTTGAGGGCAAAGACCACCTTTTGCCGACCTCTTCGGTCTTAAGCTCGAACAATTACATGCCCAATACCGAAGCGTATGCTTTCGACGTCAATTACGCGTTGCGAAGTAACGTCGTTTTGGGCTCGCGTTACGTTTTGACGACGCACGAGCAAACAACGCTCTCTTACACGGGTGTTTATACCGATTTTAAACTCAATGAACTCTCAAAAGGACTTAATTTAGGCATTTTATACGATAAAACGGGTATAGATAAACAAAACAATCAGATGAGCATCCAGATCAAAAAATCGTTTTAGTGCCCGCGACCCAAGAGTTCCGAAGCCTCCATAACAACCATAAACGCTTCTTTATCGATGGTTTGAATCAGCTCTTTCAAGCGTGGAATACGCGCATTTTCGACGACCAAAAAGATCATACGCTTGGATTCGTTTTTAAAAATACCCTCCCCGTGGACGATCGTACCGTTTTTGCCCAGATGTTCGACGATCGCTTCGCACAGTGCTTCTATTTTCGTCGAAACGATATGCACGACTTTTTTTGAAGGTCCGCGCGTTAAAAACATATCGACGCTCTTAGCGGTAATATAAATACTCACCAAACTCCACAACGCCAAATCGATATTTTTAGCGATAAAGGCGATAGAGACGATAATGCACATATCGATGATGAGCATCACCGTCGAGGCTTTGAGCGTTGTTTTTGCCGCAACGATTTTTGCAAGAATGGTCGAGCCGCCCGCAGACGCGTGACCGCTAAAGATCAAACCCAATCCTATACCGACGGCGATTCCGCCGAAAATCGCCGCTAAAATGACGTCGCGACTCAAGGCTTGAAAACCAAAAGCCGCCATCGTATCGATGCACAAAGAGGTAAATCCGATCGCGACGATGCTACGAAGCGTAAAATGTTTTCCGAAATATTTTGTTCCCAAAAGCAATAAAGGTGCGTTAATCGCGACCATTAAAACGCCGACGGGGAAGTTAAAAAGATAGTGACCTAAAAGTGCCATACCTGAAGTTCCGCCCGTTACCAACGCATTGGGAATAAACAAAGAGACGACGCCGTACGCCAAAAAGAGCGAGCCTAAAACAATATAGCCGTAATTTTTAAGTTCCGATTTCAAAGCAATACCTCACATAAAAAGTGCGGTATTTTAGCGTTCGCACGCTTCAAGTACCATAGTGTCCAACGTCAGCAGTTCGGGCATCAGCGCATCGAGTGCATAACATTCGCCCCCAAAGCAGAGTTCGTAACCTTGCGTAAAGGGCGAATGCGCTAAACGCAAGGTCTGTAAAGGCGGGGTATGCGGCGTATACTGCCAAGTTCCGTTTATCAAATGCGCATCAGGCGGCGGTTCCATTCCCGCACCGCTTCCGCGTACGCTTGCGAGAACGACATGTAAGGCATTATCGTGGATCGTCCATTGTTCTTCCCAACGGATTTTCTCGACCGAATGCATCCACGCAAGGGTAAAGCTATTGACGTATAACGTAATCGAAGCAACTCCCGCGCTAATACACAAAGCCGTCATTGCGCTTTATAACGTCTCCAAAGATTCCAAACGACAAAAAGCGTTCCCAAAGTAAACCCTATTTCATCCGTGATCGGCAATGCCGCAACCAATAAAACAGCGATACCGGCGGCACAGACACGTTCGATGACCTTTAGGGGCGTCCACAAATAACCAATTGCCGCACATCCCCATAAGAAAATCGCTAAAAGTGCCTTCATAACAATATAAACGACCGCCGTCCATGTCGGATCGCCTTGCAACATCAACGAAGGATCATAGACTGCCATAAACGGAACGACAAAACCGGCAATGGCGATTTGCGTCGCTTTAAAGCCGATCTTCATCGCCGAGGCTTTGGCAATCGACGCGGCGGCAAATGCCGCCAGCGCAACAGGCGGCGTTAAATCCGCCATAATACCGAAATAAAAAACAAACATGTGACTGACGATCAACGGTACGCCGAGTTTTAACAGTGCCGGTGCGGCAATGGAACTGGTAATAATGTAATTGGGAATCGTCGGAATACCCATTCCCAAAATTAAACACGCCACCATCGTTAACAAGAGCGACAGGAAAAGGCTCGTTTGACCGACTTCTAGGATAAATCCCGCAAAGTTAGACGCCGCTCCGGTGAGCGTCAATACGCCGATAATCACGCCGACGATCGCACATGCGATGCCTACGCCTAAGGCTTGCTTGGCTCCGTCTATTAACGCTTTTTTCATTGTTAAAAGCGTCTCTTTCCCGCCTTGCACGAAAAAGTTAAACACCACAAGAATGCCAATTACGCCTAAAACCGGCACGATGCCCCATTCGATAAACGAAGCCGCACCCAGCCCTAGCGAAAACCAAAAAACGTAGCGAAGTGCCTTTTGGGAAATACGCACCGCAATTGCCGCACCCAAAATCAATACCGCCGTCAACGTTAAGCCCATCATACCCGCGAACATCGGCGTAAAACCGTGAAACAACATGTACACCAACGCCGCCAAAGGAAGTGCCAAATGCCAACTCGCTTTGAGCTCTTTCCACGGATTAGGACACTGATCGGCGGGAATGCCTAAGAGTTTGAGTCTACCCGCTTCCAAGTGTACCATCCAAAACGCCGTGACGTAGTACAACATCGCAGGAATAATCGCCGCCATCACGATGTCCGCATACGGAACGTTGAGCGTCTCCGCCATAATGAACGCCACCGCACCCATAACCGGAGGCATAATCTGACCGCCCATTGAAGCGGTTGCTTCCACCGCACCCGCGAAAACAGAGCTGTAACCGAAACGTTTCATCAATGGTATCGTAAACTGTCCGACGGTTAAAACGTTGGCGACTCCCGAACCCGAGATCGTCCCCATAAGACCCGAAGAGATAACCGCGACTTTTGCGGGACCGCCTTGCGCACGCCCGACGAGTCCAAGCGCTAAAGCGTTAAAAAGGCGAATCATCCCCGCATGTTCCAAAAACGTTCCGAATAAAATAAACAAAAAGATATACGTCGCGGAGACTAAGGTCGGCGTTCCCAAAATACCGTCGCTTCCCAAATAAAGCTGCCCTACGATTTGGTCAAATCCAAAACCGCGATGCGCAATCGAGAGCGGCAAGTATTGCCCCAAAAAGCCGTACGCCAGAAAAGCGGCACACACAAAAGTCAACGCCCAACCGACTACGCGACGCGCGGCTTCAAAGACCAAAACGGACGCCAACGTTGCTACAATTAGATCCGCATTCGTCGGATCGCCGGAACGCTCGATCAAATCGGCTTCGAAAATCAGGTGGTAAAACCCGACGCCAAATCCGAGTAAAGAGAGCAAAACATCGTACCAAGGGATACTTTGCTCGCTTCGTCCTTTGGCGTTCATCGGATAAAGCATAAAAATTAAAAACATCAAAAAGCTGACATGTAAGGCGCGAATCACTAAACTTGAAAAGGGGTGAAACGCCGCAACGCTAATCTGATACGCCGAAAACGCCAGCGCCCCGAACACGACCGCAGACGCCGCCCAACCGACGAGTCGACGTTGGTGTCCGTGCTCTTCGAAGTCGGATTCTTCCTCACGGTTCTCTTCATGCATCAAAACAGACATTCTCTTTTCCTTATCGTAAATCAAATTAAGAAGGCTCATCAAAGAGCCTTCGATCATCACTTCTTAGAGAAGCCCTTTTTCTTTATAATACTTCAATGCGCCCGGATGAATCGGAGCCGGAGGATTTTTGGCGGCATTTTCCAGCGAAATGCCTTTGGCGGCGGCATGTGCGGCAACCATTTGATCCAAGTTTTCAAACATCGTTTTCGTCATCGTGTAGACCGTTTTTTCGGAAACGCCCGAATGCGTTACCAAAAAGTTTTGAACGGAAATCGTGCTAACGTCGCTGGTTTGCCCCTCATACGTGTTGGCTGGAATAATACCGACTTGGTATGCCGGATCGTTGATTTTTTGGACAATTTCGGCGGGAATCGTCAGGAAAACGACCTTTTGAGAGGTTGCCAAATCGCGCAGCGCCGCGACACCCGCACCTGAGGAGAGAAGCGTTACGTCAAGTTGGCGGTTTTTCATCAGTTCGACCGACTCGGCATACGAAAGATATTCGACTTTTGAGAAATCTTCGTATTTAATGCCCGCCGCTTCTAAAATCTTTTTAGAGTTGAGTGCCGTTCCCGATTTAGGCGCGCCGACGGAGATACGCTTGCCTTTAATATCCGCAAACGATTTGATTCCCGAATCCGCGGCGGCTACAAAGTGAATGTAATTAGGATACAACGCCGACACGGTGCGTAGTTTGTCCAAAGGTGCTTTAAATCCGGCATCCGCATCGCCTTTATACGCGTCCGAAAACGAATCCCCCAAAGAGATCGCCACTTCGCCGCGTCCGGCTTGCAATAAATTGAGATTTTCCACGCTTGCTTTGGTCGCTTGAACCGCCGTTTTGGAATCGGGAATCGCTTTAGCGTACATCTGCGAAAGCGCAACGCCCAAAGGATAATAAATACCGCTGGTTCCACCGGTTAACACATTAATAAACTCTGCCGCGGAAAGTGCCGTAGCAAGGCAAACCGCCGCACTCGTCGCTAAAAGCGTTTTTTTCATCAAGGACTCCTTAGAATAAATGTCGTAGACGTTGACGATACTTCGTACGTCTTTAACTTTAATCAAAAAATCCTTGGAGAATCTAAAAACCTTACGCCTTTGCCGCTTTACATGTAAAATGTTTCCGTGCGAAGCATTTTACGGCTAGTAGCCAAGCGACTCTTCGACGAGAATAATCGTCGTTCGCCCCTCTTCGTCCCCACTGATATAAGTAAATTTTTTGCCGATGTTGCTCATCGAGTAGCGCGGTTCTTTGCCCAAACTAATCGCTATCGCGTTCATGCGTTCGATGTTTTTAGGGCTAGCGACGTCGCGAATACGTTTAAAGCCCTCTTCGATGTTTTCGACGAGTTTATTGATACCGGCGATAATCAACACCTTTTTAGGGCCGAAAATCTGCGCAGCGACACGATTTCCGCTACCGTCTGCATTGACCAAGATACCGTCTTTGGTAAGTGCGTTCGTGCCGCAAAGGTATAGGTCGGAGAGTAAACCTTGACGACGGCGGTTGACGTTTTCTTCCATACTAATGCCCGCTTCGTATTGATTAAAAAGCGTCAGGTCTTTACGAGAAGTAACATAATCGTACAATCCGATCTCTTTGACGCTTTGCGAACCGCCAAATCCAATACGCATGTGCGGTTGGATAAAGCTCATCGACGCATGCAACGCCGCTTCTTTGTTGGGAACGAAGACCAACTCGAACCCGTGTTTTTGATAGATTTTTTTTAACGTTTCCATAAAAGCTTCCTTGTTTTTATCAAATCATACTCTTATTTTTAAAAAGGTATAATTAGAAAATTGACACTTTATCAAAGAAGGAATATACCCCTATGGGAAGAGCGTTTGAGTACCGAAAAGCCGCAAAATTAAAGCGATGGGGCAATATGTCCCGTATATTTCCGCGTCTGGGTCGTATGATTATGATTGCCGCAAAAGAAGGCGGCGGCGATCCGGATATGAACCCCAAACTCAGAGCCGCGATCTTAAATGCGAAAGCGGAGAATATGCCCAAAGACAATATCGACGCCGCGATTAAACGCGCACTCGGTAAAGATGCGCAAAGCTTGTCGGAAACGACGTACGAGGGTAAAGGACCTCACGGGTCGCTTTTTTTCGTCGAATGTGCAACCGACAATAATACGCGTACCGTCGCTAACATTAAAAGCGCGTTTAAAAAAGCGGGCGGGGAGATGCTCAACAACGGTTCACTGGAATTTATGTTTTCGCGAAAAGCCGTTTTTGAATTTGCCAAAACCGCGACAATGGATTTGGAAGAACTCGAATTAGAACTCATCGATGCGGGTTTGGAAGAGATCGAAGAAGAAGACGGCGTCGTGCTCGTCTATGCGGACTATACGAATTTCGGAAGCTTAAATGCCGCATTTGAGCGTTTGGGTATCGCACTGACCAAAGCGACTTTAGAGCGTATCGCCAACACGCCGATCAATCCTAGCGAGGAGCAAATGCCCGACATCGAAAAAATCATCGAGCGTATCGAAGAAGACGACGACGTTCAAGCCGTCTATACCAATCTGGGCTAATTTTCGAGGGATTTAAAGACCCTCGAAAAACTCGCAAATATCAACATCCAACACTTTATCAATTTTACAAAGATGCTCAATGTTAAATTTTTTATTTTGAATTCCACATTCTGCCTTTGCATAAAATGCGGCGGAAGTATGTCCAATCGCTAAAGCCATTTCGAGCTGGCTTTTACCTTTCTTTTCGCGCAATTTTCTAATATTGCTACGAATCCTTTCATGCGCGTATTCTATATCGTTCTTGGACATGATTTTATCATCTTTCACAACATTGCTACATGTCAAAGATAAAATTTACGTAAGTTTACTTTGATAGCTCCTTTACCGCAATGTCCTATAGGGCATTGCGTTATTTTCCTTTTCGTCTTACACTGTCACAGTTTTATTTTCTTAATATTTTTCATATTCGTGTGAACATATTGAATCCTTTATAGTATAAGAATTTTATCGTCATTTTTTAAGCGTATATTGTAACAAAGATCAATCGTAAAAGGAGTTTGCCTTATGAGTATCGGAAAACAGTTGATAACAATGCTCGGCATTGCTATTTTTGGAATTATCGCCGTCTTTAGCATCGGAATGACAAAGATGGAACAGGTGTACGAAAAGACCAATACATGTAACGTGAACTCCTTACCGAGCGTTTTATTAATGGGAGATATGTCGCAAGATTTTAACGCTATGCGTATTACGATATGGGAGCATATATCGTCGCACGATAAAAGCGAATTAAAAGCGTTAGAAACCAAATTTAAAGAGTACCAAACTTCTTTTGACCTTAACTATAAAAAATACAGTGTTTTACTCTCCGACGATAAAGATCGCGAATTTTACAAAAAAGAACAGGAGCTTTTGTTCTCGTTTCTTGCAATGACGGATAAAGTCTTTAAACTCTCCGATGAGGATAAAAATGATGAAGCCAAAGCGATCGTTTATGCTAATCGTGCATCGACGGCGCAATTGGCTAAACTCTTTGAAGAACATATGACCTATAACCAACACCTCGCCGAAAGTGATGCAAAGATGGCGGTAGAAGCTAAGAATAGCGCCTCGTCGATGATGATAGGACTTTCCCTAATCGTAGCCCTGAGCGTGATTGTCTTAGGCGTGATGATCCGAAATAACGTCATGCAAGGAGTGCATCTGATACGTGATAGTATCAGCGGATTCGTTCAAAAAAAAGAGTTGAAGTTTCGTATCCATTACGGTAAGAAGAATGAGATTCAAGAGATCGTCAATAGCTTTAATACGCTGGTGGATACCTTAGAGCATATTATCGAAGACGTTAAACGCTCTTCCAGCGAAAACGCTTCGGTTTCGCATGAACTCTCCACCACCAGTATGCAAATCGGCAGAAATGCCGAAAACAGTACCGTGATCGTCAACAATACGATTGAAGAGATCGTATCGATTAAAAAATTTGTTCAAGAAACGGCGATTCTCTCCGAATCGATGAAACAAAGTATCGCCCTTGCAGGCAATAAACTCGAAGCCGCCAAAAATGAAGTAATTCAACTGAAAAATGAAGTCGAACTTGCCAGTGAAGCCGAAAGTGCGCTTGCCGGACAATTGGAGCAGATGAGTAAAGATGCCGAACAGGTCAAAGAGATCTTAACCGTCATCTCCGATATTGCCGATCAAACCAATTTGCTTGCACTCAATGCCGCCATTGAAGCCGCTCGTGCGGGAGAACACGGAAGAGGCTTTGCGGTGGTTGCCGATGAAGTAC
>NZ_JSEC01000014.1:0-34374 GCF_000789415.1 Sulfurospirillum sp. MES | reverse complement strand
GGTTTTTCCTTCGATTTTTACCACGCGATTGCGCGAAAAAAGCGGCCGCTTGGTCGTATAGGCTTCTTCAAAACTAATGCCCGCATTGGCGGCGGCACAGGCGAGTTCGCAACTTAAACACCCGATACATTTGCGCGAGTCGGCTACAATAAATCGATGTCGCATCTTAACGCTCGGTACAGGAGATACAAGGATCGATGCTGTTAAAAATCAGCGCAACGTCCTCAATCGTGTTATTTGGCATCATAATTTTGAGCGCCTCCCAGTTCATATATGTCGGAACCCTCCATTTCATACGTTCGGGCTTTCGCGTGCCGTTACTTTTGAGGTAATAGACCAACTCCCCGCGCGGTGCTTCGCTACGGGAGACGGCTTCGCCCTCGGGCACCATCGTTTTGACATGTAAGGCGATTTCGCCTTGCGGCAAGGCGTTTAAAACTTGGCGTACGAGCGCGATCGACTCTACGATTTCGTACAAACGCACGAGTGCACGCGAGAGGACGTCGCCGTCTTGTTTGAGAATGACCTTAAAATCCAAAGAAGCGTACGCCGCGTAAGGAGCGTGTTTTCGTACGTCGTTGTCGACGCCGCTGGCTCTCGCGACCGGACCTACGACACCGAGTTTGAGGGCATCTTCATACGGTAAAACGCCTACGCCTTTTAAGCGTTTGATCAGCATTTCGTCTTGTTCGAAGCGTTCGATAAAACGCTTGATCGCCTCTTTGTTTTGTTCGAGCGTCGTTTGAATTGCGGTTATGAGGGTTTGATCGAGGTCAAACTTGACACCGCCGATCGTATTGGCACTTAAGTCCATACGATTGCCCCAAATACGCTCTTTAAGGTCTTGAAACGCTTCGCGCGTCTCGAGAAAATCCCGCATTAACGCGCCGTCGTGGATCAAATGCGAGAGCATACCCAAATTGAAAAGATGGCTAGCGATACGCTTGATCTCGTCGGTCAAGACGCGAAGGTATTGCGCGCGCATCGGAACGTCGATACGCGCGATTTTTTCCACTGCCATACAGTAGGTAAAAGGATGGTTGTTGGAGCAAAGCGCACACACTTTTTCGGTAATGATCAGGTTTTGTAAAAAGTTTTTTTGCAGTACGATCGACTCGATGCCTCGATGTACGAAACCGTTGACCATATCGACGCTTTTAATCGTTCGAGCGTCGTCGTTGGGCTCGATTTTAAAGTAAACGGGTTCTTCCAGCGCGACGTCGAAAGGGCCTAAAATCACGGTCGTTTTATCCATGGCGTGCCTCCTTTTGCGCTTTGACTTTACTCCAGAGCGTTTCGCTAACGCGCCCGTTCATCATCGACGAGAGCGAGTAGTATTCGTCTAAAACGCTTTGGGAAATCGAATCGTCCAAAAAGAGACGTTGGGGATTGGGATGGTTTTGAAGCTTGATACCGTAAATTTCGCTGAGTTCCCGCTCCGTCCAATCGGCACTTTTAAACAAAGGCGTGATCGAGAAAACGCATCGATCGGCGACGTACACTTTAACGTTTGCCATAACGCCGCCGCAGTCAAAATGGTACACAAGTTCGTGTGCCTCGTCTTTAGCGTACGCGCTAATCATACACACGCGTGCTTCTACGCGGCGTAAAAGTTCCGCCAAGGCTAAAAAGAGCGTTTGATCGTCTGTTTCGCACCAAAGGCTGTCGTAGTGCGGCGTAAAACGTAACGGATTGTTTTGCGCGGCTAATGAGTCGTTCAAGGTTTTTTCAAGGGTATGCATTTAAAGAACTCGCTTTGTAAAAGTAGATTCGCGTCGGCATTTCGGACAGAGGTTAAAGAGCGACCGAAGAGCATCGTCTCGTTTTGAAAATCCTTTGTTGAGGAGCGAATCGGGTGTTTGAATCATCGGTTCGGAACATTTCGGGCAACGATCAAACGCCAAAGTCGCCGAAGTGATCGCCGTGTATTTTTGACTTTGCGGTAAAGCTTCGGCGCGTACGTCGCTCAGTGCGATCGCTCCGGTCGGACAAAAATAGGTACAATTGCCGCATAACGTACACGAATTGTGCCAAATGATAAATTCGTAACTTTGCTTGAGTGCCTTACATGTAATGTTGATCGCTCCGGCGGGACAGACGAAAGCACAGGTTTGACAAACGATACACTGCGTTTGATCGTAAGAGAGTTTGCCTTTATACGCGCTCATGCTCCCTCCTTGTCGCGGTAGAGTCGACAGGCGAGCACTAAGCCCTCAACGATACTTTGCGGACTCGGCGGACACCCTGCGATATTGACGTCGACTTCGACGAAGCGGTCTAAGGGTCCCTCAATCGAGTAACTATCCCGAAAAACACCGCAACTGATCGGGCATATGCCCATCGCAACGACGATCTTACGTTTGGGAAGGCGTTTGAGGGTGGATTCTAAAAAAGGTTTGGAGCGTGCGGTAATCGAACCCGTAACGATCACGACGTCGGCTGCTTCGGGATCGTTCGTGTACGTACAGCCTAAAGTATCAAAGCCGAATTTCGGCACCAGAACGCTGGCTAAAAGCTCGACGTCGCAACCGTTACACGAGCCCGTGTTGATGCGATAAACGTTAATCGGATTCAAACTATTCTCTCTTTATAGCGTTTTTGAATGTAAATTATACATTTTTAATCTAACTAAAAAATAAAAGCTTTTTTTAAGTAGAGCATTTTAGCACAAAAAAACTTCTTTGTCGTGACGAATGTGTTACAATAAGCTTCTTAGTGAGACTTTTTGCCTAAGCCTGATCCAAGATGCCTTTTTGCGCTGAAGCTTAGCGTTAGGACATCATGCCTCTTGTAGCTTATGAAAGAAGTTCATTTTACCTAGAAAGGAAACCTATGCCTACACGCGAAGATGCGCTTGCGCTACTCAAACGTTATAACTCGAATGCCCTCGTGACGCACGGACTTGCGGTCGAAGGTACGATGCGGTATTTTGCCGAGAAATCGGGGGAAAATAAGGAGCTTTGGGGAATCGTCGGATTGTTGCACGACGTCGATTACGAACGTTACCCCGAGGAACATTGCCGTAAAGGTGCCGAAATTCTTCGCGAAAACGGTTATCCCGAAGAGGTCGTTCGCGCGATGATGTCGCACGGATGGGGAATCTGTACCGACGTTGAACCGCTTTCGCAAATGGAAAAAACCTTATACGCGGTCGATGAACTCACGGGACTGATTACTGCGTGTGCACTGGTACGACCGAGCAAATCCGTAATGGACTTGGAACTTTCCTCGGCGAAAAAGAAGTTTAAAGACAAAGGCTTTGCCGCGGGTGCGAGCAGAGAAGTGATCCAAAAAGGAGCCGACATGTTACATGTAAGTATCGACGAACTGATCGTCGACGTCATATCGGCAATGCGCGCTATCGCGCCGAGCTTGGGTCTGGAGATGAAATCCTAACTTAGCGTCGTCGTTTACGGGCGGGGGATTTTTTGATCATCGGTCGATAATCGACGATGGTCGTCGTTCCTTTCCCCGGATAGCGTTTCATCTCAAAATGCTCGCTTAGCTTGGCAAGAAGCGAGGTTAATTTACTCGAACCGTAGGTGCGCGGATCAAAATCGGGCGATTGGCGTTTGATGTACGCGCCGGCTGCCGAAATACTTGCCCATCCTTCTTCGTCTTGCGTCTTCTCCCAGCCGATATGCAAAAGTTTGATCAACTCTTTGAGTGCGTCGTCGTCGGCTTTTGGCGTCGGTTTGGCTTCGGGAAGCTCTTCTAACGGTTCAGGTTCGATACTAAGGTTTTCGGTGAAGATAAAATCGTCGCAGGCGTTACGAAACGAAAGCGGCGTTTTATGCTCGCCGAATCCGAACACGTAAATCTCAGACTCTTTGAGGCGTGAAGCCAACTTGGTAAAGTCGCTATCGCTCGAGACCAACGCAAACGCATCGAATTTTTGCGTGTAAAGCAAATCCATCGCATCGATAATCATCGAAGCGTCGGTCGAATTTTTGCCCGTCGTATAGGCAAACTGCTGAATCGGCTGAATCGCCAGCTCGTTAAGCCGCTCTTTCCAATTTTTGAGGTAGCTGCTCGACCAGTCGCCGTACGCTCGCTTGACGATAATGCGCCCGTGCGTCGAAAGCTCCGCCAAAATCGGTTCTACTTTACTTTGTTGTGCATTGTCCGCGTCGATAAGGACGACGATACGCTTTTCTTCGCTACCGTTTTTCATGATGTGATACCTTTGGTTTAAGAATGCTCTAACGTCTATTATAGCTTAGTTTAGGCGTTAAAGCGTTTTAGCGTCTGCGTCTTGTTCGGGTACGTTTTTCCATAAAAAAGAGCGAAACGCAAAAGCGAGGCATAAGGCAAGAAGTCCTTGAAGCAACAGCGTATGTTCCACGCCGATACGATGCGAAATCGTACCGATCAACAACGCTCCGATCGGTTGCATACCGAAAAGCGCCATCGCGTAATAGCTCATCACGCGTCCGCGCATACGAACGTCGGAGAGGGTTTGCAGCAAGGTATTGACGATCGTCGTATGCAGCATCATACCGAGTCCCGAGAGTGCGGCAAACGCAAAAGCGGGCAAATCGACGGTACAAAAGGAGAGTGCAACGATGCTGCCGCCGAGCAAGAGCGTCGCAAGGTATAAAATCTTTTGGTGATAAAGGATGCTCGACAACGAGGCCAGCCGTGCGGCTCCAAAGAGTGCGCCGATACCGACGCAACTAATGAGATAACCGTACGTCAAAGCGTTACCGTTTAAAACCTCTTTAGCGACGATCGGTAAAAGCGTCGCGTAAGGTAACACGCAAAAGCTTATCAGTGCCAACAAAAGGATCAGCTTAAACAAATAAGGCGAAGTCCGAACGTAACGTAGCCCCTCTTGCAAGTCGCCGAGTAGTTTTTGCTCCGTAGGTCGCGGTGCATACGAGGGGAGTTTCATCATCGACAAGGAAGCGATAACCGCCATAAAACTCAATGCGTTGAGCATAAAACAAAGGCTTGCTCCCAAACTCTCCAAAACCAAACCGGAGAGTGCGGGGCCTACGAGCCTTGCCAAATTGACCATGGAAGAATTGAGCGCGATGGCATTGCCTAAATCCTCGTTTTTTGCAACGAGCAAGTACACAAGCGATTGACGCGCCGGAAGATCGAAAGCGTTAATCACGCCCAAAAAAGTGCTCAAAAGTAAAATTTCCGTGACGCTATAATGCGTAAACGCCACGACTAGCGTTAAGATGATCGCTTGCATCATCGAGAGAATTTGCGTCAACAAGAGTACTTTATAACGATCGTAACGATCGGCGACGATTCCACCGACCAGCGAAAAGACGAAAGAGGGAAACTGCGTCGCAAAAACGCTCAAGCCCAACATAAACGCCGAATGCGTTTGCATGTAAACAACCCAATAAACAGCCGTTCGTTGCATCCACGTCCCCATCAAAGAGATCGATTGACCCGCAAAAAAGAGCCGATAATTGCGACTTTGAAAAGCCCTAAAGGTGTTGATATTCATGAAGAGATTATAGCGGAGTTCAGATTTGAAACGCTTTTACATGTCAGAAAAAGAAAAGCTGCATAGTCCTTTTTAAAAGAGTCTTATTGCATCTTTCATCGATAAAAAATTGCGTATCGTGATAAGATGGAATTTTCTTCAGTGTATCAGAAAGTAAATCTCTTCTTAGCTCTTTTTCGCACTTCTCAAATTCTCATACATTCGTCATTCGCGTGAGCTACAATATTTAGTGTTTAGATTAAATACAATAATTTATATTTAATTAAGAAATTTCTTACATGTCAAAAAGAGTTTACGAAAAAGGAGAGGCACCTATGTTTGAAAGTTTTAAAGCAAAAGCGGAGGCGTCGGGCAATACCGAAGTGAAGCGTTTTGCGACAACCTCGGAGGCATTGGAGTTTATCGAGGCGTTTATGGCGCAAGAGGGCGTTAAGGATGAAGCGGGTTCGTACGCCGTGTGGGCGCAGAGTCCTATTTTAGAAGCATTTGACAATGAAGCGATGGCTCAGAAATTTCCGGGACTTCATTTTGACGTGACGCGGGAATTGGCAAAAGGGGCCAAAGTAGGCATTACCCAACTGAAATGGGGGCTTGCGGAGACGGGCAGTATGGCACAAGACTCGACCGATGTGACGCAACGCCTTGCGTCTGCTCTTGCGTGGATTCACGTAGCGATTTTGCCGACGTCAAAAATCATTGCAGATATTCCGGCATTAATGAGCAAAATGCACCCCAAAGAGGACAAATACATCACGCTGATTACGGGTGCGAGTAAAACCGCAGACATTGAGCGCGTGCTTGCTATCGGGGTGCATGGTCCTGAGCGATTGGTGATCGTGTGTGTGGATGATTTAGCGTTAGAAGGAGTAGCATCATGAAAGAAGGTATGTCGGCATCGATTCATAAAGCCCTTGAAAACCAAAACTTAGCCGGTATTTTAGACAGGTGGAATTACCCGGCAACCCGAGCAAAAGCGTTTGAGGGCGTTGACTTTGAAGCATTGCGTTCGAAAATCGCCGATATTAAAGGCGAAGCGGCGGGGCATTTGGATGAGCTTGCCCAAACGTTTAAGAAAAATGCGGAAAAAAGCGGCATGAAAGTCTTCATCGCTAAAAGTCCCGATGAAGCGCGCGAATACATCGCCAATCTGTGCAACGAAAAAGGGGTCAAAAAGATCGTCAAGTCTAAGTCGATGGCAACCGAAGAGATCCATCTCAACCATTTCCTTGATGAATTTGGCATCCAGTCCGATGAAACCGATTTGGGCGAGTGGATCTGTCAGCTTGCACATCAAACGCCCTCGCATATGGTTATGCCAGCCCTTCATCTCACCAAAGAAGAAATTTCCGACCTCTTTGCCGCTGAGACCAAACAACCGTTGGACAGTGACATTCAAAAACTCGTCAAAGTAGCGCGTAAAGCGATTCGCGAGAAGTTTTTTGAAGCCGATATGGGCATCTCAGGAGCCAACATTGCCATCGCCGAAACGGGCTCTATCGTCATCTGTACCAACGAGGGCAATGCCCGCCTTGTCACAACGCTCCCGAAGATTCACGTCGCACTGGTTGGTCTTGAAAAACTCGTTCCCAACTACACCGACGCCGCACCTATTTTAGCCGCGCTTCCGCGCAATGCCACCAGTCAGCTCCTTACCAGCTACGCTTCATTCATTTCCGCTCCCACGCTCAATGACGACGGTGAAATGAAAGAAGTGCATATCGTCTTGATGGACAACAACCGAACCGCGATGGCAAAAGACCCCAAATTTAAAGAAGCACTTCAGTGTATTCGCTGTGCGGCGTGTTTGAATGTCTGCCCTGTGTATCGTCTGGTGACGGGTCATGTCTTTGGCGACATCTACACGGGCGGCATCGGTACGATCTTAACGGCGTGGTTTAACGAACTCAAATCGGCTGAAGATATTCAAGCACTCTGCATCGGTTGCGACAAGTGTAAAGAGATTTGCGCCGCAAAGATCGACATTCCGGGACTCATTTTAGAAATCCGCCGCCGTGCCGCAAAAAAAGAGGGCTTACCGTTTATCTACAAAAGTGCGCTTCAAGTCATTAATAACCGTAAGGTATTTCATACGATGTTGCGCGCCGCTTCTGTGGTGCAAAAACCGTTTGTGAAAGAGGGCTTTATCCGCCATCTTCCGATGTTTCTCTCAGGACTGTCCGAGTATCGAAGTTTGCCTTCCGTTGCACCGGTTCCGTTTCGCGATCTTTTTAAGAACATCCAACAACCTAAATGCGAGCAAAAAGCGGCGTTTTACGCGGGCTGTGCGTTGGATTTCGTTTATCCCGATGCGGGCGTGGCGATTGTGAAGATTTTGAACAAAGCGGGCATTGAAGTGTTGTTCCCCGAAGCGCAATCGTGTTGCGGTATTCCGCATTGGGGAAGCGGGTCGTTTGATATGGCGGCGGATGCGGCGGAGCGCAATATCTTGCCTCTTTTAGAGGGAAATCCCGACTACGTCGTGGTGAGTTGTGCAAGCTGTACGACCGCTTTGAAAAAAGAGTGGATCAAAATCCTTAAAGAACAACACCGAGAATCCCTCATTCCGCAAGCTAAAAAAGTTGCATCAAAAACCTACATGTTCACCGAATTGGTCGATAAGCTCATCAAAGAAAAACGCTTAACGCCTAAAGAGGGCATGGAACTTCATACCTTAACCTACCATGACTCGTGCCACGCCAAACGTCACGTGGGCGTTTTCAAAGAACCTCGTGAAGCACTGAGTGCGGCAGGGTATGAAATTAAAGAGATGAATGAATGCGATACCTGTTGCGGCATGGGAGGCTCTTACACCCTCAAACAACCCGAGATTTCGATGAAAATGCTCAAACGTAAACTTGAAAACATCGAAGCGACGGGTGCGGAGTTCGTGACCGCCGAGTGTCCGGGCTGTTTGATTCAGATACGAGGCGGTTTGGATAAATCAGGCTCGAAAGTCAAAGCGATTCATCCCGCCGAACTCATGGTCGATAAGTTTAAATAAAGTGTGAAGTCTACATGTAAGGAAGAAATTCCTTACATGTAGACTATTAGCGTTGATTTTTCAAGAACTCAAAGAAGGATTAGCGTGCGTATTGCTCTTTGATCTCTTCTTTGCTTGCTTCGCGTACGTCGGCAACGATCGCGTGGAAGAGGATCTCTTTGCCCGCAAAAGGGTGGTTACCGTCTAAAACGACATGCTCTTTCGTGACTTCGCTGACGAGGTATAAGACGGATTCGTCGTCGCCGACTTCATCTTCAACGATCTCTTCAAACTGTTCTCCGACATGGACGTGTTCGTCAAAATCGCTTCGCGGTTGCGTCACGACCAAGTTTTCGTCGTATTCGCCGAACGACTCTTTTGCGCTTAAAACGAGCGTGACTTCATCGCCGATCTCTTTGTTTTCCAAAGCGTGTTCGACTTTTTCAAACAGATCGCCGTATCCTCCGTGGAGGTAAACCAACGGTTCGTCGCCCGTATCCAAAGGTTGACGATCACTTGCGTCAAAGAGCTGATAGCTGAGCGTAACCACGCGGTTTTTTTGAATGTTCATTGTTTATCCTTCAAATAGTTTTTTAAACGCTCGATGCCTTCGCGCATATGTTCGATGCTTCGCGTGTAGGCAAAACGCACATAGCAGTGTGTGCCGTTTTCGCCGAAATCGATCCCCGGCGTGAGCGCGATGTGGATGTTTTCCAAGAGCTCTTTGGCAAACGCAAAGCCGTCGTCGGAATATTTCGAGACGTTTGCCCAGATGTAAAAAGCACCCTCGGGTTTGGCGTCGATCTCAAAAAGTTGCGAGAGCTCGGCGTATAAAAAGTCTCGGCGGGCTTTGAACTCGGCTTTGATTTTTCTAAGGTAATGTTCATCAAAAGCTTCCAGTGCGCCGTATTGGCTAAGGGTGGGAGCGCAAATAAAGAAGTTTTGCGCCACCATTTCGGCGTGGCGTATTTTCTCTTTGGGCACGATGACCCAACCCAAACGCTGACCGGGCATACAGTAGTATTTGGAAAAGCCGTTGATGACGTAGACGTTATCGCTTCCAAATTCAAGGGCACAATGCGCCTCTTTTTCATAGGTTAGCCCATGATAAAGCTCATCGGAGATAAAGGCGATGTTTTTTGCTTCACAGTAGCTAACAAGCTCTTTGAGGTTTTCTTTACCGTAGATATTTCCCGTGGGATTGGCAGGGGAAGAGATTTGCAGAGCATCGAGTGTGTGTTCTTCTAAATGCTTTACATGTAACTGAAAATCGTCCTCTTTGCCGATAGGCATAAAGCAAGGCGTGATGTTCAAAAGATAGGCAAAGTTTTTGTAACACGGATACGAAGGGTCGCTAAAGCCTAAAGTCGCGTTTTTGCCGAGCGTTAAAGCATAGGCGATGAGAAACGCACCGCTGGTTCCGGGTGTTAAAAAGATTTGGTCGATGTCGATGGTGACATTGTACGTGTTGGCGTAATGCGCGGCGATCTTTTCGCGTAGTGCGATGAGTCCATGGCTTTGCGTATACGAAAAGCGGTCGTCGTCGATACCGACATGTAAAGCCTGTTTGACGTTTGGAGAGGGCGGAAGATCGGGTTGTCCGATCTCAAAGTGGATACAATCGTCGTATTTTTCCGCTTCTTTGACGATGTCCATGACAATAAAAGAACTCATTTTTTCACAACGCACGTTTATTCCTAACAATTTGAATACGAGAAGTCTATTATACCTATAAAAGATTTAAGCCAATGAAAAGTCGTTCATACGAAGCGAGACGTTTTGAAAGTGCACGGCATTGCTTATATTTTAATCAAAATAATTACGTTTTTGAAGGCATAATGCTGACGTCGTAAAGGGCACTTCAATGCTCAAAAGTAACGGAACGCTTCTTGTATAGAAAGCCGTATCGAAAAAAATTATGAGGTGAACGATGCACGAATTGTATGCAACTCCCGAAGCAACTCATCGCTTTGCCAAACGATTTTCGCATTATAAAGATTTTTACGCACGCTTTGACGGACTGATCTTTTCCAAACTGGGATTTGGAACGTTTAAAAAAGAGCCGTATAAAGAAGAAAACTATCTGTTTGACTACAAAGAAGCCTTAAAAACGGCGATACGCGGCGGTATTAACCTGATCGACACGGCGATTAACTACCGTTACCAACAAAGCGAGCGCGAGATCGGCGAAGCGTTGGAAGAGCTGATACAAGAAGGTGAAATCAAGCGCGACGAGCTGATTATCTGCTCTAAAGGCGGTTTCATTCCGCTCGATTTTCCGTTTCCTCAAAATCCTTACATGTGGATCGACGAACACATCGTACAAAAAGGCTTGGCGCGTCCCGATGAGATCGAACTCGATCAGCATTGTATGACGCCTGCTTTTTTGTACGATTCGTTGCAACGTTCGTTAGAAAATTTACGCGTCGAAACGCTAGACGTCTATTTTTTACACAATCCCGAAACCCAACTTCAACGTTTGGGGCGTCGTCATTTTTTGCATCGGCTCGAAGATATTTTTCGCTTGTTCGAAGCGATGGTTGACGAGGGGAAAATACGCGCTTACGGCATTGCCGTTTGGAATGCGTTGACGTATGAAGAGCATAACGAAGAGCATATCAACCTCGAAGAGGTGTTTGACGTCGCGCGCGAAGTCGGCGGCTCGAACCACCACTTTAAATACGTACAACTTCCCTTTAATATCGCCAAGACCCATGCCTACTCTGTGCCGACGCAAAAGATGAGCGACGCAAAAGAGTACACGGTTTTACAAGTCGCCCATAAATTGGGATTAGGCGTTTTAAGCAGTGCTTCTTTGTTGCAGATGCATCTGTTTAAGCGTCCCTTTAAGCCTGAAGTCGGCTATTTGCTCGATTCGAAAATGGAGCTTGAAAGCGACGTACAGTTGGCGTTGCAGTTTGTGCGTTCTACCCGCGGCGTCGTTAGTTCGCTTTTTAGCTCGAGCAACCCAGAACATGTTCTAACCAATCTTGGTATTGCCAAGATCAATGCCGCAAATATAGCCAAATACAATCTTTTATACCAAGTGGAGCGTTAAAATGACGTATGACGTGATTATTATCGGTTCGGGTATCGCCGGACTGATGGCGGCGATTGAAGCGAAAAGTGAGACCAACAGTGTCGCCATTATTACCAAAGGCAACCTTTTTAAGTCGAACAGTGCCGTCGCCAGCGGCGGAATTAACGCGGTATTGGATCCTAAAGACGAAGCGGAGATTCAAAAACATATCGACGATACGCGTAAAAGCGCGCAAGGTTTGGGAAATCCAAAAGCGATTGCGTATTTATGCCGCCAAGCACCGCATATCATTCAAAAGCTCGTCGATTACGGCGTTGCTTTCGATCGCGACGAAAACGGAAAAATTTTACAACGCAGTTTCGGAGGCGGAAGTTCAAAACGCACCTGTTTCGTCGGCGACAGTACGGGTTCGGCGATTACGCAAGCGTTGATTAAAAAGGCGCGCTTGATCGGCGTGGATTTTTTAGTGAACCATTACGTGATGGACATTACGAAAATCGAGAAATACGTCAGCGGCATCGTCGTTTTGAAAAAGCAAGACTCCACGGTGGCGGTTTATCCGACCAAAGCCGTCGTTTTTGCCGGCGGCGGATATGCGGGAATTTATCGAGGGTACAGCACCAATGCCCAAGATTGTACGGGCGATTTGCTGAGCGTCGCGTTACGGGCAGGACTCAGTTTGCAAGATATGGAATTCGTGCAATTTCACCCGACGGGATTTGCCAAGACCAGTTACCTCGTTTCCGAAGCGGCGCGAGGTGAGGGCGGATTGCTCGTCAATTCGCAAGGGGAACGTTTCGTAAATGAGTTGGGAACCAGAGACGTTTTGGCGCGCGCGATTTTTTCTCAAATCAAAGCGGGTCAAAAAGTCTATATCGATATGCGTCATATTCCCAAAGAGGTGTTGGAAACGCGCGTGCCCTCTTTGTATAAAAGTGCTTACAACCAAGCGGGCATCGACTTGTCAAGCGAGCTTTTAGAGATCAAACCCGTCGCGCATTACAGTATGGGCGGTATCGCTTCGGTGATGTGCGAATGCGACGTCAGGGGGCTTTTCATTTGCGGCGAGAGTGCTTCTTTAGGCGTTCACGGTGCCAATCGTTTGGGTGGAAATTCACTTTTGGAAGGGGCGGTTTTCGGCGAACTTGCCGGGAAAAAAGCCAAAGAGTATGCGCATACGCGCGATCTTTTGCCGATCGATTATAGCGTCGTTATCAAAAATATGGATTTGGTACAACGCATTTTCGAGGGAGATTGCACTAAAAACTTCAACGCTATGCGAATTTCGGTCGGAAAGGTTATGTTCGACAAAGCGGGTATTTTTCGCAACGAAAGCTCCTTGCAAGAGGCGTTTGATTATATGAAATATTTGCGGCTGGAAGCCAATACCCTGCATTGCATCGACAAGGGCAAACACAATAACGTCGAATTGATTTCGATTTTGGAGCTTCGTAACGCTTTGGAACTCTCCGAAGCGATTATCTTAGGCGCATTGCACCGCAAAGAGAGCCGCGGTTCGCATTACAGGGAAGAGCATCCTTACATGTCAAAAGAGGGAAATCGTCACGTTTTGGTCAAAGAGCTTCAAAAAGGCTTTTTTAAAGTTTCGTACGAAGATCAATGGTTGACGCGCTTTTTAAAAAAATTATTAACCTAAGGAGAAAAAATGGCAAAAGTAATGTTACGCGAAGAGGGAAACGAAATCTACTTTTATATCGCAAAAAAAGATATGGAAGAGACTATCAAAACCATCGAATTTAACAGCGAGGAAAAATGGGGCGGCGAAGTGGTTTTGAGTAACGACGAAACGTGGTGGATACAACCAGGTCCCAAGAACCTTCCCAAAGAAGAGGTTTGTAAAAAGATTTCGGAATAACATGTGGGTTTGTGGTTAAAATATAAACATAAAAAGTGGATATTAAATATTCATTTTGTCTATAATTACGTATCGAAACTAGTGGTTTAGGAGTGTACGATGGTTCCATTAGACGCAAAATGTGGAGATTGTCTGAACACGAGAGAACTAATGACACTCTATGAAACGGCAACGGTCGTTTCCAATTCACTGAATTTGGTCGCATCGCTTGAAAAAGCGTTAATGATTTTAAAAAATAGATTGCATCTTGAAAAATGCGTAATTCATACGCTAGGCGAAGATAATATTTTAAGCGTTTATGCCAGTATCGATTTTAGCAGACATCAAAAAGAGTTGGCGACGTATAAACTCGGCGAAGGCGTCACGGGGCACGCCGCGGAGAGTAAAGAGCCCGTCGTCATCGAAAACCTTCATAACGATATGATGTTTTTAAACAAATCGGGCAATCGCGATCAAAGCGCGATTTCGTATATTGCCGTGCCGATGTTGGTCGATCAAGAGGTCATCGGCGTTTTGGGTGCCAGTACGACGCGTAAGACGGCGATTGATTTTGAAAGTACGATTCGCGTTTTGACGATTTTGAGTTCGATTTTTGCTCAATCCATTCGCTCGCACGATATTAATTTGAAAGAAAAAGAGCGTCTCAAAGAGTTAAAACTTTACTACAAAATGGAGTGGGACTCGAAGGTTCACAATTTCGGCGACATTATCGGAGAAAGTCCGAAAATGAAGATGGTCTACAACGTCGTCGAGCGGATCGCCGAGAGTAACGTCACGGTGTTGGTACGAGGCGAAACGGGTACGGGTAAGGAACTCGTCGCCGCCGCGATTCACAAACGCTCCAAACGCAAAGAAGAGCCTTTTGTGAAGCTCAACTGCGCGGCGATTACCGATACTTTGATCGAAAGCGAACTTTTCGGGCATGAAAAAGGGGCGTTTACCGATGCGAAAGAGGCGCGCAAGGGTCGTTTCGAACTTGCCGACGGCGGAACGCTCTTTTTAGACGAGATCGGCGATATTTCGGCTTCGGCGCAAGTCAAACTGTTACGCGTTTTACAAGAACGCGAATTTGAGCGCGTCGGCGGCAGTAAAACGATTAAAGTCAACGTTCGTTTGGTCGCCGCAACCAATCGCAATTTGGAAGAGATGGTAAAAAACGGGACGTTCAGAGAAGATTTGTACTATCGTCTCAACGTCATTCCTATCGATTTGCCGCCGCTTCGCGAACGCGGCGACGATATTGCGTTGCTCGTCAATTTCTTTTTACAAAAATCGATGAGCAATCATAAGAAAAAAGTGCTTATTACCGACGAAGCGATGGAAATCTTGTGCCAATACACGTGGCCCGGAAACGTGCGAGAGCTGGAAAATACGGTTGAGAGAATCGTATTGATGGGAAGCGAAGACGGTATTAGTGCGGATGAAATGCTGTTGCTTTTACCGGCGTTTAACCAAAAACTAATGTGCCAACGAAGGATCATGAGTGAAGAAGCATGAATTAGAAGCCCAAATTAAAGAGGGCACGACGGTTCCTTTCATCGGAATGGGCGTTTTTAAAGGCACAAAGACCGAAGACGGCTTTCAAATTCCTTTTGACAGCGATTCGATGATTTTAGCGTTAAATTCGGGGCGCGCGATGTCTCCAAGGCTGATGTACGAGTATTCGCGCGCGGCGATGAGCTTGGAACAACGCAAAGGACGAGCGTATATCGAAGGAATGACAAACCGCATCTTTACGGCAAAGCCTTACGCAATGCCTGAGGTGTACGTGTGGCTCAAAACCTTGATGCCTCGCTACGTCGTCGATCTTAATCTGGACGATTCGCTGCTCAAACTGTACGATGCGACGGAGCATTTTTTGATTACGGGCGTGAGTCGTATTATGGCGGGGTATGATCGTTTTATCGTGTATCGTTACGACGTTGCGACTCAAACCTATACACGTATCGATAAAGAAGCCTTACATGTACAAATTCCTATCGTTTTTAAACCGCTCGGCTGTACGGTTCCTGAAAAAAACTTTATTATTTCCGATGCCGATTTTGTCGATTGGTTGACCGAAGCGATGGGCGGTTACGCGCTTCCTCCTTTATTGAAAACTTATAAAAACGACAAAAGCTATCTTTTCCTCGGCGTCGATTTCGATCGCGATACTTTTCGTATGGTGGCAAACGAGATTACGTTAGGATTGAAAGGCGGTTATACGATCAACGATCAAGAGACGATGCGTAAAAAAGAGGAAAAGTTTTTGAAAGCCCATCGTGTCGAAAAGCTTCCCGTTTCATTGGAAACATTTTTAAAGAGTGCCGAGTAGCACTCTTTACATGTTTATTCTTCGACGCTTACTTCAACGGGATCGCTCTCCCAAATACCGTGTTTAGTACAGTAGCTTTGCGCGACGAGGTGGAGTTTTTTACCGGTCGGTACGATCGTAAACGTGACTTCCGCTTGACCTTTTTTATCTTGTCCTCCGAGCGTTCCGGCGACAAAATCGGCTCTTGCTAAAAGCGTTTCGCCGTTGTAAAGTTGGATATTGGCGATGTAGTGGTCAAAATCGTCCGGATGCGTATAGGCGTTTCCGACTTTAACGGTTACTTTAAACGGTGCATTTTGTTTAGCGTTTTGCGCACAGGCGATAAAGGGAGAGTGTCGATCGATATAATCTTTTTTAGCTTCTCTCTCAACGGTGTCGATATCGACGTAACGATTAATTTTTGGCATTCCATGACTCCTTGTTGTTTAAAAGATATGAAATCATAATACACAATCGTGAAAATAACTCTTAAAAATAGGAGAGATAAAGTCCTATTTATAATTTTTTAAGGAGCAAAGATATTTTGCTCCTTACATGTGAGGTTTTAGAGGAGGGTAACGCGAACGTTGTGTTTATCAACGCCGATGGCTTTAGCATTTGTTTCTCCCAATGCCAATACTAAAAGTTCGGGAAGCGTAAGGCTAAAAAGTCCGATTTCGCGACCGAGGAGTTTTTCGCTCTCTTTTTGGTAAACGTCGCACATCACAAAACTGCGCGCGTCCGTCACGACGATGAAATCCGCCGCATTGTCGAACATATCGAGCATCGCCTTGCCGCAAAGTTTTTGGGCGGCTTGCGGATTCGCATCGAAGAGTTCGTATCCGTCGCTCTCAAAACGGTGTTCGTGTTTGACGCGTTTAAGTTCTATCAAATCCAAAAGGGCGTTTAGGTCTTCGTCGCGGTTGAATTTGCGTGCACGACAATATGCGCTGCTTTGGAAAAGTGCTGCTTGAAACTTTGTAAAAGGGCGTTTGAGCATCGTTTGGAGTTTTTCAATACCGCAGACCTCCAGTAAAAAACGCTCTAAGCTTAAAATTTCGACGTCAAGGTTCAGCGTAACGCTTTTATCCAAGAGCGTGGAAGCTACTTTTTCATAGAGCTCGGGATTTGTCTGAAGAGCCTCTTTCGTTATGGCAAGAGAGCTGAACGAACTTTGCTCCGGACAGACGATATGCGCGTTTTCTTTCGCGGCTTTGGAAAGCGTGAAGGCATTGCGAATGAAGAACTTTTCTTGATCCAGCATCATCATCTCAAATCCGACGTCGGATTTAACCTCTTTTAAAGAGGGAACGTCAAGCTCCAACATGCGAAAAAGTGTTTGGGTCGCTTGCGTGAAAGGGGTTGTTTTATCGGCTTCGATTAAACTATCGAATAAAAAGTAACGTTTCATCGTCTCTCCTTACAACGTGTCGACGCGACGGGATAATTTTTCGACCAATGGATTGTAAAACGGTCGATGTTGCATCATCGTGTTTTTCAATGCGGCGATTTTTCGCTCGACTTCGCCTGCACACGGATAGATTTTTTGGCACAATCTCGTGCGTACGAAGATACCGGTTTTTTCATCGGCGATCACGTTTAAAATTTTCTCTTTTTGCTCGGGATATTTTTGAATCATATCGAAAGCAAACGCAAACAAAGCGTCGCCTTGAAAATCTTCAATGACGTCTAAAGCACTGGAAGCATAACGGTAAATCAGATACTGCTCGTAAAGGGCTTTATCTTTACCGTCCACCCAAGCATTGAGCCGATCAAAGTTGCGATAAAAATCGTCGGTATCGATGATCATATCTTTGATAGCACGTTTGATGCTAAGCGGTTCTAAGCACAACTCTTTACCCATTGACTCGACGACACCTTTGAGTGTTTCGGAAGCAAAGAGGGCTTTTTGATTGATTTTAAGAGCCGAAAGAGCGTCTTTTGGAAAATCAAAGCTAGGATCTTGTGCCTGAATAAGCGTTAAAAGCGTTTGAACGCTTTTGTTAAGATCGACGGTGACGTAGTGGGTTTTGTAGTAAGGAAGAAAATCTGTTTTTGCGTCAAAGCGAAAAACGCTGAGGGCAAGTTTACACTCCATTTTTTCGAACTCCTTTTAAGGTAATACTCTATTCTAGCGCACTTTTACTTAAGGAAAACGCCTATTTTTCAAGTGGTTTTAGGCGCACGCGTCGCTATAATGGCTTCTTAATGCGTATCATCTTACAATAGCCTTCGTACAAAACTTTTGGTGTACCTAAAAGCACCGAAGGTGCGCGGGCATTGCGCCGAGCAAAACCCAGTGTTAACGTAGTCTTTGGAGCTTTGCTTCAAAGGCGTGTTAAAGATAAAAAAGTTTAAACGCAAGTGGGGTTACATGGACAAAGAGTCTTTTTTTATTTCACAATTTCCAAGTACGAGCATCGGCGACGACGGTGCGGTTGTGGGAAATTTCGTCTATGCAAAAGACCTCTTTTGCGAAGGGATTCATTTTAGACGCGACTGGATGCGTTTGGATCAAATCGCGCAAAAAAGCATGTTGGTCAATATCTCCGACGCGATTGCGATGAATGCAAAACCTAAATGGGCATTGATCGGCGTCGTGATGCCTAAAACATTCGACTACGCGCAACTCAAAGAATTAAGCGGAGGGTTTCAAAAGGTAGCACGCCGCTACGGAATCGACATCATCGGCGGCGACACGACCGCGGGGGAAACCTTGGCGATCTCGATTACGATCATTGCCGAGCGTCCTTCGCATGTTTTGTATCGAAGCGGTGCAAAAATAGGCGATTACGTCGCGTATACCGGGACGCTCGGTCGTTCTTATCGTGAGTTGACGCGCCTGTTGCGAGGAGGGAGCGTCTCTTCGTCGGGACGCTTTATGCAACCCGATCTTAAAGAGCGTTTCGTTTACAAAGCCGCTCGTCATTGGCATGCGGGTATGGATATTTCCGACGGACTCTTTAAAGACCTTTCGCGTCTTTTAAAACAAAGCGGTAAAAAGGGCGTTCGCTGGCTCAAACGGCTCCCTAAAAGGCTTACATGTAGCGGGGAAGAGTATGAGATGCTTTTTTGTTTTGATCCGCGTAAAAAACGAACGGTTGCGTGCCTTGCCCGTCAAACGCGCACGAAAATGACGATCGTAGGTCGCGTGCAAAGAGGACGGCTTAGGTGTCGTTGTCGGGAACATCATTTTTGAGGGTGACGTACTTCGCACGCCAACCAACATCGCAACTCTGGCCTCATCGAGCGTAGAAACCGTATGCAAAAGGGCATACTATTAACCAATCAAGGACATTTATGAACAGGCAATTTTTTCTTTCCCATTCGCCGATCAATGCGATGTTTACCAAAAACAGCAGTGACTTCGTGGTCAATGAAATCCCTCTTTATCCTTTCAGCGGCGAGGGTGAGCATTTGGTCTTACATGTCAGAAAAAAAGACCTCACGACATGGGATATGCTTCAATACCTTAGTGAAGTGACGGGGTGTAAAGTGCGTGATTTTGGTTATGCAGGACTCAAAGACAAAGAGGGCATGACGACGCAGTATATTTCGTTGCATAAAAATTTCGAGCCCAAACTTGCCAACTTTAGCCATGAAAAGATCAAAATTTTAGACAAAACCTACCACAACAATAAAATCCGTACAGGACACTTAAAAGGCAATCGCTTTTTTGTACGCCTTAAAAAAGTAGGCCCCATCGATGGGAAAAAACTTCAAGACGGTCTTAAAAAGATCGCTAAAGAGGGTTTCCCGAATTTTTTCGGCTACCAGCGTTTCGGCATTGACGGCGACAACTACGTTAAGGGTAAAGCGATTTTAGAGGGGAGTCGCAAAGAACGCAACCCTAAGATGAAAGAGTTTTTTATCAACGCGTATCAGAGCTATCTGTTTAACATGTGGCTTTCAAAACGCATCGAAATGAGCCGCTTGATCGAAGAGTTCAATGTCGCCGATGCGACACGCGCAACAAACCTACCCAAAGAGATGGTCGAAAGCCTTAAAAAACAACCCCAGTTTTTTAAACTTTTGCATGGCGATGTGTTGCACCATTACCCTGCGGGCAAAGCGTTCGTGTGTGAAACTGTTGCAGAAGAGCTTCCGCGTTTTTTAGCACACGGTATCACGATAGCCGGTTGGTTGGTCGGCGGTAAAAATATTCGTGCCGAATACGAGGCGGGCGAAATCGAACAGATGATTTTTAAAGAGAGCGTGCCTTTTTTAGACAAAATCAACGGAAGCCGTCGCTTTGCATGGAGTTTTGCGGAAGATGTTGAGGGTATTTACAAAGAAGAAGAGGCATGGTTTGAAATGCATTTTTCCCTTCCAAAAGGCTCGTACGCTACCGTGATCATCGAGGAATTACTTAAGATAGAATTATAAAAATTTCTTAATGGAATACTTTATGCAAGATTTCCTTTTAGCATTGTCGTTGGCGTAAAACGACGACGGTGCTAATCCGTAACGGAGCTTGCTATGACAATCAAATACCGTTTGATTATTTCCGCTTTCATCAGTTCATGCGTGGTTATTTTACTCATAGGTCTTTCGTTTATCACGATTCAACGGGTACAAATTCAAGGAAGTTTATACGAACAAATCATTCTCTCCAAAGACCTTTTAGCCGACATTCTTCCGCCTCCGGAATATATCATCGAAGCGCGCTTGGTCAGTTATCAACTTGCCGACAGCACGCAAGCACAGATTGAAGAGCACAAACACAAGCTTGAAACCTTACAAAAAGATTTTTTAGATCGTCAGCGTTATTGGGAGCAAAGTACTTTACCCCAACCGTTACGACAACTCATTTTGGAACATATAAAAGCTCCGGCATTACGTTATTTTGAAGTAACGGCAACCAAGTTGATTCCTGCCGTCGAACGCGGAGATTTAAAAGAGGCGTATGCCCTGTTACACGGTGAGTTACAAACGTATTATGAAGAACATCGTCGCTTTGTCGATCAATTGGTCGTGCTTTCCAATGAACAGGCTCAAAAAGACGAAAACCGTTCTAACGAAGCCTTAAAATCGGGATACGCAACGATGATTTTAACCGCTACGTTCGGTATCGGTATTTTACTCTTTGTATCGTGGTATACGTCACGGGTCATTCTTAAAAATATCAATAAACTCAAAGATATTGCCGCACTGCTTGCTTCCGAAAAAGCCGATCTTTCCCGTCGCTTACCGATTGAGAGCAATGATGAAATCGCGCATACTTCCGAACATTTCAATCGCCTTTTCGATCAATTCGAACATGTCGTTCTCATGGCTCAAGAAGAAGAGGCGAAAATGAAAGAGGCGCATCGCGAAGTGAACGAACATATGGCACAATCTCGTTTGATGATAGCATTAAGCAATGCCATGACCTCCGGTGCGATTGAAGGAAGCGTTGCTATACAACATACGATGCAATCGACGATAGTGACATTGCAGGAGATATTAACTCTGAACGAGCAAACCTCCGTGGTCGTAACCGACGTACATCAAAGCACCGATGAAATCATACATGCAATCGATCGCATCGTCGAAAAAGTCAACGAAACGCGTCAAAATGCTCAAAGCGTGACGCAAAGTACGCAAGAAATCAGTCACGTCATCGCTTTAATCAAAGATATTTCCGATCAAACCAATCTTTTAGCACTGAATGCCGCCATCGAAGCGGCGCGTGCGGGCGAACACGGACGCGGGTTTGCGGTGGTTGCCGATGAAGTTAGAAAATTGGCGGAGCGAACGCAAAAAGCAACTGCCGAAGTCGAAGCAACCATCAATATTCTTAGACAAAACTCCGAAGTCATGGTCGAAAACACCAAATCTACGGAAAACTACGCACTCGAATCGGCACAAAAACTGGATCGCTTCAAAAACGCGTTGCATCATTTAACCGATAATGCCGATGCGATTCGAAGGGAAAATCGACTGATTTCTTACGATATTTTCATTGAATTAGCCAAATTGGATCATATTATTTTTAAACTCAACGCTTATAATGCCCTCTTCAATAACGATACTAAAATAAACTTGAGCAATCACCACGAATGTCGTTTGGGCAAATGGTACGACGAAGGAGACGGAAAAACCGCTTTCGGACATGTCCCGAGTTTTCAACGTTTAGCCGCACCGCATGCATTGATTCACGAAAAAATCTTGGAATCGTTAAAATGCCTTCGTACCGACGGTTGCACGCAAAATGCCGCAGCTATTTTGGAGAATTTTAAAACCGTCGAACTCAAAAGCAAAGAGCTTTTTGAGATTCTTGATCGAATGATCGAAGAGGTCAAAAAGTCGTAGCTCTTCTCTCTTTCAGAGCACCTTTAAGGGGAAGTTTGCTACAATAATCGTTCTAAAGGTACGGCAGGTGATTGCTTGGACGCATGCGTTCAAGAGGAAAGTCCGGGCTACATGTGAGACATGGTTCCGTCTAACGGACGGCTAGGGTAACCTAAGGGACAGTGCAACAGAAAGTAAACTACCATTTTATCACTCTTGCGAAAGCATAGCTTTAGTGAGATGAATTTTATGCGAGCTTTGCTTGTATAAAAGAAGATGTTAAAATGGAAAAGGTGAAACGGCGGGGTAAGAGCCCACCAGCGCTTTGAGTAATCATCGCGGCTATGTAAACCCAACCTGTAGCAAGAAGGGACGGTTTTGGTCTCACGCTTCATAAACCCTTCGCTAGAGGCTTATCGTAAGATAAGTCGTAGATAAATAATCACCCCAGACAGAACCCGGCTTATCGCCGTACCTTTTGTCCCAAAGCCTAAAGAAGGATATATTTGGAAAATCTGATCTTTTTAGCGCATGTGGTACTTTTAATGGTACTCTCTCCGATTATTTCTCGCCTTTTTCGCCTTCCAACACCCGTCGTCGAAATTTTACTCGGTACGTTTGCTATTTGGTCGGGATTCTTACATGTCGATAACGACGTCTTTAAAAACCTCGCCAAAATCGGTTTTTTCTACCTGATGTTTTTAGCGGGTTTAGAGATCGATATTCAGCGTTTTTTAGAGTATAAAGATCGTTTTTTAAAAAAAGCGATGTTGTATTTCGGATGTTTATACGGTATTTCGTTTTCGCTTTATTTTATCATGGGGCTTTCTGCCGTCTATATCGTTGCTATACCGATCGTCTCGTTAGGGATGATTATGGCGTTGATCAACCAACACGGACGTCGACACAAATGGCTTGAACTTTCACTCATTATCGGCGTGATCGGTGAGATTATCAGCATCGGCGCATTGGTAATTTTCGACGGTATGATCACACACGGGTTCGGTTGGCATTTTGTCAAAAGCTTGATGATTTTAGCCTTGGTTTTTCTCTCTTCGTACGTTCTTTTCCGTTTAGTTAAAATTCTTTTTTGGTGGTATCCGCAACTCAAAAATATTATTATGCCCAACCACGATACGATGCACCAAAGTTTACGTTTTAGTATGGCGCTTTTTTTCGTTTTGATCGCAACGATGCAATGGCTTGAAATCGATATGGTTTTAGGTGCGTTTATCGCCGGTATTTATATTTCGAATTTTTTTACGCATAAACGCGAACTGCCGCATCAACTCTCAACGTTCGGTTTTGGATTTTTGGTACCACTTTTTTTCATCTTCGTCGGAACGACGTTGGATCTTAATCTCGTGTTTAGTTCGCATATTTTAATGCATGCTCTGTGGATTATGATTGCGATGGTTTTGGCACGTATGATCAGCTCTTTTATTGCCTATTACAGCTATTTGGGATTTAAAAGTACAATTCTTTTTAGTTTGGGCGATTCGATGCCTTTGACGTTTTTGGTTGCCATTGCAACCATTGCGGTTAAAAACGGAGCGATCGATGCGAATGAATATGCTTCGTTTATCGTTGCCGCTTTGATGGAAGGTATTTTGATTATGACCTTGATACAGTTTTTAATGTACCTCTTCGCTAAGTTTGAAAAAAACGATCTCTAAATAACGCCCGAGGAAGCGCAGTGAGTCAAAAATTAAGCTTTTTCCGCTATTTCCACTTGATGGCGATTGCGGTTTTTTTACTCTTTTCGGTTGCGTTTTTCGGCTTTAGTTTTTACAACATCAAACATAAATTTTATAACGATGTTGCGGCCTTGAAGGAGAGCTATTTTCAGACGCAAAAAGAGCTCTTGCAAAAAGAGGTCAATCGCTTCATCGAAGAGATCGACCAAAAGCGCCGATCGGCCTATGCCAATACCCAACGTCTCGTTCGTGCGCGCGTGGATGAAGCCTACAATGTGGCGGTGCACATATACGAGGAGAACAAAGATAAACACTCCCCCTCACAAATCCAAGAGCGCATTATTCAAACGCTTCGTATGTTGCGTTACGAGCACAATAAAGGGTATTTTTTTATTCTTGATTTGAACGGCACGGCAATGCTTTTGACCAATCATCCCGAGATGGAAGGAAAAACACTTCTCAACGTGCACAATATCGAAGGAAGATGTATTGCCAAAGGCATGATCGATATTGCCCAAACGATGTCGGAAGGTTATTACGAATACCTTTGGAGCAAACCTTTTGAAGAAGCCGACAACCATAAAAAAATCTCGTATGTTAAACGGTTCGAACCTTTTGACTGGTTGATCGGAACAGGCTATTACGTCGAAGATTCGGAGACACAAATACGCCAAGAGATTTTGGCGGATGAGCGACGCTTTCATTTTGACGATCAACAAGACGGGTATGTGTTTATCGGTACGTGGGAGGGTTTTTCGCTTTCGTATCCCGCGCCGAATCGTAACATGTACGATACTCAAGACGCACAAGGCAAACGGGTCGTTCAAGAATTGATTCAAACTGCCAAATCAGGAGGCGGTTTTGTCGAATACGTTATGCCTCCGTTGAAAAACGAAAAAGCCTTGCCGAAACTAAGTTACGTAAGGGCCTATCCGGATTGGCGATGGTATGTGGGAGCCGGAGTTTACGTCGATAAAATAGAACAAGACATCGCGCAATTGGAAGCTAAAATGTACGACGAGCTTAAGGCGATGCTTTCGTCGATCGGTATTTGGATTTCGCTTTTTATTGCAACGGTTTGGACGGTTTATTTTTATCTTAACCGTCGTTTGCGTAAAGATTTTGAAACGTTTATCGCTTTTTTCGATTCCTTATCGAGCAAAGACCGTCTGATCGATACGCAATCGTTAAAATTCAAGGAGTTTGAAGAGCTAGCACTTCATGCCAACACGATGTTGACGGCAAAAATACATAGCAATAAACATCTTGAGCAGTATAAGAAAATCGTCTCGAGTTCTGAAGATTTTTTAGCGCTTATTGATCGTCATTATACCTATTTGGCGATTAGCGAGGCGTATTTAAGCTTTTTTGATAAAGAAAAAGAGGCAATCGTCGGACATACGATGCCAGAGCTTTTCGGAGAACAGTATTTTGCCGAGACGCTAAAGCCCATGAGCGATCGAGTTTTGTGCGGTGAAACGTTTGAATCCGAATATTGGGTGCTCTCGTCGTTCGGCAAGCGTTTTTTACATGCAAAATATTTTCCTTATTACGAACAAGGCGACAAACTACCTTCCGCTTACGTTGTTTCCGCGCGCGACAATACCGAGAAAAAAGCCAATGAAGAGCGTTTAATCGCCTCGGAAAAGGCCCTCGAATTTTTAGCGCACAACGACGTTTTAACCGGACTTCCTAACCGCTTATTGTTAAACGACAGAATTGCCCATGCGATTGAAAACAGCAAACGGCATATGCAAATGATTGCCGTTTGTTTTATGGACTTGGACAATTTTAAGAAGATCAACGACAGCTTCGGGCACAGTTACGGCGACGAAATATTAAAGCAGTTTGCCCTTCGCGTGCAGCATAAAATTCGCCACTGCGATACGTTATCTCGTATCGGCGGAGACGAGTTTGTCTTAGTCATCGAGTCAATCAACGAACGCGCTGAAGTCGAAGTGATTTTGCGTAAGATTCAGACGATTTTTGAAGAGCCTTTTATCAATAAAGATCAAAAATTCTTTTTAACGGCAAGCATCGGCGTTAGTTTGTATCCCGATCACGGAACTGAGGGCGAAACGCTGATTAAAAATGCCGATGCGGCGATGTACAAAGCCAAAGACGCCGGTAAAAACGCCTATGCCTTCTACACAATCGATATGACCGTCGCTTCGTACGAACGTATCGGTATGGAAAATGCGCTTCGCGAAGCGGTTAAAGAGGAACAATTTTTGGTTTATTATCAACCGCAAATCGATCTTCAAACCCGTGAACTCATCGGCGTGGAAGCACTCGTTCGTTGGCAGCATCCTTTGGAGGGTATTTTGGCTCCGGGACGCTTTATCGCGTATGCCGAAGAGACGAGGTTGATCGTCGAGATCGGAGCATGGGTACTGCGCCAAACCTGTTTGGATTGGGTCGCATTGCACGAAGAGGGACTTTTTAGCGGAACGGTTTCCGTGAATATCTCAGGCGTGCAAATTGAATTTAGCGATTTTCTTCAAACCCTCAAAACGGTTTTAAACGAGACCAAGATCGATCCGTCCGTGATTGAAATGGAAGTAACCGAGTCGATTTTGATGCACGATCCTAAGCGATGGATTATGCTTTTAAAAGAGATGCAAAGCTTGGGGCTTAATATCGCGATCGACGATTTCGGTACGGGGTATTCATCTTTGAGTTATTTACGAAAGCTACCGATCAACAAACTCAAAGTCGACATGTCGTTTGTTAAAGATATTCCGGATCATGAGGACGCTTGTGCGATTGCCGATTCGATTATTCAACTCTCGCGCAGTATGAAGATTACGACTTTGGCGGAAGGAATCGAACATGAAGCGCAAGAACGCTTCTTGGCAGAACACGGTTGTGCTCAAGGTCAAGGTTATTTGTATGCGAAACCGATGAGCATCGAAGACTTGCGCCGATGGATACGCCAAAGAACTACGACTTAAAAAAATCGCAAATATCGACTTCTAAAATCGTTGCTATTTTATACAAATGCTCGATATTGTAGTGTTTATTCTCCAATCCTGCTTCGATTTTGGCTATCGTACTGACCGATTTATGCCCGATCGTCAGGGCTAGATCGAGTTGCGTCATCTTTTTTTCTTTACGAATATGCTGAACGTTACGGGCAATCAAGCGGTGAAACGCTTGAATCTCGTCCGGTAAAAAATCTCTAAATGCCAGCATGATAATTTTCCCTATAGTGAAGTATTATCTAAGTTTATAACGGTTAAAATGTTTTTAAAATTCCCTATAGTGAATTAAAACAGTACGGTACGGTGTAGGCATGATGGATAATTTTTGCATTAGTATTATGGTTGCAACAGGTATTTTTTTTGTTTCCGTCTTGCTTTTCCTCATCAAAATCATTGTTTCCCTTAAACGAAAAATGCTTTATCTTAATGAATTGACGCAAAAAGATGAGTTGACTCAAGCCTACACGCGACGTTATTTTCTTGAGATTTTGGAATATCATTTAAGATTGTTACATCGTTACCATAATTCTTCTGCCGTTTTAATGATAGATGTGGATGATTTTAAACAGATAAATGATACACACGGACACCTTTTCGGTGACGAAGTTTTAGTGCATATCGTCAATGAATGTAACTTAAAGTTACGCGAAGGCGACGTACTGGCTCGCTTTGGAGGCGACGAATTTATTTTGTTATGTCCGCTGATCGATCGGGAGGATATTTTTGTCGTTATCGAAAAAATTCAAGACGCCTTGCGAACGTATCAAAACATACCGATTAGTATCAGCGTCGGCGTGTGCCTTTTTTCCCATTCTTTAAGCGCCGAAGCGATCGTTCAGTGCGCCGATCGTGAATTATACGAAGCGAAAGAGAAAGGGAAAAACCGCATCGAATGCGTTATGCCTTGAAAATTCCGCTAAATCAGAGTACAATTATCCGAAACCCTTATGCTAGGAGAGCCGGTTAAACCGGCTGAGATAAAGAATGACGATTCTTTGATCCTCAAAGCCGAGTCTTTTGCTCGGTCGAGACCTGATCCGGATAATACCGGCGTAGGCAAGCATCAAAAATTCCTCCGTACTTTTTCCCTCTCTTATTGCATCAGAGCGTTGAACTCTCTTTTTGAGGATAGCGTATGAAACACTGTTTAACCATTGCCGGCTCGGATAGCTGCGGAGGTGCGGGCATTCAAGCCGATCTGAAAACTTTTAGTGCGAACGGAACGTACGGTATGAGCGTTATTACGGCGATTACGGCTCAAAATACGCAAGGCGTTTTTGACGTTCAAGACGTGACCCCAAATGTCATTACACGTCAAATTGAAGCCATTTTCGACGATATTCGCGTCGATGCGGTCAAGATCGGTATGGTATCGCGTCCCGAAACCATCCATGCGATCGTCTCCGCATTAAAACGCTATGCCTTGCCGCCGCTTGTCGTCGATCCCGTGATGATTTCCAAAAGCGGTTACGATCTGTTACAACCCGAAGCCAAAAAAGCGTTGATTGAAGAACTCTTACCGATGGCGACGCTGATTACGCCCAATTTACCCGAAGCGGAAGTCATCGTGGGCTATCGGATCGATTCTTTGGAAAAGATGCGTCGTGCCGCAGGCGATTTACATGCGCTTGGATGTTCGAACGTTTTAGTCAAAGGCGGTCATTTGGAAGCGGACGCTATCGACGTCTTGTATGATGGAGAGCATTTTTTCGAATTGCATTCGCCGCGCTTACACACGCGTAATACGCACGGTACGGGTTGTACGCTCTCATCGGCGATTGCGGCTTATTTGGCACAAGACTATCCGCTCAAAGAAGCGGTGGAAGAAGCAAAAGCTTATATTACCGAAGCAATTGAACACGGTTTTGCCTTGGGGCAGGGTGTAGGACCGGTGCATCATTTTTACGCATTGTATCGCAAAGCGGGAGTGAACGTATGATGCGCGAAAAAACCGTTTTGGGCGGATGGAGCCTTTTTGCGCTGTGGTTTGGTGCCGCAATCTCTTTGGCGGAGATTTTAACGGGCTCTTTTTTGGCACCTTTGGGATTTATGCAAGGCGTATGGGCGATCGTGATCGGACATCTGATCGGCGGAGCGATTTTAATTTTGGGCGGTATTATCGGGTTTAACGCCAAAATAGGGGCGATGACCTCGACGCGTATCGCATTCGGCAGATACGGATCGTATCTTTTCTCCGTTTTAAATATGCTTCAGCTCTTAGGCTGGACGGCGGTGATGATGCTCTCCGGTGCTAAAGCCGCCGACGCGTTAAGCCTCTCTCTTTGGGGAATTGAAAATCTTCACGTTTGGACGATCGTAATTGCCGCTTTAATCCTGCTGTGGATTGCTTTGGGCAAACAGGGCTTTACGCGATTGAACGTTATCGCGGTCGTATTGCTTTTGGGTTTGACGCTTTTGTTATGTTTTGTCGTTTTTCGGGAACAAGAGATTTTTGCCTCGCCTTCGACCGGTGAGATGAGCTTTGGCGCGGCGTTGGAACTTTGCGTGATTATGCCGCTTTCGTGGTTACCGTTGATTGCCGATTATACGCGCTTTGCGGCGCATAAAACGCGCGGTTTGATCGGTAGTTTTTTAGGCTATTTTCTCGGTAGTTCGTTGATGTATACGATCGGTTTGGCGATGGCATTGTATGCCAAAGACGCAAGTGTTGTGAGCATGATGAACGCGCTCAATTTAGGATTTTTTGCTTTGGGTATCGTGTTACTTTCAACCGTAACGACGACATTTTTGGACGCCTATTCCGCCGGAGTAACGTTTCGAAATCTTTTTCCTCAATTTTCCGAACGTTCAATCGCTTTAGTCATGACGTTGATAGGTCTTGGCGTTGCGCTTTTAACGCCGATTGAGGCATACGAAAACTTTTTGTATGCGATCGGTTCGGTGTTTGCTCCTTTGTTTGCGATCGTGCTGAGCGATTATTTTCTCTTCGGCAATACGCGTATCGATGAAACGTTACGCTTACATGTAGGGTATGTTTTCGTTTGGATTGCGGGGATTATCGTCTATTATTATTTTTTAACGCTCGATTTTATTTTTGGGTCGACGTTACCGACGATGATCGTGACGCTTTTATTGTTTGTTACGCTTAGGAAAGGAGTTCGAACATGGACGTTAAAGAACAACTAAAGGCACTCTTTGAAGCACTAGCGCATAAACGCGCATTGATTCACCATATTACCAATTACGTGACGGTCAACGATTGTGCCAATACGGTTTTAGCCATCGGCGCATCGCCTATTATGGCGGACGCGTTACAAGAAGTCGAAGCGATGGTCTCTTTGTGCGACGCTTTGGTTCTAAATATCGGAACACTCAACGCCCAAACGTTCGAAGCAATGCAAAAGGCCGCTAGCAAGGCGAATGCAAAACAGATTCCCGTTGTTTTAGACCCCGTGGGTGTGGGTGCGACACCCTTTCGCCTTCAAAGCGTTAAGGAATTATTGCGACAGGTACGCATGGACGTCGTTCGCGGCAATATGGCGGAGATCAAAACGATTGCGGGATTGGAAGCGAAAAGCTCCGGCGTCGATTCGTTGGATGATGAAGCAGACGGCGGATTGATCGCCGCTTCGTTAGCCAAAAAACTTCAGTGTACGATTGCGATTACGGGTAAAGAAGATATCGTCTCAAACGGCAATGTAACGTATCGCTTGCAAAACGGCGATGCTTTATTGACAAACGTTACGGGCACGGGATGCATGACGACTTCGTTGATCGGTAGTTTTTTAGGAACAAAAAGCGATGCGTTGATTTCGGCTATTGCCGGTATTTCGACGATGGCGATAGCTTCCGAATTAGCGGATAAAACCAAAGGCACAGGCAGTTTTCGCGTTTCGTTGATCGATGAAATCAGTAAGATGGACGCAGCGACGCTTCATCGTTTTTTACGTATTCAAAACGTGTTATAATCTCGCAAAAAGGAGCGAGAATGGAGTCAATAACGTTTGCGCAATTTTTTCCCGCTTTTTTACTAACGCTCTTAGCCGGGCTTAGTACCGGTTTTGGTGCGTTAATTGCTTTTTTTTCTAAAAATAAAAGCCATACGTTTCTATCGATCGGACTCGGTTTCTCCGCAGGCGTGATGGTGTACGTTTCATTCGTCGAAATTTTAAATAAGTCTAAACTCTCCTTTGTTACGCTTTTTCACAGTGACGTTAAGGGCGAAGCGATTGCGTTGGTCTGTTTTTTTGCGGGAATTGCGCTCAGTGCCTTGATCGATAAAATTATTCCCGAAGACGTCAATCCTCACGAACTCAAATCAACCCAAGAACTGAGCGTTCTTCACGAAACAAACGCACAAACGCCCATCAATCATTCGGCACTGCATCGTACGGGTATTTTTACGGCACTTGCGATCACGATTCACAATTTTCCCGAAGGGTTTGCGACGTTTATCGCCGCGGTCGAAAACGTGACTATCGGCTTAACGATCGCGCTTGCGATCGCAATTCACAATATTCCAGAGGGAATGGCGGTTTCGTTACCGATTTATCATGCGACGGGAAATCGTAAAAAAGCGTTTTGGTACGCTTTTCTCTCAGGTTTAGCGGAGCCTATCGGCGCGATCGTAGGCTTTTTCCTCTTACTTCCGATCATGGGCGAGCTGACGTTAGGCATTACGTTCGGCGTGGTTGCGGGCATCATGGTATATATCTCTTTTGACGAACTCTTACCTTCAGCGCGCGTGTACGGTAATGCACATACGACGATTTTCGGCATTGTTCTAGGAATGTTCGTAATGGCAATAAGCTTGGTTGCGTTCAAATTAATCTAACATGTAAGACGTGATTCCAATCTGACATGTAACGGTAAATGTCAATCATTAAGTGCACGGAACTGCGTTTATTCAAAGTCGAAAAACTCTTTGATGCTGACATTAAGCGCTTTAGAGATTTTGTAGAGGTGTTCTAACGAAAACTTAATGTTATGGTATCCTGATTCCGCGCCGGCGATTAATGAGGTCGATTTAAATCCAAGCATATTGGAAAGTTCGAGCTGGCTAATACCTTTTTTTTTACGAATAGCCTGAATGCGCCGCCCGACGCTTAAAAAAAACGCTCGCATTTCTGTACTGTCATATTCTATTTCTTGTTGAAAATGCTCTAGGGTTTTTTTCATAAAATTTCTTTAATGCTTTTAATTTTCCATGCGTGAGTTTATACCGATAAACGACTTCAATCAATCTACTATAGTAGAGTATTTGAGTTTTAATTGATTTTACGACTAAAATTAAGGCGGAAAATGATTACGTATGTCAAATTAATATCATTTTAATTTTATTTAAAATAAAATGCATATTTATCTATTATAATAGAGTATTTAGCTTTCTTTCTCAATTAAACTCATCAGAAAAACGTAGGTATACGTACACAAAAGAAGGTATTATGATTTATCGCGAAGCAATCCATATGCTCAATACGATTTTGGAAGAAAAAGACCCTTATACGGCAGGACATTCAAGAAGAGTCGCCTATTATGCTTCTAAAATTGCGGAAAATTTGGGATTGGACGCCAAAGAACAGACGTTAGCGCACGAAACCGGATTGCTTCATGACGTCGGAAAACTCTTAACCCCCGAATCCATTCTTTTAAAACCCAAGCGTTTTACGAAAAAAGAGCTCATCATTATGCAGCGTCATGCGATCGACAGCGTGAAAGTCATCGAAAATATTTCCGCGTTAAAAGACCATGTCCCTATTGTGCGGCATCATCACGAATCGTTCGACGGGACGGGCTATCCCGATCGACTCAGAGGCGATGCTATTCCTCTGATATCACGCATTTTATGCGTTGCCGACGCTTTTGACGCTATGACGACCAACCGAATCTACAAACCGCGAAAAACCAAAAACGAAGCCTTAAACGAGTTACGATGATGCTCCAATACGCAATTTGATCCGCACGTCGTTGAAGCCGCCGTACGTTTTTTCGAAATCCAAAAAGAGCTTACAAGCGTTCATCAAATTCCGACGTCGTATCATCAAGAAGAGTATTTTGCGTTTTTCTACAAAGATAAAATCACGACGGGATATTCCAGCGATTATTTGAACTACTTTTTAATGCAACGGGGTGAAAACGAGTGCATTTGCTGCTATCTGATCGAAATTCATCATATGCATTGCTATAACGATTATTACGGCTGGAAAGCGGGAAACCATCTTTTAAAAGAGACGTTTTTAAGGCTCAAACTTCTCTTTGACCATGCGCCGATTTTTCGTATCTACGGCGATGATTTTGTGATCTTAAACTCGCATCATATGAATGTTGACACGCAAGAGGTTAAAGAAAAACTCTGTTTAGGATTTGAGGGGATCGACATTAGTCTGACCCATTTTCATCTTCATGATTTTTCGTTTCGAACATGGGAAGATTTTGAACCGTATTTGCATAAAAAAAAGAATATTAAATACCTCAAAGGAGTGGTTAATTTATGAGTATCTCAAAACAGTTAATTACCATGCTTCTCATTGCTATTTTAGGCATTATCGCCGTTTTTAGCATCGGGATGACGAAGATGGAACACGTCTATGCCAAGACCAATACATGTAACGTCAATTCCTTACCGAGTATTTTACTGATCGGAGATTTACAGCAAGCGATGTACCGCATGCGCATTGTTGCTTTACAGCATATAGAAAGTGATGATCTTAAGGCGCAAAAAGCGTTGGAAGAAAAATTTGACGGTTATAAACGCGATTTTGAAAAAGCCAATCACGATTACGAACGCTTGATTTCCGATGCCAAAGACAGAGGTTATTACGAAAAAGAAAAAGAGTATTTTAATAAATATACCCAGATCGTGAACAAAATTTTTACGCTTTCCAAAGAAGGTAAAAAAGAGGAAATTAAACAGTTGATCGCCGCTACGGCGGAAGTGCCTCAAACGCTTACGAAGACGACGGATGAGCATATGGACGATGTCCAAGAAGATGCATTACGTGAATCGCAAGAAGCGGCTGCGGAAAAGAACAGCGCCTCGTCGATGATGATAGGACTTTCCCTAATCGTAGCTTTGAGCGTGATTGTCTTAGGCGTGATGATCCGTAATAACGTTATGCAAGGAGTGCATCTGATACGTGATAGTATCAGTGGATTCGTTCAAAAAAAAGAGTTGAAGTTTCGCATCCATTACGGTAAAAAGAATGAGATTCAAGAGATCGTCAATAGCTTTAATACGCTGGTGGATACCTTAGAGCATATTATTGAAGACGTTAAACGCTCTTCTTCGGAAAACGCTTCGGTTTCGCATGAACTCTCTACCACCAGTATGCAAATCGGCAGAAACGCCGAAAACAGTACCGTGATCGTCAACAATACGATTGAAGAGATCGTATCGATTAAAAAATTTGTTCAAGAAACAGCGATTCTCTCCGAATCGATGAAACAAAGTATCGCCCTTGCGGGCAATAAACTCGAAGCCGCCAAAAATGAAGTGATTCAACTGAAAAATGAAGTCGAACTTGCCAGTGAAGCCGAAAGTGCACTTGCCGGACAATTGGAGCAGATGAGTAAAGATGCCGAACAGGTCAAAGAGATCTTAACCGTCATCTCCGATATTGCCGATCAAACCAATTTGCTTGCACTCAATGCCGCCATCGAAGCCGCACGTGCGGGAGAACACGGAAGAGGCTTTGCGGTGGTTGCCGATGAAGTACGTAAACTTGCCGAACGTACCCAATCGTCTCTAACCGAGATTAACGCAACGATTAACGTCATCGTTCAATCCATCGTTAACTCTTCGGA
>NZ_JSEC01000013.1:0-42888 GCF_000789415.1 Sulfurospirillum sp. MES | reverse complement strand
CAGGAAATATCTACATTTTTAAAAACTCATAGCTCATGTGAATTTAGAGCAATGGATAGATGTTATATTCAAAAACAACTTGAGAACACAACTCACATCCTACAAAAAATAAAGAATTTACGTCTTATTATTCCAAAAGAGTCAGAGAACTACCTTTTTAGGAAACTTATCCCTTTTGTGCAAGATATCAGTGAAATGGAGAGAGATACAAGAAGTGACTTGGGAGAAATTTTATTTGAATATTTCAAAATTACATTGAGTTTTATCTTTGATACATGCAATACCAAGAGTATGAAAGATTCCAAAAAGTATCTTAAAGAGTTGGATAAAATCGTTTTAGATGAAGTTGAAAAAGTTGTAAGTACGTATGATCAAAAGCTAAGAGAGTATCTTTCTAAATAAAATAATGGCGATGCAAATCATAATAGCTAAGGCTGCTTAACAGCAGCCTTAGTATCAACCTTAAACTATTGAAGTAGTTTAAGAACGTTTTCACAGAAACAACCTCAAATTATTGTAATAATTTGAGAACGTTTTGTTGAACTGCATTGGCTTGACTCATCGCATAACTTCCTGATTGTGCAAGGATGTTAAACTTAGAGAAACTTGCAGACTCAGCAGCAAAGTCAACGTCACGGATGTTAGATTCAGCCGCTTTAACGTTTACTTGTGTTACAGAGATGTTGTTGATGGTACTTGTGATTTGGTTTTGAACAGAACCCAGGTCTGAACGAATACTATCAAGGTTTGTAATCGCCGCAGATACTGTATCGATCGCTTTCATCGCACCCTCAAGTGTCGTAACATCAATATCTGAAAGGTTAGTAAACTCTTCATTTGAGAGTCCTACTGTACCAGCATTTTCAGTATTGGTCATAAGCTTACTATTTACCGCTAATGTTGCTGTTGTGCTTCCTTTCAAAACCATATCTTTGGCTAAAACAATATCAGCGCCAGCTGCACGGTCTTGCTCAAGTATATCGCCTGCTTTATAGTTTTGACCACCTAATGTCATATCTTGATTAAGCTGTGTTCCAGCAGCAAATACAGTACCATTGCCTATGGTACTTCCCGCTTTTACCAACATATCTTCTTTAAAGTTACCTGCAGTAATTGCTGCCAAAGTGACTTCTCCACCGATAGTCGAACCAGCATTTAAAACAGAAGCATTCTCAAGTGTACTACCTGCTTTGAGGTCTGTTTGCAAGTATGTATTTGTTGAAGCACTTACAGTGAATTTTCCACCCACGGTACTGCCTGCCATCAATGTACTAGAGATAGCCAACGTACTACCTGCTTTAAGCGTCATATCTGAAGCTACGGTAATAGATTTGGTTGTACTTTGCTTTGTATCAGCACCTAAAATAGAACCTGATTGCAATGTACTTCCCAATTTAACGCTAGAGTTACCTGTTGTACCGTATTTTAACGTCATATCAGAAGTTAAAGTCAAATCTCCTTGTAGTGTATATGCAGCACCTAAAACTTGACCTTTTGTGAAGCTAACAGCAGTAGCACCTGAACCATCGGTAAAGTCTTGTTGAATTACTGTACCAGCACCAAGAATACTACCTGATTTCAATGTAGAACCTGATGTTACAAACGCATCTTGAGTGAGAGCTGTATCCGCATTTGTTGTAACAGTACCACCAATTTGAGTACCCGCTTTAAAAATAGAACCACTTCCTAAAATCGTTCCTGCTTTAAGTGTACTGTCAATCGTAGTCACAACCGCTGATGTATTTTTAATGTTACCACCAACAACTGTACCTGCAGCAAGAACAGATGACGCATCAATCGTAGAACCTGCAGAAAGAATAGAATCTTTTACTGTGGTTACTGCTGTATTCAGTGTTAATTTATTGGTAACAGCACCTGTTCCAATACCTTCAACTTGAAACTGAGATGAACCATTTTGAACTAATTCTAAATGTCCAACAGTTGTCATTTCTTTTGCAGTAGCACCCAAAACAGAAGAAACATTACCCTCAACCTTAATAGCTCTACCATCAGACTGAAGTGTTAACTTACCATCGGTACTCATAGAAGCTGTAACACCTGTTTGAGTCGTTTTGCTATTGATAGCGTTTACAAGTGTGCCATCGTTATCATTGGCTGCAACTTGAATAGCTCCGATATTAATACCATTGATTGCAAAATCTGCCCCCGTAGTACCTGCCGCTACAGCGACATTTGCAGAAGACTTGACAACAGCTTTTGCCGAAATACCAGTTTCACCTGTATATCGATTAACTTCATCAGCAAGAGCACCCATACCGTTTTGTACATTGTTGTTATACTGTACATCTACATTTTTAAGAGTTATCTCTTTACCTGTCGTAGCACTCTTAAGTGTTAACTGAACATTGCCACCCATATCGCTTGCTAGGTTCAAGTCTGCACGGCTTGTTTGTCCGATTTGATTTGTTTCTGCTGAAGCGATAGAGACTTTAACACTTTCATTAGCATTTGCACCCATCTGGAATTCTTTGTTGGTAAACGTACCGGAAAGAAGTTTTTGACCGTTGAAAGATGTTGTTTTAGCGATGATGTTTAGCTCTTCCATCAACTTATCGATATCTTTTTGGATCGCCAAACGTGTTGTAGAGTTTTGACCATCACTTGCGGCTTGTGTAGCTTTGGTTTTGATGGTATCAAGAATTGAAGAGTACTCGTTAAGAGCACCGTCCGCCGTTTGAATCAAACCGATCGCATCGTTACCGTTAGAGACCGCTTGAGCCAAAGAACTTGCTTGTGATCTCAAAGAGTCTGCAATTGCAAGACCTGAAGCGTCATCTGCCGCTTTATTGATGCGAAGACCTGAAGAAAGTTTGGCAAGAGAGTTGTCCAAACTTCTGTTGTTCATCGTTGCACTTGTGTGAGCCGTCAAGGCAGCGGTGTTAGTATTAATACGGAAACCCATGATAAATCCTTTTATCTGTAATTTCGCAGGCATCCTTGCCTTTGATGAAAACAAGATCGACACCCTCAAAAAAAACTTTAGTTTTAACGCATAGTTTTCAAAAGATTTTTTTTTAGATAGAATACGCAAAAATGTTTACATGTAAAGATGGAAAAATTAGTGAAAAATCTCATTATCGTCGAATCCCCGACAAAAGCAAAAACGATTAAAAATTTTTTAGGCAAAAACTATACGGTTGTCGCATCTAAGGGTCATATTCGCGATCTTCCCAAAAGCAGTTTCGGTATCAAAATCGAAGATAAAGCCTTTATACCCGAATACCGCGTCTCCAAAGATCACGCAAGCGTGGTCAAAGAGATCAAAGAGTTAGCAAAAGAAGCGGATCAAGTCTATATCGCGACCGATGAAGACCGAGAAGGAGAGGCAATAGGCTTTCACATCGCTACGGCGATCGGAAAAGACCCCAAAAGCTTGCCGCGTATCGTATTTCACGAAATTACCAAACATGCCATCACGCATGCATTAGAGCATCCGCGCATCTTAGACGAAAGCAGCATCAACGCGCAACAAGCCAGACGTTTGTTGGACCGTATCGTCGGTTATAAACTCTCGCCTTTGCTCTCTTCTAAAATCCAAAAGGGACTCAGTGCCGGCAGGGTACAATCCTCCACGCTCAAAATCGTCGTCGATCGCGAAAAAGAGATCCGCGCGTTTAAAGAAGAGGAGTTTTGGAGCATCGATGCGCTTTTCAACAAAACCGTCGAAGCCTCGTTAATCGAGTTTGAAGGCGAAAAAATCGAAAAAATGAGCATCCAAAACGCGACGCGCGCTAAGGCAATCAAAGAGACGCTACTTCACGAGAGCTTTCAGGTTGCGTTGATCGAGAAGAAAGAGCGTGAAAGCTCTCCGAGTCCGGCATTTATGACCTCGACGCTTCAGCAAAGTGCCTCGAGTTCGCTAGGGTACTCTCCTAAAAAAACGATGATTTTAGCGCAAACGCTTTATGAAGGCGTGCAAACGCACTTAGGTACGATGGGCGTTATCACGTACATGCGAACCGACTCTTTAAACGTTGCGCAAGAAGCGATTCATGCGGCGCGCGAAACGATTCAAAAAGCCTACGGCGAAGCTTATTTGCCGGAGAAACCCCGCTTTTACGCCAACAAAAGTAAAGGCGCGCAAGAGGCGCACGAAGCGATTCGTCCGACCATTTTATCGTTTACGCCCGAAATTGCCAAAGAGTACCTTAAACCCGATGAGTTCAAACTCTACGCGCTGATTTACAATCGCTTTTTAGCGTCTCAAATGACCAACGCGCGTTTCGAGTCGCAAACCCTCGTTTTTGAAAGTACGCACGGGAAGTTTAAAGCAACGGGAAGAAAGCTTCTTTTCGACGGCTTTTACAAAGTGTACGGCGATAACGACAAAGACAAACTGCTTCCGAACCTCTCACTCCAGCAAACCGTCACGCTCAGCAAATTAGACGCCAATCAGCATTTTACCGAACCGCCTTCACGGTACTCCGAAGCAAGCTTGATCAAAAAGCTCGAAAGTTTGGGTATCGGCCGTCCTTCGACGTACGCACCGACGATTTCGGTATTGAGCGCACGCGAATACATCGGCATCGAGAAAAAACAGATCGTTCCTACCGAAATTGCATTTCAAGTCACCGAACTTTTGGAAAAACATTTTCCGCAGATCGTCGATTCTTCGTTTACCTCGACGATGGAAGAGCGTTTAGACCTCATCGCCGAAGATAAAGAGGACTGGCAATCGATTTTATGGGAGTTTTACGAACCGTTTGAGGCGCAAGTCGCTCAAGGCAAAACGGGTATCGAAAGCCAAAAAGTGGTCGTTTTCACCGGCGAAATGTGCCCCGAGTGCGGAAAAGAACTCGTTAGACGCAAAGGACGCTTCGGCGAGTTTATCGCATGCAGTACCTATCCGACATGTAAGTACACCCAAAACCTCAAAAAAACGACCGCCGCCGCTCCGAAAGAGAAAATTACCTTAAGCGTTCCGTGTCCCGAATGCGGAGGCGAAATTATCGAGCGCAGTTCCCGTCGCGGAAAATTTTTCGGTTGCGGAAACTATCCTAAATGCAAATTTATCTCCAACTACGAACCGACCGATAAAAAATGCCCCGAATGCGGCTACATTATGGCGAAACGCGAACTGCGTAAAAAAGAGATTTTTGAGTGCATCAAATGCAAGCATAAAGAAGACGCCTAACAAGCGTCTTGGCTTCTTTAGCTCAATGTATCTCCTTGCAAAACTCTATTAATTACGAAGGAAAATACCGTCTATGAAAAAATCCATCTTTTTATGTGCTATTAGTAATATCTCTAGCGGAAGTTGTGCGGAAGATTGCGGCTTTTGTACGCAAAGCGCGCATCATCGAGCCGATATTGCGCATTATAAATACAAATCAATCGAACAAATCGTTTTTGAAGCAAAAAATGCGGCAAAAAACGGTGCAATAGGCTTTTGTTTGGTGACTTCGGGCTTAGGCTTGGACGATAAAAAACTCGCCTACGTCTGTGACGCCGCACGTGCGATCAAAGCAGAACTTCAAGACATTCATCTCATCGCCTGTAACGGCATCGCAAGCGTCGATCAACTCAAAACACTGAAAGGTGCCGGCATCGATGCGTATAACCATAATCTCGAAACCTCTCAAGCCTTTTACGAACGCATTTGTACGACGCATTCGTGGGAAGCGCGTTACCAAACCTGTCTTAATGCGAAAGAAGCGGGACTAGCACTTTGTAGCGGAGGCATTTTCGGGCTAGGAGAGAGCGAAGAAGACCGCCAAGCGTTCATTCAAAGTGTTCAATCGCTCAACCCTTTTACGATGCCGATCAACTTTTTTATCCATAATGCGGCATTGCCGCTTCAAACGGCGCACCTAAGCGAGGAAGAGGCATTGACTATTCTCAGGCAAATACGCCAAGCCCTTCCGCAAACGCGCTTAATGATCGCGGGCGGGAGAGAGACGACCTTTTCGCCCGAATGCGATATTTTCGAAGCGGGTGCGGACGCGATCGTCATCGGCGATTACCTCACTACCAAAGGGGAACTGCCTGAGCGCGATCGTGCGATGATCGAACGCTTAGGCTACGAAATTGCCCGTACATGTCATGCCTAAAACCTTCAAAAACAATCTACGATAACCCTTGTGCGAAACGCTTGAAAGACGCATTTTAGGCTTTGCGCGCAACGGTTTGCATGTTTATCGCATGCATGGATTGTGCCCATAATTCGTTTTGCGCGAAGCCTATTCTAAAATTTTTGAACTAACTTTTTAAATCATCTTCTCTCTAATTCAATTGTGCTTACAATTTAGACTATCTGCGAAACGAAAGATTTGATATAATAAATTATTATTTGAAAAAGGATGCGTATGAGTAAAGATTCTATTAGCCTGACCGACAACCGTACGGGTAAAACTTTTGAATTTCCGATTTTAAAATCTACGATGGGACCCGATGTCGTGGATATCTCTACGTTTTATCCCGAAACGGGAATGTTTACGCTCGATCGCGGATTTACCTCAACCGCAAGCTGTCGCTCACGCATCACGTACATCGACGGCGATATCGGCAAATTGATGTATCGAGGATACGATATCGAATATTTGGCGACGAAAAAATCTTTTTTGGATACGGCGTATCTACTTTTGCACAAAGAGTTACCCTCTAAAGACGAATACAAAAACTTTTTAATGGAACTCAAAAAACGTTCGTTTATTCATGAAAGTATGCGAAAACTCTTCGACGCGTTTCCGGACAACGCGCATCCGATGGCGATTCTCTCGGCGGCGGTCTCCGCACTTTCGGCTTTTTATTTTGATCACTTGGATTTGGATTCGCCCGATCAAGTGAAAGAGATGGCACACCGCGTCGTTGCAAAAATTCCTACGATTGCGGCATTTTCGTACCGTTATTCGCAAGGGCTTCCGATTATCTATCCCGATTTGGATAAAGGATTTACCGAAAACTTCTTGTACATGTTGCGAGGCTATCCGCACCATCATATCGATCTCAAACCGATCGAAGTCAAAGCGCTCGATACGATTTTTACCCTGCATGCCGACCATGAGCAAAATGCTTCCACGACGGCAGTTCGCGTCGTTGCGTCAACCCATGCGCATCCTTACGCGGCTATCAGTGCCGGTATCGGTGCATTATGGGGTCGAGCCCACGGCGGTGCAAACGAATCGGTCATTCGCCAATTAGAGATGATCGGCAAAGTCGAAAACGTCGATAAATTTATCGCAAAAGCCAAAGACCCTAACGATCCGTTTCGATTGATGGGCTTCGGGCACAGGGTGTATAAAAACTTTGATCCCCGTGCGACGATTTTGAAAAACCTTCAAAAACAATTGGTGAGCGATTTGGCGTTGGATACCGAATTGATGGCGGTTGCGCACCGTATCGAAGAGATCGCCTTAAACGACGACTATTTTATCAAGCGTAAACTCTATCCGAATATCGATTTTTATTCCGGACTCATTTTACAAGCGCTCAAAATCCCCAAAGAGATGTTTGCGGTTATTTTCGTTATCGGTCGAACGCCCGGATGGATCGCGCAATGGATCGAACTCAAAGAACAACCCGATATGAAAATCGCCCGACCGCGACAACACTATTTAGGACCGCTTGAGAGAACACCCAAATACGAACTTTAAAAAGTAACATGTAAGGATTCCCCTTACATGTTACCCACTCTTTTTCATTTTCTTTCCAACATGTCAAAAAAAATCAACGCAAATTTATTTGAGTCTAATCACATACCCGCCGTTAAAGGGCAAAATATCGTACCGATAATGCCCGTCTAGCAAAATCGCCACCCTGTAAAATCCGTCATGCCCGCCAAGCGTCGCCGAAACGAAGGGTGCTTGCGCAATCGTCAGCGTTTGCGTGGCAAGCGTATTGTTCTTTTTAAAATCAACCACGACTTTATACGGGTCGGCAATCAAAAAATCGCGCACTTTCGCATCTTGCGTAAAAATAGAAATCTCGTTACCGTTCACGCTTAAAGCCAACGTAGTGTTAAATTTTAAAGGATCGGGTTCTTTTTTAGGAGTCGTTATCTTCGGCAACGTAACGCTTTTGGGAGTTTCTTCTTTTTTCTCTTTGATGGCGTTAACAAGAGCTTGCGTGGTATTGGACTCTTTGGTTTCTTTCAAAGGTACTGCTTTTTGCGCCGAAAGGATTAAGGGTTGGTGCCAATCGATAGTTTGATCAACGGCGACGATCTCTTCACTGATCGAGCCGTCAAGATTTTGGAACGTAAGGGTAAGGCTGCGTAAAATACGCGCACTGGAGGGAAGCGTAACGGAGGCGGTGGAAAAATCCGTACGCGTTTCTTCGACTTGCGTTGCTTTCCCGATCGTTTTGGATTCGGCGGATTCAAAAGGATTTTCCCTCGCTTCTGCAATCATAAAAAGTGATAGTAAAAGCCAAAGAACCTTGCGCATCTGCTCTCCTTATTTAGCGTTTATCGGGGTCTAACTGCCTAAGCTCGAAATACTCTTTTTGTAACACCGCATTCTCTTCTTTAAGGCTTTGAATCTTAACGCTTAGGGTATCTTTATCGGCCTGAAGATTGAGTAAGACGTCTAACGAACTTTTACCGAAAAGCACGTCTCCGATGTAAAGACCGAAACCCACTACGACGACGACCAAACCCAAAATTTTCAAAGAGAAGAGAGCCGTTCCGCCCTCTTCTTCTTTTTCATCTTCAAATTCGTCTAAAACATCGCTCATTAAACAAAGAGTTCTTTACCGATATACTCGCCTACGACGAGTTCGTTATCGATCGCAAGCAGGCGATTGTATTTTGCCGTTCGCTCGCCGCGTGCCGTCGCGCCCGTTTTGATTTCACCCGTATTAAGAGCTACCGCGAAATCGGCGATAAATGCGTCTTCGCTCTCGCCGCTTCGATGGCTCATAATACATTTGTAGTTATTGCGTTGCGCCAAGCGAACGGTTTGCATCGTCTCGGTCACGGTACCGATTTGATTCGGTTTAATTAAAATGGCATTACCGATACCTTTAGCGATACCTTCGGCTAAGATTTTTTTATTGGTAACAAAAAGATCGTCGCCGACGAGTTGGACTTTAGCACCGAGTCTATCGGTCAAAAGTTTCCAGCCTTCCCAGTCGTCTTCGCTCAAACCGTCTTCGATAGAAACAATCGGATATTTTGCGCAGAGGTTTTCATAATACGTCACCATTTCGGCACTGCTGAGCGTTCGTTTTTCGGATTCGAGTCGGTAACCGCCTTCACAGACCAGCTCGCTGCTCGCAACATCAAGTGCAATCGCAATATCGATACCGGGTTTATAGCCCGCTTTTTCAATCGCTTCCATAATCACTTTAATCGGCTCTTCGTTATCTTTAAGATTCGGAGCAAAGCCGCCCTCGTCGCCCAGAGCCGTACTCTCGCCCATTGCCGCGATTAATTTTTTCAAATGATGGTACACTTCGGTCGCCGCACGAAGCGCTTCGGTAAAACTCTCGAAATTTAAAGGCATAATCATATACTCTTGGAAATCGACGCTGTTGTTGGCGTGGCTACCGCCGTTGATAATATTAAACATCGGCGTAGGAAGCGTCATCGCATTGCTACCGCCCAAATAGCGGTACAAAGGAATATCCAAACTCAACGCCGCCGCACGTGCGACCGCCATTGAAACGCCCAAAACCGCATTGGCGCCTAAACGTCCGTAATTGTCCGTACCGTCAAGCGTTTTCATCGCCTGATCGATCACGGCTTGATTAAACGGACTAAGCCCGATTAGCTCGTCCGAAATTTCACCGTTCACGTTTTCGCAAGCTTTTAATACGCCTTTGCCCATATAGCGATTATCGCCGTCTCGAAGCTCTAACGCTTCGCGTTTGCCCGTACTTGCACCGCTTGGAACGATTGCGCTTGCGCACGTACCGTCGCTCAAGGTGACCGTAGCGCGTACGGTAGGATTTCCCCTACTGTCCAGCACTTCGTCTGCTACAATATCTTCAATATAAATCATTCATCGTCCTTTATGTCGTCTGCTCCGCATGCCATGACCATGGCATTGCCGTTGATCGCTTGTTTTATTTTTTCTTCGATTTCTATGGCTAGTTCTTTATTTTCTTTCAAAAAGGCCTTCACGTTTTCACGCCCTTGCCCGAGTTTGGTTTCGTTGTAGCTAAACCATGCACCGCTTTTATCGATAATATCGAGCTTAACGCCGTAATCGACGAGTTCGCCCTCTTTAGAGATACCCTCTCCGAACATAATATCGAACTCTGCTTGACGAAACGGAGGCGCTACTTTATTTTTAATGACTTTTGCTTTGACCCTGTTACCGATTTGCTCTTCGCCTTGTTTCAGCGTTGCGATCTTGCGTACGTCGATCCGTACCGATGCGTAAAATTTCAAAGCGTTTCCGCCGGTAGTCGTCTCGGGCGATCCGTATCCCATCGTTCCGATTTTCATACGAATTTGGTTGATAAAAATAACCGTCGTGTTCATTTTATGAACGACCGCCGTTAGCTTTCGGAGTGCTTGACTCATCAGCCTCGCTTGAAGCCCTACATGTGAATCGCCCATATCGCCTTCGATCTCGCTTTTAGGCGTTAACGCCGCAACGGAGTCGATGACGATCACGTCGACCGCGCCGCTTCTGGCTAAGGTCTCGACGATGTCGAGTGCTTGTTCGCCGAAATCCGGTTGCGATACCAAAAGGTTTTCGATATCCACGCCCAAATTACCCGCGTATTTCACGTCCAACGCATGCTCGGCGTCCACAAACGCGCACACGCTTCCTTTGGCTTGCGCTTCGGCGATAATTTGAAGCGAAAGCGTCGTTTTACCCGAGCTTTCTGGTCCGTACACTTCGACAATACGTCCCTGAGGAATCCCTCCGATTCCCAAAGCTAAATCCAATCCGAGCGAACCGGTGCTAATCGACGCGATCGGCTCGACGACGCGATCGCCGAGTCTAACGAGCGCACCTTTTCCAAACGCCTTATCGATCTGCTTGATCGCCAAGTCTAACGCTTTTTTCTTATTTTCGTCAATTTGCATGAATGACCCTTTTCCGTAATGATATTATTGTAGCATTTCGAGCTTGAAAAAGCCCTTTGAACGGATTGTAGTGAAAAATTAAAACCCGCTCTCAAAATATTTCAATCTGCAATATGCTAAAATAAGCCACTCTATTTTTAAAGGATCGTTTTGAGGAGATTAACCGTAGCGCATTCCCCCGACGCCGACGATATTTTTATGTATTACGCGATTAAATTCGGCTGGGTCGATCTTAAAGATATGCGCTTTGACAACATCGCTTTAGACATCGAAACGTTGAACCTTGAGGCACTCAAAAACACTTACGACGTCACCGCCATCAGCTTTGCGCTTTATCCTAAAATTCGAAACGACTACGCACTGCTTCGCACGGCGGTCAGTTTCGGCGAAGGGTACGGACCGAAGCTCATTAAGAAAAAAGAGACCAAACTCAAACGCAATTTTAAAGTCGCACTGAGCGGAACGCATACGACCAACGCGCTACTCTTCAAAATCGCTTATCCGGATGCTCGCATCGTTTACAAAAACTTTTTAGAGATTGAAAAAGCCGTTTTGCAAGGCGAAGTCGACGCGGGCGTTTTGATTCACGAAAGCATTCTCGGCTACGACGATACCCTCGTCGTCGAAAAAGAGCTTTGGGATATTTGGAAAGAGCTTTGTCCCAAAGAGTTACCGCTTCCTTTAGGCGGTATGGCGTTACGCCGCTCAATGCCGCTATTATGCGCTATCGAATGCGAAAAAGCACTGATCCGAGCCGTAGAGATCGCCCATACGCATCAAAATATGCTTTCAAAAATGCTCTTAGAACGCCGCCTCGTACGCGTCGATCATGCCACGCTGCAAACGTATCTCGGGCTTTACGCCAACGAACACTCTATCGAGATGAACGACGCTCAATACGAAGCGATCGACTTGCTTTTTTCATTGGGATATACCCACGGCTTTTTCGACCAAAAAATACATGCGCGCGACTTTTTGATCCCCAAAGAGTACGAAGCGTTGCGAAACGATTAAGGAAAAAGTTTATGGAAGCAAAACTCATCGGCTTGGGCGTCGAAACGTTTAAAATAGCGCTCTACCTCTCGTTGCCGATGCTGCTTGCGGGTATGGTGGCGGGTCTTGCGATCAGCATTTTTCAAGCCGTCACGCAAATCAACGAATCGACCCTGAGTTTTGTTCCTAAAATTCTCATCACGATCGTCGTCGCCATTTTTACGATGCCGTGGATGATGAACATGATGATCGAGTTTACGACCCGCATGATCGAGATGATTCCCTCGTTTGTTTTTTAGATGACAAAATCCATCAATTTTTCTACCTTTTCCAGCATTAAAATCGGCCCCACGCTGGATGTTTTACTGCTAGATGCCATCATGCCGCTCCCCCAAGGTTGCACCATTATCGGCGGCGCGAATAACCTTTTGGTAAGCCCTACGCCGCCGCCGCTTGCAATGCTTGGCAAGACGTTTGATTTTATCCGTTTGGAAGGAAACGTCTTACATGTAGGCGGTGCAACGCCGAGCGGGAAAATCCTCTCCTTTGCCAAAAAGCACAACCTTTCAGGCTTCGAGTTGATGCAAAAACTCCCCGGCACACTCGGCGGTATGGTCGCGATGAATGCCGGACTCAAAGAGTGGGAAATCTTTAATCACCTCATCGCCGTTCGCACCGAACACGGCTGGAGCGAAAAATCAACGCTAGAATACGGTTACCGCTTCGCCAAAATCAAAGGCGTCATTTATGAAGCAACCTTTACATGTCAAAACGGTTTTGATGAAAATCTCCTTGCCATGTTTAAAAAAATGCGCGATAACCAGCCCAAAGAACCGAGTGCCGGAAGCTGTTTTAAAAATCCCGAAGGGCACTTTGCGGGCAAACTGATCGAAGAGGCAGGCTTTAAAGGCAAACGCGTTGGCAATATGATGTTTAGCAACGTCCACGCCAACTTTTTGGTCAATCTCGGCGGCGGAACCTACGAGGAAGCTATCATGCTGATAACCGAAGTCAAAGAGGAAGTTTTAAAACGTTTCGGCATCCGACTGGAAGAAGAGATTATTATTTTATAATTTTTATACAAAGTAGCACAAATGCAACAACCTGTATTGTATATTTTTTCCGGACTTCCGGGCACCGGTAAAACCACTATCGCAAAAGAATTGGCTCGCACGACACAAGCCACTTATCTTAGGCTTGATACCATAGAACAAGGTATACAAGATTTATGCAATTACAGAGTTCAAGGAGAAGGCTATCGGCTAGCCTATCGTATCGCCGGGGATAATCTTGTGCTTGGGCAAAATGTCATTGCCGATAGTTGCAATCCATGGAAAATGACTCGGGAGGAATGGGAAGCCGTTGCTTTATCGCATAACGCTTTATTTGTCAATATCGAAATAATATGTTCGGATCCAAAAGAACATCGTTTGCGTATTGAGACACGAAAAACCGATATCAAAAATCTTCATCTCCCGACTTGGCAAGATATATTTAAACGAGAATACCATCCGTGGGAACAAGAACATATCATCATTGATACCGCTCATAAATCGTTACACGATTCACGCATAGAGCTAGAAAATAAACTTAAAGTTTATTTTGAGAACTAGTAAAAAATATCTTTCGACGTACTGCGTACTTTTAAATCTTCCAGACGGACAAACGCTTTTTGCGCATAGGCTTCAACCGCACATCGCCCTATCATCGCGGCATTGTCGGAACAAAATTCCATTTTTGCAGTATGCAGCGTTGCTTTTTTAGCGGCGCAAAAAGCCTCAAGTTCGCCTCTCAAGTAGAGGTTCGCACTAGCACCCCCCACCACGCCGAAATGCTCGACGGTTCGCTCTTTGTACGCTTTTTTGATCTTTTGCATCAGGTGCGCCACGGCGACTCGTTGAAACGAAGCACATACATCGCACAGCGTTTGCTCATCTAAGACTCCTAACGCCTCGATGCAAAGCCTCACTTGGTTTTTAAGTCCCGAGTAGCTAAACGCAAGCAGTTTTGACGAAGTGCCTTGCAAAGGAATCGTAAAATCAAACCGCTTTGCATCGCCTCTTTGGGCGTACTTTTCGATAATAGAACCCGCAGGATAGGGAAGTCCCAACATTTTTCCCACTTTATCAAAACTCTCACCAAAGCTGTCATCCATCGTGGTTGCAAGCAGTTTTATCTCGTTCAAACTCTTTACATGTAAAAGCTGCGTATGCCCGCCGGAGACCAGTAAAACGTCCATGGGGAACAGGGTTTCCTCTTCGATAAACAAAGAGCAGATATGCCCTTTGAGATGATTAATCCCCAAAAGAGGAAGTTCAAGCGCAACGCTAAGGGCTTTTGCCATGCTCACACCTTCCACCAAGCTCACGGAGAGTCCCGGCTCATTAGTGACGGCGATGGCTTTGAGTTCGTTAAAATAAGGCTTCGCCTCTTCAAGAATTTTAGGAAGTGTCACCGCATGCAAGCGTGCGGCAAGTTCGGGTACGACGCCGCCGTATTTGGCATGTTCCGCGTCTTGGGAAATTTTTTTGTGAAAAAGAAGTTTTTTGTCTTGAATTCGCGTAATCGCGATCGAACTATCGTCGCAACTGCTCTCTATGCTTAAAATCATTTAAACGATCTTCACGTGCCACGGCTCAAAACGTACCCCGTCTCCGTTTCCGAGCGTATAACGCATAGAGATATACGCCAATTTTTGAAGCTTCCAAAACTCTTCGGTGCGCGCAAATTCGGCGGTAAAATTTTGAGCGCCCCACCCTTTTTTACCGACGTCAAAGTCGCCTACGGTGTGGTATGAGTATGCCGGCGGCACCAAAGAGCGCGTCGCAACGGTAATGTTGCCTTTTTCGTCGCGGATTTTTTCCAAATGCAAATTGAGTTGTTTGACGACGCTTCGTACGCCGGAAGTTAAAATAACGGTTTTACCGATGTCTTTGACGATGCGTTCAAGCGCGGCTTGCGATTCGCCTTTAAAGAGATAATGCCCGCTTCCTTGAATTTTAACGACCTCTTTTTCGTCAACGACGCTGGTAAGTTTCTCAACCGTTTTTTTACCGTAAAAGCCGTAAATCACGGGATCGGTGTAAAATACCTCTTCGATATAGGCAAGTTCGCTCGGACTAAAAGCACCGATTTTGGAGAAATTTTTAGCGATTTTTAATGCTTCGTCAAAACTTAAGATATTAAAATTGGCATAGCCGACCGTCTTTTCGATCTGATCGAGCTTTTTGAGCACCGTGTTAAAAACCTCTTTCTGATCGTCGCGTAACCAAATATCGGGGTGCTTGATTTCATCGGCCATCAACGTACCGCTTAAAACGCTCGCTCCCATCCAGCCTAAAAATGCTCTTCGTACCATCGCTTATAAACCTATTGCATCGTTTTATATGATTATAACATACGCCCTTGATTTTTGAGCATGGTTTCAATTTCCTCCGCACATACGGGACGACTAAAAAGATACCCTTGCATCAATTCGCAACCGCTTGCGTAGATAAACTCTTTTTGCTCTTTCGTTTCGACGCCTTCGGCAAGGACTTTGAGCCCCAAACCGCGTCCGAGCTCGATAATCGTTCGGGCGATCGCGCGATCCTCTTTGCTCTCTTCAAGGCTTTGTACGAAACTTTGATCGATTTTCAGCTTGGTAATCGGCAATTGTTTCAGATACGCCAAAGAGGAGTGCCCCGTACCAAAATCGTCGATCGAAATATCAAGCCCCAATTCGCGAAAGCGTTTTAATAAAGCAATCGACTTGATCGTATCTTTCATAATAAAACGCTCGACAATCTCCATTTCGAGCCATTCGGGACGACAGCCGCTTTGACGCAGACTTTGAATTAAAAAGCTAATCAGCTCGCTTGATTCGAGTTGTTTTCCGGCAATGTTGATCGCCGTTTTGCCCGGATTTAATCCTTGATCGTACCACGATTTCATCTGTTTCATGACTTCGATGATGACCCAATTGCCGATTTCGACGATCAGTTCGCTCTCTTCGGCGACGTGAATAAAATAATTCGGCGTCGTTAGCCCGCGCGTCGGATGATTCCAGCGAATCAAAGCTTCCAGTCCGACGATACGTTCCGTTTGCAAGTTGATCTGCGGTTGGTAATAAATGACGAATTCTTCGCGTTCAAATGCTTTGCGCAAGTTTTTTTCGATTTCCAAATGCTCGTTGGTCTCTTGGTTCATCTCTTGATCGAAAAAGACGTAACGGTTACGCCCTTTTGATTTGGCCTTGTACATCGCAATATCGGCATTTTTTAAAAGCTTGCTTGCCGCTTCGCCGTCGTGCGGATAGACGCTGACGCCGATACTGGTCGTGATCTGAAAACTTTCGTTTCCGAAAATAAAAGGTTCTTGGAACGAATAAACGAGTTTTTTGATAGCGACAAAAATATCGCTAACGTCCTTACAACCGTCTAAAAGTACGATAAACTCATCTCCGCTCAAGCGTGCGACGGTATCGGTGTCGCGAACGTTCTGGCGCATTCTTGCCGCTATAATCTTCAAAAGCATATCGCCGGCGTCGTGCCCCAAAGAGTCGTTAATATTTTTAAATTTATCGATGTCCACGAACATCACGCCCAAGACTTTGTTGTCGCGACTCGCTTTTTTAATCGCCTGCGTCAAACGATCTTGCAACAAGTTACGATTGGGCAGTCCCGTGAGCGTATCGTGTTCGACTTGGTGCATTAAAAGGTTTTTTTGTTTTTTATTCTCCTCTTCAAGCTCTTTTCGAATCGTAATATCACGAACCGAGCAGTGCTGAATGATGCCCTTATCCATATGAATCGTCGTCATCATAACGCTGATCCAAAAAAGTTTTCCTTCACAATCGAGCACTTGCCACTCAAATTTATGCGTACCGTTTTTTAATGCCAACTCGTTCATCCACAACGCTTTTTCGTACGAACTTTGCTCGTCGGGTTGAACTTTAGGAGAGAGATCGGCTAAGGTCACGTTCACGAGCACGTCTTTGTTTTTGGCTTTAAACATCTTTACGATCGCTTCGTTACAATCGACGAAAATCCCCTCTTTGAGCAGCAAAATACCGTCCGCCGATTTTTGGTAGAGCGTTTCAAAAACCTGTTTTTGCTCTTTGATTTGCTTATTATTGAGCAAGAGATGGTTTTCGTAGCGCGCCAAAACCGAACGCAGTTTGGTCGAAATAAAAAACATTACGCCCATTACCAAGAGCATAATGATGATAGAAACCGCTAACATGTTAACAAGCGTCGATTGCATTTTCGTCTTTAACGCTTCTTCTTGCTGCACGAGCGCATTGTTCTCTTCCATCAGATAAACGCCCGTACCCACAACCCATTCAAACTGAGGAATGGAGCGCACGAAAGAGATTTTACGTTTGTCTTGGTTATCAGGGTGGTACGAAGCCTCGTAAGTCATAAAAAACCCTTCAAGGTTGCGCTTTCCGCCTTCCACGATGTCGCGGATAATGTATTGGTTGTTCGTCGTGACGTTCAGTCGATTTTGCCCTATCAAAGCGTGATCGCCGTGCGAAATCGTATTGCCGTAATAGTCGTAGGCAAAAATATAACCGTATTCGCCGTAACGCGTGCTTAAAAGAAATTTTTGCGTCTCTTTTTTGATACGCTCGCGAACTTCGTCTTCATACCTTCCGCTGGCGATGTAAATGTTTAAAGGCTTGTAACTGCGAATATAGCCTATTTTTTTTCGAGGTGCTTTGTCCGTCGAGTTTTTCCACTCGTACGTCGTTGCAAACGCCTCCTCTTTTTTCAGGCGCGCCAACCCTTCACGCATAATGTAGCGGCCGGTTGAGTCTTGCAAATCAATAAAGTTTTTCCCCTCCAAACTACGGTCCATCCCGTTCATTTCACAGGTGCCGTCCAGACCGAAGATGACGTAATAGCCGCTTAGGTCATTGAAAAAACGCGTGTTTCGGAGCTTGGTTTTGATCTTTTCGAGAATCTCGTCTCGAGGAAGGCGGGTGTTTTCTCGGTAGGTATCTTCACTGATTTGATAGGCAAGGTTCACAAGATTTTTCACATCTTCTTGCACTTCGTTCATCAAAATTTTCTCGTTTTCATTGACGTACTCGACGATTTTATCGATACGCTCTTTGGCTTGCAGTTTTGAGCGTTTCACATAATCGATTCGAGCCGCTTCCAACGCTTTTTTATATTCGGTACGTTCGGTCGAAACCACGATCGTTACGATCATTAAGAACGTCAATAAAATGGCGGAAGCGGGTAAAAAAACAATCCATTTCGTAATATTTTGTTTCCTAAGGTTTAGCAACCTCTTCTCCGACAATGTTAATCTAGGTTTAGCGTTATTACTTTATCAAAATTTTCTAAAATTTTTCGAACTCTTTCTTGCCAGAGTGTCTCAAACAGTGTTTTTTCTTCAAACGATAAGCTCTCTTGCGCGAGTTTATTCATCAGCGGCGGTAAACGCGAATCGCCCTGAATGCAGGAAGGATCGTACGTAACGCCTACGCTTTGATGCGTATCGAGTCGTTCAATTTGGATCGGCGTTGCGATATTGGCTTGAAAAAAGAGGCGGTTCGTGCGTGAAAAGCGCGTCCCGATGCCCTTAAATCCCCACGTATCGGTTGCACCGCTTATCAACGAAAAAACGTTGGCGACCACGCCCGTCGTACCTTGTTCTTTAGCATCGCGAAAAAAAACGGCGATATTGCCTCTCTCGGGCATTTTTCCTTCGTATAACGCCTTCAGCCCTTCACGCACGCTAAGATACGCACCGGCAATCGTCGGACAACTGTGTCCCGCATTTTTAACGACGTCTAGATACGTAAACGAGACGATACCGTTCTCAAACGTTCCTAACGCTTCGGATAGAGCATCGTAAAGACGAATCTCCTCGATTGCTTCGAAAAAAAGAGGGTATTTCATGGTGACTCCTTCGTTGTTTTGATCTTTAACACGCTTTTAGAGCGAAGCTCCAAAGACTACGCTAACGCTGAGTTCTCTCACACAGAGTGCCCGCGCACCTTCGGTGCTTTTTTATCTTTAACACGCCTTTAGAGCTAAGCTCTAAAAGCTACGCTAACGCTGAGTTCTCTCACGCAGAGTGCCCGCGCACCTTCGGTGCTTTTTTATCTNNGAGTGCCCGCGCACCTTCGGTGCTTTTTTATCTTTAACACGCCTTTAGAGCTAAGCTCTAAAAGCTACGCTAACGCTGAGTTCTCTCACGCAGAGTGCCCGCGCACCTTCGGTGCTTTTTTATCTTTGACACGCCTTTAGAGCCAAGCTCTAAACGCTACGCTAACGCTGAGTTCTCTCACGCAGAGTGCCCGCGCACCTTCGGTGCTTTTTTGCTTGTAAAACTCATTTTGTGAGAAGTTTAGTATAACGTACTTCAAAAAGGATTGCATTGATTTAAATTGTGTTACAATAATTTTAACGTCACAAAAGGAAGTCGATGCAAGCATTTTGGAATGAAAAATTTCAAACGGCCCAAATGATCTACGGCGAAACGCCCAACGCTTTTATCAAAGAACATGTCGACCTCTTAGTGCACGCAAAACGGTGCATCTGCTTAGGCGAAGGCGAAGGTCGCAATGCAATCTACTTTGCCGATTTGGGCTTAAACGTTGAAGCTCTCGACGCTTCCGACGTCGCACTTGCCAAACTGCGAAAACGTGCCAAAGAGCACTATGTCGCGATCAAAACACGTCATACCCTTTTAGAATATTGGCAGCCCGAACCCATCTACGACGCGGTTGTTTGCACCTATTTGGATTTGGCAAAAAACGAGCAAAGGATGCTTTTTGAAAAAGCCGTTGCCGCATTGGCTCCGGAGGGGATTTTTATTGCCGAACTTTTCAGCGAAAGTCAAATTCACTTCAACAGCGGGGGGCCAAAAAACGCACTGTTGCTTTACGATATTAACGCTATTATCGCTTGGATTAAACGTCTAGCGTGCAAAGTGCTCAAGCTCTCTCAAGAGATCGTGATGCTCAACGAAGGCACGCAACATGTCGGACGTGCCAGCGTGATTCGTATTATTCTGAAAAAAAACCTTACTGCGTAACCGTACCGAAATATCGACTACGAGAGAGATTCTCAACCCATCGGTATTCCGGATCGTCCGAGATTTTCGCCCAATACAATATGCCCGAATGTCGCCAAGGATCGATTAAAATACCCGTTTGAAACGCGCTGCCTTTGGCTACGACGACCACCGAATTATGTTCGTTCAACTCGCCTTTATTCGCAACGCCCCAACGTAAATCGAAACTTTGAAGGTGTAAGCCTTTCAGATGCGCCATCATATCTTCGCTCCATTGATAACAAAGTCCGCGCTCTTTTAGTCCCGTATTGATTAAAAGATTGTGAAGTGTAGGAGGATAGACTAAGCCGTAACGCTCCGCCAAAGTTTGCGGGTACGACAACGCTTCATAAGCAAAAAGACGCGCTTCACTATACTCGACGTTATCGCCCAACGCTTGCAAGTCCGACGTTAATTGCGCCACGTTTTGCGGCTCTACATGTAAGCCCTCGACTTTCGCGCTGCATCCGGCGAAAAAAACCGCACATGCGATAATCCAAAGAAATCTCATACCTTTGCCTTTAACCTTAATGTGGCGATCTCGCTCGGTGCCATCACGCGTACCGGCGGACCCCAATACCCTGCTCCGTTACTCACGAAAACCTGCGTACGGGCGGAATGGCGGTACAAACCGCTTAAGTAGGGTTGATCTAAAAGTACCAAAAGCCCAAACGGGAAAATCTGCCCGCCGTGCGTATGCCCGCTGATGATCAAGTCGACCTTTTCGTCGGTAAGGTCTTGAACGATTTTAGGCTGATGCGAGAGTAAAACCGTCGGCAAATCGTTTCTGACATGTAAGAAGGCTTGCGGCAAATCGGGCGGTAAAAAATCAAAACGTTTTCCCATCATATCGGTGACGCCCACCAGATTGATGCGCCCATCGATGAGAACCGATCGGTTTTTCAGCACCGTGACGCCTAAAGCTTCCAAACGCTCCATAATCGTATGCACCCCGTAAAAATATTCATGATTGCCCGGAACGAAATAGACCCCGAAACGGCTCTTTAGCGTGCGTAAACTCTCCAGTTGATCGCCGATTTTGGAGACGGGCATATCGACCAAATCGCCCGTAATAACGACAATATCTGCATCCAACGAATTGATACGTAAGACCAAATCGTCCAAAAACGCTTTGCCCAAGCTTTTACCCAAATGCACGTCGCTTAACTGTACGATACTCAATGTCTCGCTCAATCCGTCGATGAAAACTTCTTTCTCGTTCAAAACGGGTGCTTTAAAGCCGTTGATAAAGCCTTTGAACATATACGAAAACGCCAAAAGCAACATCGTTACGTCGAGCACCGTTTTGAGAAAAAGACGTCTGGAATAATCGTGCGGAATTTTGGCATACGGAACATGCACCAGATCGTACACGATCGCCACGCAAAAGAGCATAAACGAAATGCCGACAAGCGAAGAAAAAAGACCGAAAAGAAGCGGATTGAGGGTATCGAGGCGCAACACCGCGAAATAGAGAATTTCGCAAAGCGTTACCACGATCGTCCCCCACATCATACCTTTGCCCAAGCGCGCGAAAAGCTCTACACGTCGTAAAAACCTCCGATACGTATAGACGTTGATCAACGTTAAAACCGCAACGGCGGCCAAGGCAAAGGAGAGGCGAAACATCGTTCCCTACTTTAGACTCTCAAAATAGCGTTTGCTTTCGCTTGCAATCACTTTGGAGAGCAATAAAAGCGCAATCAAATTGGGAATCGCCATCATACCGTTCATTAAATCCGAGAAGTTCCACACGAACTCCAGCTTCATCATCGAACCGACCATAACGCCCGCAATAAATAAAACGCGGTACAAACGAATAAAGCGTTCGCCCAAAAGGTATTCAAACGCCTTTTCGCCGTAATAACTCCATCCCAAAATCGTCGAATACGCAAACAACACCGTCGAGACGACCACGACGATCGTACCGAACGATCCTAAGTAAAGCTCAAAGCTCTTCATCGTCAAGAGCCCAGGGCTCACGCCTTCTTGCCAAAACGGAGAAATTAAAATAATCAAAGCCGTCATAGAGCAGACGACCAACGTATCGATAAACGTTTGCGTCATACTCACGAGTGCTTGACGTACCGGATCGTTCGTTTTTGCCGCCGCCGCCGCAATCGGAGCAGAACCTAAACCCGATTCGTTCGAAAAAACGCCGCGCGCTACGCCGTAACGAATCGCTGCCGCCATCGTCGCACCCACAAATCCGCCGCCTGCGGCTATCGGATTGAACGCGTGGTAAAAAATCAAACTCAACGCATGCGGTAATTTATCGAGGTTCATACATAAAATCACCAACGAAACCGCAACGTACACCAAAATCATAAACGGAACGAGAAACGACGTAAAACGTCCGATGGATTTGATACCGCCCAAAATAACGACCGCCGTCAACGTTAAAAGTACGACGCCCGTGACCCATGTCGGAACGCTCATTTGCGTTTCCAAAATCGTCGCAACCGCATTGGCCTGCGTCATATTTCCGATACCGAATGCCGCCAATGCCGTAAAAAGAGCAAACGCAAGACCGAGTTTGGGCATGTTAAGACCGTACGTCAAATAATACATCGGTCCGCCCTTAAAGCCGTGGTGGTGGCTATGTTGACGGTATTTGACCGCTAAAACCGCTTCGGAATATTTGGTCGCCATTCCGACCAATCCCGTCATCCACATCCAAAACACGGCACCCGGACCGCCAAGCGTAATCGCGGTCGCAACGCCCACGATATTTCCGATACCGACCGTGGCGGCAAGTGCCGTCATTAACGCCGCAAAATGGCTAATTTCGCCCGCACCGTCTTCTTCTTTATGAAAAATCAGCTTCATCGCATGCGGTAATGCCCAAAACTGCATGCCTTTTAAAATTACCGTCAAATAAATGCCCGTTCCGACGAGCAAGACCAACATCGGAGCACCCCAGACGATACCTGAGAGCGTCGATACGATTTTTTCAATCAACTCCATTCCTCTTCCTTTAATTTATTCGTGTTCGTTCGTATAATGCCCTTGCGGCAAAACCAAGTTGAGTACGATGCCCGCGATCGCACCTAAACCGATACCGCTAAATGCGACACCGCCCATATCGACGACCATGCCGCCGATGGCAAGGACTAAGATCATCGAGACGATAATCATATTGCGCGGATTATTCATATCGACTTTCTCGCGTACCATCGTTCCGATGCCGATAGAAGCGATAATGCCGAAAAGCAACAGTAAAATGCCGCCCATAACGGGAACGGGGATCGTCGCCAAAAGTCCGCCGAGTTTTCCGACGAATGCCAAAACGATCGCAAAAATAGCCGCCCACGTCATAATCGCGGGATTAAACGCTTTTGTGATGGTTACGGCACCCGTCACTTCCGAATAGGTCGTATTCGGCGGTCCTCCAAGCAAGGAAGCCGCACTTGTGGCGATTGCATCGCCTAAAAGCGTCGTTTTTAAACCCGGTTTTTTCAAATAATCCGTCTTCGTCACGTTGCTGATCGTCAAAATTCCGCCGACATGTTCGACCGCCGGAGCGATGGCTATCGGTAAAATATAGATGATCGCTTCCGCGTTCCATTCGGGAAATACGAAATGGGGAATCGCAAACCACGCAGCCTTCGCGACCGCGTCAAAATTGACGATACCTAAAAACAAAGAAACGCTATACCCCGCAACGATACCGCATAAAATAGGCAATAACCGAAGCACGCCTTTGCCCAAAAGTGCCACCAGCAACGTCACCAACAATGCCGCAGAAGAAACTGCCATCGCTTGATGGAGCGGCACGAGAACGATAGCTCCGTCTCCCGTTTTTCCCATCGCCATATTGACCGCCACCGGAGAGAGAATTAAGCCAATCGTCATAATGACGGGGCCGACGACGACCGCCGGAAAAATTTTATGCAAAAATTCCGTTCCTTTTAAGCGAACGAGAATGCTTAGAAAAAGATAGAAAAGTCCCGCCGCCGCAAGACCGCATAACGTTCCGGGTAAGCCCCACGTTTTGAGTCCGTAGATAATCGGCGCGATAAACGAGAAAGACGAAGCAAGAAAGATCGGAGGAATTTGCTCGCGCGTCGTCAATTGAAACAAAAGCGTTCCAAGCCCCGCGGTAAACAACGCCACGTTAGGATCAAGCCCCGTGAGAATCGGCACCAACACCAATGCCCCAAAGGCAACAAATAAGAACTGAAGCCCGATAATACTGTCTTTAAGCCGAAAGTTATAGTCGGTACGACTTAGCATTCACACCTCTTTGCGATAGATTTTTTCACACACGATTTTTGAAATTTAGCGTAAACAAAAAGCCCGTACTTCTCGATCGATTTCAAAGACTTCTTGTAAATTGCTCGGCGAAACCTCTTTAAAACGGAAAAAGGCTCTTTTACTCAATTCCGCCAACTCGAGGATATTAATTTCGCGGTTATAAAATTTCGTAATGCCCACTTCGTTGGCGGCATTAATCACGACGCCTCGTGTGGGATTGGCTAAAATTTCTTCTTTAATCTCCCAGATCGGATAACGTCTCGGATCGATCGCTTGGAACGAAAAGCCCTGAAGCGTACTCAAATCAAGCGGAGGGAGTATCTCTTCTTTGCTCTCGCCCAACATCGCAAACGCGATAGGAAGTTTCATATCCGCTTGTGCCAAGTGTGCGGTCGTACTGCCGTCTTTAAAGCTCACGAAAGCATGAATCAGCGAGCTAGGTTCGATCATCGCGTCGAGTTGCTCGCATCCGAAAAGCCAACGGGCTTCTAACAGTTCGAAGAGTTTATTGGTCATGCTAGCACTATCGATCGTAATTTTCGCGCCCATACTCCAATTGGGGTGTTTTAGGGCATCTTGAAACGACATGTGAGGCAAAGCTTCCAACGGCGTATCGCGAAACGCACCGCCGCTTGCGGTAATCATCATCCGCGTTACGGGACGTTTGCCCTGCAAATACCATAAACCGAAGTGCTCGCTATCGATCGGCGTAATACGCGCGGTATCCAAAAGATGTCCCGCTACGACCAAGGATTCTTTATTGGCAAGGGCGAGTTGTTTACCCAAACGCAATGCTTCGATACTCGGAGCCAAACCGACAAAGCCGACCAACGCGTTCAAAACGATGTGGCTTTTGCATTTGCCCAAGAGCTCCAAAATCCCTTCTTTGCCGACAAACACGTGCGCGTGTTTCACGAAAGGGCGATCTTTCGGATCGCTGATAGCAACGTATTCGGGATGAAATTTTTCGATTTGTTCGTTCAAAAGTGCGATATTTTTTCCGGCAACCAACGCTTCGACGTAAACGTTAAAACGCTCCGCAATGATTAGCGCATTGACGCCGATAGAGCCGGTAGAGCCTAGTATGACCATTTATGCGAGTCCTCGAAGCAAAATTACCATCACGACGCCGCCGAAAAGATAACCGTCCAAACGATCTAGCATTCCGCCGTGTCCGGGGAATAGCGTACCGCTGTCTTTCACACCCGCTTCACGCTTAAGGTAACTCTCGAAAAGATCGCCGAAGATCGCCGCAACCGAGCTGAATAACGCAATCGCCAAAGAGAGCCATAACGGAACGAAAAGTGTGCCGTACAACGCTCCTGCTACGGTTGCACTGCCTACACCGCCGAAAAAACCTTCCCATGTTTTGTTCGGAGAAGTTGCGCTAAAAGGCGTCTTTCCGATACTCTTACCGACAAAATACGCTCCCGTATCCGTTAACGCTACGATAATCACCAACCAAATTAAAACACTCATGCCGAAATCATGGTAGAGCGTATACAAAAACAACATCGAAATCGAAGGGTAAAAAAACGGCGCAAGGAGTTTATAATCGACCTCTTTACGGTACGCCATTACCGCTAGATAAAGCACGAGAGAGAGGTACACCAAATCGTCTGGGTTCGGGTAGAAAAACGCCGCAAGCCACAACAAGACGGCATAAACGTAAAGCTTCACGTCTTTCACGTTAAAAAGTGCCATCGCTTCATGAAACGCAAACAGATACATGACACCTAAAATGGCCCACGTCAATAGCGTACTATTGACAAAAGCGATCACGGCGGCGAGTGCCAAGAGGCCAAATCCCGTGACGACGCGCTCTTTATTGCTTTCGTACAACGTTTTAAAGTTCATAAGTACTCTTTATGTCGATTTTATGTTCACGAATCATAGCAAAGCGGACGTGAAGTTAAGCTTTGACATCCAAAAGGCCTTGATGCAACGGCACCTCTTCTTCCTCTTTGGACTCTTTGGCATGTTCTTCGCGGTGTTGCGCCTGCTCTTCTTGCTCTTCGTCGCTCTTTTGACGCTCATGCTCGTTTTCAGGATCGATCTTGTAACTCTCTTCGGCAGGGCGCACTTCTTGAACGACCTCTTCTTTTTCGTTTTGCATCGCCGCCGCCAAGGTTTGCTGCATCTGCGCACTGCTATTATAATCCGCCTCTTTCGAGGCTTGAATATGCATCATCTGATTTGCGTAAATCAGACTACCGATGGGACCTACCGCCATGTTCGCCTCCCAATGCGTGTAACGGGCATTTTAAAACGCCCCCGTTTCAGCCGCTACGGCACGTGAATTGCTCTTTTTCCCCGATACGACTCTTGCGAGTCGGAATTTATGCTTTGTAAATCTTTAAGGTCTGATACGTTTCATAAGCAACATTTGCTCCATCATACGGTTTGACGTTTTTGCGCGGGGTATAATCGACTAAATAACCGCCCTTTTGCGTCATGCTAAAATCAACGCACACCTTCGCGGCAAAGACCAAAACCGTCTCCGGAACGCTCTGTTTTTCGGTACAAATAATGACATGTGCGGACGGAACGTCCTTGACATGTAACCAAATATCGCTCTTTTTCGCCTCTTGCAAAAGCGCGATATTGCCTTTCTCGTTTTTGCCGAGCAAAATGCGATACCCTTCCAAAAAGAACGTCTCGTAGTTCTTATCGTCCCCTTTTTGTTTGCTTTTCGTTACTTTCGGCGTCAAAATACCGATTTCCTCCACGTCGCTCGCCGCATCGACGACACTGACCATACGTTCCAAAAAGAGCTTCTTCTCCTCGAGATTTTCACGCTGTCGATGGATCGAAAGTGCTTTTTGTCGCAATTTTTTCGATTTTTTAAACAAAAGATTGGCGGCGTGCTGAGGCGAATGCGCCAAGGGCAATTCAATGTCGACTTCGTTACCCTCAAAATCGTACAAACGTACTTTTTCTTGATACGCTTTGACCGCATGTAAATTGGCAAGGACGATCGACGCTTGCGTTTGCGCCTGCGTACTCCGCGCTAAGAGCTCTTCTTCGTTTTCCAATGCCGCGATCGCCGTAACTAAAGTTTCGATTTTCTTGCGTAAGTGCGCGATTTTTTGATTTTTAAGCTCAAAAAGCTTGACATGTAACCTTTTTTCATACGCATGTTTCAAATACTCCTCAAAAGGCTCTTCCAAAACAAACGGCTTTTCTTTCATCTCTTTGGGCGGCAGTTTCTCCAAAATTTCGCCCACTTTAACGCTTCGAAACGAAACGCTCGGGTCGATGTGCCGTAACGCTTCCAGCACGACTTCGTTTTCGTCCAACAAAATCGCGTTGGTATTGCGTCCCGTAAACTCCAACTGCAAGGTCGTTAAAAGTGCTTTGTAGCTGGAACTTGCTTTGACATGTAAGCGTAAAATCCGATTATTTTTTTCAAGCGCGATCTTCTCGATCGTCGCATTGGCGAAACGCTTGTTCAACAACACGTCAAAAGGCGCGCTATAGCGTTTGGATTGTTTAAAATCGCTTTTGTAAAACAGGTACGAATCATTCCGAGAAAGGTCGATAAACAAAGGCTCTCCCGATTCGAAAACGATGCGAAGCACGCTATCGTCTACCCGATGAATGGACGAGATCTTACGATAGTTGCGTAAAAAATCGTTCAGTAAAATCAACTCTTGGTATTTCATAATCCTACTTTCGTCGCACGGCTTGAATCAGCCGAAAAATTTCTTTAACGCTCTGGCGCGTCAGCTTTTGCGCATTGGCTTTGTTCATCGCCTCTTCCAAACGCATGGGGTAGCGCATAATCGAAAAAAGCGCGTCGATACCGACATGTTCTTCCAAAGCGTCGTCGATACCGCCGCCTAAAGCGATGAGCGGGACATGCGCTTTTTGACACCGTTTGGCAACGCCGCTAAGGACTTTACCCATCAACGATTGCGCATCGATGCGTCCTTCGCCGCTGATCACAAGATCGGCATCTTCGATCAGCGCGTCAAAACGCATCTCGTCCAATAAAATTTCGATTCCGGACGCTAAACGCGCATTTAAAAAAGCATGCAATCCTCCGGCAATACCGCCGGCGGCTCCGGAACCTTTTTGCGACGCGACGTCGTGTCCCAGCGCCCGCTCCAAACGTTGCGCGAAGTGTTGCATGCCCGATTCCAAACGCTCTATCATCGAAGCGTCCGCCCCTTTTTGCGCCGCATAGACACGTGCGCTACCGTTAACGCCTATCATCGGATTTTCCACGTCGCACGCGGCAATAAACTCGCACGATTTTAATGCGTTGAGCGCACCGCTTCGATCGATCGTATGAATCTTTTCCAAAACCTCTCCGCCTTGAAAAAGCACGCGACCTTCGCGGTCGAGGAAACGAAAACCCAAAGCGTGAAGCATGCCGATTCCCGCATCGTTGGTCGCACTTCCGCCAAGTCCGATAATCACTTTTTTGCATCCTCGCGCAAGCGCATCGTGAATGAGTTCACCCACGCCGTACGTCGTCGTTAACAAGGGATTTCGTTGCGACGCTTGAACCAAAGGCAAACCCGCGGCTTGCGCCGTCTCGATAACGGCCGTCGTACCGTCTTTTAAAATGGCGTAATACGCTTCGATTTCACGCATTAAAGGGTCGTGAACCTGACATGTAAGGCGTGTACCCTCAACGTTGGCAAGCAAAGCGTCGATCATCCCTTCGCCGCCGTCGGCAATCAGGCACGAATGCACGCTTGCATCGGGAAAGACCTCTAAAATTGCCTCGCGAACCCACGAAGAGAGTTCCGAAGAACTCGCACACCCTTTAAACGAATCGATGACCGAAACGACGTTCATCGATACTTTGCCTCTAACGCAAGCAGATACTCTTTACGCCAAAGTCCGCCGCTGTATCCGCCGATACCGCCGTTCTTGGCAATCACGCGGTGGCAGGGAATAATAATCGCAATTTTATTTTTGCCGTTGGCGTTTGCCACCGCGCGAACGGCTTTGGGATGTTCCAACATGGACGCTTCGGTACTGTAAGAAACCGTCGCTCCGTAAGGAATACGCGTCAACGTTTGCCAAACCGTTTTTTGAAAAGGCGTTCCTTTGGGCGCAAGTGGCAGACTAAAAGATTTGCGTTTTCCTTCGAAATAGTCGCGTAACTCACTTTTGAGTTTGTCTAAAAGCGGATGTTCGTCACGGTAAACTTCGCCGTCTTGCTCAAAATCCAACGCTAAGAGTGCGTCGTCGTTGACCTCGGCGATCAATCTCCCCACGGGAGAGTCTATGGTACACTTAGCCATCGTTGCTCCTTAGAGATTTTTGCATGCACACGCTGTTGTCCATGCCCACGTAAGGTGGAAAGTTTTCGACGACCTCGTAACCGCATTTGCGATACAAGGCGATCGCCTCGGGTTGGGATTTGCCCGTTTCCAATCGCGCCCGTTGATACCCAAGCGTACACGCCCACGATTCAAGTTCCGCTAAAATACACGACGAAAAGCCGCGCCTTCGATACGCCGGCATCACGAACATGCGTTTGATCTCAACCGTTTGAGCATCGATGATTTTGAAACATCCGCAGGCAATAGGCGTTGAGCTTTCATAACCGACCAACGCCGTCTCGATCGGATCGATGACGTTATGGCGGTCGTATACCGCTTGCATCGCTCCGTAACGCGCGTTTAATTCGGCATCCAACGCACGCGTTAAGGCACGAAAATCTTCATGCGCATTGCTTGTTTGACGGGTTAACATGTCAAGCCTTGAATGATTTTCTTATTATTATACCCTCATTTGTTTACTTTTTGATCACGGTTTCGGCGCGTATCGTGGTATGATTTTCATCAAGGAGCACGCAATGACACACCTCTTTACGTACGGATCATTAATGTTTGAAGACGTTTGGCACCGACTGGTAAAGGGCAACTACCTTGCCCAAAAAGCGACTTTGTCCCATTACGAAAGGCGCGCGATCAAAAACGACGTTTATCCCGTCATTTTTCCGCTAAAAGATGCGTCGGTCGAGGGCGTCGTTTACTACGACGTGTGCGACGAAGATTTGGTCATCCTTGATACTTTTGAAGGCGAGTATTACGAGCGTAAAGAGGTGGAGCTTCTTGTAGAGGGTCGTTACGTCAAAGCATCGGCGTATGTTTTAAAAGAAGCCTATTTTGATTTGATTGATACGAAACCGTGGAGCGATACCCTCTTTGCACAAGAGGGTATCCATAATTTTCTGAGTGACTATAAGGGCTTTTTACGATAAGATCTCTTCGATCGTAATGTAATCGCCTACGCGTCCCGTCATTTTTTCCACCTCGGTTGCTACCGGCAAGGTCTTTTTGCCCGGTCTCCAGCCAGCAGGACATACCTCACCCGTTTTGCTTGCATGTTGCCATGCTCTGACTTGGCGTAAAAACTCATTGACGTTACGTCCTACCATCGGTGCTTGAACCTCCTGCGCAACGCATACGCCCTCGGGATTGATGAGGAAACGTCCGCGAAGCGCGATTCCCTCTTCTTCGATCATCACGCCGAAAGCGCGACTAACCGTACCGGTCGGATCCGCACCGATCGTCAGTTTTAAACCCGCCAAAAGAGGTTCGGTTTCGACAAAACGTTTGTGCGAAAATTTGGTATCGGTCGAAACCGCCAAAATTTCGACGCCAAGTTCTTGAAATTCGTCGTATTTGGCGTTCATCGCCGCAATTTCCGTCGGACATACAAAGGTAAAATCTGCCGGATAAAAGCAGACAACATGCCATTTGCCTTTATAATCCTCACTGCTTACGCTCGTAAAATGACCTGTTTTGGCGTTATACGCATCCATTTTAAATGACGGTGCTTTTTGTAGAACTAAAGAGGAACTCATGTTTTTTTTCTCCTGTGTTTTCATTTCGTTGATGTTATTGTCTTGCACGGTTTCAGAAGCGATTGCTTCAACTTTGTTGGTATCGCATGCCATAATTGCTCCTTATGTTTATTTTTGTGTTTGATGATGAAAGTATATCAAACTGATAAATATTTGTCAATAGTAATTTTTATTATTTAGATTTTTAACCGATTTATTTTTAGAATAGGATATAATAACTCCTAAATTATCAAAACCAAGGAGTCATTCATGAAATGCAACGTAGGAAAAACCGATAGAGCCGTTCGTTTTATCGTAGGAATTGCCATTATTTTAGCAGGCGTAGCGTATCAAAGCTGGTTCGGAATCATCGGCGTTATCGTATTAGGAAGTGCGATTATTCGCTTTTGCCCCGCGTATCTTCCTTTCAAAATCGACACCTCTAAAAACGACGATTCTAGCAGTTGCGGCGGCGGTTGCGGTTGCGGACGATAGAGCTTCCGAGAAGGGTTGCATAAGCAACTCTTCTTTTTCTTAAACCTTTTTGTGTTACAATCTTCCCATTATTCTTACATGTAAGGTTTTATCATGGGACAAACCATCACCGAAAAAATTTTCAGCGAACACGTCGGACACGCGGTATATGCCGGAGAAATTATCAAATGCAAGATCGATATGGTCATAGGCAACGACATCACGACGCCGATTTCCATCCGAGCGTTTGAAGAGAGCGGCGCGACCAAACTTGCCAATCCGGACGGGTTTAGTATCGTTATGGATCACTACATTCCCGCCAAAGATATTGCCAGTGCCAACCAAGCCAAAATCAGCCGTGATTTTGCCTACAAACACGATCTCAAACATTACTTCGACGAAAAAGACATGGGCATCGAACACGCCTTGCTTCCCGAAAAAGGGCTGGTCGTTCCGGGCGACGTCATTATCGGTGCGGACTCGCATACCTGTACGCACGGCGCGTTAGGCGCGTTTGCGACGGGTATGGGCTCAACCGACCTCGCGTTTGCGATGATTACGGGTGAAAATTGGTTTAAAGTTCCCGAATCCATCAAAGTCGTTTTCAGCGGCAAACCCAAACGCCACGTCTACGGCAAAGACCTTATCTTAGAAGTCATCCGCCGACTCGGCGTCGACGGTGCCTTGTACCGCACGCTCGAATTTACGGGCGATACGATCCAACACCTCACCATGGACGATCGTTTCTCTTTGTGCAACATGGCGATTGAAGCGGGAGCCAAAAGCGGTATCGTTGCCGTCGATGCGACGACCAAAGCCTTTTTAAGCGATAAAAATCTTGCACGTGAGCCGAAATTTTTCTATTCGGACGACGATGCGACGTATGTACAAGTCCTTCACATCGATGTCGCAAACCTTGATCCGGTCATTGCCTATCCGTTTTTACCTTCTAACGGCAAATCGATCAACGAAGCGGTCAAAGACGATCTAGCGATCGATCAAGTCTTTATCGGCAGCTGTACCAACGGCCGATTGGAAGACTTACGCATCGCGGCAAGCATCTTAAAAGGTCGCAAAGTCGCACGTAAAACACGTCTTATCATCACGCCGGCAACGCAAAAGATCTCTTTGCAAGCCCAAAAAGAAGGCTTGGTGGATATTTTCGTCGAAGCGGGCGCGGTGTTTAGCAACCCCACATGCGGCGCATGTTTAGGCGGATACATGGGTATTTTAGGCGAAGGCGAACGTTGCGTAGCGACGACCAATCGTAACTTCGTAGGACGTATGGGAGCGCGCACCAGCGAGATTTACCTTGCCAACTCCGCCGTAGCGGCCGCCAGTGCCGTTATGGGCAAAATTACCGATCCAAGAACGCTCTAATGGTCTTTGTCCCGCTGCCCTTAGTCATTATTGCCGGCGGGAAAAGCTCTCGCATGGGAAGCGACAAAGCGTTGCTTCCTTTTGGAGCGTGTGAAACGCTCACGCAATTTCAACTGCAACGTTTAAAACCTTTTTTTCAAAGCCTACATGTCAGTGCTAAAAGCCGCGCAAAATTTAACTTTGATGCTTCTTTTATCGAAGATACCGCATCGTATCAAGAGCATTCGCCGCTGGTGGCACTTTTATCGATTTTGGAATATTTCCAAATTCCCGTGTGTGTTTTAAGCGTCGATACGCCTTTTGTTACCCCCGAAGTCTTTGAAACGCTGTATGCGAACTTCAACGACGAAACCGATGCGCTCGTTGCGACATCCTCTTCGTCTTCGCATCAATTGTGCGCAATCTATGCGCCCTCGATCATTCCCGTCATTCGAACGCTTTTGGAACGTAACGAACACAAAATACGTTCGGTTTTAGCACAAAGCCGTACACGTTTCGTTTCGTTTCAAGACGACGCACTTTTTTTTAACGTCAATCATCCCGACGAATACGAAGAGGCAAAAAAACGCTTATGAAAGATCGGCTAACCGACGTCGCATCGCTCGATGCTTTTGTAGAAGCGGTAACGACATGTAAGAGTCCGAAGCTGTTTCTCGTCGATATCAAACGTTTTAAAGCTATTACGATCGCGCACGGCGACGAAGGCGGTGATTTTATTTTGCGTCGTTTTGCCCAAACGCTCCAAACCTTTGCCCTATCGTACGAAATGACGCTTTACCGCTTCGTCGACGACAAATTTATACTCTTGCAAAATGCTCCGTTTGAACTTTCCAAGATGGAAAACCTCATCTTTGCACTGCTCGATACGCTGAAAAATCTCGCCTACGATTATGACGATCAGACCATTCGCGTCGAGACCGTTATCGGCATCAGTTTCGATCATTTCAATGCTCTGGAAAAAGCCCAAAAAGCGCTACGCGTTGCCAAAACGGAAGATCAACCTTTCGTAACCTACTCTGAATTTGCCAATACGCTCCTTGGCGAAAGCGAAGAAGCGGTAGAAGCGATGATGAAACAAGCGATCGAACGCGAAAATATTACGCTTCATTGCCAAGCCGTCGTCGATCTTGCAGAACAAGCTTGCTATTACGAAGGTCTTTTGCGCTTGTGCGATCGCCAAACGTTACAGTCGCCGAAACTTTTCCTCAAAATCGCACACGAACGCGGTTTGTACGATGCTTTGTTTCGCAGTATCGTCCACAAAGCGTGCCAATTAACCCAAACCGCGCATCGCCGTATTGCGCTCAATCTTTCGTACGAAGATCTCCTTGATGCGGAGCGTTTGGCATTTTTACGACACCGCGTCGATCCGAAAAACGTATGGCTTGAGGTTGAATGTGAAGGAAAAACGCCGTGCGAATTGCTCTTAAAGAGCTTAAGTACGCTGAAACAAGAGGGATTTACGCTGATTTTGGATAACGTGAAAAGTGCGGAATATCTTGCCTATTTTCCGCAAGGATGCGTGGATTACGTGAAGCTTCACGGCCGTCTTATCCGTGATTTTGCGATTGATCCTAACGCACAAGCAACCTGCAATGCCATGATCGATCTCGCCCGCAAGCAGGGCATCCAAACAATCGCTTCGCAACTCAACTCGCGCGCCGCACGCGAGATTGCTCGAACCCTCGGCTGTGATCTTTTCCAAGGCTTTATCGTCGAACAACCTCACGACATCGCGTAAAAACTATTTATCTTGCTCGTACACAAGTGCCTCGTCGATTTCATTGAGGCGAAGAACGCGTTTTCCTTTATGATCTTTCAAAAAGCTTTGCGCGCTTGCTTCATCTTTAAACGGAATAAATTCTCTGCCCATCGGACCGTACATGTCGCTTCCAACAACGTAAAGAGCCGCTTTGCCGTCAATCGCTTCTTGCGTATAATAATCCGTCACCAATAAAGCGACTTTATCATCGGGTTGTTTTGCATAGTTACCCCATTTGGAAGGGTTGTGGTAAAACTTGAGCATATCTTTCACGCCGTCAAAGGCATGGCTGACGTTTTTACCGTTATCGACGTAGTTCATACGCGCCGCCCAACGCGGGTATTTGTAAACAAACATACCGCACACGGGACATTTTTCATCTTTTTCGACATGTATCATATTTTTATGGGCATGTCCGTGTGCCTCCTCGCGCAAAATCTCCCACACGTACAAAGAAACGGCTTGCAACTTTTGTTCGTCGAGTTCGCCGCATACTTTGTTATTTTTCAAAAAGACTTTCAATGCGCTAATCGTCGTAAAATCGTCTAAATGAATTTGATCTTTCGCGCATGCTGCGTTATAGATTTTCTCACCCATCGGGTACATGCCTTTTTGCTTCTTTTGAATAAAAGCATCCACGTCTTGCGCTAAAGAGGCTTTTGCCGAGGCAAACGCTTTATCAAAGCTCATCAACTCGCCGCCGTACTCTTTCATAAACGCTTCGGCGTCGGTTTTTTGAGCAAATGCCAATTTACTGACTTGACTCATCGTACCGGGAACTTTAGAACCGACGACGTAAAACGCGTCTTTCGCATCGATGAGTTTTTCACTTTTGGCATCGGTTACGACGATTTTTTTAACACGTGCTTCAATGGCATTCCAATCTGCCGCAAGGCATCGAATCGAACAATATTGCGTCGCGGTTCCGTCGTTTAAAATAGCCCCGTGAGACGTTTTATAGAACTGCTTTAAACTCATACCGCATATCGGACAATAGGCCTTCGTATCGCCTTGCTGAATCAACTCGGGCTCGCCCGAAGCCGCTTTGTTAAACTCCTCGGCATGCAATCCGAGCGTCAAGAAGAGTGCTAGAACACTCCATACGATAAACTTTATCATCGTTACTCCCTATGAAATAATTTGTCACAGTGTAGTCATGAAGTGTTAAATTAACGTTAAATTCCTTCGCAGATTCGTGATAAAGTTTTGCTATAATAGCTCTTAAAAAGGAGTAACGATGGTTCGCCATATCGTATTTTTCAAGCTTCCCGACAATTCCGAAACGAATAAACAAGCGATGCGCGATCGCATTATGAGCATGCAGGGGAAATTGGATATCGTCAAACATTTGGAAGTCGGACTTAACTTCTCGCCTGAAGAACGTGCCTTTGATGTTGCACTCATCAGCGATTTTGAAACCAAAGAAGATTTATCAACCTATGCAACCCATCCGATTCACCTTGAAGTCGTTGCGTTTATTAAATCCCTCAACGCACTGAGTAAAGTCGTCGATTACGAATATTAAACCTCTTTTCTTTCGGCCTCGTTACCCGCGCGGTCGAAATCCTTCCCGTAATACGCATAGTTGCGCTATAATTGTGTTTTAATTTTAGAAGGTACCTCTTATGAAACACTCCCTTATCACATTTTTCATACTCTTTAGCACGTCTTTGCTTCTTCATGCAACGGAAGCAACGTCGCTCTTAGAAGAAAAAGCCCTCGGCGGCGATGCCTCGGCGGCTTTAAATCTCGCCAAGTATTATGAAGCGCACGACGACAAAGACAGAGCACTGCTATGGTACAAACATGCCGCAACGCTGAGTATCGAAAAAACGCCGCTTACCCGACAAACGTCTGAGCCTGAAACCGTCGAACAACTGCAAAGAATCGAACGTACCGAAGCCGTCTACGGCTCTTTCTTACGATCGTACGACGGTGACGACGAAACCAAAGCTTCGATGAAACAGATGTTGACTCAAGCGTTTGACATTGCGCCCTATAAAATCAACTATCTTTTGCCGATGACCTACGATGCAGTTTCTCACGGCGATAGAAAACATGCCGAAACCAAATTTCAACTTAGTCTTCAAAAAGGACTTTCCGACAATCTGTTAGGGTTACACGAAAGCTTCGTTGTTGCCTATACGCAAACCTCATGGTGGCAAACGACGGACGACTCCGCTCCATTTAGAGAGACCAATTATCAACCCGAACTTTTTATGATTATGCCGCATTTTAGCGACGATAGTTTTATCAAAGCTTACCAAATCGGCGTACTACACGAATCCAACGGCCAAGGAGGCGATAAATCGCGTTCGTGGAATCGCGTCTATGCCAAAACCTATTTGCAAGCGGGCGATTGGGTCATTTCTCCACGCATATGGTACCGCATCCCCGAAGATGCCAACAGTGACGACAATCCCGATATCGACGATTATTTAGGTATTGCGGATTTGGAGCTGATGTACCCGTGGAAACAACACACGTTTAAAATTTTAGTGCGTAACAATTTTCATCGTGACGACAATAGAGGTGCCGTTCAAGCAGATTGGACATTTCCGTTATGGGAGAAGAATCTGTTCGGTTACATTCAACTCTACAGCGGTTATGCGGAAAGTTTAATCGATTATAATAAACGAAGCGATCGTATCGGTATAGGCTTTGCCTTATCGAGGTAAAAAAGCGTTAAAGATTCGCGACCGTTCGGCGCGAATCTTTTGAGCGGGAAACGTCTTAGTTGAACTCTCTTGGGGATCTTCTCGGGCGTTCTTCGCGAGGTCTCGCTTCATTGACTTTAAGCGTTCTTCCTCCGACCTCTTTTTCGTTTGTCGACTCGATAGCCACTTTAGCTTCCGCATCGTTTGGCATCTCGACAAAACCAAATCCTTTAGAACGACCGGTTTCCCTGTCGCTAATAATGCGTGCACTACTGACCTCACCGTATGCGGAAAACATCTCTTTAAGTTGTTCTCCCGTCATCTCATACTTAACATTACCTACGTAAATGTTCATCGTTACCATACTCCTCGTGTTTGAATCATTCACGTCATCTTTTTTGCCCGTAACTACGTTATTATGAAGAAAACACTGAATGACTTTGCAAAATCATTGTAGCATATAATTTCGTTTTATATACTTTAGAATAACGCCTTGATGCGCCAAGTGAGAAAAAATGACACACTCTTATCACGCGCTTACGAACGGTATTAAGAAAAATGGTGCTATAATAAATTAAAAACAAAAGAGATAAGACCATGAAATTAACCCATTTGGATGAAAAAGATCGCCCGAAAATGGTCGATGTCAGCGACAAAGAGGAGACGTTTCGCGTTGCGGTCGCTAGCGGTACGATCACGATGAGTCCGCATGCATACGAGATGATTATTTCAGAGCAAACCAAAAAAGGTCCCGTGCTTCAAACCGCCATCGTTGCCGCAATCATGGGAACGAAGCGCACCAGCGATTTAATCCCGATGTGCCATCCCTTAATGCTCACGTCGGTCAACTGCGACGTCGAAGAGCTACCGGAATTGCCGGGGTTTAGGTTACGCGTAACGGCAAAGCTTAAAGGACAAACCGGCGTCGAGATGGAAGCACTTACGGGCGTTAGCATCGGACTTTTAACCATTTACGATATGGCAAAAGCGATCGATAAATCGATGATTATCAACGCCGTTTGCTTAGAGTCCAAAAGCGGAGGGAAAAGTGGAGACTACGCCAGAACTCCAGCTTGATTATCCTTGTCATTGGGAATACAAATTGGTTTTGGACGCCAAGCATGATATTCGCGCTATCGTTACGGAACTACTAGAAGAGCGCGTGCACGAAATCGCCAAATCGCAAAAGAGTACACAAGGTAACTATGTCAGTTATACCTTGCGTGTTTTAGTCCACGGAACAGACGATCGAAAAATGCTTTATCATTTACTCAAAGCGCACCAACACATTAAATTCGTATTGTAAAAGAGAGGTTTATATGGAATCGACGTACACCATTTTTTTAGCAACCGTTAAGGAAAACAAAGATAGTCCCAAACTTTACCCGCTGATTTCCGAACTCTGTTTTGAACTTTCGCGTAAAAAGATTCAACGCCTTAAAGATGAGCACAATATTTACAATCGATTGGGCGAATTGTTTGAACTTTACGCAAAAGCGTTGCATGAAGAAGGGCTCAAAAATACAAGAGCTCTTACGAGCGTCATAGACGGTCTATTGAAGGCTTCTAGTTCTGAGCAAGAGGCATTTTTATACAAAACGATTTATGAAAAAGAGCAATTGGAAAAGAGTATTTTTCACCAAAAACAACACATTCGCGCCACGTTAACCCAAATGTTCGATACGCTTGAACATCATATCGAATCGATGCAAGAAGAGACGAAACATCATGCTTTATCGGCACTCAGCGACGCAAAGCTCAAAGGTATCGAAATGCTCGGTATTTTGCATGAAACAACCAGTGAAGCCTTGCTAACGACACTGGAGAAAGGAAGCGATATTGTCGATACGATTTACGAAATTACGAAAAATCTCTCTTTTCAAGCGATTAGCGAGCGCGAATTGAGTAAAAAGCGTATGATGGATATTTCACATACCGTTATTTCCGCAGCTATTGAAATTGCCGACGAAGATTTAGGGAATGCCAAAGATATTTTAGAAGGTACGGTTAACGGCGTTAGAGAAGGTATCGCTAAAGCCATCGATAAATTTAAAAATGATTTGAAATTTGCTCCAACGGAAGAGATTGAAGGTCTTTTGGAAACCGATTTGACGCAATTGCGCAAAGAGTTACTCAAAGTCGATGAGCAATTTATGAAACTTCTCGAAGCGCTTGCCGCACAAAACGAAGGTATCTCCGCTTCGCTTATTCAAGAAATTTTAAAAGAGATGAACAGCTCGACCGCCAAAATGATGCGTGCGGCAAACGAAGCAAAAGAAGCGATTAGCGAGCGCATCGAACAACTTAAAGCCGAAGCGTTTGTTTTAGAAAAAACGTTCAAAGAAAAAGCCGAAAAAAGACTCGAATCCTTCAAAAAAGACGTCAACGAGTTTGAAAAAATCGCAACATCCAAAGTCGAGTCTTTGAAACAATTCGAATTTGAGAACGAAAAAGCGAAACAAGTGGCACAAGAGGCTAAGAAATTAGGTTTTCATGCATGGAAAGTCGCTAAAAATATGGTCGACGGTGCCGTAAAAAGTGCCAAAGAAGCGATGAAAAAAGAAGAAAAATAGACTTCGTAAATTCTGACATGTAAGAATCATTCCTACATGTCAGTTTGCATTAGTGCATCGCGGGAACGCTAAAGACTATCTTTAAAATAGCGTCGTTTGTCGTATCGTTAGCTTTTGCAATTTCTAAGATAGATTGCCTGCCGGAAGCCGATATGTGCCTATTGGCTAACTCTTTAACCATAAGCTCTTCATCGATATCCGTAAAGGCGGCTAGTTTAGAAAGCGGCGCACTCATCATCGTTTGAAAAATCAATCCTTTTGGATTGATCGTCCGTTCTTGCGGCTGAAGCAACGGCATCGCTACAAACACTACGACGACACAAAGTCCGAATAAAAAAGTAAAATGCGTTGAGCGCTTCGTAAAATAGATACGGACGTTATTCCAATTTTTCATTACATGTAAACACGATATTAACACAAAAACAAAACCTAACCATATGTGCAGCACTTCGCCGGAAAGTATTCGGATTTTAAAAAACATCATCACACCCGTTATGGATACGACGCTAAAGAGTATCATTAAGAGACTACTGACAATATTTCGAGCTATAACATTCATCTAACATTCCTTTTTTATGTATTTGAAATTATAGATGAGAGATGTTAATCTTTTGTTAACTACTCGATACCTTGCGCATGCATCAACATCACTTTATCGGTGATAAATTTAACTTTGACGTAACGTTTTTCATCACCCCAGGTACAATCGCTCATACCAGCAAGCGTGTTACACTCGGTTGCTTTACCTAAAATATCGATCACCTGAGCATAACTCATACCGATCTCAATTTTATCGTACTTCTCTTTCGTAAGATTTGAGCATCCGCTCAAAAAAAGTAAAAGCAAGGCAAGACTGATCCATCGCATGAAACTTCCTTTGCTCGAAGATGCTATAGCTTAACATAGTTTGACTGTTTTGCGGCTTTGTTTTAAGAAGAAAAAAGAGAGGTTTTAAAACCTCTCTTGCGTAAAGAAGATAGATTAATATCTGTAGCGTAAAGACAAACGTAGATCTTGTGCCGTTTTAACCGCACCAGTCTTCGTATCGACATCCATTGGTTCACCTGTCCATCCAAAGAAAGTATCACTACCAGTGTAATCATAGTCGATATATACGTAACTGAGCTGTGCCGTCAAGTTCTTTCCGACAACCGGCATAATGTAGTAGATTTCATAAGCATCGCCGCGTGCAGCAAGTTTTGAACCCACTAAAGTGTCTTCACCATAGGTAAAGCTTCTCCAGTATTTACTACCGTGGTTATACTCAAGTCCGAGTCTTTGTCCCTTTAAGAAACCGGGAACTTGAACACCTGTATAAATAGAAGAGCCAAATTTTTTATCCTCAAAACCAAGCATGCCTGATTGATAGACTACATTCCCCATAGAATCAAGACCAGCTCCAATAGAATTGCTATTTGGATCGGTTTGACTAAAAGCATAAGAGAGGAAGAAAATACTATCATCTAAGAAATCGCTAATACCATCACCGATGCCCGTCACTTGAAGCGATAATGCGCCTCCGGTCATATCACCGACATCTTTAAAATTAAATAATGGTGATGCATACCTCATGTCCATTGACATCATCGCAAAAGTAGGCATATCATAACCATAAATACTCATATCCATCATATTTTTAGCAATGAAATAATTACCCATTAACTTATACTGTCCGTTATCAAAGAATTGGACAATCAAGCCTGCTAAATCCATATCAGGATTTTTATCATCATTTACATAGGCTGGATTAAATCCAGTGCTATTCATAGAATAAGAACCTGTCGTATCGGAGAAACCTCTACCTAAACAGAGTTTTGCGTAAAGGCCGGCGATGCCCGTTACTTTATCAAAGTCAAATTTAAAACTTGCTCCGTCAAATTCCATGTTGATATTATGACTGATCGGCGAAGCCGGATTGTCGTTATCGTTTCTCAAGTTAGCCAAGAAACCGTCAACCGATGGACGACGACCGAAACTTGCCGTGTATGGAACATCTCCCATATCGCCAAAATACAAGAAATAAGCTTCTCTTAAACGAATCGTAGAATCATTTGGTTTTTGAGAATCATACCAATCAAAATTTTGGAAATACGAAGAAGTTGCCATATCCGTTTGACCAAATGCTTTATATGCCGCTAAAGAGCCTTTGAAGACTAAATTATCGACAGGTTGCGAAGCCATACCCAAAATTAACTTGTTCGTCCAAATACCGTTATCTTGTTTCTCAGAACCTTGGATTTTATAATCAACATAGTCATATGCCGTTCTAAAATCGACGGTCCATTTGATATTATCGCCGGCATCGTGTGCTTTGACTTCAGAGAGCTGATTTTTAAGTGCTTCAACGTTTACTTTCGCTTGGGCACTTTTAAGCTCCGCCATTTGTGCTTTTAAAGCTTCGATTTCTTGCTTTAACGACTCATCGGCACCGAAAGCCGATGTAAGAGCTGCTCCGACGAGCAGTGGAGCGATGAATTTTTTCATCTTTTTTTACCTTTTTAAGTAAGATTTTTAAACCCGATTAGCAAGAAGGAACGTTACCGCTGTCGCTTGCGTATTCAACACAGAAATCTTTAATATCTGCCATAAACTTCTCAAATTTATCGCCTTTTAAAAAGGACTCAAGACCGGGATATTTTTTGCTGTATTCTGCAACAAATTTCTCGCCTTTTCCGTCAAATAAAGCTTTCCACTCTGCTTGCGTATGTTGCGTAGCAAATTTAGCACCGTTCATGCCGGCACCCTCTTTCATGTACTTAAGATAGTACTTTTGACCTTTCGCCGCATCTGCCATCGCATGGGTACTCATAAGTCCCAATACAAAAAACGCAGAAACCAATAAACTGATGACTTTTTTCATCATCTCTCCTTTGCATTTTTAATGTAAAGCCATCATAACAAAAGTAAAATAAATTTTAATTTAAAAA
>NZ_JSEC01000012.1:0-44417 GCF_000789415.1 Sulfurospirillum sp. MES | reverse complement strand
GTATGCGCCCCGACCGGACAAATGGCGACACAGGCAGGATTTTCACAGTGATTGCACGCCAACGAAAAGTAAAATCGCTCGATCGGCATCGACACTTTAGGTGCTTTTTGATATGAAGTGAGTGTCGGTAAAATATTGTTATTGTCGATCAGATAATCTTCCGCACCGATCTCACGGACTTTTCGCCACGTGACGCCTTGGTCTTGATGGTATTGGTTTTTACACGCCATAGCACAAGTATTGCATCCAAGACAGATGCTTCCGTCGACTAAAAATGCTTTTTGCATCGTCCTCTCCTCTTATAGTTTTTTGAAGTTAACAAACGTATCGTGTAACGCAACGCCCGGCGCACCCGTTTTAAACGCACCCATATCCGAACTGGTGTCATCGACGAGTTCGTTGACGTTGTAGATAGTGTTATGATAGTACTGCTCGTACATCATAAGCGTTCCTTTTTGAACGTTATCCGTTACTTTTGCACGCGAACGTAAAATGCCTTGGCGGTTGAAAACGGCAACCATATCGTCGGTGAAGACCATCTTTTCTTCCGCATCGTCGGGATTGACGTACACGTAAGGCTCCGGATGAAAATCCTCCATCCATTCCAAATTTTGGAACTGAGAGTGCAAGCTCCACCTGCTATGCGGCGAGGTCATACGGAAGCGATCGTAGGGTTTACGCACTTCAAGATACGCCGGCAATGCGCTACCGAAAAGCTCCAACGCTTTTTCGGAGTAAAACTCAAACTTACCGCTAGGGGTTTTAAACTTACCGTCGGCATACGGAATGACCGCTTTGGCTTTAACCGGACCCTTTTTAAGCTCTTCCCATGATTGGATACCGAATTGCTCGTAAATCGCCGGATTGAACTCTTTGATCGTCATCTCTTTGCTGTCCACGCTTTGCGGGAACGTACACGAACCTTTGGAGAGCTGATTCATACGTTTGGAGAGCATCGCGGCAATTTCAAGGTCGGATTTGATCTCAAAAAGCGGTTTAATCGCTTGTTCGTTGATGCTCAACCAATAATGCCAGTAAGAGACGTTGACGTCGTACTCTTCAAACTGCGTCGTAACGGGAAGAACGATGTTCGCCCATTTGGCGGTTTCGTTAAAAAATTGATCGGCGACGACCACGAGATCGAGTTGCTGAAACGCGCGAATCAACTGGTTACGATCAAAATCTTGCGCGAAAACGTTTTTACATGCGACCCAAAGAAGTCTTACTTTTGGCTCTTTGGCACTCATCAGTTCACGCGCGGTTTTATTGATGTTTAAAAAACGATCGGTATACGCCGCTTTTTCGCCGCCCACTTGGGCAAACTCGCCTTTAGCACCTTCAGGTCCCGTGTATCCCACGCTACCTTCTGGTTTGGCTTGAGAAAGTGCCGCATAATTAAAACCCCATGTATTGAGATGACCGTAGCGTGCGCCGCCCGCGTATTTGCCGATGTTGCCGCTTACTGCCACCAACGCGTCGATCGCACGGATCATTGAACCGCCGTTGGTGTGGCGTTGCATACCGTATCCCATCCAAACGGTTGCAGGTTTCGCTTTGGCGAACGATAAAGCCAACTCTTTAATCATCGCTAAAGGAATACCCGTCACTTTGGAGACGTCGTCTAATTTCACCTCTTTATCGAGGTACGCTTTGTACTCTTTATACCCTTTGGAATGAGCGTCCAACCATTTTTGATCGTGCAATTTTGCATCGATGATGATTTTTGCCATTCCCAAAGCCAACAAGCCGTCCGTTCCCGTTTTGATTTGAAGGTATTGGCTCGCTTTGGATGCCGTTTCCGTAAAAATCGGATCGATCACGACGACCTTCGCCCCTTTGCTTTTGGCTTCATAAATGTACTTCATGGAGTGTACGGAGTTTGCGGCAGGATTGACGCCCCACAGAATGATGAATTTGCTCTCTTTCATCTCTTCAGGATCGTTACACCACATATCGCCCATGTCGAGGTTTTGCGCATCGATACCCGCAGGCCAGCACGGCGTTCCCGCAAGGCGCGTCGTATAGCCAATGGAGTTAAACATACCCTCGATACCGTAATGCGTAATGCCGAAATTACCGGAATATTTGGTCAATGCCGCACCCAGTAAGGTACCGTCTTCTTTTTTCATGTCCAAAAGTTTTTTAGCAATGATGTCGATGGCTTGATCCCACGAAATACGTTTCCACGTTCCGCTTCCCTTGCCGCCGACTTGCATCATCGGATACTTAAGACGTCGTGCCGAATAGACGCGCTTGACGTACGAGTTACCTTTAACGCAACATCCGCCTCGGGTATACGTCGATTCTTGCGCACCTTCGATAAACTGCATCACGCCGTCTTTGACGTACGTTTTGATGCTACAGGTATCGTAGCAGTTTCTTGGACACGCATTACGGAAAGTTTGATAACTTTTTTCGCCTGAATAGGGGATTTTCGTATTCAAATCTTCGTTTGCCTCCAAAACGCCTCCGGGCAATGCGGATAAAACACCGCTTGCGGCAAGCCCTTTGAGAAAGCTCCTTCTGCTGATCGTGTTGTTGAGTATCTCCTCAACCTTTGCTTTGGAATAACTCATTCGTGACTCCTTGTTGTCGTTGTTTCTCTTATCAAGAATGATTTGAGCTCGTTTAAAATAAAGTGAATCGCATTGTCTCCTTCGCTTCGTCCATGCATCGCGCGTTCGATCAATTGCGGCATCCAAACCGCGATATGCTCGTGAAAAAAGTAGTAACGAAGTTCGCTTAAGTAAGCGACGTTTTTGACCTCTTCTAAATAAATCAATTGGTAATACGCATCCAGCTCCACGCCGATATGATCTTCGGGGACGATGTTTTTTAAGGGATAAAAAAAGCCCATCGTTTCGTAAAGCGATCTTACATGTAAGGTGCTTTGCGTCATCACGCTTTGAGGATCGTCGATATAGACCGAGGCAAAAGGATCGGCAATCGGTTCCATGGGACCCACGAAATAACGATTAAACAAAATTTCCAGTTCGTCCTCGTCGATCGAATGCTCGAGCGAAAACGCATCGTAAGCCTCTTTGAGCGTTTGAGAAGTGTGCGCGTTGAAAAAATCGCGCAAACGTTTGAGCGTCTCCAAACGCTCCGATCGAGGAAGAAGGTGATTTTGCATTTTAAACTCTTTATGTAATCTGTTTTATTTAGAAACGTACAAGAATGGTAAACGAAAAAAAGAGCAAAAAAATCGCAAAACAAGCAGAGAACGACGTAAAAAGTTAAATGTAGGGAAACGTTACATGTTAAGAAAAGTAGAGGAGTTTTGCCGCATACGCTATGCGGCAAAACGATAAAAGTAGAACTTAAACGTTAAATCTAAAGTGCATGACGTCGCCGTCTTGGACGACGTATTCTTTGCCTTCCAAGCGCATTTTACCCGCTTCTTTAGCGCCGGTTTCGCCCTGACATGCGATATAGTCGTCATAGCCGATCACTTCGGCGCGGATAAAACCTTTTTCAAAGTCGTTGTGAATGACCGAAGCGGCTTTGGGGGCGCGCCATCCTTTACGAATCGTCCATGCGCGTACCTCTTTGACGCCCGCGGTAAAGTACGACGCAAGCCCCAATTTTTCGAATGCCAAACGAATAATCTGTTTTAAGCCGGACTCTTGCACGCCCAACTCTTTTAAGAACTCTTCGGCCTCTTCTTCTTCGAGTGCGACCATCTCTTCTTCGACTTTTGCACACAACACGACCACGTCCGCACCGACGGTGCTAGCATGGGCTTTGACTGCTTTGACAAAATCATTTTCCTCTAAAAGTCCCGCTTCATCGACGTTTGCGCCGTAAATGACGGTTTTGTTAGAGAGGAAACGAAGCTCTTTATCCAAAGCTTCAAAGTGCGCATCGTCTTGTTTGGCAAACGTACTCACCGGTTTGAGCTCGTCTAAATGCGCTCTTAACGCTTCTGCGATCTCTAAGACTCCTTGCGCGCTTTTATCGGCTTTGGCTTGACGACGCAAACGATCGAGTTTTTTATCGAGCTGCTGCACGTCGGCTAAAATCAGTTCCGTTTCGATAATTTCGATGTCGCGTAGCGGATTGACGCTGTTTTCCACATGCGTGATGTTTTCGTCTTCAAAACAACGTACCATGTGCAAGATGACTTCGACTTCACGAATATTGGAGAGAAACTGATTGCCGAGTCCCTCGCCCGCACTCGCACCCTTAACCAAGCCCGCAATATCCACGAAATCAACGGTAGAGTGTTGAATACGCTCGGGATTGACAATTTTTGCAAGCTCTTCAAGCCGCGGATCGGGTACGGGTACGATGGCTTTATTGGGCTCGATCGTACAAAAAGGATAATTCGCTGATTCTGCATTTTGCGCTTTGGTGAGCGCATTAAACGTGGTAGATTTTCCGACATTGGGGAGTCCTACGATACCGACACCTAAACCCATAGATTGACCTTTTTAATTAACTTTTAAGGGCGATTTTACCCAAAAGCGTCTTAAAAACGCTCAAACAGGTACGAAAGAGCTTCGCCTTTCGTACCTACGGGATTCAAGCGTTTACTCTTGAACGCAGATCTCGCCTCGTTTTATATGTAAAACCGTCTGATACGCCACAACGGCTATCACGACGCTCGTTACCGCAACCATCGCATAAGAGAGTCCCCGTAAAACGAAGTCTTTGGTCTCGTGGTACATCAACATCGTGCTAATCGCCATGGCCGCCAAAGGAAACACGAATGCCCACCATGAGATAAAGAATTTGATTTTGACGAAATTTTTGTACATAAACGCCAGTAAAAGCGTAAAGAAAAGAGCAAGATTAAACAAAATCGTCGAAAAAGCGTCGATCGTTCCGTACATCTTAAAGTACGCGATAAATCCTACCGCCGGCGGCGCGATGAGAATAAACATCGTCGGCATAAATTTGACGACCAATTGATGGTGGAAAATAATGCGGTTGAGTAAAATCGCGAACAAAACGATCCAAAAGAAAAGCCCGCAACTAAAGAAGTACATCAAAATACCGTGGCTCGCAAAACCGACGCCGCCCACGGGAACCAACAAATTTCCGACGATCGGGATAAACCACGCGGGATTGGAGTGTTCCAACTCTTGATTGCGGTTGATCCAAAACGAAACGGTGTACATCGTCAAGTAAAAATGAAGCACCGTTCCGGGATACCAAAACAGTGCGGCAACCGGAGGATACACTTCTTTATACACGATGGCTAACATCAACATCGAAATCGAAATCGCCGCAAAAAAGTTAAGCCGAATCGGATGTGAAAACTCTTTTTGAACCGCGGGCGCGTATTTAAGGTATTTGAGGGCATAAATCAACGTAATAACGCAAAAAAGTAAGGTCGAAATTCCCATAAGCACCGTACCGATCCACGCACTCATCGATAACCACAATGCCGCTTTTTGGTACATAATCGTAAGACCGCTCATACCCATCACGATCGCATACATCATAATCGGAAAAAACTTGATCCTATTTTGCTCGCATGCACTTTTTTCTTCCATTTATTTCACTCCTAACTATAATATTTATTAAATATAATTATAAGAATAAACTCTTATCGATTAGAAAGCTCTAAATAAAATAATCTAGCTTTGCGAATTAATAGTCTGCTCGTAAAATCCATGGAGCGTGAAGCGTTAGAAAGGCGTCTTTTGCTTAACATGTAAAGCAAAAAAAGAGAGGGGTTTGATGAAAACCCCTGAGAAGAAGCCGTATCGAAACGGACAAAAGCGGTTTTAGTGAATCTTCTTTTTCAAGTCGCCGCGGTAGACGATATCTTTTAAAGCGACCGTGTCGTCGTTTAAAATAGGCGGTACGACGTCAGAACGCTCCAGCTTCGCTTTTTCCGCGTCCAACTCGTCTTCGCTGTACGCCATCATCATATCGGCGCAGATGACGTGCGGCAAACTTTCGATTTTTTTCATTTTCGCCATCTCTTCGTCGATATTTTCACCCTCGACCGTCACGATGATTTTACCCTTTTGGGTGTCGTGAAAATGGTATTCGCAAAAATCGCTCTTTTGGCATAAAGCGATAATCTCTTCCACATACTCGGGTTTGGCTTGAATCACAATGCTTGAAATATTCACGGTAAACTCCATATCATAATATAAGGATCGTCGCTACTGCTCACCACGCGATGATCGTCGATAAACATGATCGTATTCAGCGTACTTTTTTGACCGACGAGCGTGTGTAAACGGCTCTTTTTCGTCACGTCGAAAATCACGATGTGATTTTGTTCGTTAAACGCGAATGCCGCCAAGGTTTCATCCGCGCTTAACGCGCCCGCATACATCAAAAAATCGCCGTCAAATCGCTCAAAACTTCCGCTCAAAAGATCGTACACCACACCGCGCCTGTCTTGCCCCGCACCTAAGATTTTTTGTCGGTGAAAATCGACGTCGTACACGTTATCGACGTTGCCGCCTTTAAAGACTTTAACGATTTTTCCGCTTGCGACTTCCAAAAGACTCAACTCTCCCGACTCACACGAGCTTGCCGCTTGCGTTCGTGTTTGATTTAAAGCGATGTCGCTAAAATGCGAAGGATTGGCCTGAACGCGATAGACTTCTTTGGCGTTTTGAATATCCCATAACACGATCTCGTTACTTAAAAGTGCTATCAAAAGATGTCCTTTGTCGACAAACTTCGCTTTTGAAACAAACCAATTGCGCGAAGCATCGATCACGACTTTCGTTTGGCCGTTTTGCACCGTATAAACGCTTCGCGCTCCGTTTTCGGCTTGCACGACCGCAACATAACGTCCCTCTAACGCATCGATGGAAAACACTTTGGGAGCGACTTCTTCGCCCGTAAAATCTTTGATTTTAGGAAAAACGATTTGCGACGTTTTAACGCCGTCATTGAGGCGAAACGTCTCGATCGTTCCGACACTTGTCGCGGTAACGATCTGTTCGTTCTCAACAATCAACGCTTGCACGTTTCCGCTTGCTTGTATCTGTAATTTAGGATTGAGCGTCGCGGCACATACCAGACTCGCAACCATGATTAAACACCCGACGATACGCATTTACGCCTCCTCTTTTGTATGCATGACGATCGCCTCGCAAGGGCACACCTTAACGCATCCGCCGCACCCGTTGCACGCGTCGGCATCGATCGTCGGTCTAAACAACCCTAAAAAGCGAATAGCCCGAACGTCGCACCCGTCCAAACAACTGTTGCACAAGCTTTGATGCCATGCCATACAGGCTAGTATATCGATTTTGGCGCGTATCGGCAATACGTTAGTGCCGGTTTGTGCATTTAAAACATCCTTCGGACACGCCTGAGCGCAGGCCTCGCAAAAGCTACAACCCCCTTTTGCGAAGTCTAAGCAAGGCGTATGTGCGGCATCGAGGAGGATAATCTCCGTAGGACATGCGTTCACGCAGGGCGTATCCTGACATGTAACGCATTTTCCTTCGAACAAGGTACTATCATTGCAATAAGGCGGGCGAACACACAACGTTTTTAAATTTTTTTCGCCTTTCTTACCCAATAAAGCACCGAGTATCCCTCCTCTGCCGCTCATCATTACTTCACACCTTCATTCAAGCTGTCCAAAAGATGTGAGCGCGATTGCGCGTCTTTTGCGCGAAAATCCGGTTTGAACTCGTTTTTGACCAACGGTTCGTTGTTCGATTGCGGCGCATGACACTGAGAGCAGTTAAAACGCGCTTGCGAAAGTTCATTCAAGACCTTTTGCGTTCGCATATCGAAAAAGTGCGATTTGGGAATCGGCGTTGCTTTAACCGCTTCGGCGACTTCGGGAAGGTGACATCCAAGACACGCATTATTGTCTTTACTCATGTCTAACATTCCCTCGACGTCGTGAGGAATCATCGGAGGCGCATTCTCGTAAGAGCGCTCAAACACTTTAGATTCTCCTGCCGCCGCCGTCGAATATGCCGTATTGTCCGCAACAACGTTTTTTTCGCTGTAGAGATCGACTTTTCGTAGTCCCAATTCTTCCTCGCTGTAAGTTTGAGACACCGCACATCCGCTACCGATAACTATGCCCGCTACTAAAAGGGCAATGACTTTTTTTTGCGTTATCATTCTTTTTCTCCAACATTGATGTAATTTCTCACGCCAAACGAAAGGGCATTGCCTTCACATACGTCGATACATCTGCCGCAATTGGTACACTCTCCGAAAAGAATCGCTCCGCTTTGCTTAGAGACGATACCCAAAACGTGCTTTTCGGGGCACACCGTTTTGCATGCCATACAAGACGTACATTTCGTATGATCGTGTTTGACGCGAATGAGGCTTAAACGCCCCACCACCGAGTAAAACCCGCCTAAAGGACACACATGTCCGCACCAACCGTTTTTAACGGCGAAAAGGTCAAATAAAAAGAGTGCCAGTATCGCGGCAACGCCCATACCCATACCGAAAATGATGCCTCGATGCAACATCCCGATCGGGCTTACGATCTCAAATGCGGCAACGCCGGTAAGGAAACTTAGGACTAAACTGAGCCCTAAAAGCCAGTAACGCACACCTCTTCCCAACCAAATTTTACGCTCCGTTTGCTCTAAAAAGAGCTTTCTTCGCGTCCAATTCGCCGCATCGGTCACGATATTGACCGGACAGACCCACGAACAAAAAGCGCGTCCGCCGAAGATCGTATAAAAAAGCCAAACGAGCACGCCGCCGACAAGCACGTTAATGCTCACCGTCGCACCCGCCGCGAAAATTTGCAACAGTGCAAAAGGGTCCGCCAAAGGAATCACGCCCATTATCAGCGACGCACTGAGGTTTCCCGTTAACACACGAAAACCGTAGACGTTACCGAGCGTAAAAAGCACCAACAAAGAGAGTTGTACCAAACGTCGTGCGATTAAAAAGCGGTGTGTTTTGATCCATGATTTCATTTGAATAAATCCTCCCCGCTGTTGAGATAATCTTCAACCTTCTTTTCGCTACGTTTCGTATGCGTGGTCACCTCTTGGCTGACGTTTTCCAGACGTTTTTCGTCCGCTTTTTCCCATCCTTTGATGTAGTGTGCGCCGAGTTTTCCCTGCGCTACTTCATTCGGCAAAACGTGAATCGCCGCTTTTTCGGTAACGCAAGCGCGTTCGCATAAACCGCATCCGGTACACGTATCGGAACTCACGATCGGAATTAAGTATGCATGCTTTCCCGTACGCGTATTGCGTCGGTATTCCAGCTTAATCGCACTGTCCATAACGGGACAGGCACGATAACACGCATCGCACTGAATTCCCCAAAACGCGATACACGACTCCGTATCCACAACGGCAAGTCCCATTTTCGCTTTAAAGATGTCCAGCTTCTCTTTACCTTCTTTAATACTCGATACACTGCTCTTATTCAACGCGCCCGTCGGACATACCGGCACACACGGTATATCCGTACACATATGACACGGTATCTCTCGGGGTATGAAAAACGGCGTTCCCAAAGGCTTATTTTCTCCGGGCACCGCTAAACGCAACGTATCGTAAGGACACGCTTCGACACACTGACCGCATTTGATACACAAGCGCATAAAATCGTTCTCGTAAAGGGCTCCGGGCGGTCGTAGAATCAAGGGCGACGCTTTGGCTTCTTCAATGTAACCCGTCCATACCAAACCGCCTAAAGCACTGAGTCCTACGCTTTGCGCCATCAACGAAAGAAATCTTCGTCTCTCCGTGATCGTGGCTTTTTCATGGTTTAACTGGCTCACGACAATCCTTTTAGATCTATTTTTACACGCCGTTTGGGCAAAGCCCAACCGACTACGCTGCGCTATGCGCTAAAGCTTACCTCTTCGAGGTAGAATCTTTACATGTAACTTTTTGACGCTTTCCCTATTTCCGTTTGGGCAAAGCCCAACCGACTACGCTGCGCTATGCACAAAACAAGAACATTCATGTTCGATGTTTCTGTGAAAAGCTTACCTCTTCGAGGTAGAATCTTTACATGTAACTTTTTGACGCTTTCCCTATTTCCGTTTGGGCAAAGCCCAACCGACTACGCTTTATAAAGCTTAACGGCACACTTTTTATAATCGGTTTGCTTTGAAAGCGGACATGTCGCATCCAAGCAGACTTTATTGATAAAGACTTTTTCATCAAACCACGGAACAAACACCAAGCCTCTTGGCGTTCGGTTACGTCCACGCGTTTCGACACGCGCTTTTACGCTTCCGCGACGGCTTTCGACCCAAATCAAATCGCCTTGTTTAAAACCTTTGGCTTCGGCGTCGCTTGGGTGCATGTAGCATAACGCTTCGGGAACCGCACGGTAAAGCTCTGGAACCCGCATCGTCATCGTTCCGCTGTGCCAGTGCTCGAGTACGCGTCCGGTACACAACCACGTGTCGTATTCTTTATCGGGCATTTCGCACGGATCCATGTACGGTCTGAAGAAAATTTTTGCTTTGTTTTTAAGCGGGAACGTCTCTTCGGTGGTCGGTTTTTGCAAGTTACCTTTTTTCAAGGCTTTGGCAAACGTGCCGTAAAATGCGAAATCGCCGTTGTTCTCTTTTGCCGCATACGGATCGTATTTGGCATTGAAACGCCATTGCGTCTCTTTACCGTCCACGACCGGCCATTTTAGACCTCTTACTTTGTGGTACGTATCAAAATCCGCCAAATCGTGTCCGTGACCGAGACCGAATTTTCGATACTCTTCCCAAATCGCTTTTTGGATAAAAAATCCGTATCCCTTCCACTCTTTACCGTCGCTTCCGGCAACGCCTCGGCTATCGCCGAATACTTCGGTATTGTCAAAACCTTCGCCGATAGCGTCTTTGGCTTTGAACGATTTGAAGTAATCATTGGCAAATAAAACGTCGAAAAGCGTGTCGGTCTCTTTATACCCCATCGCTTTTGCCGCTTCGATGACGTTTGGTAGTTTACCGCCCTTAATCGTTTGTTCGCCCCAGACGTCTGCGATCGTAAAGCGTTTGGAAAGCTCGATCCATTGCCACGTATCGCTCATCGCGTCGCCTACAGGGAGGACTTGTTGTCGCCAGTGTTGCGTTCTTCGCTCGGCGTTACCGTATGAACCCCATTTCTCGTAAATCATCGCCGAAGGTAAGATAAGATCGGAAACCTTCGCAGAAATTCCCGGATACGCATCGGAACAAACGATGAAGTTATCCAGTTCGCGCGCCGCTTTGATCCAATGGTTCGCGTTGGCACTGTCTTGGTAAGGATTGCACACGTTGACCCATGCGAATTTAATCTTACCGCTTTCGATTTGGCGGTGGATATTCATAATGTGTTGGTATCCCATCGGATTGAGCGTGCCGGCAGGTAAATTCCAAATTTTTTCACTGATTTCCCTATGTTTTGGAATGGAAACGTCCATATCCGCCGGTAGACGATGCGTAAACGTTCCGACTTCACGCGCCGTACCGCACGCACTCGGCTGTCCCGTCAACGAAAATGCGCCCTCGCCCGGTTTGGCTTGTTTGCCTAAAAGGAAGTGAACCATGTAAGATTGTTCGTTGACCCACGTACCTCGTTGGTGTTGGTTAAAGCCCATCGTCCAGAAACTAACGACTTTGCGATTTTTTTCGATGTACAAGTCGGCCAATTGTTTTAATTTAGCTTTATATGCGTCAAGCGACTCGTTTGGATCGCCTTTAGCGATTTTTGCGACGTAATCTAACGTATACGGCTCTAATGCCTTTTTAAAATCTTCAAAGCTAATTTCCCAATGCAAGATCGCTTTGTCCGCGTTTTTCATCTCCATAAGATCGCCCGCTTTAACGCCTAAATGCGCTAATCCCGGAGCTTCTTTTTCGCTGATGACTTTGGCGTCTTCTTTTTTAATAATCTCCAACTCTTTGGCACTGTAGCCGAGTTTTTTTGCTTCGGCTTCGGTTCGCATCCCGTAACCGATGTTTGCAAAACCCGTTGCGAAAACAATGTTTTTCTTCACAAAATCCCAATCGATCGCTTCGGGGTGATTGTAAACGATTTCGCGTGCAATATAGTTCCAAATGGCAAGATCGGTACTCGGAGAAAAAATAATCTCAAGGTCGGCTAAATCCGAACAGCGGTGCGTGTAGGTGGAAAGGTTGACGACTTTAACGCGATCGGGCGCGGTTAATTTGCGATCGCTGACGCGTGACCATAAAATCGGGTGCATTTCCGCCATATTGGCGCCCCACGTAATAATCGTATCGGTCAACTCGATGTCGTCGTAGCAGCCCGCAGGTTCGTCGATACCGAACGTTTGCATAAAGCCGACGACCGCCGAAGCCATACAGTGGCGTGCGTTGGGGTCGATGCCGTTGGCACGGAAGCCCGCTTTCATCAATTTTGCGGCGGCATAGCCTTCTTGAATCGTGTATTGACCCGATCCGAAAACGCCGATTGCCTCAGGTCCGCCCGCTTTAAAGGCGGCTTTGATGTGTTTTTCCATCTCGTCAAACGCGCGCTTCCATGAAACGGGTTTGAATTGACCTTTTTTATCGAATTCGCCTTTATCGTTGACGCGAAGTAGCGGTTGTTTCAATCGATCCGCACCGTACATGATTTTGGCGTTAAAATAACCTTTGATACAGTTCAGTCCGCGATTGACCGGAGCGGCAGGATCGCCTTTAACGGCGACGATTTTTCCCTCTTTCGTCGCAACCATAATACCGCAACCGGTACCGCAGAAACGACAAACGGCTTTGTCCCATCGCCAACCGGCCTCTGCTTGCTCGCTCGCCGCTTTAAGCTCGCTTGGCACGCTAATGCCCACCGCGGCGGCGGCACTCGCGGCAGCCGTTGTTTTTAAAAAGTCCCTTCGTGAAAGTGACATCGTGATACCTCCTGATTTGAGTTTCGGAGTCATTCTATCACTAAGCAAAAATCCAATCTATGACTTAAGTCAATACGTTAATTGTATAAATTTAATTTTTGAGGAGAAGGCGGCTTTACATGTAAGGAAAATTTTGATAGGAATTTAGATGCTAAAGGTAGAAACGACGGCATTTCTGCCGCCGTTTTAAAGATGCAAACGCGTGCAAATTAGAATTTATAGTTAGCTCTAAAGCGCATCTCGTTAGAGTTTACGGTTACCGTATCATCTTTTTTAGCATCTTCGTACTCTAAAGACAAGGTCAAGCCTTTGAGGGAAGGAATGTCGTAAGCGATTTGACCGCTCCAAAATTTTGATTCCGTATCAACAGTAACACTGTTCAACACGGCTCCCGTAATCGTTTTGGCGTCTTGGTTAACTTTGGTGTATTGACCCAAAACTTTAAGTCCCGTAACGCCGATTTTTGAGAAATCGTAACCGACTTCGATTTTATAGGCATCCGTATCGGCACCGGAAGTGACTTCCGCACCTTTGATGAGCGGAGCCGTATACGTGGTAGGACCGTTACCCGCACCTAAGAGGACGGATTGGTTGCTAGAGACGGTACTGTAAGCAAAAGAAGCGTTAAAACCTGCTAGCTCGCTAAATCCGATACGTCCTTGGTACATATCACCCTCAACGTGGAAACTATCAAACGTAGGATTGGACGTTCTTGAACCGCGATACGTTGCATCAAGAAGTACTTTCATCGCACTAAGAGGTACGACGTAATTACCTTCGGCATAGAATACGTTGGCATCACCGCCTTGTGTTAATTCAACATCGTTAACAAACAAGTATTGACCCGTTAACGTCAAGTTGGTGATCGACTTGTTAATCGCAGCCGCCGTGTAAGCTCCGTCAAATCCGAAAACATTTGAGCCCCCGTTTGCCGCACCCGTTCCGTAAAATACCGCTTCTTTTTTAAAGCTAGGCATCTCGGAATCTCCACCGGCTACGGTTTTGTCATAATCGGATGTTCGACCTTGAAATTTGTCGGAGTAACCGGCAACCAATGTCGTATCTGGAAGATCCGTATTGACAAGAACTGCCGCTTGAAACGCTTCTTTGAACATACGTGAGCCGGAACTGTTAACCAATGGACTCGAGATGAATTGGCGACCTACTTTTGCCGTTGTTTTACCAAGCGTATACGTTACGTATGCTTCAGAAAGTACCGCGCCCGAGCCGTACATATCCGTTGCATAAAGATTTTTTGCGTCTTTATCGGCAAAAGGAGAATAGCTTCCCTGAAATGTCGCTCCAAAACCGAAGCCGAATAACGGATCCGTGATATAACCAAGTACGACGCCCGTGGTAAAGATATCGGCATCGCCTTTACCGAGTGTTCCCGATGCACCCGGTGTCGAAACGGTCGGATTCGCAGCACCCGTATCTCTATCAAAATACCAGGCGCGTAATTCACCGCTGACTTTACCGTTTTTAAACGCATCGGCAAGTGTATCCGCCGCAAATGAACCGGACGCGAGTCCGGCAACAACCATAGCCACCAAGCTAAGTTTAGCTAACTTCATAATTCCTCCTTTTAAAAAGTGTGAAGCTTCTTACCTAATTTAACATGCCCTATCCGTTAAGTTATGAAAGAAGCTCAGTAGCATCTTACATTAGTTGTATAGCATGAAAATAGCATAAATTTTTAAGATTATTTTAAAATAAACGAGAAAAAACACCGGTTGGTCGTTTACGCTTTATCCTTACATGTAAAGATAAAAGTTTCTTTTTGCGACAGCAATACCATTGTCTTTTTGGGTAAATACGTAACAGTAGAAATTGATTGGCAGAAGCAAAGAGAGGAGTGAAAGGCATTTGAACGCATCAACACTAAAAAAGAGTCTTATGATGCTTTACATGTAAAGTATTTTCATCCTCTCTTGCGACTTCACTAAAACACTTTAACGACTCTTCTTAAGCAAAAACTCCCGCCCTACTTTTACCCTTGGCACACCGCCGTAAGCGATGATGTCGGCAGTCGCATTGGTTTCACTCCATTTATCGGGTAGAAATGAACCAGTCCCGATGATATCGATGGGCGCTTTTGCCCATGCCATTGAGCGGCACTTTTGCGGTGTAAAGCCTGAAGAGGCGATGATGCGCACTTTTGAAAATCCTGCGTTGTCGAGAGATTCCCTCATACTCCATATCGCTGCGGCTGAAACGCCTGTGCCGATGAGATCATGCAGTTCCGCTTCGGTGCGATAATCTCTCACGGCATCAGGAGCGTGGCGTCCGAGCACGTCATAGCTTTTTTGGGTATCAAGCCCCTCTAAAAAGCGTCCGCCGTGGGTGTCGAGACGCACGGCGATCTTGCCCTCGTGCGCTAACGCAGGAAAAGCGTTACAGACTTCTAAGGTATCGGTGATTTCACGTCCGAAATAGTCCGCCAAGATAGGGATGTTTTCATCGGGAAAACATTCATGGAACATTTGAGCCGCTTTTAACGTTGAGCCGGCATAACCGATGAGCGCGTGAGGAACGGTGCCCAACCCTTTTTCACGCCCAAAAAAATGCGCCGTCGCATCGGTCGCGTTGCCGATAAATCCTACCGCTCCAAGTTTGCGTTGCGCCGCTTTTGAGCCGACCGATGCTCCATACGCCATGATCTCCGCCATTTGCGTCCCAGCGCAATGCCTTGCATCCATCGCTAAAAAGGCAACATGCGGAAGGATTTGGCACATCTCGTAAGCATTGTACGCCGCAACGCACGCCGAGCCCAATTTTTGCAAGATGAGCGTTTCATGTTCTGCTAAAAATGCAAACGAACCCGACAGGTAAAACAGCGGCTCGCCCGCACCCACCCATTCGCCCTCCTCGTGCAGCACTTCAATGCCGATCGTTTGCCACGCTTTCTTGGCTTGCTCTTTGATATACACCGTGGAAAGGCGCACCGCTGAGAGAACGGGACGGCGTAAGAAGAAAGCGTACGTGACTTCCGTGTCGCCGAAACGTTCGACGATCGTTTTGGTGTTGGAAAAATATTTATCGGTCCATGCCGATACGTCATTGCATGCATATTGATTACGTGGCATACGATTCCTTTATCGTTTCATAGCGACCTTATAGTCTTCTTTTGCTATACAATCGCTTAGAAAACTTTTTAAACAAGGCATCTTTTGAGAGGATTGCCTTTAAATTTATCGCCTACATGTTATACTTTTCGAAAGGATTTTACGATGCGATATTTGCTTTTAACCACCTTTATTTGGGCGTTTTCGTTTAGTTTTATCGGTGAAATTTTAGCCGGTCGGGTCGATAGCTATTTTGCGGTGCTGGTACGCATCGGTCTTGCATCGCTGGTCTTTTTACCTTTTACGAAATTTCGAGGCATAGATAAGGCGTTAAAAGTTAAAATCATGCTCATCGGCAGTGTGCAAATCGGTTTTATGTATATCTTCTTCTATCAATCGTTTTTATTTCTCAGCGTTCCGGAAGTCATTCTTTTTACGATTTTTACGCCTATTTACGTGACGTTGATTTACGATGGACTGAAAGGACAATTCAACCCGTTGTATCTTGTCAGTACGGGAATGGCAGTTTTGGGGGCGTATATTATCCGTTACCAAAACGTCGATTCCGAATTTATTACGGGTTTTTTGATGGTACAAGGAGCCAATATCTGTTTTGCCCTCGGACAAAGTGCTTATAAAAAAGTAATGGAATCCAACCCAAATATCATACATAGTGATGTATTCGGGTACTTTTACTTCGGTGCATTGCTTGTCGGTATCGTCGCTTTCGCTTTATTGGCCGATCATAGCAAACTCTCGCCCACGCTTTTACAGTGGAGCGTCTTGCTTTGGCTAGGAATCGTCGCTTCGGGGATCGGCTATTTTTTATGGAACAAGGGTGCTTGCGATGTCGATGCGGGAGTTTTAGGTATCATGAACAACGCATTGGTTCCGGCAGGGTTGGTGATGAACCTTCTGCTTTGGAAAACACCCGTCGATTACGTTTCACTGTCGATCGGAAGCGGCATTATCCTCTTTTCGTTAGTTTTGCATTACCGCTTGATCAACCGCAAGCACGCCCTATAGCAGTCTTTTTTTCCTCACGTTTTCATTCGTAAAGAAATTCGTGCTAAACTACTACTAAGGTCAGAAAAAACCGATCTTTTGATTGAAAAACCTTTTATCTTTTGTTAGTTTTTAATTAAGATTTTGAATTAGTTTATTTACTCAGCTATTTTCATGCTATGAACTTAATGTAAGATTTCTTCGAGGGAAGATTTAGGCATTTAAGGTCTTGGTAGGTCTAAATCAATCTATCATAACGAAGTCATTCGAGTATGATATATTGGTTTAAGAAGTATAGTTAGTCTATACATAGAGCTCTTTGATAATCCATATAAATACTAAAGAGTTTGCTTAAGAGTTGATGCACTTTTAAGGCAACGGCCAAAAGCAATACTCTTTAATTTCAACAGGTTATCAAAGAGTTTTATTAAAAATTACACAAATCATAGAGGAACGTCTATGTCCAAAGTTCATAAATTTGTTATTACAAATCCGGATATCTGCATTGCATGTAACGCCTGCATGAAAGCTTGCGTGAAACATGCTTATATACGTGGGAAGCTCTCCAAAGCAAGGCTCGACGTGCTCAGCTTAGAGAGCGGTAAAATGCCCAATCAATGCCGTCAATGCGACGATGCGCCGTGTGCCAACGTTTGTCCGACGGGTGCGCTTCGCATTGACAATGCATGCGTTGAGCTGTGCGAGGAGATTTGCATCGGCTGTAAACTCTGTACGATTGCCTGTCCTTACGGAGCTATTCACGTCGATGCGGAATGCCCGCCTTCCGTTCGAGACGAATGGGAAAGCAACTTGGAAGCCGGTTGCGTCAGCGGGCTCAAAAGCATCGCAATTAAATGCGATTTGTGCGCGGGTATCGAAACCGGCCCTGCATGTGTCGGCGTTTGCCCGACGGGCGCGCTCGTTATGATCGACCCCGTGCTTGAAGAGTGCAAATTCGGCAAAAAAATCAAAGGCGATATGGCTCCGTTTTTAAAAGCCGTCGTTCCGAATGCGAATATTGAAAATATCCCGGCACCCGAAATCAAAAAGCCCAAAGAGCCCAAACCCGCACCGGCTCCGGAAACATCCGAATCCACTAAAGAGGAAGCCTAATGCAAACGATATACACTCTTTTTTTATTAACCTCGCTTGTCTCTCTCGCGCTGTATAAAAAACCGCTTCTTGCGCAAAAAATAGGATTTGGTTGTGCCGGTCTTATTTCGCTTTACGCAGCGGTTTTTTTCTTTTCCAACCTCGATGAAACGATGTTGTGGAAATTGCCGGGCAGTTTTATCAGCTTGCCGCTTTTTAAGCTCGATTCACTCGGAATGTTCTTTAGCTTCTTGGTCAGTTTCATCGCCTTTGCGGTTTCGCTTTTCAGTTTCGATTATGCAAAGTTTTACGAGAAAAAAGCCAATTTAGCGGTTTTTGCCTCCTTGTTTAACGCATTTATCCTCTCCATGCTTTTAGTCATCGCGAGCGATAACGTCTTTTCGTTTATGCTTTTATGGGAAGTGATGACGCTCCTTTCGGCACTCTTGATTCTCATCAACGACGAAGAGGGTGCGGGCAAACGCGTCATGATTTATCTCGGTATCGCACAAATAGGAGCTTCGTGTTTGATGGTCGCGCTGATTATTATGGCAAGCCTTGCCGGTACGTTTGAGTTTAGTCAATTTGAACATCTCGACATCGGTATGGGTATGAGCATAACGCTCTTTTCGCTTCTTCTTTTGGGACTCGGCTCCAAAGCGGGTATGTTTCCGTTTCACGTTTGGTTACCCGTTGCCTACTGCCAATGCCCCTCAAACGCTTCGGCTCTCATGAGCGGCGTTATGATTAAAGTTGCCCTTTTTGCGTTTATCAAATTTTCGCTTCTTTTACCTCAAGTCGTTTATTTCGGTTATATCCTGCTTGCAATCGGAGCACTAAGCTGTATCTTCGGTATTATCTATGCGTTAATTTCCAACGATTATAAAGCCTCTATCGCTTACAGTTCGTGCGAAAACGTCGGTATCATCTTTTTAGGACTCGGCGGTGCGTTTTACGGTTTGGGAACCGACTCGCCGATCATTGCGTTAATGGGATTTATCGCAGGGTTTTACCATATTTTAAACCATGCGGTTTTCAAATCGCTTCTATTTATGCTCAGCGGTAACATTTTTACCGAAACCCAAACACGCGATATGGACGCGCTTGGCGGATTGCATAAAAAGATGCCGATCACGTCCGTTATCTTTTTTGTCGCAGCACTTTCCATTTGTGCGCTTCCGCCGCTTAACGGCTTTGCAAGCGAATGGCTCATCTATAAAACATCCGTCATAGGCGGTATGGCAGAAGGCGGAAGTTCTCGCTTTTTCTTCTCGCTCGCCGTTATTGCGCTTTCCATTACCGGAGCAATGGCGATTATGGCATTTTCCAAAGTTTACGGCGCGATTTTCTTAGGTGTCGCACGGGATAGCAAAAGCATTGAAAACGCTAAAGAGGTTTCCGTCGGTAGACTCGCTCCGCTAGCCTTACTCGCAAGTCTTTGCGTCGGTTTCGGTCTCTTTATGAACGACATCGTAGGCATGCTCACGAAAATCGTTCTAACGATCATACCGCAAACCAGCGCCGGCGTCTCAGGGCTGATCTCCATGCCGCTTATCGTGGCAATCATGCTCTTATGTTCCGTATTGCCTTTTGTCTTCCTCTATTTCCTCAAAGCCAACAACAAAGAAGTACGCGTAAGCGACCCTTGGGCATGCGGCTTTTTATACAATAAAAACATGCAAATCGGCTCCAACTCTTTTACCGGAGACGTGAGGAAGGCGTTAAGTTTTCTGATCAAACACGAGCAAGAGATCAAATTGGACGGCTATTTTTCCAAAGCGGTCTATATCAAGAAAACACACGACTTTTTTTGGGAAAAACTTTACAAACCCGTCATTGATCTTGTGATGAACATTGCCGAAGAAATCGGTATTTTTCAAAACGGACGAACCAACCTTTACGCGGGTTATATTTTGATTTATCTTTGTTTGATACTCATTTTTGGGTACTACTACTTATAAGGAGAGGGCACGATGGATTTTATTTACCTACTATTACAACTGGTGTCAGCGATCATAGTGGCTCCTCTTTTTGACGGTATTTCACGAAAATTAAGAGCCAAATTTCAATCGCGTATAGGACCGAGCATTTTTCAAACCTATTACGACATTTTTAAACTCTTAAAAAGAGGACGCACCAAATCAAGCAGTACGAGTTACGTTTACCAAATCGCACCCTACTTGCTTTTTATCAGCGCGGCGGCGATGTTTTGTACCTTACCGATTACGTACGGGGCGAATTCAAGTGCCTTGACACACTTTTCGGACATTTTCGTATTGCTCTATTTTGGAGCATTGTTCCGCTTTATCTTTATCGTTGCGGGTATCGATACCGCCAATCCTTATGCGGGTATTAGTGCCAGCAGGGAAGGAACCATCGGTTTTTACACCGAAGAAGTTGCCGTCATTTGTCTGATCGTCGTGATGATGGGTACGGGAAGTACCGGTTTGCCTTTTATCTCTTCTTTGGTACAAACGGGAGAGTACGGTTATGCGATTCCTTCTTTTGCCATCGCTTCTACGGCTTTCTTGTGGGTCATGTACGTTGAGACGGGTCGAAAACCTTACGATTTGGCAGAAGCCGAACAAGAGTTGCAAGAGGGAGTGCTCGGAGAATTTTGCGGCAAAGATTTTGCGATCATCGATATAGCGATTTTATTGAAGCAAATTACGGTATTAGGCTTTTTCCTTGTCGTGTTTATGCCTTGGGCGGGACTTGTCGATAATCCGATTTTATCGTTGGTGCTTTTCTTGGTCGAAGTAGGCTTTTTATATGTGATGGGCGTTTTTATCGATAACTTCGGACCGAGATTTACGATCAACAAAGGAATGAAACGCACGATGCTCTTTGCGCTTGCGATTTCGTGTACTTCGTTAGTACTCTATATTATGGGGATTTAACTATGGCAACTATTAACCTAATCGATATTATCGCCGTCTTAATGATGGGAACGAGTTTTGCGGTCTTTAGTTTAAGACAATACCGACACAGCGTTTTGGCGTATGCCCTGCAAACGCTTTTATTGGTTGCGATCTTTTTGGCGTTGTACGACAAATACGATTCGCACGAACTGTTGGTTTGGTCCGTTACCGCTTTTATCATTAAAGTGGTCTGCGTACCGCTTTACCTCTTGCGATTGATCAAAAAACTAGGCGTTGTCGTCGAGGACGAACCCGTGGGCGGCTTTTTTATCTCGCCCGTCGTAGCACTTAGCTTTTCGCTGGCGGTTGCGATGATGTTTTACAAAGTGTTTGTTCACTTTTCGATTTTTAAAGACGTCTTACCGCTTTTTGCCGCTTCATTTATCTTTATGATGGGCATTTTCGGCTTTATTTTACGAACTTCTTTTCTTAAACAGATCCTTTCGTATTGTCTGCTTGAAAACGGCATTCACTTAAGTTTGGCGTTGATGGCATACACTTCACATGAATTGGTCGAAGTGGGCATTTTAACCGACGCCGTTTTTGCGGTCATTATTATGAGTATTTTGGCAAAGCGATTTTACGCCTCTTACGGAAGTCTCAATACATCTAAAGCGGTCAATTTAAGGGGATAACATGGATCTTTTATTATTAATACTCACCGTACCTTTTGCTTTTGGCGTTATCATGTTCTTGATGCCGCTTCATTTTAAGTTTTTGCAGACGTTTCATATCCTCTTGAGCGTGATTGTTTCGTCGCTTTTATTGTGTGCCGTAGGCAAGGTCGTCAATAAAGAGGTGCTCTCCTTATTTCACGACTTTATCTTTTTAGATTCGATGGGGGCTATCTTTTTGTCGCTCATCGCCATTACGGGACTTCTTGCCAACGTTTACGCCACGACCTATATGAAATGGGAACTAGAGGGCGGACATATTAGCTTGCGTGAAGTCAAAAACTACTTTGCGCTCAGTTTTATCTTTACGTGGACGATGAGTTTAAGCGTCTTATGCAACAACATCGCGTTTATGTGGGCGGCTATCGAAGCTACGACGCTTGCGTCCGTATTTCTCGTCGCGGTTCACAACGATAAAAAATCGACCGAAAGCGGTTACAAATACATCGTATTGTGCAGTATCGGTTTGGCGTTTGCACTGTATGCAACCATTTTACTTTACTCTGCCGCCAACGGTAAAATCGACGGCGAAGCGATGCTCTATACCAACTTGCTTGCCAATGCGGCAAGTCTAGACCCTATGGCGTTAAAACTGGTCTTTATCTTTGCGTTAATCGGTTTTGGAACCAAAGCCGGATTGGCACCGACGCATACGTGGCTTCCCGACGTTCATGCCGAAGGACCCGCACCGACATCCGCATTGCTCTCGGGCGTACTTTTAAAATGTGCGATGTTAGGATTGATTCGCTATTACGCGGTCGTTGCTAACGGCGTCGGATTTGATTTTGTCGAAACGGTTATGGTAGTGAGCGGTACGTTAACGCTTTTCGTCTCCGCCTTTTTCTTGATTCGCCAACATAACGTCAAACGTATGTTTGCGTATCACTCAATCGCGCATATGGGCGTTATCGCGTTTGGTTTGGGCGTGGGCGGTGCTATCGGATTGTTCGCGGCCTTGTTTCACTGTGCGGCGCACTCGTTTACCAAAGCCTTAGCCTTTTGTTCAACCGGCAATATCGCCAGAATTTACGGTACGAAAGATATGACCAAAATGGGTAGCATGATCCGCATCGCGCCTCTAACGGCGGTACTCTTCGGTATTGCGATCTGTTCATTGGTCGGTGTTCCGGGATTTGCCATTTTCGTCAGCGAATTTTTAATCTTTAAAGCCGCTGCCATTGACGGTAAATACATTTTAATGGGTATCTTTGCGGTTGCCTTAGCGATTATTTTTATCGCCGATTTTTCACACTTCTTTTTAGCATCCTTCGGTAAAGTGGAAGGTAAAGTAGAGCATAACGGCGAAATGAAGCTCAGCGAAAATTTACCGTTGATTGCTTTAGCCGTTTTGATCGTAAGCTTCGGTGTTTGGCAGTTCGATTCCTTTACGTTCTTACTTGATCAGAGCGTTAAAACCATACTAAAACAATAGGACTTTCTAATGAAATGCGATAAATTTATAGAAGCGCTAGGACAAAGAGTTAAAATTTTAGAAGTCACGAGGCAGTACGAAGATCAAGTGACCGCTTTAGTGGAGCTAAACGACCTTCCCGAAGCGGTACGTTTCTTGTATTACGATATGGGCGGTTATCTCTCCACGATGATTCCCAACGACGAGCGAAGCATCAACAAACATTATGCGCTTTACTACGCGCTTTCGATGGAAGGCGGCAAAATGTTTGAGGGAGACGAAATCGCACAAGACGAAAAATGTTTCGTTACCGTTAAAGTGCTTATCTCTCCCGAATCATTGGTTTTCCCGTCCGTGACGCCGTTGGTGCCGGCTTGCGTCTGGTATGAAAGAGAAGCTTACGATATGTTCGGTTTGATCGCCGAGGGCTTGCCCGATAAAAGACGCTTGGTCTTAAGCGACGACTGGCCGGACAATCTCTTCCCGCTTCGAAAAGACGCGATGGATTACCGCTATCGTCCCGATATGAAAGAGCATTATATGGAGCCCGAATACGACTTTTTACGTCCTGAGGGTTCGGGGATGATCGACGTACCTTTGGGACCTTTGCATATTACGGCGGACGAACCGGGACACTTTAGACTCTATTGCGACGGCGATACCATTATCGATGCGGATTACCGACTCTTTTACCAACACCGCGGTATGGAAAAACTTGCCGAGAATCGTATGAACTACGATCAAATGGGCTATTTAGCGGAACGCGTATGCGGTATTTGCGGTTACGCCCATGCGATTGCGTGTATCGAGGCGGCGGAAAAAGCGATTAACTTGGAAATTCCAGCTCGTGCGCAAGCCATTCGTATCGTCTGTTCGGAGATCGAAAGACTTCACAGTCACCTTTTAAATATCGGTTTGGCATGCGAAGTGACGGGTAACTACAACGCGTTTATGCACATTTTTAGAATTCGCGAATACTCGATGAAACTTGCCGAACTGGTCACCGGCGGACGTAAAACTTACGGTAACGTCGTTATGGGCGGACTAAGACGCGATATGACGGGTCATGAGATAAAAGAGAGTTTACGCATCTTGCATATCATCGAAACGCAAGTCGAAGAGGTTTGGGATGCCGTGATGGACGATCAACGCCAAATGAAACGTTGGAAAGGTGTGGGAATTCTTGATAAACAAGTCGCACGCGACTTTTCGCCCGTCGGTCCGAACATCAGAGGTAGCGGTATTAAACGCGACACCCGTTACGACCACCCGTACGACTTTTTCAAACAAGTCAAATTCGATGTTGCGGTTGTCGAAGGCGGCGACGTATTTGCCAGAGAGATGGTGCGTTATATGGAACTCAAAAGCTCCGTTTCCATCATTCGCCAATGCTTCGAGTTGATGCCTCAAACCGCGATCATCGTCGATCCGAAATTTCACGTTAAACCCGAGAACTACTCTTTGGCGTACGTCGAAGCACCCAGAGGCGAGAACGTTCACTGGATCATGCAAGGCAGCGCGCAAAAAGTGTATCGCTGGAGATGCCGTGCCGCAACGTACAACAATTGGCCGAGCCTTCGTTTTCAATTCCGCGGTAATACGATTGCCGACGCCGCCCTCATCGTGTGTAGCTTAGATCCGTGCTATTCATGTACGGAGCGTGTAACCGTCGTGGACGTTCGAAGCAAAAAAAGCAAAATTTTGACGCACAACGATTTGAAAGCGTTTTCGCAAACCCTTAAAAACAGTCCTATGAAGGATCTCAAATGATGAAACTTCTCGATATTAGTAAAAAATACGGCGAAATTACCCATAAGTACCCGTTTGAGCCTTATAAAGTCGCCGAAAATTTTCGCGGCAAACCCGCTTATATTTACGATCTTTGTATCGGTTGCGCGGCATGCGGCGTTGCCTGCCCGTCCAATGCGATTACGGTACAATTGAACGAGAATAAAAGCAAATTAATATGGGAATTCGACTGCGGACGCTGTATCTTTTGCGGAAGGTGCGACGAAGTGTGCCCGACCGGTGCGATTAAGCTAAGTGAAGAGTTTGAACTGGCGGTTAAATTCGATAAATCCGCGATGATTCAAAGGGGAGAACTGGAAGTACAATGTTGCAGCGAATGCGGCAAACCTTTCAGTGCCAAACGCTTGGTCAAATACAGTTTAGAGTGTTTAAGTAAAGCCAATTTGGGCGAAAAACGATTGGAAGAGGCAAAAAGTTACGTCAGCGTTTGCCCTACATGTAAAAAAACGGCTACGGTAGCAAACTTTACCGCCGGCAAAGAGATGGTGATAGAATGAAAACGTATGAAGTTCCTCAAAATATTCAAGACGCCAACGACTTAGAGCAAAAACTGGAATTGCTCAAACACATCGGACGTAGTTTTAGCGTTTATCGCATCGACTGTGGAAGCTGTAACGGCTGTGAAATCGAAATTTTTGCCGCCATTACGCCGCTTTGGGATCCCGAACGCTTCGGTTTCAAACTCGTCGCCAACCCTCGTCATGCCGACATTTTACTCTGCACGGGTCCCGTGACGCGCCAAATGTACTATCCGCTACTTCGCGCCTACGAAGCCACGCCCGATCCTAAAATCGTCGTAGCACTTGGAGCATGCGGTGCTACCGGAGGCATTTTTTACGATGCCTATAGCGTGCTCAGCGGCATCGATAAGATTATTCCGGTCGACGTTTACATTCCGGGGTGCCCTCCGCATCCGGCGAGCATCATCTACGGGCTGACCACCGCTCTTGGCGTTATGGATCAAAGACTGCAAAAAACAAGCTTTGAACACGATAACGAAATGCCGCCCGCGGTCGAAGATTCCGTTTTAGGCAATACCCTTTTCGAGAGGGATTTGTTGGTGCACTCCAAACGTCTTATGAGCTATATTTTCGGACGCAAACTGTACGACAAATACCTTGCGGCACTCGTCAAAAGCGGCAATATCAAAGACACGAAAGCGACCAAAGCCGCGATTACCGAAGCGATGAAAAAAGAAGACGACCCGCGCTATGCGGAGTGTTTGGGTATTTTGCATAACGAGATTTATACCCAATACGTTCCGTGTCAAGAAGAGGATAAAATCAGCCTTCATCGCGTGAAGTGGGGACGCTAATGGTTGAAGTCTATAAACTGATGCAACGGCATCTCGACGGCGCAAAATCGGGCGACGCCAAACTCGACCAGATCAAAATCTTTTCGACATGTATCGGTCATGGCGTCGGAACGATTGATTTTAGTGAGAAAGTGTTGGAAATACCCGAATGTGAATTCGACGAGATCGTGGCACACGGCGGAGAATATCTCAAATTCAAAATCGGTAATCTAAGTCGGTATTTTGAAATCGAAATTTTCCCCGAACATGCCGCGCAATTGGTTCCTCAAATGCTCGAATGCCCTTTAAAAGAGATTCTTGCAAACTTAAAAGAGGGCTATTTGGTGTTGCGTAAAGATTTTCAAACATCCAGAGCATAGGAAGCGACGTGAAAAAAGCACTATTATGCATCGGAAACGAACTCAGAGGCGACGACGGCGTCGCCATTGCTCTTGGGAGGCTTGTCGAACAACGCCTCCCCTCGTGGACGGTCTTCTTCGGCTACGATACGCCCGAAAACGAATTTGCCGCTTTGCGCGAATTTCAACCCGACGTGATCGTCGTAGTCGATGCGATGAGCGGATTTAAAGAGGATAAAATCGAATTTATCGACCTCAGCGACGAGCGTACCTACGTCTACTCGACGCATAATCTGCCCACGCCGATTTTGATGAGTTATCTTCGAGAGATTTGCATTCAAACCATTTTTTTAGGTATTTGCGTGTTACTCGAAAACGTCTTGCATTTTAGCGAAGGGTTAAGCCAAAGTGCCCAGACGTCCGTTACCAAAGCGTTCGACAAACTTCAAGAACTCGACGCGATGCTTGAGGCTTAAAGCCTAGAGGGCTTTAGCCTCTTTCAAACGTCCCAAAATCGTTTCGTAAAGATGCTTGATTTTTAAGGAAGCGTTACGTTGTTCCTTGGGCGTTTGCGGCGTCACAACCTCTAAAATACGACCGGGTCGTCCGTGCATCAGCACCACTCTATCACCCAATAACAAAGCTTCGCGAAGCGAGTGCGTCACCAAAACCGCGCTAATGCGATTTTCGCTAAAAAAGCGCTGCATCGCTTCGTCCATCATCTCTCGTCCCACCTCGTCAAGCGCGGAAAAAGGCTCATCCATCAAAATGAGTTTAGACTCCATCGCAAGGGCACGTGCAAGTGCGGCTCGTTGTTTCATACCGCCCGAAATCTCTCGCGGATAGGCTTTCGCAAACGAAGCAATGCCCGTTTTTTCCATACATTCTTGGGCTTTTTCTCGCTTTTGATTTTTGGAAAGCGCGGTACGATGCAACGGTAAAATCACGTTTTCTTCGATGCTTAACCATACAAAAAGCCCCGAATCTTGCGGAATGAAACTGCGCGAATGATGCGGTGCGACAACGGCTTCGTCGCGGTGCAATACCGTACCGCTATTAGGCGTCTCAAACCCCGTAAACAGACGAAGCAAGGTCGATTTGCCGCAACCGCTCTCGCCTACGATAGAGATGCATTCTCCTACATGTAACGTCAGATCGATCTTTTGAACGGCAACGACGCAACGGTTTTCATGGGCTAAAAAATAGGCTTTGCTTAAACCTTCGGCTAAGAGTTCAACCATTGCCTACCCGCTGTAAAATTTTCTTTTCCAAAACCCTAAATCCCCATTTTTCCGCAACGATTCCCACCGCACAGATCAAGCCGATGGAGATAAACACGACTTCAAAATCAAGCGACCAACGCGATGGGATAATGGCATAGCCCAGCCCCACGCTACTGCCGACGACCATCTCCGCCGCGATCAATACGCGCCAACCGATAGCCAGTCCCAAACGAAGTCCCGTTAAGATCGGCAAAGCGCATAAGGGCAGGATGAGCGTAAAAAAAAGTCGAAACGAAGAGAGGTTCATCATCTTTGCCATGGAAAACGTTTGAGCGGGAATCGAATGAAGTGCTAATGCCGTGTGCATAAAAATCAGGGGAAACGCGCTCATCGCGATCATAAAAAGCGTCGCTCTCTCGCCGATACCGAACAAGAGCATCGCGAAAGGAATCCATACGCGCTACGCCATCTTAACCCACAATTATCCTAAAATATCGGGCACTTTTTGCCGTAGCAATACGCATTAAATTTCTTCTGGTCACACTTCGTCTGCTCTTCCGCCAAAAGCCTGACATGTAAGAAATTTTCCGACAAGGAAGAGGCGATCGTGAGTGCCGTCCAGACTTCTCGGTTGCAGCAGCGCGCCGCTTCGTATTCGGCAATTTTGCCCAAAACCGCATGCGTTACTTTTTGCGCTTGAGAACGTGCCGTTTTTGCCACGGGCGAGGCTTCCAGCAAAATCGCAAATCCGATTCCCACACCCGCCGCCGCGCCGCACATTCCTAAAAATCCGCACGCGCCTCCGATCACGCTTGAACCCCTCGAAAGAGCCGTTTTGAGCGCATTTTCGGGAAGTTTACCGCCGCTATTGCGATAAGCGGTCACAATGATGGCAGGTACCATCGCATGGTGTTCTGGACCGTGTTTGGGAATGCTCGGATGCGCCCTGATCTGCTTAAAAAGCTTTAACATGTCGCGTTCTTGAGAGCTTCGGCACAAATGCTCGATAACCGCAAGTGCGTCTTTAGCGTGGCAAGCGTCGCACACGTAGTGCCCGTTTTCACATGTCACGCTACTTAGATGTACGCTATGACAATAATGGCACGCGAGCTCTTGCTCCGTCGTTTCATAGTGCAAAGGTGCTTTACAGACCATACAATCGTGCGCGGCTTTAGGTGCTATGAGCCCAAAACTTTCCGCAGCAAGGCTTTCTAAAGGTCGTTTCGATTCCGGAGGGAGCGCACAGTTGCAAGCACCGCCTTCTTGATTGACGATGTTACCCTCTGCGTCGAAACAAAATAAAACGCTTTGCAATGCCTTTGCCGTACGGGCTCGAACTTTGGTTTTAACGCCTTTGTAAAGGACGATACCCTCTTCGAGGATCAAACGCTCTCCCTCACCCTTGTACATCACGTCGACGTACGTTTCATGCGAGGGTTTGTACGCTTCAAAACTCAACGAATAAAAAGGATGCCCTTGCACTTCGCGGTAAAAAAAGCGTTTCACTAAACGAACGTTCGTAAAACCGCTCTCGGCAAGTAAACCCGTTAAATGCGTTTGGCTCAAAGCGCCCGCGATGCACTCGCCGCCGAGTGTGGCGTCGTTTTTAATACCCGCACTCGCTTCTTCGTCGCACACGACGTCCGAAACGACGAGCCTTCCGCCCTCTTTTAAAACGCGAAAGATTTGTGCGAAGAGTTTGCGTTTGTGCGTAGAGAGATTGAGCACGCAATTGGAAGTTACGACGTCGACGCTGGCATCTTCTAAGGGTAAGGCTTCCAAATAGCCTTGATAAAACGATAGATTGTCGTATCCGAGGTTTTGGGCGACCGCTTTTGCGCCCTCTTGGGCGATACGCAACATCGAGGGAAGCATATCGACGCCGATAACGCGTCCGTTTTTTCCCACGAGTTTGGAAGCGATGAAGCACTCCACGCCTCGACCCGAACCTAGATCGAGCATCGTCTCGCCCTCTTTTAAATCGGCTTCGAGAATCGGACTGCCGCAACCGTAGCCTCGAAAGCGCAACGCCTCGGGAATATGTGAGAGTAACGCCGCATCGTAGCATACGGGATTTAAAATATCCTCTTTATCTTCCAACGCCGCATCATGGTAAAACGCTTTAACGATGCGAAGCGATTCGCTTTCTCCGGTGGCGATCATACAATTCGCATGCGTGTGCGCCACCCCCTCATGCGCGCCGCAAGTGTACAAAATGTCGCCCATTTCCAAACACAAACCGGCTTTTTTCGGTTCGTACGAAGCCGCCTCGGCAAGCATCATTTCCATCGCCAAAGCACGCATTAAAGGCTCATAAGGATCATCGCCCATCAAAGTTCGGGCATGATTGAAACTATGATCCAAATCGCCGCCTCCCAATAAAAACCGTAACGGCGTTTTCAAATCGACGACGGAACTTCGGGCGATGCGTTCGGCCGTCTCGCTTTTCAAAGCTTCGGCAATCGTATCGCCTCGCATCACCAATTCGCATTCCCCAACGGTTGCCGCACTCGGATAAAACCGTCCGTCATAGCCTAAAGCCACGGAACTGCGTCCGGAACTCGAACCGTCGTGAACCGTGCCTTTGGGGGCAAAAATTTGGGTTTTTAACGCTTCAAAATTGTCGATCGTAACGCCGTGTTCGCATGCGTACATGTAAGCTTTGAGTAACGCTTCCAACAGTACGTCCGTCGGCACGATAGGAGTGTCACTCCCGCGTCCGTGCACAAAATACCATAACAGATGCAGATGCGTCGCTCCCGCATTTTTCGTCGTATCGATCAGGCCTAAAAGCGTATGAAGGTTTTGGGGATGAACGCAAAAAGAGAACGAAAACGCATACGCGTTGTCTCGAAGCCATGCCGCGTTACGCAAGACCTTGGCAAACGTACCTTTACCTCGAAGCGCGTCGTGTTCGGCTTCCAGTCCGTCTACGCTGATTTGAAACAAAAGACGTTTGGAATCATACGAAGCGGCTGAAAAAACTTTTTGCACCAAAACGCCGTTTGTAAGGACAACGACGTTCGTCGCTTCGTAGTTCAAAATCGTCTCGATCAGCTCTAAAAAGCGCGGATGCACCAAAGGTTCGCCGCCGGTAACGATAAACAAACGACACCCGAGCGCATACGCTTCTTGCAGATGTTTTTGAATCGTTTCAAAGGCTAACATGTCACTCTCTTCGGGCGAAGAACTAAACAGACAATGCTTACATGTCAGATTGCATCGGTTGGTCAGGTGAATCCAAAATTCCGCTAGAGCGGGGGCTTTCGTTTCGTACTTAGGACGATAAACGCGCGGATTGGGTAGGGCGATACGTTTTTGAAAATGCACGTCGCCTTGTTGCAGTAAAAAGTCGGCTTCGGCATTGGGAATAAACCAATCGGCACCGTGCTCGTAGACGTAGATCGCACGGTTTTTATACGCAATTTTTTGCCATGAAGCCTTAAAATCGTTCATCTCTTCACGGATCGTTTCAGTGTAACTCACGGGTCTCATACCTCTTCACTCGTTTTTGAACATAGCCTCGAAGGAGCATCGAGACAATGACTAAAAGAACCATCAACGCGATACTCATCCAAAAATCCGTCGTACCGAACGCTAAAGTTTTTGCGCCGATATTGGCATAGACGAATACGCCGGGCATCATACCTAAAAATGTCGCAAAGAAAAAATCGCGGTAGCGAATCGTCGAAAAACCCGCCGAATAGCTGATGATGTTAAACGGAACCAATGGCACCAAGCGCAACAGTAAAATCATCAAAAAACCGTGAGACTGTACACTGCGATGAAAATGAATCAGCTTCTCGTTCGAGAGCTTTTCATGCATCTTTTTGCCGTACCAACGGGCAAGGAAAAACGACAACGACCCGCCGCAAAGCGCACCGACGATAATGTAAACGCTGCCTATCGTAAAGCCGAAAATGAGTCCGCCCGCCAACGCTAAAATCCCGTCGGGAAAAAATACGAGCGGCGCTAACGTAAAGAGTACAATAAAAATCAGCGGCGCATACATACCGAAGCTCAAAACGAACGCCTTAATCGCTTCGACTTGTTCAAACGAGAGAATACCGCTTCGGTAGAAAAAAAACATTAAAAGCCCGAACGCCAAAAAAAGAAGTGCTTTTTTCATGGAAAATCCTTTTCAAAACGCGCTTACAAGCGTTCGATCATACGACGTGAACGGTAACGGTTGTACCACTTTTTAAGAACGCCTTGCTTGGCTTGACGCTTGAGGCGATGCGGCATAAAGATAAAGTCCAACAGATGAAGCCCGTTTTTGCCGCCTTTGCTCATCGACTCGGCGCAACTTTGGCAGTAGCTCACGATGCTTTCGCATTGCGTTTGAGCGGCTCTGCTTTGCATCTGCGCTTGGGCAAGATGCGGCGCGCTCAGTTCCATCATACCTCCGCTTCCGCAACACTGCGTTTTATCGCGGTTAAATTTGAACTCTTCAAACGAAAGACCGATCGTATGCATTAAAGCCCTCACGTCCTCTTGTAATGCGCTCTCAAAGCGCGTGGGACAAGGATCGTGCAGAGCAACCGCATCGTACGAACGGTAGCGATCGATCGCGGTTTTGGGAACGCCGATCTCGTTTAAAAGCGAATAGAGCGATACGATCGTGATATGCGGCGAATGGTTTTTGATACTCATATAGCAATTTTCGCATGCCGTGACGACCGTCGTCGCTCCCATTGCGGCAAGGTCGCTCTCCAAGCGCGATCGGTAGATGTGAAACTGTGCCGTATCGCCCATCATCCGCGTGGGCGTACCGCAACACTGTTGAATGATGCCGATACCGGGCAATTGTGAACGCAAATAATCGAAAACCGTATAAATCAGCGAAGGCGAGTACGAAGCAAGGGCGCATCCGGGCATAAACGCCATATGCCTATACGCTCCAGCCGTAAACGATTTGAGCGTTGAAAAACGTTTTGAAAAACTCTGTTTTTGGTGAAACATGACCGCACCGTAACCGTATTTTTTCAAAACCTTTTGATCGGCGGCGTAGTGTTCTTTCGTGCCTTGAAAGAGTGCCCCAAAATCAATATCTTTCGGGCACACGTGCGCGCACAAACCGCACGACGCACACGAAAATGCCGTTGCTGAGCTCGGTTTTTCGCGCGTAAAGCGAAGCAGTAAATTTTTAGGCGAATCGGTGTGCGCGTACAGCATCGGACACCCTTTCATGCACGCCTTACAGTCCAAGCACGTTTCAAGATACTGCGCAATCTTAGCGTCCACGATACACCCGTTGGATGAGATAGACCAAAATCGTCACGGAAAAAAGAATCAACAAGCCGTACACGAACGTTCTCGCCCCGCCCGTTAACATCTCTCCGGCATACGAATACACGAGCGTCGCCGGTAATTGCCCGATGCCCGTAGCGATCACAAACGAGCTAAGGCGCATCGACGTCAACCCCGCGGCGTAACTGACCACGTCAAAAGAGATAAACGGAAGCAATCGCGCAATCAAAATCGCGTACACGCCGTGTTTTTCAAAAAAAGCGTCCACGCTTTCCAACGCCATCTTCGAGGTTAGTTTTTCGACGACTTCGCGCCCTAAAAATCGAGCGATGTAAAAACACAAAAGCGCGCCCGCCATCGCACTCGTCCACGAAAGTGCCGCACCCCAAAGCCAACCGAACAACGCCGCATTGGCAAAGGTAATGAGAAACGCCGGCAAAGGTGCCATGACCGATTGAAACACCATCAGCGCAAACGAAATCAACGGTGCCCAAACCCCGAACGATAAAATATACGCCTTAATCACTTCCAAATCGAGCCCTTGAAAAAGCGCGATCCAGCCTAAAAACAGTGCACGAGAGCTGGGAAGCACTATTAAGGCGATGAGAACGATACCGCTTAAAAGCAGTACCGCCCGTTTGTGCATTCGCGTCATTATTTGTCTAACACGTCTTTAATTTTATCTCTCGGCCATTCGTATTGACCGCCTTTAAGCGTAAAGAGTTGCTCTTTTTTGAGCCCTTTTTCCAAGTAAAAATCATACGCTCTATCGGCTCCTCCGCCGCCTCTTGGGCAGACGATGACCACTTTTTGATCGGGTTTAATGTTCGGCAAAAGCTCCGCTAAACGTGCTTTTTCCGCATCGGTTTTAACCGGATAGGCATACGTTGAAATAGCACCTTTGAGATGTTCCTCTTCAAAATCGGGTTTTTCTTGAATGTCGACTAACACGAGTTTGGAAGCGTCCTCACGCATCAACTTTGCCGTTTCGTCGGCGGTAATGTAGTTGTATTTGGCATTTTCTTTGACTTTACCGCCGCAACCAAGCGTCAACAAAGCCGTCAATACCACTGCGCTTATCGCGAGTATTTTCATGGATTACTCCTTTAGGAAATGACATGTAACGAACCTAAAGTGGGAAGTATGACAAAGAAGAGCACAAAGGAGGTCATGTCTTTTTTGATGTACGCTTAAGCCTTAAGCCGTTACATGATGTGGTACAATGATAAACTTTTGTAACTTACAACGAGGTTAAATCGGTCAACGTTTCTTGACTGATTTAAAAAGTGCCGTTGTTTTAAAAGGAGCGTTCTCTCGTATGACAGTTGAAGATATTGCGCGTTACGTAGCCGCGCAAAGCGTTTTAGGGAAAGTATTAAAGCACGATCGTTACGATGTTTATGAAATCGGCGGAGGTAATTTAAATTTTATCTTTCGTGTACAAGGCGTATCCGGAAATTCGTTGATTATCAAGCATGCGCCGCCTTACCTTCGTATGCTAGGAGAGACGTTTGCCTTGACGCAAGAACGTATCTGCGCGGAGATGCATACGATGCGTTATTTTCAAACCGTCGCGCCTTCGTACGTACCGCACGTTTACCTGTGCGACGAGGAGCGTTTCTGCTTTGCCATGGAAGATTTGCGGGAGTTTCGTTTGATGCAAAACCGCTCCGACGTGCCGCTTTGCATTTACGAAAAACTGGGCGATTTTTTAGCTTTGCTTTTTTTAAATACGCCGCCGCCTCGTTTGGAGGGTTATTACGAGAACGCGGCGTTGAAGCGTATCAGCGACGAGTATATTTTTTGCTTTCCCCACATCGCCGATCATCCCGCCCTCGTTCGCGTTCCCTACTTCACGCCGCGCCCGAAAAGTCGGCATTTCGAGGCGACGATCGCTTGGCTTAGGACGCGTTTTTTAGAAGCCAAAGAGCACCTTTTACACGGTGATTTGCATACGGGATCGGTCATGAGTGATGGCTGCGATCTCAAAATCATCGATGCGGAGTTCGCCTTTTTCGGTCCTTTGGGATTTGACGCGGGTGTTTTGATCGCACACATTCTTTTTGACGAGATTCATGCCTATTGTAGCGATCAAGCAGTGCACTACACAAAACGCATACAAGCCTTGTTTCGCGGTTTTGAGGCGCGTGCGCACACCGTCTCGTTAGCGTTTTTACGCGAAAGCGTCGGTTTTTGCGGTGCGGAACTGTACCGTCGCTTGCTCGTTCCGGCGAAAGCCAAGCCGCTCGAAGCCTTACCGAACGTATCGCAAAAAGCCCAAGCGTATGCGTTAAGCGAAACCTTGGCGATCGATTTGGTCGAAGCATGCTTACATGTAGAATCGCTTGAAGATTTTCTCGCACGCGTGGAGCGTCGTTTATGCCCAAAAACGCGCTAATTTATTTTCTCAAAGCCCCCAAGGAAGGCGACGTCAAAACGCGCCTTGCGAAAAGCATCGGCACCCAAGCGGCGACTCGATGCTACACGCTTTTGTGCGAACGGCTTTTAAGGCTTGAAGTCGACGGAACCGTCGATCGTTTCATCGCTTACGGCGACGCACAGCACACTATGCCTCCGTTTGAAGGCTCTTTCGGTCTTTTTTTTCAAGAAGGCGAAGGCTTGGGAGCACGCATGCAAAACGCGTTTCGGCACTGTTTTGCGCAAGGCTACGAGCGCGTCGTTTTGGTCGGAGCGGATATTCCCGACGTCGACGCGCCGCTTTTAAACGAAGCGTTTGATGCGCTTTCTTTACACGATGCGATTTGCTCACCGACGTATGACGGCGGCTATTACCTCATCGGCTTTCACGCAACGACCTTCACGCCCAAAGCATTTAAGCATATCGTCTATTCGCAAAGCGACGTTTTTGCCAAAACGCTCGATGCGCTTTTTCCTCTTGTGGTCGCTCAAGGCAAAACGCTTCACGACCTCGATACCTTGGACGACCTCAGAGCCCTTGCCTTTAAAGCCTCTTTTGCGTTTCATACCTACGCGCAAACGCTCTTAAAAACACTCCCGCGTATCAGCGTCGTCTTGCCCGTGTATCGCGAAGATGAGCGGTTACGAAAGATTATTGCTCAAACGCGTCAACGAGCGCAAACGGCTTCCGTCGAAATCATCGTCGTCGACACCGATGAGAGAACCACCGTCGATGCCGTGGCATTGGAAAACGTTCGCATCGGACTTAGCCGACAAGGGCGTGCCGCGCAGATGAACGAAGGGCTTTTAATGGCACAAGGAGAAATCGTGCTGTTTTTACACGCGGACACGCTGCTTCCCGACGCTTGGGATCGTTTGGTCGAAGAAACCTTACATGTCGTTTGCGCGGGAGCGTTTTCATTGGCGATCGACGATGCGCATCCGTGGTTTCGTTTCATCGAAAACGCCGCCAATCTCCGCGCAAAGCTGACACGCGTTCCCTACGGCGACCAAGCCCTCTTTTTTTCGACGCCGTTTCTACGCGAACAAGGCGGTTTTGCCGACATTGCGTTGATGGAAGACGTGGAGATCATGCGACGCCTCAAAAGGCAACATGTACCGATCGTCATACGAAGCGAAACGGTGTTGACCTCTTCGCGAAGATGGCATCAAGAAGGCTTTGTGTACACGACGCTTCGCAACCGCGTTTTAAGCTTTTTATTTTGGCTAGGCGTCTCTCCGAAGCGTTTCATCAAACGCTATCAAGCACATCGGGACTAAATTTTGTATAATAATCTTTTTTCATACCACCCTTTAGGAACGCCATGTTACACGGTATCTTGACCCTTTTGCTCTTTCAATTTACGGGAGAGTGCATCAGCAAACTTTTTGAGCTTAAAATCCCAGGCCCTATCATCGGTATGGTCTTACTCTTGCTTTTTTTAGTCATCCGCAAGGGAAGCTTTCACGCGCTTGACAATGCCGTATTTTGGTTGTTGCGCTATTTGCCGTTGTTTATTATCCCAGCCGCGGCGGGCATCATCACACAGGTCGAGACGATTTCAAACGAACTGTTTGCCATTCTGGCTTCCTTGATTGTAGGCACGTTTTTATCGCTCGCTTTTAGCGTGAAACTGATGGATATGTTAATTTCAAAAAAGGAAGAGCGATGAATGTCGATGCGCTCATGGCGTATATCACGAGTACGCCTTTAACGTGGATTATCGTCACGATGAGTGCGTATAAAGTGGGGATTTTGATTTACGAAAAAACGGGTAAACATGCGTTATTACAGCCTATTGTGATCGCGTATGTCATTATGCTTCCCATTCTGATTATCGCGCACATTCCTTACAAACAGTATTTTGAATCGGTCAGCATTTTGCACTTTTTTCTAGGACCTGCTACGGTGGCACTTGCGCTTCCCTTGTACAAAAATCTCAAACTGATTCATGCATACCTTTTGCCTATTTTCATCACGCTTTTTGTCGGTGGGATTTTTACGATTTTAAGTGCTGTGGGTATTTTATGGCTTTTGGGTGCTTCCAAAATTACGATGCTCTCGATGACCACCAAGTCCGTCACCGCTCCCATTACGCTCATCACCGCGCACGACATCGGAGCCAATGCCTCTTTAGCCATCGGATTTGTCGTCATCACGGGACTTTTGGGAGCCCTTTTTGGCACGTTTATTTTTAAGCTGTTGCGCATCAAACATGACGCCGCCAAAGGCTTCGCGCTCGGACTCATCTCCCACGCCGTAGGAACGGCTAGAGCCTTTGAGATCAGCGAAAACGCCGCCGCCTTTTCCGCCTTGGCGATGGGACTCGTGGGCGTTTTTATCGCTGTTTTCTTGCCGATCGTGACCCAGTTTTTATAGCTTACATGTAAGCATTAAGCTTACTCGCTTTTTTTGCCCTCCGTCGTGCCGTTTTCGACCATTTGGTTGAGGCTACGTTTGAGCTTTTGAAGCATTTTATTGACGTGAATGAGGTTTTCCGCCGATTGGATCGCGATGTCTTCGGTGGCGTTGACGTTTTTATCGAATGTCTTTTTTTCGTTTTCGTCGATGCCCATACCCTCAATTGCATCTTCGACCTCTTCGGCGATTTGCTGGAGTTGCGACACGGCGTTTTCGGCTTTTTTAAGCGCGTCTTCGCTCTCTTGCATCGCGAGGTTGACCTTTTGCACGAATTGGGAGATGTGCGTGGAAGCTTCTTGAAGCTCGTCTTCGCTGTTGGAAGAGAGGTTGAGATGGTGTTTCGTGACGACGTTAACGTCGCCTTGCGCCAACTCTTTGGCTTTTTGCACAAAACCTTCCAGATGCTCGATGACCTCTTTGGTCATCACGAACGCATAGAGGATAATCACCAAACCGATCAACAAGCCGATGTATTGGAACTTTAAGAAAAGATCGTTTTTATGTTCGCTATGGTCGGTATAGAGCCATACCGCCTCGTCCATCGCGTTTAAAAGCTGAATATTTTTTTCGTAAATATACGCAAGGTGTCGGTTGATCTGTGTCTCTTTTTCGATCAAACGATCTAAAAAGACGACGTACTCTTCCCAATACGCGTTCGTCTCTTTCACGACTCCGTAGACTTTCGGATCGTTTTGCACGGCAGGATCGTTCAAAAAGCCTTTGATCGTCTTATCGTACAAGGCTTTGGCGTCGGCGTAAATAACCAAGTCTTGCGCGTTTGCCATTCGCAAATAGCGGTTGGCGTACAGTCCCATACGTTGAGAGAGCATACGTTGGCGACCCGAAAGATCGATATGCACGTTACTCAAATTGGCAGCGACCATACGTTGCACGACCGCATCGGAGAGAAACAAAAGTTTTTCGATGCGCGGCGTTAAAACCTCGGTATCCAAACGAATCGACTCAATGCCGCTTTTCAAGGCTTCGACCTCTTGTTTAAAAGGCTTCCAATACGCCATCACCTCTTCGAGTTTGGCTTGGATTTTCTCGTTTTGCGGCGCGTAAATGCCTTTGGCGTCGTTGCCGTAAAGCAGATCGTTCAGACTGTTTTCAAAAAGCCCGACCGCGGTGTTGAGTTCACGAAAATCATTCCCTTGACGATGCACGATAAAGAAGACTTCTTTGCTCATTTTTTGCGAAAGCATACGCTGTTTGCCGGCGATGTTGATGATATAAGAGTCTTTTTTGCTCATCTGATTCATCATCACGGTTAACGAGATAATGGCGATAATGACGAACGAGAGCAGGCCTCCGGCGAGCTTCATTTTGGTGCTGATGGTTTTAGGTTTGATCATCGTTTTGCCTATTCGTAAATGTCTTTAAGTTCTTGAGCGTTCAAAATAACGACGTTGTTTTTGTCGATTTCGATCACACCGTTACGCGTCAGTTTGTTTAAAATACGCGAAAGCGTTTCGGGTTGAATGTGCAACATGTAAGCGATTTCATGCTTTTTGAGGGCATTGAACGTCTCTAGATCGTTGATCAACATGTGCGCGACTTTCGCCGTTCCGTCAAACACGACGTCGCGGCTAATAATACACTGCATTTGCTGAATCATCTTAAAGGACTCTTCGAGGATTTTGGTCATAAGGCGATGGTTCGTGTAGATCATCTCGCGAAACGGCGCGCTTTGAATGCTTAAAACCGTGCTGTTTTCTAAAAATTCGGCATTGGCGTAACAACTGATAAAAAAGCTATCGATGAGTTTTGAGACGTTGAAAATCAACGATTTGGAGAAAAGTTTGTACAAGAAAATCTCGTTTTCGAAACGATCGACTTTGTAAAATTTAACCGACCCGTCGATAATATAATACACCGCGTCTTTACTGTCTTTCTCGTAAAAAAGAACGTCGCCTTTTTGGTACTGCTTGACCCCGCTAAACTGCGCGATTTTTTCGATGTCGCCCTCTTCGAGCGACTGAAAAATCGGCAAATGAGCGATTAAGGCGGCATGTTCGGTTAATGCCATCTGCGACTCTTTGGGTGTTATTTTGTAAACGTTGCGTTTTCAACGATTATCTTATAAATATACCCCGAACCGAAATTTTTGTCAACGGCAACCATACCCGTCGCGGTCACGATATCACCGACTTTGGGCAATTCTTGAGACGTAAAAACGATGCGTCCGACTTCACGGTTCACGCCCGTACCGTCTTGGATGTGAATCCAATTGCGTCCTAAAATCGCGGAAGAGGCTTTGACGACTTTGCCACGAATCGTAACGCTTTTACCGCTCAATTGCGTTCGTTGTTCCCACGCCTCTTTCACGCTGAGCGTACCGTTTTGCCGATAAGGCGATACTTCGACGTACGCATTGATCAACGCAAGATTCCCCGCTTCTTGAACGTGGGTGCGGTATTGAAGATTGGAAGCGAAGACCAACTCGTCAAACGTTCGACCCAACGCCTTACTTTCAAAATTTTTAGCCTTCATCTCCTCTTGGAAACGGACTTCCGTACCTCTCTCGAGCGAAACGCCCTCAACCGCGATCCAATACCGTTTTTTCGTATCGTCGATCTGCAAGTAGGTGTAACCGCCGCCTTGCATCACGTCGACGACGACGCCTTCGTAAATATCGCCCGCGTGGAGTCCGACGCAACAGGCAAGTGCGGCTAAAATGCTATACAATAGTTTCATGATCTTCCTTCTTTAAAGTTTTATGAGGATACGACGCGACGATCAACGCTAAAATTCCCGCAAGGCAGGCGTACACCCAAAAGGGCACGGGAACCGGATCGCCCGAAGCGTACGAATGTTTGCCCGCCAAATAAAAATTGACGCCGAAATACGTCATCACGATCGCGCTAAATCCTAAAAGCGATAAGACGGCAAAGAGATACGGTGAGTAGAGCTTGGGAAGAAGCCTGACATGTAAGATGATCGTATAGACGATAATCGAAATATACGCCCACGTCTCTTTAGGGTCCCAACCCCAATACCGACCCCACGATTCGTTCGCCCATACGCCGCCTAAGAAATTGCCGATAACCAAAAGGCTCAACCCGATAATCAAGGTAATTTCGTTGATCAGCGTGAGGTGTTTGATGTGGCGAACAATCGATTCGGAAGGCTTACATGTAAAGAGAATGAGCGTGAAAAAACCCAGCGCGCATCCCAAAGCCAAAAAGCCGTAACTAGCGGTAATGATCGACACGTGAACGGAGAGCCAAAAGGATTTTAGCACCGGAACCAAGTTCGTAATTTCCGGGTCGATGTGCCCCAAATGCGCCGTAAACATAAAAATCGCCGCCATCATTACCGATCCGGCAAGCGCGAACATAAAGCGGCGCAAAAAGAGCATGCAAAACAGCAGACACGACCACGCGATGTAAACGATGGATTCGTACGTATCGCTAAAGGGCGCGTGCGCACTGACGTACCAGCGCAACGCCAAGCCGAGCGTATGCAAGACAAAGAGCGCGACAACGACGCCAAAAAGCACGCGATCAAACCGACATGTAAAGAATTTCGGCGCAAAAACGCGACCGAACGCAACGCATAACAACAAACATCCCACCGCCATATACGCAAGCGTTAAACGCTCGAAAAGCATCAGTTTATTGTAAAAAATTTCCACGTTGATGTGCGTCTTTGAGGGCATGACGTCCGCGCCGTATCGGTTTTGAAACCGCGTAAACGTGTCGACATGTAAAAGTGCTTTGTCGTAATCGCGCGCAAACAACGCTTCGATAAAGGCGGTCGAACTCTCCTGCAAAGCCTGTGATTCTTCGACGTTAATTTGCGCAAACATCTGCTCAAAAGCAACCCACGTACGGTGTGCGTCGTTTGGAATCGGGAAAATCTTAAACAAAACGCCTTGGTAAAGCATAAAAGCGATGCTCAAACGCTCGTCCGTTTTAATCAAATCGTTCTCGTAAACGCCCCGATGCGAAGGTTTCATCTCCAACGCTTTTTGAAGTTCGGTTTCGAGTTTGTAGCGGTATCCGTCAAAAAAATCGTCAAAAGACGCCAGTTTTTGATCGCTCGCAATCCCGATCAATGCACGAAGTTTAGGCGTTTTTGTTTGAATCATCGCCTGTTTTTTCCATAAACTCGGATGCGAGAGCATGCCTAACGAAATTTGCGTCGGGCTCATACCCTCAAGCGTACTTTTACCGCTTAGTTTGTAGAGCACTTCTTGTGCCAAAGTATCAAACGGTTTCATGCGTCCCATGCGCGACTGCACGACGACTTTCCCAAAAGCGTTCGCGACCTCAAGGCTCTTTTCTCGATGCTCGTTCAAATAGTTTTGCACGTAGTCGCTTTGCGAAAAAAGCGGTATTTGAGTGCTTAGAAGCAGCAAAACGAGGCTTAACATACTTTTTTGGGCGTGTGCGATGAGGATTCTAAAACGCGATTTGGGATCGAACAAATTTAAAATCAAACCCAAAAACAACAAAGCGTATCCGATGTAAGTCACTTCCGTGCCGGGGTCTTTGGTCACCGAGAGGATCGTTCCTTTTTCGTCGGGATCGTAAAAAGTTTGAAAAAATTTGTAGCCTTTATAGACCAACGTACGGTTCATCGCAATCGTATCGTCGAAGCGTCGATCGCCGTCGATTACCGTGACGTTGCTCTCATACGACGAGGGCGCGGAGCTTCCGTAGTAACGTTCCAAAACGAAATCGTTGAGTTTTAAAGCAAAAGGAAGTTGGATGATGTCGCTTTTTTCATTCGAGACGATAAAATCGACCGTGGCGTTTTCACGAATTTTCATCACCCCCTCAACGCCGAAATAGCGCGTCAATCCCGCACCGAGGAGAATCACGATCAACGCAACGTGAAAGAGAAATTTGGCACGATGCACAAGGTACATTCGCGTACGCGCTAAGACCGACGCGAGGTTTAAACACGCCGCGGCAAGCAACGCTTCGTACCACCACGTATTGTAGACGTACATGCGTGCGCTTGCCGTACCGAAATCGTTTTCGATAAACGTCGCCGCCGCCGCTCCCAACGCAAGAAAGCTTAAAAGAAAAAGCATGGTTTTGTACGAGCCTAATATCTTCATCAACACGAATTTGCCTTTATGGGATACGAAAATAGCTTCGACGTAAGCGGCTTTAGTATAACATAAAAGACGAAGGGGAAGACCCCCTTCGTTTCAAAAGTCGAGTTCATTAAGAACTCTCTCATACGCTCTGAAAGCAAAGCTTCCAGAACTACGTTAACACTGGGTAATCCTTGGCGGAAAGCCCTCGCACCTACGGTGCTTTTCTGTTGATGCTAACAGAGTATTACTTCTTATTCCACGAAGATTTACCGTTATCGATCGTATCGACATCTTTGTAAAGCTCAGGGTTGGCTCTACCTTTGGCTTTCGCCTCTTTTTTCCACTCTTGTTCCAACGTTTGTTTGAACTTCATTTTTTCGGCTGAAAGTGCTGCCATATCGACTTTTGCTAAAGATTGCGCTTTGGCTTTGGTATCGAAATCCGGAGCGATATAGTCCATCACGCCGTGTTTAGCAAGTACGCCGACCAATTTGATGCGCGCTTTTTGAGCATCGTCGCTACCTGCGGCAAGTAAACGTAAGGTCTCTTCGGGAGCGTGGAAGAAGTTTCCGTGACCCGCGATCGCCATATCGACTTTAAATTGACCGTGGCGAATGAGTTTACGAATCTCTTTAAGCTCGTCGTCATTAGCACCCGCTTCGATCGCTTTTGCCGTTTCAAGGTGTGCTTTTGCCAAGTTGTCCAATGCGACTTTATTGAGGAACTCTTTACGCTCGTATTTTTGATGAACGATGCCTTTAAGTTTCTCTTCGCTCTCTCTATGGCAGTTCATACATGTACGATCCATCGCTTTAAGCGGGTTCATCAAGACTTGGTGATCGGAGTATTTAACCGCACCTTCTTGCGTATAAGGCATATGACAGTCTGCACATGAAACGCCTTTTTGTCCGTGAATTCCGGTTTTCCAGAACTCGTAATCGGGGTGTTGCGCTTTGAGCATCGGTGTTTTAGAAAGGCTATTCGTCCAGTCGGAGAAGCCGATTTTGTCGTAGTATTCGATCATCCCTTCAACGCCGGCATTTCCCTCTTTACCGATACCGTTATGCCATGGATAAGTCACGACCATCGCCGTTTTTGCATCGCCTTTAGCGTCTTTCCACTCTGTTTTTTGGAAGTAATACTCAACGTGGCATTGCGCACAAACGAGTGAGCGTTTTTCTTGATGCGTTGACTCTTCAAAAGTTTTTAACCCAGCGGCTTGAAGTGCACGATTGAGTTGAGGAACACGGACTTTGAGTTGCGCCGTTTTGTCGTCATGGCAGTTGGCACAACCAATCGTGTTGACGATTTGTGAACCGTATTTTGCCCATTTACCCGTAAAGAACTCCAATTCGCCGTCTTCTTCGATCAAACGAGGAACGTCCGGAGATTTACATGTCCAACATGCCGTAGGAAGCGGTCCTGTTTTAGCATCCACAGGAGCACCCGTACGAAGGGTATTGATATTGTCTTGCAACGCGTAATAGTGACCGCGCGGTGAATTATAGTCTTGTGAGCCACTTGCAGATTCCCACAAACAACCCATAATTTAAGCTAATTTAAATTTTAAAAAGCCTTTTGAAATCATGTAAATGTTATAATTTTTTACCACAAAAATAATACAAAACATCAATCAAATAG
>NZ_JSEC01000011.1:1911-45875 GCF_000789415.1 Sulfurospirillum sp. MES | reverse complement strand
TACAAATCCTCACCAATATAGCCAATATCAGTGATAACCTCAAGACGAATAAAGAATTACGCCAGATTATTGCTATTATCGGTGCTTACACTAAAAAAGAGCTTGGTTTTATGTGCGAAAGTTGAGTTTCAATGTAAATTAAGTTAAAATATTATTTTGATGAATATTTTTGGAGTTTATGTGACAAATACTATTTGGACTGATTCGATATTTAGATGGGCGGGAAGTAAACGAAAATTATTGCCTATTCTAATTAATAATGTTCCTAATAATTATGAACGTTATATTGAACCGTTTTGTGGGTCAGCATGCTTGTTCTTTGCAATAAAACCAATGAGTGCAATTTTAAGTGATATAAATGGTGAATTGATACACACTTTTGAACAAATTAAAAACACACCCAGTTTAATTGCAAAAACTCTTTCCAATATAAGTGTGAGTAAAGAAATTTATGATAATTATAGACAACAAAAACCTACTCATTTAACTGATTTTGAAAGAGCGATTCGTTTCACTTATTTAAATAGAAATTGCTTTAATGGGGTATACCGAACAAATCAACGAGGCGAATTTAATGTTCCAATGGGAACTAGGACAGGTGAAGTTCCTGACGAAATCCGTTTTATTAAGTGTGCTGAAGCATTAAAAAATGCAAAACTCATTTCACAAGATTTTGAGAAGCTTCTTCCCGATATACAAAAAAATGATTTCGTATATTTGGATCCACCATATGCCAAGAAAGATTATAAAGGTCGAGGAGAATATGGCCCTGGGGCCTTTCAATATGAAGACATCACAAGAATGCTTACTTTTTTAGAAGAAGTTAATCATCGGGGTGCAAACTTTTTATTTTCTTATGCATACGATGAGGAGCTTATTCAGCAATTACCGCAATCTTGGTATTGGGAAAGCGTACTTGTTGGACGCCATGTCGCAGGGTTTAGCCAACATAGAAAACATGTGCAAGAGATTCTTGTTTCGAATTATAAAATCAAAATATAGATGCAAAAAAAAGTTAAAATAGCTGTTTTAAGCGATTTACATGTTGGAGATGTCGATTCATATTTAACATCAAATATGCATTATTCATTGGTTGAAAATCCCTTTTCATCTTTAAAAGACTTTATTTCTAATAATCACCTGAAGGCAGATATATTGATTTGTTGTGGTGATATGGCGGATCGAGCAGATGATGCAGGCCAAATTTTTGCATGGAATAATATTTGTGACATAGCTTCTTCTCTGCAATGTCAACATTGCTATGGTACTGTTGGTAATCATGATTTAGATAGTAGAGCAAAGATACTTTATGATCCTAAAGGGCAATTACAAAAACTTCATCCTTCTTTTCCATATGATAATGAGAGCTATTGTGATCGTTATTGGGCAAGAAACTTTTCATTTTCTACTTATGAAGACAATATACGGCTCCTTAATATCAATAGTTGTGCTTTCCATGGTTATAGTGATAAAAATAATAAGAATGAATATGATCATGGCAGAATTAGTCAGTTTACAATTGATAAGATTGAAGCCAAATTGCAACAAGATATTAAAGATAAAAAAGAATTTAGCGTTAATATCGCATTTTTCCATCATCACCCAGCTAAAATGGAACACCGGAGTTTTGATGATTATAGTGAAATGCTGGGTGGAAATTTGCTACTTCAGCTATTATCAAAAAGTGAATATGGTAACTGGATCATAATTCATGGCCATAAGCATTTCCCAAATATCCAAATAGCCTCTGCTAGTGGTTCAAATCCACCAGTAATTTTTTCTGCAGGTAGTTTCGCATCAAAAAAACTTGTAACTGAAAAAAACAGTGAAAAAAATCAATTCTATATCATGGAAGTATGTGTTGATCCAATGAATGAATATAATTTATCAATTGCAGGTATTATACATTCATGGTACTGGTCATATGGTCTTGGTTGGAATAAATCACCATTCTCACATAATATTTCTTATGGTTGCGGCTTTACAAATTCTATTAAAACAGCACATGTTTATGCAAAGTTTATTGATGATAATTATAATAATAAAGAATTCTTTTTATGGGAAGATTTATTAGTCAAATGGCCTGAATTGCAATTTACTTTTCCTCAATCTATTCATGAAATATGTGAAATATTAGAAAACAAATATGGTTATAATATTCTATATAATCGCCTAGAATGGCCATCTCAATTTTCAAAGCAAAGGGAGGATGTCAATGAAGCATAATAATTTTGATTCAACCATCTTTGATTCACTAAATGCACGTCATTTAACCTCCTCGCAAATTGCTAAATTATTTATACCTCCAGAAGCATTTTTCGATTTACTCAAGCGTAATAATAATCTTTTAATTGGTCCTAGAGGTAGTGGTAAAACTACTCTTTTAAAAATGTTACAGTTGACCGCACTGAAAGAATGGAAACATTCAAAAGCAGAACAAACTAAAAAATCAATTGATTATATTTCTGCTTTTATCCCTACTGATAAAGCTTGGGAAACACAATGGAGTCTAATCGATAGCTTATGTGCTTCTTCCACATTAAAAGTACAATTAAAAAAATCTATTTTTACTACACATACAATACGACAAATGGTGGAAGCCTTTCAATATTGCACATCGGATGAATTATTTGAAGACCCAATTTTGAAAAAATTCTATATAAATTTATCAAAAGAACAAGAAATAGAATTAACAAAAAGGTTGGCATCAGCATTATCATTAACAATAGAAATACCTAGCTTAGATTATATAATGTTTCAATTACGAAAACGATTATCTGACATTGGAGTATTTCTTAATAAAAATAGAAACTGTGCTTTAGCTGATACTCTAAATAATGATGCGGACTTATCAAAATATGTATTTTTTGATTTTATTCCAACAATAGCATTAGTAATTGAAGTATTAAATAGTACATTTGTTGATAAAAATCAAAAGTGGGCATTACTATTTGATGAGCTTGAAATTGCGCCAAGAGAAATTCGAAATGAGTTATTTGAAAATCTTCGCAGTACAGGTGATCAACGAATTATTTTTAAATTATCTATTAGTCCGTATGCTGAAGATTTAAATTTATCAGAACCAACAGGATCATATGCAGGGCATGATTATGTTCCAATTAATTTGACATATGCGAAAAAAGAAAAAGCCATGCCTTTCTGTCTAGCTCTTTTTCAACAGATATGCCGTATTTATAAAATTGATCATATGTCCCCAGAAGAGATTTTTGGTACTTCAATTTTTGACCAGGGTAATGAAAATAAAAAAAATACTACAATACCTGCTTATAGCAAAGATTCTCTTCAATATGAACGTTTTTCTAGATTAGCAAACAAAGATCCAAGCTTTAATTATTATTTAAAAGCCAAAAATATCGATATTGAAAATATGGACAAAATGCCAGAAAATGAACGAGCAAGTAAAGTTCGTAAAATTACTAATATTGTATGTATTAGAGATATATTTTTGCAAGAGAAAGGTCATATAAGAACAATAAAAAAGACAAAAATTTATACAGGATTCAAAACAATTTTTTATTTGACTGAAGGAAATCCAAGATTATTTTTATCGCTTGTAGGGACTTTATTAAAAAAATATTCACAGACTAAGAAAATGGTTACCGCGAGTGAACAAGCTGATGCAATTGATATTGCAATAGATAGATTTTTAGCTTTACTAAAAACAATTCCTCCTGTCCCTGGGCATACACTAGCAAATTCAAATAAAGACTGTAGCCTTATTAATTTATTAGATATAATTGGCACAACTTTTCAAAATAGTGTTTTAAAAGAAAAATTTGTAGCAGAACCAATCACAAGTTTTATTATTGATGATATGGTTTCGGAGGAAGTGAAAACATTATTAGGCTTGGCAGTAAATGCAGGAGTAATAATCTATGTTCATCAAGCTGAGGAAACTCCATTATTAGATTCATTAGCCAACAAAGAATTTAGATTGAATTATTTATTAGCGCCTTATTTTAGATTACCAATGATTCTCAACAAAAAACAAAAACTATCAGTAATATTGGGTGGTGATTTTATTCATAAAAATGATATCAATGATGAACAAAAAACAATACAATCTACGTTGAAACAAGATTTGAAGAAGGGGCATCAAACACAAAATACATTGAAAAATAATGTAAAAAAAATACAGACTACATTGAAATTTGAATAGATATGGAATATAAATGATTAGTTTTAATATGATTGACCGATATCAAAATCCTGAGGATAAAAATTTTGATATTCTATTTACAGCCTTAGGATATGAACAAAGATGTATTTTTATTCCTCAAAAATTTGAGAATAAATATAAGCAAGGCGTATGCTTTCAGTTTCAAGATCGACAACAATTTTCTTACTTGAGTAATTTAGAGTTTTATAAAAATGCAGGTTTTGATTTTATTCCATGGACTGGTATTTGTAATCGAGACCAATTAATAGAACTTTTAATGCCTATTGACACTGAAGACCAAGAAGCACGAATAATACAAGTTGCAATTGATATTTCAGCTATGAATCGTCAAATGGTCGCGAATATTATATATACTCTTGCTCATACCTCATTTAAGCATGATTTTGAAGTTTCAGTTTTATATGCGCCAGCACAATACACAGATCCTGTGGATGAAATGCCAATAATGAAAATTGCAGGGCCTGTAATTCCTGAGTATGCAGGTTGGTATATTAATCCTAGTGATCCACTTTACGCAATTATTGGATTAGGTTATGAAAATGGTAAAGCACTAGGAATTTTAGAATTTCTTGATGTAGCAAATGCATGGTTATTTAAGCCCCTTGGTTCGGATGAATCTTTTATAAATAAAGTAGATGCAGTCAATCATGATTTGATTTCATCATTGGGACAAAGTAAAGTAATAAATTACAAGCTTTCAGATCCATATGACACATTTATAAAGCTTCAATCTTTAATTGAAGGATTGCAAAAAAATAACCGTATAATTTTAATTCCATTTGGCCCTAAATTATTTAATGTAATTTGCCTCATTCTTGCAGAAATATATTTTGATCAAATTGCGGTATGGCGAGTAAGTGCAGGAGATCAAGAACAGCCAAAAGATCATAAAGCAGATGAAACAATCATATCCTTTGTATTTCGAATTACCCAAAACTAAGTATTAGTATCATTACTTATGGAAAAATTCATGCCAATTGTCCAATATGCTCATGGCCACTAAAAGCCGGTAAAAAAATGGTTTATTGTTATGACGATAGCTGTGGATTTCATATCACTTACGCTCAAGAAGATTTACTAAGAGATATCACTAAAAAAGAGGTAGCAGATCTGCTAAGGGGTAAAACGATCGAGGGATTACTTCACCTGGATCTTGATGCGCCTAATTTCATTGCTTCAAAGGTTATCAAGTTATATAATTTGGGAAGGTGAGAAAATGTTAACATTAGATGAAGAGCTTGAACGTTTGAATGATAGAGCAATGGATCTTATTGAAGAATATAAAGAGCTTGATGAATTCTATATAGATGATGAACGTGCATATATGGAGCGTAAAGCATATTTAGATGAGAAAAAAGAAACATTACGTTCCCACTATGATTCTCATCATGAGCGTGTCGAACGTAGTAAAGCATATAGAGAAGAATACGCTAAAAGATCATCGTCAAAATAACCACCGCACCTCTTAACCCCACCGATGAAAAAACCGTGTTGGTATTTTTCACAGTGTGTGTAACCCGGTACTATCTCCGAATCAGATCGATGATCATTTAAAACTTTTTTCATGTAAACAGATTAATCTCAGTAGTCACAATAAGTGTATTTTTTAGAAAAATAATTAAGATCAAACAATGGCAGTGTATTTTGCAATAGCATAATAAATTACCATTGTGACGATTTTTCAATTTAAATTTTATTTTCATATTTTTCTCCATCTTCATGATTTTTTTGATTTTATCATCTCTGCAAAAGTATGTAATTCAAACTAATCATTTGCGTATTTTGAAGAAAAAACGACATATTTAATTTAAGGTATTTAAGATTACAATGAACAAATTTTTAAATAAGGATATGAAATGTACGAATTAGAAGATGTGAAATCATATATTCAAGATAAACTTCTTGAATTGATCCTTGAAGATGAAAGAATTGAAAAGCTATACAAAATGATTTCAAACCCAGAGTTAAGAGTTAAGGATAAAGATGAAAAATGGGTAGCTTATACTTCCCAGGCCTCTGAAGATACAACTGTTGTTGATGCTATTAGAAAAATTTTGATCGATGAGTTACCAAGTCGGGAAATTCCATTAAAAAAAGAAGTAGAAGATGCTGTTGATGAAGTAGGTACTATTTTTGAAACTATGGATATATCACACAAACCAAGAATCCCATTTTATGTCCTAGTATTGGATAAATTAGTCAAATAAAAGTAAACAAATTAGCTTGATGATTAGTTAGAAATTTTGCCTTGGGCGAGAAAAAGACTTATACAATTTTGTATATTATGCAGATTTGTATAGTAACAAGTTTGTATAAGTCAAATAAGCTACTTTGAGAAAATTCAATAGTTTAATTACTATTGTCTTCTTTAGTTAAGTTCTGTAAAGGAAAATTGAAAATATACAATCTAAATGCTTCTTTTTCTTCTTCAGTTTTTAGCTGTTTGTAGATAGTGCTAAAAATCATTTGTGTTCCTAAATCAATATCTTTCATAAAATCAATCGTTGGTAATTGAGGAGGATTTTTTTTGTCATAAAGTCTTTTTTGAAAATAGCTCGCTTCTTCTTCAAATATTGTTTCATAAATACCAAGTTCTTTACATTTTTTTCTTATAGCATTTACATAATCAAACTTACGCCAATTTGTTATTGCCGGAGGGCTAACATTAATAATTTTTGATAAATCAGCTAAAGAAGATATCTTATAAAAATCAAGCATTTTTTGAACATATATACTTGCATCATTATTTAATTTACTCAAATTAATCCTTATTAATTATAATTAAAGGAATTAGTGCTAAAATTGCATTAATTTACATTAATTAATCAAGTATAATTAATTATATCAAATAATCATTAATATGGAGCTAAATGAAAAAATATTTTACAACTAAAAAATAATCAACTCTTCTTCCTAACCTGTCGCCAAACTTCGAGAAAGAAGAGTAACACCGTTCTGAGTTGAGGGTGTGGTCTGCAATTTTACCACAAATCCCTCTGATTGTTAAAAATTCAAAATTTGAAAAATACACAAAGGGAATATCTATGCAAAAAAATTTCTACTGGATGAAGATGTATCGTACATTCTTTAGTGATCCGCAAATCAAGAAATTGAGGCGAATTGCCGGTGGCGATACATACACGGTTATTTATCAAAAAATGATGCTCCTATCGATTGTAAATGGTGGAGTGATACATTTTGAAGGGATAGAAGAATCTCTTCCAAAAGAGCTTTCTCTCGTGCTTGATGAAGACGAGGAAAATGTAAAAGTCACGCTCGCATATATGCAATCGCAAAATCTAATTGAGCAAATAAACCCAGAATGTTTCTTACTCCCTGCAGTTCCACCTTTGATAGGCAAAGAAGGTGATAGTGCCGAGCGTGTAAGACGTTTTCGAGAAAAGAAAAAAGTCGAAATGTTACATTGTAACGACGCTGTAACAGGGCGTAACGGTGATGTAACACAGAGTAAGAGTAAGATAATAGAGAAAGAGATAAAACCCTCTCTCTTACTCTCTCCCACTTCGCACAAACCAACTTATGATTTAAAAGATATCAAGAGTTTTAGAGAGCAGCTTTCTAACATGTACCCTAATTTTTCCTTTTCCCTCAGCGGAGAAATGGGCTATTCAAGAGAGCACAGAGGCTTTTGTTTAAAGGGCGGTTATATCTTTGATCTCCACACCAATAAAATCGTTAAAAGCACTGAGAGCTTTGAGATTTGGCAATACCTCTACCACGTCAAAACTCATGTTCTTGATCTTGCACAGATACAAGCACAAAACCAACATAAGGAAGAAAATTATGCAAACAATGATCAGTGAAAACGCGGCGAAAATCCTGGAAGAAATCAATAGCAACCCAATGTTTAAAAAGTTGATTTGCCTAAATCAAAAGCAAGCGGCTGAGGCCATTGGTGTTAGTTCAACTACGTTGATCTTGTGGCGCAAAGATGGCTTCGGCCCTCAATACATCAAGGTGGAGAGAGGCAAAAGAGGACGAGTACTTTATCCAAAGATTGAGATCGCCGAATGGCTAAGTCGTACTATTAAAACCATGTAATAAGGGGATGTTATGAACCATGAAAATGCAAATATTTTAAAACGGCTACAAACTCTTGAAAGTAAACTTGAGAGGTTGACGAGAGAGGAAATGTCATCGAATCTTTTTATCGAGTTTCGTTTTCTTTTTCAGGGTGATCAAATTGCGACGGGCATCGTTGATTTAACAGCATGTGACGGCATCATTAAGAAGAAATTTAATCTTCTAAAAGCTCAATATGCGCTTACTCGCAAAATCAAAGAACATGCTGAATTCGCCGTATGTTTAGTAAGCAAAGATGATCGTATTGGTAGCATAAGCGAATTCTTCATTACGGGTGAGAGCTTCATTAAAATTAGCGGATTTGTTCCATGTGTTGAAGAGTTTTTTGAGTTTGATAAATCGTTTAAAGCACATTGTGCCTCGCTGAATCAAAATGAAAAAAGGAGTTCACAATGCGCTTCTTAGTATTGTTTTTATTCCCTTTATTCCTATTTAGCGATGTTGCAAGTGAAAAAGATACGTTAGCAGATTCGCTCTTTACGGCTAATGATGCTATCGTCACACCAGGTACATGTTCGTTTTCATGTCGTGCCGTTGCCGATGGTTATGTAACGCAGATCATCGATATTGATGCGAAAAGTGGTACAACGCATTGTGAGGTGTATAGTAGTAATAATACAAGTAAAGCTTTAGGTGTAAATGCCAATCAACAAAACCTTACATGTAAAGCGCAAGCAAATAAAAACCCCAGTGATTACTCAGGGCAACTCAAATCTAGTTCCGATACAAATTACCAATTGACGGGTGCGAAATACGAAACGGACTCGATGACATTTTCACGTTTTTTGACTGGTATGGCAACATTGGATCCGTCCATCATTGATTTTAGCGCAACAAACTCAACCGGCATGTTGCAAGTCAAAAACTCTAATATGCTTTACGGAACAAATATCTCAACCACAAGGCAAGAGACGTTTCTATCGTTTTTTGGCGTGGAAGATGCGACGACAAACTCAGAGATCGTCTCGAGCGTTGATAGTTTAAATAAGGCGAATTTAGGTTACTTTTCGAACTTATTTTCCAATATGTCGAGCATTTACGCTTACTTGCAAAATCTTCTTTTTGCGTTTGTATCAGCATTCTTTATTGTGATCCTAGGATCTAAAAAGTTACAAGCCTACTTAGCCAAAGAAAATGACACCACAAATTTCCTTAGTAAGCTTTATATATCAATCATTGCCGTAGCATTATTTTATATCCCCATGCCGTCAGATAACAATATGCACAGTTCGATCATGCAAAACATTATTCGCAACTTTATGTCAACTAGCACGCAAGTCGCCGATAAAGCGGCGGTCATTGGTGCGAATACCTATTTACAAAAGTTATATGCGTCAGTAGGTGCAAATACGATGCAAGGTGAAGCGACGATTTATTCGTTACGTGATAGTGCGAAAGCTCAAAGAGATATTTACGCTAATGTGATGCAGCAATGCAAAAGCCGTTTTCCGGATGCAATGACGTTTCAAGTCAAAGATACGGAGCTAGATCAACAAAGTATTTACAACTTCAATAAAGTGCAAGAAGGCATTACTGCAAAAGCGTGTAGATCTATCGAAAGACGATGGCTAATTCTTTCTAAAACTTATGATCAGCAAAGCAAATACGCAGATCAAATAGCGCAGAGTTTTGGCAATAACGCATTGCAAAGTAAGCTAAATAGCATCAATACATTCCTCAATAATCGTCAAAATGAACTCGGATGGATCAACGCTGCGTTCATTCCATCGGCCGCTATTTTGATCGAAATGATGCCACTTGTAGAAGTTGCTAAAAGCACTATTACCGAAAATCAAGAGAGTAATCAACAGAAGATACGCGATGCGTATGCTTCCGGTGATGAAGAGAAAAGTTTACTCGAGAAGATCAAAACGACGGGTGGTAGTATCTTCGGTGCAGTAATGGCAAAAATGGTATACGCCATTTTGCCGGGTGTGAATACTATCTTCCAAGTTTTCAATTCAATCATTGGTAGTGGTGTAGAGATGATTACGTTTATTGCGACATTTTTTTCACCGATTGGCGGTGCAAAAGCATTTAATTTTATTACCCATGGTGGAGGTAGTGCAACAATTCAGTTAGCGAGTCTTGTTTTGGCAGCTATGTTCGTGGGATTGATCCTCAAATACATTCCTTTGATCACGTCGATGATCGCCGGAATTCTTGCCGTGGTTGGATGGTTGTTTGAACTCACTCAGTATTTTTTTATCACACCGTTTGTTGTTGCCTATGCCGTGACGATGCGCAAGACAGACAAGATCAGTGAATATCTTGTCACCGGTATCGTGATCTTTTTTAAGCCGGTGCTCCTCGTTATCTTCATTTATCTCGGACTATTTTTGTACTACCTCTGCATGGACGTTTTCGTCATGTTTGCCGAAGAGCAGTTCTATCTTTTGGATGCGATCAATCAGAGCTTTTTTGTAGCGATGGTGTTGCAACTTTCACTAGGACTTATCAAAATCGTTTCATCGTTTGCGGCGGTTTATCTTATGTGGAAAGTGATTTTATCTGCACCAAGTCATGTGATCAAAATGATCGGACTGAATAACGTTGGCGACTTCCTCGAACCGATCTCGAGTAAGCTCGAGCGACAATCTCTCGTATAAATCAAATCAGGAGTGAGCAATGAAAAAACTACAAGGCAATAGAGTCATTGAAACTTTTTTAAAGTCAGCGACCTGGGCAATACCCGTCTTTGCTTTTTTAGCGTGGTATCCAAAAAAATTTATTGACGTACCTCATTTAATCGTGCCGAATGACGTAGGCGCATTAATTTTGATGTACGGCTATTGGATGATCCTCGCGGTTACTGTGATGATCCTGGCGCATATCTTTGATACTGGTATTAAAGATTTTGATGAGATCAAGGGATACATGGTTACTAAACATTGGTTTTGGTTATTGAGTGGTATCGGGCATATTTTAGGATTTTTCGCATGGAAGATCTTTTGGCCTGGTGGCCTGTACTAAGGAGTAGATGATGAAACCAGAAACAGCAGAGCAAACGTACCAATTTTTCGAGGAAGCGCAGATCGTTTTATCTACACTTGAGGATCATATCGCGGCATTTAATCGTGCCTCTAAAGTGTTTGAAAAAACGACGAGCGATTTTTCGAAAGTAGAAAAGAGCCTCGATGAAATCGGTGCAAAAATCGCAGAAAAAATTCAAGTAAAAACCATTCAAACGTATCTCGTAGATGCAGTAAAGGAACTTGAGAATGTCACCAAGGATCTAAAAAGGCGTAAGCATGAAGAACGCTCCACATTGAAGATTGTATTCGCTTCAACGTGCCTTTCTGTGCTTCTAACAAGCATTGTTTTTATAGCGTTTGAAGCGGCCAATAAACCGCTTCTCAATCTTATCTATCAATTCGTTCATTAAGGAGAACACCATGAAAAATATCGCAATTATTAATACCAAAGGGGGAGTCGGAAAAAGCACCCTCGCCTTTCACGTTTTGCCGGCTATTCTATCGGATAGAAATTTTGAGATTATCGAGATCGATAACAACAATAAAACAACAACGGCGTTTTCAAATACACAAATCTTGAAAGGGAAAATCACCTCGTTAAATATTGCCGATGGAACGCAAAAACTTGAGGAGCTGGTTGTCACTAATATGTTGGATGAGGACAAGATCAGCGTTATTGATGCCGGTGGTGGTGATGATTCACTGAAAGTAATCCATGCATTTATTGATCAAGATTTGATCGCAGATACGCTTTTCATCATCCCTTTTATGCCTGACTTTGTGCAGCTTAAAAACTTGGTTGATACGTATAACGTTTTACCAAGTGCGAAGATCCTCGTTGTGTTAAATAATGCGGATCTAAGTGATCCAGATCATCTTATGTTCATCAAGGGCAACGAAGATTATGAAATCCCAAATATTTCAACAATCTTCCCACATTTTGCAGTATGCCCAAAAAGTCCACTTTTTTCGTATGCCGCTTCACGCAATAAAGAGACGATCAAAGATCTTGCCCTACTTGCAAGTCAATATAACAAAAACGAAATACTTGAGTATGCAAAGACAAAAACCAAAAGCGATAAAGACAAAATGACGAAGATTTATCGCAATTGGAAAATTTCACGTAACGCAAAAGATTATCTCGAGAATGAAGCGATCGCGCAGCTTAGAAATATCATTTTGGGAGAGCAAGCATGAAGTACGAAGATTGGATCGCAAAGAACACGCCCTTAAAGCGTGTTTCATCCCTCGAGCCTTATCGAGATGAAATTCAAAAGCTCTTGAGTTTGAATTACACGCTAACGCAGATCACAGAGTATTTACGAGACGTAAGAGATATTGAGATCTCAAGGCAAAGCGTGAAAAAGTTTTTGGCAAGCAAAACAGCTCAAGATAAACCAATACGAGCGGAAAAAAGTGAAACGTCGAAAGTGAGTTTGGAAGATAAGTTCAAGGGCTTTTTATAAGCCCGATGCAACCACATGTAACCGTGAGGCAACCAATAGTAACCGAATGTAATCAAGTGCAACTCAGCGTAACCGAGATGTAAGTCAAAGGTAACCTCGTGCTACCGCAAAGTAACCAAGAGGAAACCCTAAAAGCATTCACACCCAACGCCACGTTAATGGCACGAGGTGAAAAAAAGACGAAAAAGAGGCAAAAATGCTTTCAATTGCAAATATGAATAGCGCACAAGCAGCTCATTATCATGCGAAAGATCAAAACTATTATCAGCAAGATAAAGAGACAAGCGTTTGGGCTGGCAAAGGTGCTGAACATTTAGGCTTGAGCGGTGAAATAGATATCAAAAAATTTGAGCGATTATGCTTTGGTATTCATCCTAGCGAAGAACGCACTCTTGTAGATATCAGTGAAAGAGCGGGAACGGATCTAACCTTTTCTGCTCCAAAATCCGCATCGATCTTATGTGAATTGGGTGATGAACGTACCAATCAACTCATCCGTGCAGCACATGATCAAGCGGTGCAAACCACACTATCATTTGTGGAAGATCATTATGCTCAAACGAGAGAACAAAAGGACGGGCATAGAGAAGCAATCTCAACCGGTAATCTCATCATCGCTAAGTTTCAGCACGATACCAGTCGTGAAAATGATCCGTCATTGCATACGCATTGCTTTATCGTCAATGCAACGCAAAAAGAGAACGGTGAATGGCGAGCGTTGCACAATAATCAACTCTTTACGCACAAGATGTTTTTAGGCCAGACGTATCGCAATGAATTGGCCAAAAATCTGAGAGAGCAAGGATTCATGATTGAGGTTACAAATGCCAAAGAGGGATTCTTTGAAATTCAAGGTGTTTCCAAAGAGTTGATCAGTGAATTTTCACAAAGGCGTGAGCAAGTCCTTGAGAAATACGAGGAGCTAAAAAAGCAATATCCCTCTCTCGAGGAAGAGAAGATCAAGGAGATAGCAACAACCGGTAGCCGAAACGTGAAAGATAAAAATGCTGATCGTAACGTCATTAAATCCAACAATATCGAAAGAGCCAAAACCATTGTCGCCGGTAAAGATTTAACCTATCTGAATCGGCTCAATAGCTCACAGACCAATCACGCACATCAAAAATTAACGGCTAAAGATGCGGTGGATCTTTCGATTCGTATTCAAAGCGAAAAGACGAGTGTGTTTAACCGTGAAGATGTGATGAAAAACGCAATGAAGCTTTCGCTAGGTGAGCATTCACTTAGCGCTATGCAAAGTGCTTTTGATGATCATGTAAATGAGCGATCGATTGTGCAACTGGATCAAAATGCGTACTCGACACCGGAGCTCTTGCAAAAGGAGAGAGGGATCGTTGAAATGGCAAAAAACCGCACAAATCCTTTGATCTCTGCGCAACACGTGGATCAATATCTAAGCCATACGTCTTATAGCCTCACAAAAGGACAACAAGAAGCGTATACGCATATTCTCACCAGTGATGAGTCTATTTCAGTGATCCAGGGCGATGCCGGCACTGGTAAAACGTTTATGCTCAAAGCCGTTAGAGAAACGCTTGAGAGTCAAAAGCAAAGTAGCAATCTACGAGGACTCGCTTTTACCGGAAAAGCCGGAGAAGAGCTTGAGCGGGAAAGCGGTATTCCCTCTACGACGTTACACGCTTTTTTTGTGAATCCACCGGCAGAAAAGAATATGGTTTATATCGTAGATGAGGCTTCAATGGTCAGTTCATTACAGATGCACCACTTATGTGAGATTGCTAAAGAAAACCATTCAAAAATTGTGTTTATCGGTGATCAAAAGCAGTTTCAATCTTTGGGAGCCGGCAATATGTTTTCGCAGCTTCAAAAGCAAAGTGATATTCGTATTGTCGAAATGACTGAGAATAAACGCGCGCAAACAGAATTGATGCGATCGCTTTATTCGTCTATCAAGAGCAAGGATTTAGAAGAGGCTTTTGGTATTTTGGAAAAGCACCAAAGACTTCATGAAACGACGGATCTCGAGAGGATCAAAAACGAATACCTCAAAGATCGTCATGATACATTGCTTCTTGTGGATACGAATGCGAATCGTAGAGCTTTAAATGAGTTAATCAGGGCAGATCTCGTCGCTCAAAAGGAAGTCACACAGTCTCAACCGTTATCGATCAAAGAGGCAATCAATCTAAATGAGATTGAAAAACACTACTCGAGCAATTACCAAGTAGGCCAAATTGTTGTCGCGCAAAATGCGTTTCAAGGATTTAGTGCCGGGCAAGAAGGGATGATCACCGCGATTGATCATCCATCCAATACGATCACGGTTACCAAAGATGAGCAAAGGATCAAAATCGATCTAAGCAAAGCTCACGCTCAAGCGATTCAAACCTTTGCTATTAAAGAAAAAGCGTTTGGTGTCGGCGACAAAATCGTTTTTACAAAAAACAATCGAAACCTCAAGTTTAGAAATGGTGAGACCGCTGTGATCCAAGCGATTCATGGGAATATCATCAAAGTGCAAAAGGGAAATAAAGAGTTGGCGTTTGATGCTTCCAAATATCCTTATATCGATCATGGATACGTCATTACAGCGCATAAAAGCCAAGGGCAAACAACCGGTAAGGTTATCGCTTTCACGAATGCACAAATGGCCAATTTAAACCGCTTTTACGTGCAAATTACCAGGGCAAAACGTGATGCCTTGATCTATACCAACAGCATAGCAACACTCAAGGAGAATACACAAAAAACGCAAATTAAAACAAGTACCCTAGATTATTTTAGGTCGGCAATGCAGCATGAGGCACATACAAATCACAATTATGAAAGGACATTCAATGAGCAAAAAGAACGAAGAATATCAAGAGGATCAACTCTTTCAATACTGGGAGACTATTGCACAAAGCTCAAAATTGCACTCGCAGATCTTAGCCGACATTTTGGCGTATTTAAAGGAAATCGACGAGAGATTGAAAGCACTCGAGGCAAAGATCAAATGAAAAATATCTTACTTAAAAATGAGCGCGAAAAAGCAGTTCAATCCATAACACAATCACGAGAAAGGAGATAAAAATGTCAGCAATTTTATTAAGTGTCATGTTTAATGCCGGTATTTTGTGGGTGTTTCAAAAAAATCTTCCGATACCAGGCGGTGCAGCATTTGTGTTGCTTTGTATTGTGGAGTATCTAATTTGGGCATTTATTTTTAAAAGACAAGAATCGATCAATGGTCGTATCTTTGATGATAAGGCGTGGGTGATGGGAAGTTATCCCAATTACTATGAACAAACGGAAGGCAATCGATGGACGGCTTCAAAGCGTGTCAAAGAAATTATGTCAAAAGGTGAATTGTTCCTGGATCAGTTTCGATTTGATCGTAATGTGTTGTATCGACTCTCGCCGATCTATGGGTTTACCGGTAAATTTAGTAACTTTGAATGTTACGCGGATCCGGTAGATTTTACGCAATCAGGAATTATATTCGGTGGCATGGGATCAGGCAAAACAGAATTTTACCACTCTATTATTGCACAAGATAAGTTCGATCGCATAGTTGCGTATGATACAAAAGGTGATCTTGTGCAAAAGCATTATAGTGTGTTGAAAGATATTATCTTAAACCCGTATGATCAACGAAGCCATATTTGGAATCCTTTCGAGGAAGCTAAAACGAGCCCCTTTGTTGTAGAAATCTTCTTAACCAATCTTTTCAATGCGTTAAGCGGTACACAAAAAGACTTCTTTAGCGCAAGCTCCAAACAACGCTATATGAAGCTTTTTAACGATATTCTTTATAACAATAATGATCTTTCATCGAATGAGCAGTTTGATCTTTTCATTCAGCAACTCAAGGAGTATTTCGATGATAATCAAAACCATGAAAGACGCAGCGAAGCGGATGTGGCCAGTACGATGCATTTGACGTTTGAGTTTTTTGATTATATGAATTTTTGTATTCAAAACGGCAGCCCTACTTTCACGATTAAAGAGTATCTCTCTCGTAAGAGCTGCAAGCTCTTTTTACTCTCTAGGGATGATCAGCGCTCAAAACTTACCCCGTTTTTTACCGGCTTTTTGGCCGCTTTGACGGCCGTCATGTTAAGCCAGGAAGATCAAAAGAACTCTCTCACTCTCTTTGCTCTTGATGAGTACCTCTCTTTTGCTCAAAACCTCGATAGTGAAACGATCGAGGGGTTGCATACCAGGATCAGAAGTAAAGGTGGTTGTTTGCTTCCAGGTGTGCAATATTTTCCGGAACAAAGCAGTAAATCAGATGGAGCCCAAGGCATTACGCAAAAGATGTTGAACTCGGCAGCTTATTGGTTTTTATTTCAAGGAGTGGATGAATATACACTTAAAAAAATCAATAATACGATCGGCAAGGTGCGTTATCGAAAAGAGCAGATCAGAGAGCAACTTACTGCGGATCCGTTAAATCGTAAAAATTACCAAATCGAAGAAGCAGATCTGCTAAATACCAGTTTGTTTCAATCGTTAGGTCAAAATTATGAGCACATCACGTTTATACCATCGAAACAAATCTTGTATAAAGGGTATACGCCAAGAGCAGAATTACCGATTAGAAAAGAAAATTATCTTCAAAGTGAGAATATCGAAAAGTATTATAGGGAGGCACGAGTATAGCTTAAAGATAGGGGAATTCCCCTATCTTTTAAACAAAAGCAATCGTTAGTTTTTTACCTAAAGCTTGGCCAGCTGAAATTAATGTTGCAAGCGTTAATGATTCGTTTGAGGGGCTTAATAATCGATCAACCGCAGCTCTACTTGTGTGCATCATTTGCGCCAGTTTTGTTTTAGAAATTTTTTGAGCTTTCATTTCTTGTTCTAATTGATAAGCAATAACTCTTTTAATAGCAGCATCATTCACTTCTTCATAGATGCCTTCTTCTCTCAAAAATTCATCAAAATCACTTTTCATATTTGGTTGTAGTTTCATTTTATATCCTTTAATCTACTTAAAGCTAAATCAAGATCGCTTTTTTCTGTCTTTTGCGTTTTTTTAATGAACGCATGCAGCAGTACCATGTATTCGTCGATAACAGCGAATATAACTCTTGCAATTCTTTTGTCTGATATATTGCTTCTCACTTCAAAAAGCTTTTTGCCGAGACCCTTACACGTGGGCATACCTATTGGCCATCCATACTCTACCGTTTTAATATCTTCACCAATGATTTTTCTATCATCTTTGGCAAGAGATAATAGCCATTCTCTAACGGGTTTATTTCCGTTGCTTGTTTCATAAAAGATCGAAGTGATTTTTTTCATTTCCATAGTTAAATTGTATCAAAAATGGTACACAAAGGTCAATAGATTAATGAGTTATTGAATGGATCGTAATAGGTTCTTTAAGAAAAATATTGAATTGCTAAATGGGTTCTGTTGGAAATAGGTTGGAAAGAAGCTTTTTTTATTTTTCTTAAATTGTTTCAGAATGTCGATAAAATGGTAGTTTTGAAGAAGTTTAAGGATTGGTGGCCGGGAGAGAGGGATTCGAACCCCCGGAGGTATTACCCTCAACGGTTTTCAAGACCGCCGCATTAAACCGCTCTGCCATCTCCCGAGACGAAGAAACATATTTGCAAATTTTGGAGGCGACACCCGGATTTGAACCGGGGATCAAGGCTTTGCAGGCCCATGCCTTACCGCTTGGCTATATCGCCACCGAATTCTTAAATCAGGTGGTGCCCGGAGCCGGATTTGAACCGGCACAGGAAAAACTCCCGAGGGATTTTAAGTCCCTTGCGTCTACCAATTTCGCCATCCGGGCAACGCATTTCTTTTTTAAAAAAACTAAATGGAGCGGGAAACGAGGTTCGAACTCGCGACCCCGACCTTGGCAAGGTCGTGCTCTACCACTGAGCTATTCCCGCATTTAAAAAAGAGATGAGAGTATAGCAGTTTTTTTGAAAAATGTAAAGCCATCTTCGTTAAATTTACGGAAGGCAAATTTTTTTAGGGTGGTTTTGCTATAATTTAAAAAATTTTTTAAGGAAGATTGATGCGTAGCGATCAAGTCAAAAAAGGGTATAACAGAGCACCTCATCGGAGTTTGTTTCGGGCCACTGGGCTTAAAGACGAAGATTTTAACAAACCGTTCATCGGCGTAGCCAATTCGTATATCGATATTATTCCGGGGCATTTCTTTTTGCATGAGTACGCCGTGATCATTAAGGACGAGATTCGTAAAAACGGATGCGTTCCTTTTGAGTTTAACACGATCGGCGTCGACGACGGGATTGCGATGGGGCATGACGGGATGCTGTATTCGCTTCCGAGCCGCGAGTTGATCGCCAATTCAATTGAAACGATGATGAATGCGCATATGTTAGATGCGATGATTTGTATTCCCAACTGCGACAAGATAGTACCGGGTATGATTATGGGCGCGCTTAGGGTTAACGTTCCGACGGTTTTCGTCAGCGGCGGACCGATGAAAAAAGGTTATACAAAAGAGGGCGCACCGCTTGATTTAAACTCTGCTTTCGAAGCCGTCGGGAAGTTCGAAAAAGGCGATATTAGCGAAGCGGAATTGGTTGATATCGAGTGCAATGCTTGTCCAAGCGGCGGTTCGTGTTCGGGGATGTTTACCGCCAATAGTATGAATACGTTGATGGAAGCCATGGGTATTGCCCTTCCCGGTAACGGTACGATTCCGGCACTTACACCGGAACGCGAAGCGTTAATTCGCAAGGCGGCCAAACGTATCTGTGAAATTGCCCTCGACGATCGTTTTAAATTGAAAAACATATTGAATGAAAAAGCCGTTCGTAACGCATTTGCGATCGATATGGCCATGGGAGGAAGCTCCAACACGGTTCTTCACATGTTAGCCATCGCTAAAGAAGCGGGCGTTAATTTCGCGATTAAAGATATTAATGAAATTAGTAAAAACGTTTCGCATATCGCGAAAATTTCGCCTTCGCTTTCGACCGTTCACATGGAAGACATCAACAAAGCGGGCGGCATGAACGCCGTTATGAAAGAGGTCAGCCGACGTGATAACGGCATTTTGCATCTGGATAATTTAACCGTGACGGGCGAAACGATCGGCGAACGTATCGCTACTGCGGAAATTAAAGATACGACCGTCATTCATACCCTAGAAAATCCTTACTCCAAAGTGGGCGGATTGGCGATTTTATTCGGCAATTTGGCACAAGCGGGATGCGTCATTAAAACGGCGGGTATCGTGGGCGGTCGTCAATTTATCGGTAAAGCGGTTTGTTTTGATTCGCAACAAGAGGCACTCTCGGGAATCGTGGGCGGTAAAGTCAAAAAAGGCGACGTGGTCGTGATTCGCTACGAAGGACCGCGCGGGGGACCTGGAATGCAAGAGATGCTTTCTCCGACCAGTTTGATCATGGGAATGGGATTAGGTGCCGACGTAGCGCTCATCACCGACGGGCGTTTTTCGGGTGCGACCAGAGGATTTAGCATCGGGCACGTCAGTCCCGAAGCTGCCGAGGGCGGGCTAATCGGCCTTCTTCAAGACGGCGATACGATTCAAATCGACGTTGATGCGTACAGTATCGAAGCCTTGATCGACGAGGCGGAATTGGCGCGCCGTAAAGCGGCATTTAAACCCAAAGTCAAAACGATTCAAGGAAGCTGGTTAAAACAATACCGCCAATTGGTGACCAACGCCAGTAGCGGCGCGGTTCTTCGTACCGAAGAGGCATAATGGCGGATTTTTTCAACCTCTTGTTACAACATACCATTACGATGATGGCAATCGTCGATCCTTTGGGCGTCAGTGCGATTATGCTTTCGCTTTTGCCCCAAAATACGACCAAAGCGCACATCGATAAAATTGCGGCTAAAGCGACGATGACGATTATCGTCGCTTTTTTCGTTGTGCTTTTAAGCGGTAATTTTTTACTCAACCTTTTCGGTATCGAGATCGATTCGCTGAAAGTCATGGGCGGTATTATTTTGTTGCTGACGGCAATTAAGATGGTTCAAGGCTCTATGGAGTCGAAAAATCAAACCGAAGAAGAGCGCGAAGAAGCCATCAAAAACGATGAATTTTCGGTTATTCCTTTGGGTATTCCGATTACGTTTGGCCCTGGAATTTTTGCAACGATCATCATTTTGCGCGGGCATAGCGAAAGCGTCGCTTCCATTGCGGCATTGATTATGGCATATCTTATCGTGGCGTTTAGCGTCTATCTTGCGTTTAAAAACAGTATTTATATCCGTCATTATTTGGGCATTACGGGGCAAAAGATCGTGAGTCGTTTGATGGGTTTGATCGTTGGAGCGATAGCGGTGCAATTTATCGTAGGCGGCATCAGCGTGCTTGCGAAACATTACATGTAAGGATGGTTTCATGAACCGAGGCGGTTGGACGTGCCCTCACGACGTCGAGGGTATTTGCGACATTATTCGCAAAGAGTGTGATCCCGGAGATCGCGGATGCGTGCTTTACGGAAAAGCCAAATTTTCCAATGAAGCCTCTCCTTCCAACGAGGCGTTTGAAAAGCGTATGGAGCGTAAAATGCGTGAAATGCTCGGCGAAGCGTACGATCCTGAGGCGTAATTATTTAAGCGTATAACTCAAAACGATACGAATTTCCACGGGCGATTCGACGCTCGGGAATGTTTTTGAAGCCTGTTTTAACGTCTCAAGGCTGTGTTCGTCTAAAAGCGCATACTTTGACTTTTGGCAGACGTGAGCCTCTTTTACCCCCGCACTTGTCCATATAAAGCATAAAGCGACGGCACCTTCCATTCCCGCACGTTGGGCTCTTTTCGGATACGTTTTTGCCGCTAAAAGTGCCGCTTGAATCTTGTGCGCAATCAGGTTTTCCTGCGCATCGGTCGTATGCTGGAGAGGTTTAGGCATCAAAGCTTCCGTAGTAGTTTCTGCGGATAGAGGGTGCGCTTCTTCGTGCGGCGTCTCGTGAGGCGCACTTAGGGCAGGTGTCGGAGCAACGGTTGCGATCGGCTTAGGCTTGGGTTTGGGCGGCGTCGGTTTAGAAGACGGTTGCGACGGGTGAGTTTCGGCTTTAGGCTCTTCGACGACGTTTGGTACGTTTTGGGGTACGGCGGGTATAGGCGTCGGTTGTTGCGGCGTTAGGCAGATGTGAAAACGCTCTTGTCTCACGGGTTCGCTCGGTTTGCCACGGAGCGTAAAAAACGATATTAAAAGCATTGCGACGCTTACATGTAAGAACAATGAAAGTAAAAAAGCGCGTTTGAGGTACATGTTATCGAGGGAGTACCGCAATGTCGAGGTGTTCCAAACGGCGTGCTTTAAGGTGATCCAAGAGCGTCACGAACAGTCCGAAACGGCTCTGCTCGTCAGCTTGAAGCATTAACGTGTCTTGCGGGTTTAACATGTCAAGCTTTTGGTCGAGATTTTCTAAAGGAAGCGGCTCGTTTTGCCATAAAATCGTTTGGTCGTCTAAGAGCGTAATCGTGTAGGCTTGTTTTTGAGACGGGGTGCTGCTTTGCGTCGCTTTAGGCAAATTGAGCTCTAAGGTGCGTTGGGCGATGAACGTTGAAAGGGTTAATACAATCGTTAAAAGAACCAGCATAATGTCAATAAAAGGGATAATATTGAGCCCTTCGGGTCGTTTAAGCCGCACGCGATGCCTTCCACTTGGCGCTCAAAACGTCGCATTTGCGCAAGCATGCGCTATAGGCCATAAGCGTCGGAATGGCGACCGTTAAGCCGAGTGCCGTGGCTTTGAGTGCAAGCGAGAGTCCGGTTAAAACCGTATCGGTTTGGATATTGCCGGATTTTCCCATATCGTAAAAGGTAACCATAATGCCTAAAACAGTGCCTAAAAGCCCGATATAAGGTGCGTTGGAGCTGATAATCGATAAAGCGGTCAGGTTGCGCGTCAAATCGGTTTCAAGCGTGTCGATATCGCGGTAAGGCGTTACATCGATGTTGCGGTAAAAGAAAAAACGTTCCAACGCATAGGTGAGAGCCAGAAGACTCATCACCCCTAAAATACCGAAAATCGCATAATCGATCCAGAATTTTAATGCGTCCATCAATTCCATCCGCGCGAATAGGCTTTAAAACAATCCAAGCAAACTTTTTTCCCCTCTTGCAAGCGCATTTTATGCTCCGGCGCGCTCTCGCCGCATACTTCGCATACTTCCGAAGCAAACAAACGTGCCGATTCGGGAAGCTCAAACGTCGGCTCTTTGAGCGTAAAAAGCTCTTCCAGCGGTGCGTTTAAGATCAACTCTTGCATGCTCGCGCGATCCATCGTATGACCGAAAGGGCGTTTAAAAACGATACGCCCTTTTTTGCCGTTTTTGCGATCAAAAAAACTAAACGCTTGCTTCCCCGTGTCTTTATAGATGAGATTGCCTTTGCCGAAACTGCATCCTAAAAGCACTTGAATCGCGTCCACTCCGCAGGCGTCGTTTTCGGTTACGCATACTAACTCTTCGTCTTTGCTAAATCCTACCATCCCTAACCACTCGTGAGCGGCTTGCGATGCACGAAATCCGATGGCAAGTCCCGGACATGCGTGTCCGTGGAATGCGATACATTTTTCCCATAATTGTTGCATTAGAAATGTACTCCTACCGTTAACATCACGCTTCTAGGCGCGCCTTGGTAATAACTTGCCGCACCTGCTCGCGTATCGTCCGAAGCACTGATAGCCGATACATATTCTTTATCGAAAATATTATCCACTTCCAGTGCAACCCTAAGTGTCGCTTTATCGTAAAAATTCTTTTGCGTATAAGCAAACTGAGCGTCGAATAGCCAACAATCGTCGATTTTATCGTGATTGCCCGCATCGCCGTAGCGTTCGCCTAAATACCGTGCCATAGGAATAAATTCGAAACGACCGATTTTATATATTATACCCGTTTTCGCCATCCATTTGGGCGTATCGACGATTTGGTTGTCTTTGGCGTTAAGCGTCGTGCCTTGATAACTAATATCCTCGTCGTAGGTAAAGTGTACGTAGGTCGGATTGACGAAAAACGTTAATTCGTCGTTAATAAAAGCGTTGATTTCCGTCTCAATTCCGTAGCTGGTGGCTTTTCCGATATTTTGCTGATAGCTAATCGGTAAACCGCCCGAGAGTACCCTGCTATCGGAAACATTGGTCAGAAGGTTTTTGTGTTTTCCGTAAAACAAGGTCGGCGCAATTTCGAAGCTATCGTTTTTGTAACGTACGCCTACGTCGAAATTATCCGATTTCTCAAGATCGTATCCGTCGAAAAGGTCTTGAACGCTTACTCCTGCGGCTTGAAACTGCGTGCGATAAGTATTGTACGTGTTCATAATCGGTAAGTAGGAATAGGGACGGATAAAGCTTTTACCGTAATTGGCATACGTTTGCCATGCGGCATCGAAATTATATGAGACGCCAAACGTCGGTAAAACGATCGAATAGGTTTCGCCGTCTCGATCCAAATCGCTTGCCCTAACCAATCCGTAAGGTGCGGAAGTGCTTGTCGTATAGCCTAAACTGTCGGCATCTTCGAAACGAAAATATTTTAATCCGCCTTGCCAACTAAAGTCGCCGACGTTTCCGGAGAGTTTGAGGTAAGGACTATTAAGATAGGTGTCGCCCGAAGTACCGACGACGCCCATCCCTCGATACGAGAGCCCCGAAGAGGTGATGGCATAATTTTCGGTTGAGATTTCCATCAGCGATTTTTCGAAATGATAGCCTACCACCGCCTTAAACAGGTCGTAACGGGCTTCAAGTTCGCTCATCATACCGTAACGCTCGATGTCGCGAACGCGTTTTTGAACCCTTCCTCCGTTGCTGGTGACGCCTTGGTAGATTTCGGTGTCTTCTTTGGAGTAGTAGGGCTTCAGATTTAAGGCGTAGGTATCGTTAAACGAATGCGTTAAAATCGCTATCAGGTCATCGTTTTGATATTCGCCTTTGTTGTAGTCGTAGTAGTAAATATCTTGCGCCGCGCTTCCCGTCAAGGCTTTATTATAATCGACGTTGTAGTTGGCTTTAAGATTTTGGGTTTGCGCATACGAAAGCGGTCGGTATAAATTTTGGTCTTGGTCGTTATGGTTGTACCACAATTTAAGCGTCGTCGCTTCGCCGATCGGTTGGACGAGAGAAAAGTTGGCGTTGACTCTAGGTCCTAAGTCGCCGTCTCCTCGCCATTTGTCGGCTTGCGCGTAGGAGACGGCTCCCGAGACACGCGTACCGCTTTCATTAAGAATACCGCTATCGAGCCTAAAATAACTTCGCGTATAGTGATCGCTCCCGATCGTTTGCGAGAGGTCAAAGCCGAACGCTTCTTGCGCCCATCTGGGATGCAACGTAATCGCACCGCCTCTGGAACCTACCCCCGTGCCGATATCCGAAGGAACGCCGCCTTTATAGATCGAAAGCGATTCCATATTTTCCATATCGTAGAGATAATCTCTAGGTCCGATGGGATTTCCGCCGTAATTGGGAACGCCCTCTACCGTCAATGCGCCCATAGAACTTCTAACGCCGCGCATCCGTACGGTACTTTGTTCGATCGCAAGACCGCTACTATCGACATTTTCGACGCTAACGCCCGGTAAAATCGATAAGGTTTCGTAAACGCTCGTCGTTGCCTTGACGCCTTGAATCTCTATGCCTTTTTGCGTCACTTCACTGCCCGTATAGACGCTTTCTCCCGCTTGTTTAGTCGGATTAATCAGACGTTCCGCTTCCACTTCCACCGTTTCGAGATCGACACCGTAAAGCGTCGAAAGGCTTAAAGCGGCAAACGATACCTTTAGCCAATGCTTGTGTTTCAAAACTCCCCCCTTTAATAACACGTATTTTTTTAAAATAATTCGTATTACTATAGGTTAATTAAGCTGTAATACAAATAAATTATAAATAATATTTTTGATAAATTCAAATATTATTGAGGCGTAAAAGTCTTAGTGGCGGTGCCCTTGAGCGATAGATTCATGGTGATGTCCGTAATAAACGAAGGTATGCCCTTCGCTGACATGTAAGGATGCGGCGACCTCAAAGAGCTCTTCGAGCATCGAAGCTTCAATATGCGAGGTCTCAATATCGTGCAGTAACGTGCCTTGTTTGAGCATTAAAAGGCGATCGGTGTAATGAATGGCGTGTTGAATGTCGTGCAGAACGATGAAGGTTATAAGCCCTTTTTCACGCGTCAGTCGATGGATGGCTAGAAGCATTTCAAGTTGGTTTTTAGGGTCTAAGTGTGAAATCGGCTCATCTAGCAGTAAAATTTTCGGTTCTTGCAATAACGCCGATGCGATCATCACTTTTTGACGTTCGCCGCCGCTGAGTTCCGTGACGCTCATCTCAAGAAGCGCAAGAAGGTCAAATTGCTCGACGCTTTGTGCGATGAGGTGTTTATCGGTTCGCGAAAGTTTGATTCCGCTGTGGGCACGACGGCCGAGTTCCAAAACTTCCAACGTCGTCGCTTGCGAGGGCGTATTGAATTGAGAGACGTAGGCGATATAGCGTGCCAATTCCGCCGCTTTTAAACGACTCAGATCCACGTCGTCTAGCATCACGGTACCCAAAGGGGAGGGAATGAGCCCCACCAGATGTTTTAAAAGCGTACTTTTGCCCGCTCCGTTGGGACCGATGAGCCCTACGACTTCGCCTTCGCGTGCCGTACACGAAACGGCTTTAAGAAGCTCTTTACGTTTCAAGCGGTAGGTAAGATCGTGAAGGTAAAGGCTCATCGGCGGCGTCCTTGCGATACGAGAAGGTATAATAAAAGCGGTGCGCCGATAAACGACGTTAAAATGCCTACCGGAAGCGTTACGGGATGCAAAAGCATACGTGCGGTGAGATCGGCGCCCAAAAGCAATGCTCCTCCGCATAAAGCCGAAAGCGGTATTAACGCTCCGTGCGCACTTCCTAAGACAAGACGTACCGCATGCGGTGCGATGAGCCCGATAAAGCCGATAATCCCGAAAAAGGCAACGGCGATAGCGGTACAAAGCGTCGAAAAGAGAATGACGCCGATGCGAAAACGCTTGACTTCCACGCCTTTGTTAAACGCGTTTTCGTCTCCAAATGCCAATGCGTCGAATTTCCAATGTGCCGCCCAGAGATAAAGAAGCGATGGAATCAAAAAAAGTACCATCGCTCCAAGCGTCATAGCGTTGGCTTTGCTCAAATCCCCAAACGTCCAAAAGAGCGTTGCGGCGGCATTGATATCGCTGGTAAAGTACTGTAAAAACATCGTTCCCGCATGAAACAAAGAACCTAACCCCACGCCCGCCAAGATCAAAGTGTGCGGGATCATGCCCACAAAATGCGAAATCCATACGATGAGTAGCGCGCACACGATGCTTGCACCGAAGGCAAAAAGCGCGATATTGAGTTTGAGCCACAGAGGATGCGTCGAAATATCGGATGCACTAAGTGCGATAATCGCAAATGCCGCTCCAAATCCAGCCGCTTGCGAAATGCCCAAGGTAAAGGGCGAAGCGAGCGGGTTGCGTAAGACGCCTTGCATCGCCGCTCCCGAGAGTCCCAAAAGCATGCCGACGAGCAATCCTGCGAGTGCGCGCGGTAAGCGTATGGAAAAAAGGATCATCGAAAAGCTTCCGGAGGAAGGCTCCAGTCCTATGAGTTTGAGCGTATCGCGTACGACGACACCTCCCGTTCCGCTAATCATATTGAGCCATAACAGAAGGATAATCGTCAGCGATAAGAACGCAAAAAGTCCGAATCGCTTGAGCGTGCGCTTGCGATACAGAAGGTGCAAACTCATAAAGGCGGATACTGCAATTGAGATAAAAGCTTCGCACCGTGTTGCGGGTAAAACGCCTCGTAGATTTTTTCCGCTTCGGCTTTGACCTCGACTTTGGCACCTAAGCCGCTTGCGATTTGCCATGCGATGACGAAGAGGTTTTCGATATTGGTGCTGTAGTAGTTATAGCCTAAAACGGTTTTGAGCTGTGCCGTTTTGTACGCGCTGAGCGAATCGTACAAGGCTTTGTGTTCTTGATACTCCTCTTGAATTTTGGCTTGACCGAAAAGATCGACGAAAATGATTTCCGGATCGCTTTTTAAGAGAGCCTCTAGCTCGATAAACCGGTGTCCTTTGAGTTTTGTCTGTTCAAAAACGCAGTTTTTGAGCCCGAGAAGCGCAAACGGAGGATAATCCACTTCGGTACTCGTGAGCCCTTGGACGCCCTTATAGCCTACACCGCCGACGTAAACGCGTTTTTTCTCCAACGAAAGCGAACGCAAGGTTTTTTCTTGATTTTCGATAAACGCGACGAGGTTTTGCGCGCGCGGTAGCGTTTGCGTGATTTCCCCTAAGAGCAGAAGCGACTTTTTGACCTCTTCAAGATTTTTTTCTTCCGTACCGCCGTAAGACGCGCCATAGCTGAGGGCAATAATCGGTATATGCGTTTTAGAAGCGATCGTCTCGATTTGGTTTTGATCGACGAACGAAGTGACGATGAGGTCAGGTTGAAGCGTCAGTAACGCTTCCATGTCGGGCATTTTACCCGGACCTCCCGGACCGATTAACGGAAGTTTGTCGATAGTTTCCGCACCCATAAACGTACGGTACGGCGATAAAAAAGAAGCCTCTTTTTCGATTTTTTCAATGCCGACCAGACGGCTGTTAAGTCCCAAATACGTTCCCAAACGCAATGCGCCAGGACCTAAAAAAACCAATCGGGACGTTGTGCTAATTTCAACGTTTCGACCGAGCATATCCGTATACGATTGAGCGAAAAGCGTACCGGCGAAAAGCAGGCACGCAAGGATTATTTTTTCCATGAGATGAGTTTCACTCCTGAGGTGGTTTCAAAGGCGACATCGCCGTTTGCGTTTTGCATCGACGTTATGCTCGACTTTAGGGCTTGCATGTTCGGCTGGGCGCGGTTGATGCGAAGATGCCATAAAACCGACTCCAACGCTTTAGCGTAAGGCATTACATGTAAACGCGTATCTTCCAAATAACATTCATCATATGCGATACGATTTTGCTCTAGCCACCGAAGGATCAATTCGGAGCCTAAAGGAGCCTTGAGCGTGAGTCCGTGCGCTTCAAACACGGGACCTAATAAACCGGAGATGCGCTTTCCCGCCCATCCCAAATAAACACACGCATACGACGAAAGGGCGTGAAAACGCTCGATATGTTCGGGTGTTTGGAGTGCTGGGGACATCGAAGAGAAGCAAATATCGAAAGTTCGATCGCTTTGAAAATCATCCCACGTCCCGCAAAAAAAGTCGAATTTATCCCCAAGGTTTGCTTGATCGGCGTCTTCTTTGAGGACGTTTAGCATCTCTTGCGAGAGATCAAGTGCGCTTACATGTAAGGCTTTGTTCGCGAGGTGAAGCGTGTAAACACCCGTGCCGCATCCTACGTCTAAAAGCGTTTTTCCTTCAAAATCGATACCGTTTTGAGCGAGCGATCGAAAGATGCGCTGTTGAAACTCCGTGAGGTTGAAAGAAAAGCGCGGATACTGTTTGGCTTTTTGATCCCATAAGGAGCGGTTGGCGGAGGCGTTGAACATTTTTAGACCCCATAAATAATACCAATTCTATTTTGATATTATTTTAGCGTTCCTCGCGTTAATCAAACCTGAAAACCAAACCGACTAGCTTTTGGGTTTATACCCGATTCTAAATCCGCCCCAATGGCGAGCGCGTACGTAGATCGGAATGGAAATATCGTGCATAATATCGCCGTTCTCACGGATATAGGTTTGCAGTAAAACACGTTTTTCGTGATTGGCTCCGCGAACGCCGCTATCGGTAAAGATACGTTTTGAGCGATTTTGGAAAAGGTCTTTTTGGTAATCGCCGCTCAGCGGTGCGCGTGCATTATGCGTCGAGATGTATCCTGATTTGTGCATGGCGACGGCATAAAAAAGCGTTTGCTGATTTTCTTTCATTAACGTATCGACAACGATCGGAAATGCCTGATCGGTAAAAGCATCGTAGCGATTGGTAAATTTTTGCGGGTCGGTACCCGCAATCGGCTTGAAATTCGTGTCGAAAATATCGTCGATACTGAGTTGTCCGCGTTGAATCGCCTCTTCAAAAATCGCTTCGATCGCTTGTTTTGCACCGAGGCATTTTTGGTACATCTGCTCGTGGTACTCGTCCATCGCAAACGCGCTAAGATTTTCGTGTGCACTTTCGGCACTGCCGATAATGGCTTGCGTTTGTCCCGAGATGGACTTCATCTCTTTCGTACCCGATTCAAGCTGGTCGCTGATTTTATCGATCGCATCGCGAATCGTGAGCAATTGGTCGCTATTATAATGCGAACTTGTCGCGATATGATCGATTTGCTCTTCGATTTTTTCGGCGTTTTGAATAAAGTTTTTGATCTCCTCTCCCACGCTTTGAACCGTTTGCGACGCACGATCGACTTCATGACGCAAGGCTTCGATGCTGCTAAAAACGTCGATCGTGTCTTGTTGAATCTCCTTAACGATCATCGTCACCTCGTTGGTCGATTTGGACGTGCGCTCGGCAAGGTTGCGTACTTCGTCCGCTACGACGGCAAATCCTCTACCGTGTTCACCCGCCCTTGCGGCTTCGATAGCGGCATTGAGTGCTAAAAGATTGGTTTGATCGGCAATGTCGTCGATGACGGTCGTGACGTTTTGAATGTTCAGCGATTTTTCTTTGAGTTCGTTAACTTTGCGCGAAGCATCGGCGGTTTGCGCATTGATATTCGCCATATTGGCGATAATCTCGCTGAGTTCTTGAACGCTTTTTTTACTTTCGCTCATGGAGAGTTTGGCAAACGAAGAAGCGTCTTGCGAATTGGTGCTGACGCGATTGACATGTTCAAAAATATTTTGAGCCGATTCGGAAATTTTACCGATAGAATGAGCTTTTTCTTCCAATTTCTTAGACATCGCGTCGATGGAAAACATCAAGCGTGCCGTCGAAATCGAATTACGTGCGGCACTGTTGGAATAGTGCTCGCTCAACTCGATCAGCAAGGCGATGAGTTCGTAAGGCTCGCCCAGAAGTTCTTGAATAAACGGTTCGTCTTTTTCGAGTGCGTTAAAAGAGTGCTTTGTTTTTTCCCGTGCGCTTTTCGCGCGTGCTTTGAGGTCAATCATCAACCGAATCGCTTGAGAAAGCGGGCGGATCATTTTGACGTATGCCGCAAGCATGAAAGAGAGCAAAAGTCCGACTTCCAAGCCAAGTGCGAGAAAAACGGGCACTCCCAACGCAACGCTTAGGGCGATGCATACCGATGCGATGATGAAAAAAGAGCCGAGCAGCCGATACGAACGTTCTAACATGTCAAAGCCTTTGCGGTTCAAAAGTGTTATGGTGAAGAAGGCATGTATTTCATGGATTTTCCGTAAAATCCGGCGCTTAAGAAGTCTTGAGAATTTTGCTTTCAAGACGTGTAAGAGCTCTAAGGAGCATAACGTACTTTGTATGATAAAGATATGATAGCCGATCGTATGCTAAAGGTTGAAGCGTTTCGTGTTTAATTTTTACACTCTCAACAAAAAAAGAGCAAAATTAAGCTAAAATTTCACATTTAATTTTTTAGGAGGATACGGTGTCCGGTATCTCGAAATTTAGTAAAATCAATAACCTTAAATCCGTTAAAAAATGTCTTTTCCCCGCCGCAGGCTACGGTACGCGCTTCTTACCCGCAACCAAAGCAATGCCCAAAGAGATGTTGCCCGTTTTAACCAAACCTTTGATTCAATACGGCGTCGAAGAGGCGGTGAGTGCGGGAATCGACACGATGGCAATCGTTACGGGACGCGGTAAGCGAGCGATCGAAGACCACTTTGACGTCAGTTACGAATTGGAACATCAGATCAAAGGAACGTCCAAAGAGAGCTATTTGACCGAGATCCGAAACCTGATTGACAATTGTACGTTCAGCTACACGCGACAAGTCGAGATGAAAGGGTTGGGACACGCGATTTTAACGGGAAAAACCCTGATCGGAGACGAACCGTTTGCCGTCATTTTGGCCGACGACTTGTGCGACAATAACGAAGACGATCCGGTTTTGAAACAGATGGTCGAAGTGTACGAAAAATACCGTTGTTGCGTCGTCGCCATCGAAGAAGTGCCCAAAGAAGAGACCAACAAATACGGCGTTATCGACGGTCGCATCGTGGACGGCAACCCTTCGGTTTTGCGCGTCTCCAATATGGTCGAAAAACCCGATCCCAAAGATGCTCCGACCAATTTGGCGATTATCGGACGCTATATTTTAATTCCCGAAATTTTTGAAGTCATCGAAAACACTAAACCCGGCAAAGGCGGCGAGATTCAGATTACCGACGCGTTGTTGGAGTTGGCAAAACAAGGCAAAGTTATCGCTTATAAATTTCAAGGCAGACGCTTTGACTGCGGTTCGATCGAAGGCTTTGTCGAAGCGACCAATTACTTTCACGATAAACTCAAATAACTCGATTTGACGCCTTATACAGGGCTTTGCATAAGGCGTCGCCCTCTTTTTCTCTTTCTTTGTTTCACAGAAGATAAACCCTTTATTAGCTTCCGTAAGTTATAATCAGAGCATTAAAAAATAATGAGGCGGAACGATGATGTCCAACCATGAGACGAAGTATATTTTCATTACGGGGGGTGTTTTAAGCTCCTTAGGCAAGGGTATTGCGGCGGCGAGTATCTCTACACTCCTTAAAAACGTCGGTTTTAAAGTCAGCATTTTAAAAGCCGATCCTTACATCAACGTCGATCCCGGTACGATGAGTCCGCTCGAGCACGGTGAAGTTTTTGTTACGGACGACGGGGCGGAGACGGATTTGGATTTGGGGCATTACGAGCGTTTCTTGGACGAGAACCTTACGCAAGCCAACAATTTTACGACGGGTCGCGTTTATTCGGCGGTCATCGAAAAAGAGCGTAGAGGCGATTATTTGGGAAAGACGATTCAGGTTATTCCCCATATCGTTGATGAAATCGCCAACCGTATCAAAGAGGCGGGCAAAGGCAAAGACATTCTCATCGTCGAGATCGGCGGTACGGTCGGCGACATCGAGGGTTTGCCGTTTTTAGAGGCGATTCGATCGTTACGAAGCGAGCTGGGACGCGGACGCGCGATGAACATTCATCTAACGTTGGTTCCGTTCATTAAAGCCGCAGGCGAACTTAAAACCAAGCCGACGCAGCACTCCGTTCAAGAGCTTCGCCGTATCGGTATTACGCCTGACATGTTAATCTGCCGCTCCGAATATCCGCTTCCCAAAGAGTTGAAAAACAAACTCGCTTTCTCGTGCGGCGTCGAGCGTAATTCGGTCATCGAATGTTTGGATGCGACGACGATTTACCAAGTACCGCTCAATTTTTTAAAAGAAAACATCTTAACGCCGATTTCGGAAACTTTGGGGCTTGGCGAATTGACGCCGCATATGGACGAATGGGACGTGTTGGTCAAACGCGTCATTGCGCCTCGCGACGAGCTAATGATCGCTTTTGTCGGCAAATATCTTGATCTCAAAGAGTCTTACAAATCTTTAACCGAATCGTTGATTCACGCCGGAGCGCATCTCAACGCGAAAGTCAAAATTCGCTGGGTCGATTCGGAAGTGATTGAAGAGAAAGGGTGCGATGATATTCTCTCCGACGTCGACGGCATCTTGGTCGCAGGCGGATTTGGAGAACGCGGCGTGGTCGGTAAAATGGCGGCGATTCGCTACGCAAGGGAACATCAAATCCCGTATCTTGGCATTTGTTTGGGAATGCAACTTGCGATGATCGAATTTGCGCGTAACGTGTTGCATCTCGAAGATGCCAATTCGGCGGAATTCAATCCTACATGTCAAAATCCGATTATCTATTTGATCGACTCGTTTATCGATGCCAGCGGTCAAAAGCAGCTTCGCACCGTACAAAGTCCTTTGGGCGGTACGATGCGTTTGGGCGGATACGAATGCCAAACCAAAGAGGGCTCGCTCTTACGCAACGTGTACGAAGGCGCTTCCGTGATTCGCGAACGTCATCGTCATCGCTACGAAGCCAATCCCGTCTATCGCGAAGCGTTTGAAAAAGCGGGACTGCTTGTTAGCGGAGAGAGCGACGGCTTGATCGAAGCGGTTGAGCTCAAAGGGCATCCGTGGTTTTTAGGCGTGCAATTTCATCCGGAATTTACGTCGCGTTTAACCAACCCCAATAAAACCGTACGTGCGTTTGCAAAAGCCGCTTTGGCGCAACGCCAAACGAATGGCTAGCCTGCTCACGAAAGAGGAGATTAGGAAGATTTTACAAAGCCGGTTTGAAAATGACGGGTGTACCCGTTTAGGAGAAATCCCTAAACCCTCCTCCTTAAAAGATATCGGGCGTGCTTCCAAGCGCATCGCGCAAGCGATACGCGATCAAGAGCGCATTGCGATTGTGGGCGATTACGACGTTGACGGGGTCATCTCTTCGGTGATTTTGAGTCAATTTTTGGACGATGTCGGCGTGGAGTATACGCTTGTGATCCCCAATCGTTTTACGGACGGATACGGGCTCAATCCCGATATTGTCTCAAAACTCGACGTTTCGGTAATTATTACGGTCGATAACGGCATTTCGGCGGTGGAAGCGGCGCAAATTTGTAAAGAACGCGGCATCGATTTGATTATTACCGATCACCACAGCGTTCCTTCGGTTTTGCCCGACGCTTTTGCGATCGTCAACCCCAAGCAAGCAGATTGCGATTTTCCGCATTGCGAGATTTGCGGCGCACAGGTCGCATGGTATTTGGTCGCTTCCTTAAAAGAAGAGATGGGCATCGAGTACGATTTGTCGGGGTTTTTAGACCTTTTGTGCATCGCCATTCTTGCCGATATGATGGAACTGGTCGGAATGAACCGCGTGATGGTCAAAAAAGGCATTGTCGAGCTCAACCACTCCAAACGAGCCGCATTTGAGGCGATTAAACGTTATTTCGGCAAAGCGACTTTGGAAGCGGACGATATTTCGTTTCTCATCGCCCCGCTTATTAATAGCTCCGGACGTATGGAAGACGCAAAGTTTTCCTATACGTTTTTAAAAACGCGCAATGTGGACGAAGCTTTACAAAAACTCGATTATATCGTCTCTTTAAACGAAGCGCGCAAAGAAGAAGAACGGCTTTTATTCGAGTCGACGCTTTTACATGTCAACGAAGAGGCGAACATTATCGTGGCGTGGGGCGAAGAGTGGCATGAGGGTATCGTGGGCATCGTTGCTTCACGGCTTTCCAAACGGTTTAAAAAACCCGCTATCGTTTTTTCGATCAAAGACGATAAAGCCAAAGGAAGTGCTAGAGGTGTCGGAGACGTCGACATTTTAGAGTTGATTCGCTCGCAAGAGTCGATGTTGCTCGGTTACGGCGGACATAAAGGTGCGGCGGGCGTGTCGATCGAAATTGCGAACTTGGAACGGTTTAAATACAATTTAGAGCAAGCATGCACGCATTTTACCCAAGAGATGTTAGAATCCGATAGCGATCTTTTAGGCGAAATCAGTGCCGATCAGATCGATTTCGAGTTATTGGAAATTTTAGAGAATCAAGAGCCTTTCGGGCAAAAAAACCCGAAACCGAGCTTTTTGCTGCGTAATATCTCGGTGAAGGTCGATCGTTTGATCGGAAGAGATTCGCAACATTTAAAGCTGATTTTGCAAGAGGGAAGCAATGCCTTGGAGGCGATCTTTTTTAATTACGATCTACGCGTCAAACAAGGCGATCGCGTGGATATTTTATTTACGGTTTCGCGCAACGACTACCGCGGGCTCGTAACGCCGCAATTGTTGATCAAACAGATCGTACGAAAATATTAAAACTCTCGACCGTCTTTGACGGGAACAAAGAGGCACTCTTCAAGCGTCTCTTTGTTCAAGCCGTCGGGTGTTTTGGTGTAACGCATGATGACTTGTCGGTCGCCTTTTTCGATAGGAGCGACCAAAATACCGCCGATTTTGAGCTGGTCGAAAATTTTTTGAGGCACTTGAGCGATTGAGGCGGAAAACAAAATACGATCAAACGGAGCAAACTCTCTCCAACCGTTTTGTCCGTCGTCAAAGCGCGTGTGAATCGACGAGATACCCAAAAGTTTAAAACGCTCTCTGGCTTCTTTCAAAAGTCGTTCGATGCGTTCTATCGTAAAGACGCGGCGAATGACTTTACTCAGAATCAATGCTTGGTATCCGCTGCCGCAACCGATTTCTAAAACGCTATCGGCTCCTTGACATGTGAGTGCCTCGGTCATTTTGGCGACCGTGAGGGGCGAGCTGATCCATTGATTGGATGCTAAAGGAAGCGCATCGAGTCGGTAAGCGTGTAACGCCATGCCTTGGGGTACGAACAGTTCGCGTTCGCTTTGGCAAAATGCCTCGTAAACGCAAGGGCTTAAGGGAAAAATTTTAGCGATTTCGTCCGCCATTTTTTTGTTTTTTTGAAAGCGAATTTTGTCTTTAAAATGAGCCGTTTGAGACATACTCACGCCAATCCTATATTAAGATATCGTCGCATTGTTTGAATTTCGTGTCGATCAAAAGCGTGCGTAATAACGCTTTTTCGATCATCGCGGTACGCTTCGCCGAAAGGCGTAATAATCCCGCTAGAAGCCGCCATCGAATCGTCCGAACTATTAGCGCACACGACGTAAGACTGGTCGGCGATCGCTAATGCCGAGCTGAGCGTTTCGAAATGGTCTTTGCGTTGTTTGCCCCAATACGCGGGAACTAAAATCACGTCCGCTCCCTTGATACGTTCCCACAAAGCGGGAAATCGTAATTCAAAGCAAATCAGTACAGCAATTTTTATTCCTTCGATTTGGACGATGCGAATATCTTCGGGACTGCCCGCGTGAAAATGGCGCATTTCGTCGCCCAATGCGAAGAGTTTGGCTTTTTCTTGTGTGTAGACGAGCTGCCCGTCGCAAAAGAGATGAAAGGTATTGAAAAAACAGCTCTCTTTTCTTTCGATGAGCGTGAGACCTAAGGTTTTCGAATGCGAGAGCTTGGCAAGCTTGGGAAGCATGTTACGACTAAATGCCGCCGCTTCGTTCATACGATCGTAACTGTAGCCGCTTAAACAGAGTTCCGGTGCTAAAACGATACCGCGATCGGGCGTTTGCGATACCAGTGATGAGAGGGTTGCAAAATTTTCTTCAAAAGCGTGCCCTTCGTATGCAAACTGAAGGGCGCAAAGCGTGGGATTAGAAATCATCGAAAGAGAGGCTTCCTTTACTGTAGTTGGAGACGTTACCTTCAAAGAAGTTGGTCTTTTGGTCGTTGAATTTTGAGAAGTCGTCGACCCATTTGATCGGATGCTTGACGTTGTAGCGTTTCTCAAATCCGACGGCACTTAAGCGATCGTCGATCAGGTAGTGAATATAGGTTTCGATAATGTCGTCGGTAAAGCCCATAATTTGGTTCTGAGTGATGTATTTACCCCATTCGATTTCCAGCTCGCCGGCTTTTTCGAACATCTCGTAAACTTTGGCTTTAAGTGCGTCCGTAAAGAGATCGGGACGCTCTTTTCGGACGGCATTAATCATGTTTTGGAATAACAAAAGATGCGTAATTTCGTCGCGTTGAATAAAGCGAATCATCTGAGCGCTTCCGAGCATTCTTCCCGCACGCGCCAAAGCATAAATTGCCGTAAATCCGGAGTAAAAATAGAGCCCTTCCAAGATTTGATTGGCAAACATCGCTAAGACCAGCTTTTCTTCGGTCACGTCGCCTGCTAGCTCCTCGTAAACGCTGGAGATATAGTCGTTTTTACGGCGCAGTACGTCGTCGTGTTTTTCCATTTCGTAGATCAGGTCGGTATTGTCGCAAATCGCTTCGACCATAACGGCATACGACTTGGAATGGTTCGCCTCTTCGTAGGCTTGTCGTGCCAAGCATGCGTTGATTTCGGGCGCACTGATGTAGGGATTGATATTGTCGGCAAGATTGTTGGTTTGGAAACTGTCCATACTGATAAGTTGCGACCATACCAAATCGTACATGCGCTTTTCCGCGTCGGTCAAATTACGACTGTAGTCGATGACGTCTTTCGTGGTATCGACTTCGCGCGGAAACCACGTGTTGGCTTCCATCATATCCCAAAGTTTGAGAGCCCACGTGTATTTGGCTTTGGTAAAGTTTAAAATACCGTGCGGATTACCGCCGAAAATTTTGCGATCTTGTAAACTTTCATCCGAGTTTGGGTTATAAATTTTTTTGCGCTCCATCGGCTTTTTCCTTGTAGTTGTGTTTTGACGTTAACGCGATAAAAACCGATACGCTCGGTTCGTGTCGCGATCGTAGCTTTGCACGGTCTACGATAGTATAGGGTGTTTAAATAAGAGCTTATTTTATCGAAAAATTCTTAATTCTATAGACTCGCGATGCGTTAAGAAATAAAAAGAAGATCAATAGTTTGCCTGTTTTACGGCTTACATGTCGGCGTAACACTCATATTCTCTCGAACTTTTTGTGCATTAAGTGTCTTAAGTTTTAGCCCTCTCATGGTAAAATCCACGTCATGATAGCCAAACATGTTCACGAATTTTCCAAAAATGCGTACCGTTACGATGCGCATAATGCCCTTCAACAATCTATTGCCGATTATTTGGTCGCCGGAATTACTGCTAGAGCCGCTCGCGTGGTCGATTTAGGATGCGGTAGCGGTGCGGTGTGCAAACGTTTGACGTGGAACTACGAACGTTTCGTCGGCATCGATAGTGCGCCTTTTATGTGCGCGTTGCACCCCAAAAGCGATACGATCGAAGTCGTATGCGACGATTTTGAATCACAAGAAGTATTGCAAGCGTTTCTGCCTTGCGATCTTTTGATTTCGTCGTCCGCATTGCAATGGGCGAATGACCTCGAAGCCCTTTTGTCGTACGTTGCAACGCGGACGCACGAAATCGCTTTTGCCGTTTTTACCGATCGAACGTTTCAAACGCTTTACGATCTTAGCGGTTTGCCTTCGTTTCTTCCCAATGCAAGAGAGCTTATTCAAACGATCGAGCAACGCTTTACATGTCGATTTGAAATCAAAACCTTTGAGCTCTTTTTTGAAGACTCACTCTCTTTATTTCGCTACATTAAAAAAAGCGGCGTTAGCGGCGGTCAAAAACGCCTTAGCGTCGCACAGACCAAACAGCTCATTCAAAATTATCCGCAACGCCATTTGGAGTTTGAGGTACTTTTTGTGTGGGGCACTCCTTCCAAAGCTTAATCATTACAATTAATTAATATAATTATAATAGTTAAAAATTATTAACTTTTTTATTCAAGAGTTTTTATATCAATTTATTTATAATTAACATAAGTAAAATTTAGAAAAATCCCCATAACTAGGGATTATTATTAAAAAAGCTTAAACAAATTATTTTGATTTATTACGTCATTTTTGGTAAAAATTAAAATATTTTTCTACAAAAAGTTTATAAAAATTTACTTTTTTGGGTTTAAAATGTAAAAAACGTAAAATTTTTTTTGTATTTCCGATCTCGATAAATAGGGCATTCCGTTCAAAACTCCTATTTTAGGGCTTTTAATCTCTCTAAATTGTAAGTTTCTTCTAAGATTTAACCTTTACAATGGAGGGACAAAGAGGTACTTTTCGGGGGAGCGGTTTTGCTCTAACCTTAAAGTCCAAAGACAATAAGGAGAAGCGATGAAAGTAGAGATCTCACGAAGGAGATTTCTTCAAGGGAGCGTAGCAATGTCGGTCGTAGGAGGAGTCAGCTTAAGCACTTCTTCGATGATTGCAAGTGCTAGTGCTCCTGCTAAGAAAATCGGCAATGACACTAAAAAGGTAGCGACGCTCTGTGAAATGTGCGTCAATAAATGCGCGGCAATTGCACATGTAAGAAACGGCGTCGTCGAAAAACTCGATCCGAATCCGTTATTTCCGAAATCCAGAAATATGCTTTGCGCACGCGGTAATTCGGGTATTCAATCCCTCTACGATCCCGATCGTTTAAAGTATCCTCTGATTCGCGACGGCGAGAAAGGTAGCGGTAAGTTCAAACGCGTTACGTGGGACGAAGCGTATGCCTACATTAACGAGAAACTCACGAAGATTTTGGACGAAGAAAAAGACAACCGTTCGACCGTCGCGTTTTGTGCGGGTGAGGGTATGGCGGAACATACGTTTAAAACGTTTTTCACGCTTTTCGGTTCTTCCCACTTTTTAAATCACGCCAGTTTATGTTTGGCAACGACGGTTTCGGGATATTCGCTTACGATCGGCGGTTACGGTCAAGCGGATTTGGATAACGCCAAATACGTCATTATGGCAGGCGCCAACCGTGCCGAAGCGATCGTAACGCCCGATACGATGGACTTTTTCAAACGTACGAACGGTCGCGGCGCGAAGCTAGTATGCGTCGACCCTCGCTTTACGAATACGGCAGCCAAAAGCGATAAATGGTTGGCGATTAACGTCGGAACCGATTTGGCGTTTGTTTTGGCATTGACGTACGTTGCGATTAAAGAAGAGCGCTACAATAAAGCCTTCGTTGAGAATTACTTCAACGGATTTGAAACGTACAAAGAGCATATTTTAAGTAACAATTATACGCCGGAGTGGGCAGAAAAAATTACGGGTATCAAAGCCAAAGACATTTACGAAGTCGCACGCGAGTTCATGGCGGCGGCTCCGCAAGCGGTTTATTATCAAGGCAGACGTACGACGTGGTCGAAAAACGACTTTCAACTTCGACGTGCCATGGCACTTTTCTCCGCGCTCGGCGGCGGCGTAGACGTCAAAGGCGGCATTTGCTTCGGTAAAAGTTTACCGCTTGTCGAGCATGACGTACCTGCACCGATGTATGCGCAAGCCAAACCGCGTATCGAGTCTAAAGAAGCGGCGGTTGTGGGCGGTTCTGGCTCGTGGGTCGCTTTTAGAAATATGGTGTTAGAGGGTCGAAATCCTTATCCGATTCGAGCACTCTTTAACTACAAGCACAACCCGATGCACAACATGCCTAACGCGAAAAAAACCGAAGAGTTTTTGAAAAAACTAGACCTTGTGGTTACGATCGATACGATGCCGAGCGATACGGTCATGCTAAGCGACGTCGTTTTACCGGAATGTAATTACTTGGAACGTACCGATCCGGTCGTCTCTTACGGCGGCATAGAGCCTTCTATAGCCCAACGTAACAAAGTTGTCGAACCGATGTTTGAGAGCAAACCTGTAATGGAGATTATGCGAGGTTTGAGCGCAAAAATCTCAAAACCGCTTTTTGAAATTACGAAAAAATACGACGAAGACGTTCAAAGTGCCATTGAAGATGATGGCGAAGAGACGGTATATGAGGAATTCGATCTCACGAAAGCGTTTGCCCACGATCAAGAAGAGCTCAACGCACATGCCGTCGAAAAATACGAAGGTGCGGCGGAAATCCTCAAAGAAAAAGGTGTTTTCTATCCGAATATGAATGAATACTTCAAAAAAACGGGCGTCAATGATTACGAGTACTATCCGGAACATAAGCGCGCGTATTCGGTTCGTAATTTGAAGTTCAATACGCCCTCCGGTAAAATCGAATGCGTGCTCGATTCGCTTACGAAAAAAGGTATCGACGCGATGCCCGCGTGGAAAAAAGAGTACGAGATGGCGATTCCGGAAGGAAAATTCCGGTTTATTACCGGACGTCACGCGCAATTTACGCAATCGGGTACGGCCAATAACCGTTTACTGCTCAATTTAGTTCCCGAAAATTACGCATGGATCAATAAAAGGGTCGCATCGAAAATGGGCATCAAGTTCGGCGATAAGCTCGAAGTATCGAGTTCGGTAGGGAAAACGACGATTAAAGCGTATCCGACCGAAAAAATCGGACCCGATACGCTCTTTTTCGTTCACGGATTCGGCGTCAGCTCCAGCGCGCTTCATCTCGCGCACAATAACGGCGGTAACGACGCAAAAATACTCGAAGACGGAATTGAGCCGATGCACGGATCATCCTGTCTTCACGACACCATCGTAGCAATTAGAAAGGTTTAATTATGGCACGTTACGGAATGGCACTTAATTACAAAAATTGTATTAACTGTAGAGCATGCGAAAGCGCATGTAAAGAAGAAAACGGCGTATTGTTGTTGCCCGATCACTATCGAATTTGGGTCGGCGTCAAAGAGGCGGAGGGCGAATATCCGAATATTTCGATTGCTTCGCAAACGTACCATCCAAGCCAATGCCAGCATTGCGAAAACGCACCGTGCCAACTGGTATGTCCGACCAATGCGACGCATTACAGTCCTGACGGAATGGTAATGGTCGATCCGACGCGATGTATTTTGTGTACGTATTGTATCAATGCATGCCCGTACGATGCGCGCTATGTCGATCAACGAACGATGACCGTCGATAAATGTACGTTTTGTTCCGATACCAGACTCGCCAACGGCGAAACGACGACGGCATGTCAAGCGACCTGTCCGACGAAAGTTCGCGTATTCGGCGATTTGGACGACCCCAATAGCGAAATTTCACAACTATTGGCCAAACACGAGTACCGCCAAGTCAAAGAACACTTGGGTACGAAACCAAAACTATTTTATATTTTGTAGGAGCGCGCCATGAATGCGATTTCTTTAAAAAACCTCTTTTCGTTTGAAAAGACGCCTTTGAATTTACTCATGGCGTTTGTAACCGTAGCACTCGTCGCCGCTTTTTTTGCGGGAGCGGTCATCTATATTTTGCACGGACACCATGCGTATAATGTGACGCGTCAGCATCCTTGGGGACTTTTGATTTCGATGTACGTCTTTTTCGTCGTCTCTAGTACGGGGCTTTGTATTATCTCTTCTATCGGACACGTATTCGGAATTAAAGAGTTTCAACAAATCGGCAAACGCGCGATTGCGGGTGCGATTATTACGATTAGTTCCGGTTTTGCGGTCATCGGTTTGGAGATCGGGCATCCGGTGACGATGCTCATTTACAACGTCCTAACGCCCGGTTTGACGTCCGCTATTTGGTGGATGGGAACGCTTTACGGTCTGTATTTGACGTTTATTTGTTTGGAATTTTTCTTTTTAGCGATTAAAGAGAACCATACGTTTTCAAAAATTTTCGGTATTTGCGGTCTTTTGGTGGGACTTGCGGCGCACTCGAATTTGGGTGCGGTTTTTGGATTTTTGATTTCAAGACCTTCCGCCAACGGCGTATTTTACCCCGTTTATTTTATTCTTTCCGCGATGATTACGGGATGTTATTTGATCTTTTTGATGTACGGATTCAAATACAAAATGAACTTCCCCGAAAAAGTGCGCGTGATGTTGGTGAAGCTCTCTAAAATTTTGGGAATGCTCTTAGCCGTCTTAATCTTTTTTGAAGTATGGAAAATTTTAACCGCATTGTACGGTGATATGCCTGAACGTGCCGCAACGATTATGCACGCGATCAAGCATCCTAACTTTTGGTTTGGAGAATTAACCCTCGGTATGCTCATTCCTTTCGTCGTTATTTTGGTCAGTAACGCGCAAGCGATTAAAGCAACCGTTTACGCTTCGATTACGGGTATGGTCGGTATCTTCTTTATGCGTTACGGTTTGGTACACGATACGCTTTTATATCCGATGACGACGCTTAAACGTGCCGAATACCAATTGGCTCCCAGCTTTGTCGACTACTTTCCTTCCGCGACGGAGTTTATGATCGGTTTTGGGGGCATAGGGCTTTCATTGATTATGTACTATTTCGCCGATAAAATTTTTAATTTAGACGAAAGTGAAGAGACGCATCACTAAATCCCAATAATAAAGGAGCGATACATATGAGACTAAGAAGTATAGCGAGTAGCCTGATCGTAGCGGGGCTTTTGTTCGGAGGGTGCGCGAGTAGCCAACCCGAAGCGAGCCAAGCAGCAGCAGAGAAAGTGCTCACGGAACCTAACGCAAAAGTCAAAGGCTTGATCGAACAATACCGCTTGGAGAACGTAACATACGATTACGTAGCAGCAGCGATCGGGAACGGTACGCGAGGCGGGGCAAAAGCACTCTTGATTGATGCGAGACCGCACCCAAAATACCTAGCAGGGACGATTCCTTCTAGCCTTAATATTCCGGATACCGAAATAGAGAAATATATCGGACAATTAGAGAAAGTAGCAAAAGATAAAGAGATTATCGTCTATTGCGGCGGCTGGGAATGTGAAAAAAGCCCGATCGTTGCAGGATACCTTAAAGGTAAAGGCTATACCAACGTAAAACTTTACCAAGCCGGTGAACCTGAATGGAAAATGAAAAGTTACTTAGAAGTAGGAACGCCCGTAGCCCAAGCGGCATTTAAAAACGAAAGCGCACTCTTGATCGATGCACG
>NZ_JSEC01000011.1:0-1215 GCF_000789415.1 Sulfurospirillum sp. MES | reverse complement strand
TGCAAGGCGCAAAAATAGACGTGAGTAAGATATTCTATTTTGATGCCAATATTAAATGCGATAAATCAAACCAATGCGATATCAAGGTCAATGAACCTTTAGGGTAAATCTCGGCTTTACATGTAAGGTGACATGTCAAAGAAATGAAACTAAAAAAGGGGCGAGAAGCATAGAATGCTTCCCGCCCCTTTTCCTCTCAAGCACTACAAAGCTTATTCGTCGCGTGAGCCGAAAATTCCAAGAATTTGTAAAAGTGAGATAAAGAGATTTAAAAAATCTAAATACAATGCTATCGCACCTTCAATCGGCGTTTCGTAAGCGCCTCTGATAATATTTTGCGTATCGTAAAGAATAAACGCACTAAACAAAATAGAGCTAACGCTCGCAATTGCCAACTGTAAAATAGGGCTATGAAAGAAGATGTTAATAATACCCGCAACCACAATGACGATCAAGGTAATGAAAAGCATTTTCCCCATTGCGGAAAAGTCGCGTTTCGTATTCATCGCAAATACGGAAAGTCCTCCGAAAGCGACCGTCGTCAAGATAAAAGCGTTGGCCACGATACTTGAGCCGCCTTTTAAGCCCAAAATAGAGGAAAGAAGCGGTGTTAACGTAAGACCGGTTAAAAAGGTGAATGCAAAAAGCAAGATCATATTTAAACCGGCTTTTCGTTTTGCCGCATAAAGTCCGAATAAAACGATAAACTCTAAAATAACGAGTCCCCAATACCAAGAAGCGATGGCACTTGCCATACCGATTCCGACATATGCACCGGCGCTTGCGGCTAATAACGAAGCGGCAAAAAGCTGGTAGGTTTGCTTAATAAAAACTCCTAAGGAGCTTTCATTGATCCTTGTATGCTCATAAATACCCTCTTGAGAGTGTTGTTGTATGTAGTCTCTGTCATACAGTCCCATAGTGTTCTCCTTGTCAATGAAACATAAAATCAAAAGCGCATTTTACCTCAATCAAATCAGAAAATGCAATTTTTCGATTTACTATTATATGGAAAGAGGGTAAACAAAAAATTAATCATTCTGAACAAGAAGAAAAAAGATGTCAAAAGCCTCTTGTATTTAACCTTTTTTTAAGGAGTTCGAGTATATAATTTCGTCCTCGTTTGAGAGAACGGGGTTAAAGAGAAGCTCCCAAAGTAGGGGATTAGCTTCACGTTCATTACCATTTTAACAATGTCAAATTCAATCTTTGAAA
>NZ_JSEC01000010.1:0-61806 GCF_000789415.1 Sulfurospirillum sp. MES | reverse complement strand
AAGTGATAATTCTACATAATTCGTGACAAATAAAGAAAGTCTAAAGATTTCTAAATTTTTCTCAAAAATAAAAGCTGCGGATATGTTATATTTTTTTATAATTTCTTGAACATGCAGACCCAAACCTGTTTCCAAAAAAATAAACTTGTACAATTTTTGCATTTGTGAAGATGCTTTGGGTGCAATTTTTTCGTTGAAATGTAATATTTTGGCTGTTGCCCAAAGTGAACTATGAAAGTTTTTAAAATCGCCAATCTCTTCTAATTCCTCCTCCTGAATAGGAAAACGTTGCTGTCCTTCGAATACGGAGCCAGTGCGATCATAGGTAATTGTTGCTAAGAGTTTTTCACTGAATAACTTGGAATTTTCTCCATATAAAAAATTTCCTGTTGAGAGTTCTTGTATATCAAAATAACCTTCATTTTTGTACTCTAATGAGTAATTTTCCGCATAGAGACCAGAGTTTAGAGCAATTTCTAATGTAGAGAGTTTCTGAAAAAGCTCAAAATGATTTTTTTCAAAATATCCCAAGTTCTTTTGGTACGTTGTGAGTGCTTGATATTCTAAATCTACCACTTATTTTCCTTTTTCCAGAAGAAACCATGTACAGTCATCTTGTGGAAAGTTGGCATCTCTGTGATAGACAAAGCCATAATCAATGAGTTTTAAATCAGAGTATTTATCCATTAATTCACCTGCAAAATCTCGTTTAAATAATTTGTCTTCATGGCCTCTATATGAAAGTTCAACAGGAGTTGGATTGTAGTATTCAACGATACAGATATAACGGTTTGAAAAGTTGTATAGCTTTTCGTAGACGATTTCAAGCTCATTAGGGTTTATGTGTATTAGAACACCTTTGATTAAAGTCAAATCATAACGTTCATTGATGGATGCTTCTAGAATAGAGTCATGATATATTTTGATGTATTCAAATTGTTTTAGCATCGTGACAGCAGTGTCATTAATTTCAACTGCAGTCAAAGAGGTATTTGGAAGTAAAGCGTGCAATGCCTGTAAGTTTAATCCTATGTTTGCTCCAAATTCGATGATAGAAGAAATACCATTGCTGATTGATAAAATTTTTGAAAAGAGAGCGATATTTGAGGCAATTAAATTCTTTGATTGATTACGGTCGATATAGTTTGATCCAAATTCACCTGCCCAAAATTTTTCTTGTTCTGTTTTGTATGATTTCATTAATGACCTTTTTGTGGAATTGTCATGGTATAAGCAACAATAGTACCAAGAAATAATAATAGTTTACTATGTGTGTATAGTTTGAAATTAATTATTTTATTTTTCAAAATTATCCCAACAGAGTCTTTCTCCAAAGTTTAACGCTTTTGTGGCGCGTTTGCCTAAAGCATCTTTGAAGTACCGTGGATGGAGTCCATACCCTGGGCGAATAGAGCGGATATTTTCTTCGCTCAACACTTCACCTTTGGCAATCTCTTTGGCGACATAAAGACTGCGCGAGAACTGTCTGCCTTTGATGCTTTTTTCATCGGTATGGTAGGTGGGCTGACCCAACAGTTTTTCCGTCTCGCGAACGGCGTGAACCATTGCGGTAAAGGCTTCCTCATCGAGCGAAAAAGAGGCGTCCGCACCACCGATGCTTTTATCTAAAATGAAATGCTTTTCGATGACTTTAGCACCCAGTGCGACTGCGGTAATAGGTGCGGTGATGCCTAATGTGTGGTCTGAAAAACCAGCGATAACGCCAAAACGTTTGGCAAGATCGGGTATGGTTAAAAGGTTCGCGCCCTCAAGTGGGGCAGGGTACGATGAGGTACATTGCAATAAAATAATGTTGTCATTTCCCTCTTTTTTGCAAATGGCTACCACATCTTCAATTTCACCCAGCGTCGCAATTCCTGTGGAGATGATGATGGGTTTGTGTTTGGAGGCGATGTAGCGCACGAGCTCATAATCGGTCACCTCGAAGCTTGCCACTTTGTAAGCAGGAGGGTTCAGCGTCTCTAAAAAATCCACAGCACTTTTATCAAACGGCGTTGAAAAACAGAGGAGTCCTTCTTCTTTACCAACCTCAAAAAGCTCTTTGTGCCACTCCCATGGGGTGTAGGCTTCTTTGTAGAGTTCATAGAGTGTTTTATTATCCCAAAGCGTGCCGCCTTTGACGACAAAATCCTCTTTGTCACAGTTAAGTGTCAACGTATCGGCGGTGTAGGTCTGAAGTTTTATGGCATCAGCACCTGCTTTTTTAGCAGCTTTTATAGTTTGTTTTGCAATGTCTAGGCTATGTCCATGATTGGCTGAGAGTTCGGCAATAATGAGTGTTTGTGTTCCTGTTAAATCAAAGTTTCCTATTTTCATCGGCTCTCTCTATTTTTAATATATAACGATTCCCTTCAATCTCAAAAAAGGCGGGGTATGACTCATTATCTACGATGCGCAGAAGATTGAATTGATCGTGAATCGTTTTGTGAATATCCAACTCGCTATCTTTAGCACTTCGTTTTGCATAGACGGAGGATTCACCCTTTTGTTTATGTGGAGTTTTGTAGAGTTTATAGTGTTCTAAAAATTCGAAACACATTTGTATAATAAACTCAGCTTGCTTGTTTCGTAATTCAGCGTTGAGCTCATAACCATTTAAGTGAAGAACTTTTTGCATATAAATATCCCCATCATCCATTGTTTCAGAAGCTTCAAACATCGAAAAAGGAATCTCGTTTTTACCTTCCAGTATTTGCCAAAACATGGGTGCCCATCCTTTGCCTTGAGGTAAAGCGGAAGCGTGTATAACAATGTTGTGCTGATGTTGTTGTAAGTATTTTTTTTCAATAATACGGTGGTAACTCAGAATAAAAACAAGTGTATAGGTTTCGTCTATTGCTTGATGATCAAAAAAAAGCTTAGAGCCTTGTATTGTTGTTTCAAGCTTTTGTGCGTAAGGGATAAACCATTGATTCGGTGAGGTAAGAATGGCAATTTTCATTGGAAAAGCCTTTGAATTTCATTTTTCAATAAAGTGTCATTAAATGCTTCTAACACCGTATATCCTTGTGCTTGAAGATATGCAAACATATCGTCTTGATTGCTTGCCACTTTAACGGCGATAAAAGGCATTTCCATGAAAAGCACCTCATGCACCATGACGCTCGGTGTCACAATGGCAAGGCGACTTTGATGAAGCAGTTTAGCGACTTCGTTGGAGTTTACATGTAAAGCAATGTTGGGTTTATCTTTGACGTAGTTTTGAAGCTCGCTTAGATGAGCGTTTGCACTTGTCGTCAGTACGCTTACATGTAAAGATTTGGGAAGAATTTTTAAAATGTCGAGAGTGATGTTAGACGCGTCCGTTCCACCCATGGCGATGAAAACATCGTAGATTTTCTCACGTGTCTGTTTTTTTTCATCTTTAAATTCATCGCGAATGAGCGTGTATAAAATCCCACAACGAAGCTCGCACCGTGGCGGCACTAAACCTTTGTAGCGTTTTTTGTCGGCTGAAATATTGTGGTTGAGTAAGATGTCACAGTGGTGCGTTTGGTAGGTGTCATCGAAGCTTAGGATTTTCACCCCCGTAGCCTCTTTGACTTTTCGCTCAAATGGCGCATCTATACCGTAATGATCGATCACCAAAAGATTTACATGTAACGCTTTGATGAGTGCTATAAGCTCGTCTGTATCGTTTGAGTTTAAAATTTTAACATCGTAGGGAATGGAGGCGATGATGTTGCCCTCTAGGTTTTGACAGGCAAAAATGACTTCACCCTCAAAACTTTTTGCAAGCACCAAATCACGCATGATATGCCCAAGCCCGATGGTGCTTGAGCTGTCAGCTCGTATGAGTGTTTTCATGCAGTCCAAGTGCTTTAAACATAAACTCAGCTCTCATCCAATCTTCTGGCGTGTCGATGTCTTGCACCAAATGGCGCGGTAACAAAACAGCGGTAGAGTGAGGTGCAAAGATGACTTTGCCTTCCAACCATGCCTCAGGTGTTCCCCAGTAAAACTGACCCGCATCGTGGTACGCTTCTTCCAAGTCTTGGCTTCTCGTGTTAAAGTGTTCAGGTGAGAACATCTCGACACGGTCATCGTTGGTGAGCCTGATGGCACGCTGAATGGGGAAAGGAAAACTGGTGGCGCTAAAGCAGTACGCCGCTTTACATGTAAGCAGTTTTTGGTAGGCTTCTTGAATGTAAGTTGGTTGCACAAAAGGAGCGGTGGCATAGATGCAACAGACCGCTTCAATTTGGCTCAGGTTTTCCACGCTAGCCGTGATCGCATGGGCGATAACGGGGATGGTCGCGGTGTGATCATCGCTGAGCTCTTTGGGGCGCATAAAGGGAACATCAGCCCCAAGGGAGCGCGCAAATGTGGCGATCTCTTCATCGTCGGTACTCACAACGATCTTATCAAAACAGCCACTTTTTTGGGCGGCTTCAATGCTATAGGCGATCATCGGTTTGCCACAAAATGTTTTAATGTTTTTACGAGGAATGCGCTTACTGCCGCCTCGCGCTGGGATGATGGCAAGTTTCATAGGTGGCATCCTTTAATCGAAGCAAGTGTCTCAAGCAAGGTATCGGCGACCATGGTTGCCTCTTCCATGCTCATGCCCTGATGACAAGGAATGGAGAGTTCTGCACGGTAAAAATCTTCGGTGGTCTCTAAACGTTGTTCGCCAAAACGCTCGTGGTAGTAGCTAAAGTGGTACACCGGTTTGTAGTGAACTTGTACACCTAAACCCTTTACATGTAACGCTTTGAAGATCTCTTCTTTGGAACACCACAGCGAGCGATCCAGCAAAATAGGGTAGAGATGGTAGGTGCTTCGTTTGGTTTGATCGATGGCAATCGTCGTAAAAAAAGGATTGTTTAAAAAGCGCTCGTCATAGTAATGCGCGATCTCGTTGCGTTTGGCGATGAAACTCTCCAAACGTTTAAGCTGTGAAAGCCCAAGAGCGCACGCTACATCGCTTAGGCGGTAGTTTTCACCTAGCATCACCATGTCCGAATTCCACAGCTCTTTTTTGACAATGCCGTGACTTCTAAGCAGTTTGGCTTGTTCGTAAAACGCGGTATTGTTCGTAGCAATCGCTCCGCCTTCAAAGGTGGTGATGGGCTTAATCGCGTGAAAACTAAAGATGGTCATGTCTGCCACATTTCCCACTTTTTGTCCATTGATTTCACTGCCCAGCGCATGGCTGGCATCTTCGATAAGAAAGAGTTTATGTCTGTCACACAGTGCTTTGATGGTGTCAATAGGCAGTGGATTTCCGCCAAAATCCACTGGTGCTATGACTCTGGTTCGAGGAGTGATTAACGCCTCTAGTTTGCGCTCATCTATATTTCCATCGTAACGGATGTCGCAAAATACAGGGGTCGCGCCGCATTGGATGGCGGTGTTAGAAGTGGCGGAAAAGGTCAATGGGGTGGTAATGACTTCATCACCCTCTTTAAGCCCGATGATCTGATACGCAACATGCAACGCCGACGTGGCAGAGTTCATCACGCAGACATGCTTGACTCCGATGTAGCGTGCGAGTGCCTCTTCAAAGTCACTCACTTTTTTCCCACCCGTTAAAAAATCGCCTTTGAGTGTCTCAACAACCGCGTCTATATCGCTTTGATCGATACTTTGTCTACTATAGGGAATCATGCGTTTATCATCTCCAGTAAGCCTTTGGCGTCTAGCCACTGGGTATTGGTCTCTGAGCTGTACTCAAAGCCGTATTTGACGGGAGTTCCTTTCTCTCCAAGCACGTTACATGTAAAGTCATTGCGTTGCGTAAAAATAATGCTGGGTTGAATGACATAATGGTCATGAAACTCGAGCGTTAAGTGGCTATCATCTTTAGGCACCATTACTTCGTGCATCTTCTCACCCGGCCGAATACCGATGATCTTCACGCCCAACTGCGGTGCCATACTTTTGGCAAGGTCGACCATCTTCATCGAAGCAATTTTAGGGATGAATATTTCGCCGCCTTGCATGCGCTCAAAGTTTTTAAGGACAAAGTTGACCCCTTGCTCCAAGGTAATCCAAAAGCGTGTCATCTCCGCTTCGGTGATGGGCAGTTCTTTTACACCCTCGGCAATCAGTTTTTTAAACAGAGGCACAACGGAGCCGCGGCTTCCTACAACATTGCCATAACGCACAACGGCAAACTGGGTTCTTCGCGCACCTCTGATGTTATTGGCGGCGATAAAGAGTTTATCGCTCGCAAGTTTAGTCGCACCGTAAAGGTTGATGGGGTTAGCGGCTTTATCGGTGGAGAGTGCTATGACTTTTTCAACGCCGCATTCAAGAGCGGCATCGATGACATTTCCCGCGCCATTGATGTTGGTTTTGATGCATTCCATCGGGTTGTATTCGGCAATAGGAACATGCTTAAGTGCTGCGGCATGAATGACATAATTGACACCGTACATCGCGTTTTTCAAACGATCGACATCGCGCACGTCGCCGATGAAAAAGCGCATGCAGGAGTCGGTAAATTGCTGTGCCATCTCGTACTGTTTGAGCTCATCTCTAGAGTAGATAATGATTTTATTGGGTTTGTAATGTTTTAAAAGAATCTCGGTATATTTTTTGCCAAAACTGCCTGTTCCGCCCGTGATAAGAATATTTTTTCCGTTAAACACGATCAGCCTTTCTCGAAAGAATTCAATGTATTAAAATTTTAAAAAGCAATTTTGATTCCGCTTCGTCATTTGACAAGCGTATCTTTGGAGTAGTATAATAAAGAGATCTTTACAAAAGGAGCCTGTGATGACCATTTCAAGCAGTTCCAATAACCAAATTTTAAACCTCATTTCTCAAAATAAAAATTCTACCGATACGACCTTGGAAAAACTTGCGGCAACACGCGAATTAACGGGAGCCGATAGTGCAAACCTGATTATTTCCGATGCCCTCGCTTCACAGATTTCGTCTATCAGTCAAAATGTCCAAAACGCCAACGAAACGGTTAGTATGTACCAAATCGCGGACAGCTCTTTACAAGCGATCGGTGCGGGGACGGAGCGACTGAACGATCTTTCCGTACGCTATAACAGTGCTTCTTTAAACAGCGATCAAAAAGCGATGCTTCAAGAAGAGTTCGACGCGATCAACCAATCGATGCAAGACATCGCGAACCAAACGACGTATAACGGCATTAACTTACTTTCGCAAAGCTACGGGCTCGACGTCTCGGGATTAAGCACGTTAAGCATCGACGATCAGCAAGGCATTAACGATTTTTCGCAAAGTATTGCTTCGCTTTCCGCAACGGCAAGTTCGCGTATTAACGGTGCGGCTAGCGATATTACCAACGCGTTAACGACGATTACGAATTTGAGCAGTGCCGATTCTCAAATTTCACAAACACCTTTAGATCAAAAGATCGCACAAATGAACAGCGACGAGATCAAACTGACAAGCTCCGTTTTGTCTCAGATTCACCAAAACAGTATGATGCAACAAAGCATTTCGGCACTGTTGGTCTAAACTTTTTTTGAATGCCCCGTATTAACAATCAAGCATTTTACGAAAAAGCCATCAAGCGGTACGGATGTACCGCGCGAGGCTTGAACTGGAACTCCAAATACTCCCAATACCTTCGATTTGAGATGATTCACGATCTTGTGGGCGATGCGCTATCCTCGTCAAAAATCGTCGATGCCGGTTGCGGTTTCGGGGATTTGTATTTTTTTCTGAAACAAAGAGGTTCGCTCCCGCGTTGTTACGTCGGGTACGATCTTGTGGACGAAGCCGTTTTTGTGGCACACAAACGCACGAAGCAACGCATCGTCAAATGCGATATTTTAAACGACGTGCTCGAAGATGCCGACTTTTACATCGCGAGCGGTTCGATGAATATTTTAAACCGTTTCGAGACTTTTTTGTTTATTCGTCGTTGTTTTGAAGCTTCGCGCAAAGGTTTCGTATTCAATTTGCTCAAAGGCGAAGATAAAGAGGGACATTTTAACTATTTTTTGCCGCACGAAATTGAAGCATACGTGAATGAATTCGCTTACGACGTGAAGATTAAAGACGATTATATGGAGGGAGATTTTACGGTGTTACTTTTAAAAGAGGCGACGGAATGATCTTACGTATGCTCGCAGGCGTAGCGGCACTGTATGTGCTTGCCATAGGCTATATATATTTGACGCAAGACGATCGGATTTTTCCGATCAAGCATGTCCTCAAAGAAGCACCGCCGATGAACGATGCGATCAGCTCTTTGAGCTTACATGTCGCAGACGGTGCGGTTTTGGAAGGAGTGTTGAAAAAAGACGAAGAACCGAATGCGCCGTTGATTCTCTATTTCGGAGGGAACGGTGAGGATGCGACGCATTTTGCCGTGCAATCGCCGCAAGGTTACGATATGATCGCGTTTAACTATCGCGGTTACGTCGGAAGCACGGGCAAGCCTTCCGAAGAAGCTTTGTTTCACGATGCCCTGAAAATTTACGATCACTACGCCAAAGGGCGTAAAGTGTTTGTGATCGGGCGAAGTTTAGGAACGTGCGTCGCAACGTTTTTAGCAAGCAAACGCGTCGTAGACGGGTTAATTTTGATCACGCCGTACGATTCGATTCTCTCTTTAGCTCAACGCAAATACCCGTTTTTCCCGGTTGCCGTGTTATTAAATCATCCTTTCGAGACGACGCATTATCTGCCTTTCGTGAGCGCGCCTATCGGCATTATCGAAGTGGAAAACGATGGGATGATTCCGCGTTACCATTTGGAAAAATTGCTAGAAGCAATGCCTTGCGAGCCTATGCATGTCGTATTGACTCAAACGACGCATCAAAAGGTCTTAGACGACCCGAATTTTACCCCGCAATTACAAATTTTACTAGGAAAAATGGATGAATAAAGTATACGTAAAACACTCCGTCGTTGCAAAAATAAGGCGTTTTACGCCGTGGATTTACGCCAACGAAATCGACTCCGATCCGGAAGAGTTTCAAAGCGGCGAAGTCGTTGCGCTTTTTTCCAAAAAAGACGGCTTTTTAGGAACGGCGTACGTCAATCCCAAGTGCGCTATTTTCGCACGCGTTCTAAGCTTCGGCAAAGAAGAGATCGGCAAAAAGTTTTTTCACAATCGCATCAAAAAAGCGATTGCTAAGCGGGGAGCACTCTTACATGTCACCAATGCGGTGCGCCTTGTTCACTCCGAAGCCGACTTTTTACCGGGATTGATCGTTGATCAATACGGCGATGCGTTGTGCATTCAGATCAATACCGCGGGCATGGAAGCGTTTCGGGATGTTATCGTTCATACGCTCAAACATCTGCTCAATCCCTCATGGATCGAAGAAAAATCCGACGTGCATTCGAGGGAAATAGAAGGCTTGGTGAGCAAAAACGGTACGCTTTTCGGAGAAGCAAAAGCTCTTTTTGAATTGCACGAAAACGCTTTAACGTTCTTAGTCGATATTCAAGACGCACAAAAAACGGGCTTTTACCTCGACCAGCGCAAAAACAGAGCCATTTGCGCCAGTTACGTGAAGCAAGACGATACGGTTTTGGATTTGTGCTGTAACACGGGCGGCTTTGGCATCTATGCACTCAAAGCCGGAGCCAAAGAGTGCGTGTTCGTCGACGTTTCCGAATCGGCAATAGAGCAAACCAAGGCGAATGTCGAGCGTAACACTCTCTCGGGCGAATCCTTACATGTCAAAGACGTTTTTACGTTTATGAAGGAGCAAAAATACAAAAATACATTTGATATGATCATGATCGATCCGCCGTCCTTTGCCAAAACCAAAGAACAAGCCAACGGCGCTAAACGAGGCTTCAAACACCTCTTGATGGAAAGCACCAAAGCAGTGAAAGATAGCGGCTTAATCGCCCTTTTCTCCTGCTCCTTTCACGTCGGCAAAAAAGAGCTTTTAGAGATCGCGATGGAAGTCTCCCACGACCTCAAAGTGCAATACATTTTACTAGAGCAAATGCAACAAGACTCGGATCACCCGTGTTTGATTAACGCTTCTGCGTCGTTTTATCTGAATGGGTTGTTGTTTCGGGTTGAGAAGTAAGAGGCTTTACATGTAAAGCTTCTTGAATTTAATAAAAACGCAATAAGAGGTCATGTATGATGCCTCTTATCTTCATAAATAGGGATGGATAATGACAGAGTCTGAAAAATGTGAAATTTTGCAAAAAGCCAAAATCTGGTTTAAAGACTCAATTATCGAAAACCATATTAAAAATACTTTGAAACTATCCAACATCAAAGAATTTAATGTTAATCCTTTTTTGTTGGCGTATTTATCCAATTTTTTAGAAGGTAATCACGACCCGATAAGCATTGCCAAAGCTTTAATCTATCCTAGAGTTCTTGGCACATCGATCAATATTTTTACATAGACTTAATCAAAGCCATTGCCGAAGTGGCAACAGAGGCAGATTTTAAACATGAACTTGATCATGTCATTGAAGAACTCGCACAATCGAAATACGTTCAAACGCTCTCCCAGAATCTCAATTCCTAAGATAAATATTTCAAAATGCAATCTTTTGAGTGCAAAAGATTTTTTTTGATTATTCTTCGGTTAAGCAAAAAAATTAGCCTCTATGCTATAATAACCATGTATAATGTTGTATAAGGTGGGTATTGAATGCAAAGAACATTTTCATTAAATGAAACAGCAGAAATTTTATCGGTTAACAAAGAGACATTGAGACGATGGGACAATGCTGGTAAATTAAAAAGTATCCGTAATCCCATCAATAATTATCGTGAATACAGACAAGATGATTTAGTCATATTTGAAAATGCAAAATTACATTTTAACACCGCTACCGATCGATACGAAGCTCCTAAGAAGCTTTACAAAAGTATTGAATTATTCGCAGGAGCGGGAGGCTTGGCATTAGGGCTTGAACAAGCGGGTATTGAACACGCTCTACTCAATGAAATTGACAAGTATGCCGCGCAAACACTGCGAAAAAATAGATCTGCTTGGAATGTGGTAGAGGGAGATATTTCATCGATTGATTTTACGCCTTTCAAAGATAAAATAGACCTTTTAACGGGCGGATTTCCTTGTCAGGCCTTCAGTTACGCCGGAAAACGTTTAGGCTTTGAAGATACAAGAGGAACGCTGTTTTTTGAATTTGCAAGAGCGCTTAAGGAGACCAATGCTCCCGTCTTTTTAATCGAAAATGTTAAAGGACTTCTCTCCCACGATAATGGTAAAACGCTTCAAACGATGATTGAGGTTTTGACGCAAGAGTTGGACTATTATGTCTTTGAACCAAGGGTTCTCAAAGCTATCTATTACAAAGTTCCGCAGAAGCGAGAACGATTGATTATCGTTGGGATTAAAAAAGAGTATGTGGATCGAGTCAATTATACGTATCCAAAACCTTATCAGAAGATTTATACGTTAAAAGATGCGCTTAAAAAAAGTGACTTATACGATACCGATGTACCTGTTTCGTATGGGCAAACATATCCAAAACGCAAAAAAGAGATTCTAGAGAAGGTTAAACCGGGTGGCTATTGGCGAGATTTGCCGATGGAGCTTCAAAAAGAGTATATGCAAAAAAGTTTTTATCTTGGTGGTGGAAAGACGGGAATGGCAAGAAGAATTGCATGGAATGAACCAAGCCTTACGCTAACATGTTCGCCTGCTCAAAAGCAGACGGAACGATGCCATCCGGATGAGACGCGCCCTTTTCAAATTAGAGAATATGCCCGCATACAAACATTCCCGGATGATTGGGTCTTTGAAGGATCTGCATCACAACAATATAAGCAAATCGGCAATGCCGTACCTGTTAATTTAGCAAAAGAAATTGGATATACACTTGTAAAACTCTTAAATGATATGCACAATATTAAGGTAAGCGATGAATGTTAATACATTGTTTTGAAGGTTTGTCTTTACATGTAAAGATTTACAAAATTTTTTATACGGCTACTTCAAACTTCCCTTTATCGATAAAACTCAAAAATTCGGCTTTAAATTTCGTGCGATTTTCTTTTTCTTGAATCCATGCAAGGTGAATGGAGCGTTCGGCTTCGATGATGGGAAACCATGTTTTTTGTAGATCGTGATCGAGCATGCATCGGTCGTAAATGGACTCTAGGAAGTTCCAGACGATAAAGGCGTAAAGACGGTATTCGGCTTTTTGTTCGTCGTTTCTTTCGAACTCTTTGCGCACGAGATGCGGCTTGCTAAGGGCTTCTTTGAGAATTTCAAAATACATTTTATCCAATTCGCCGTAGTGCATAACTTGCATCGTCTTTCGGTAGGTGCGCATCGAGTATAAAAGTGCAAAAATTGCAAGCAACGTCGCAACGACGCCCATCATCGAACTAATGGCCGTCCACATGGTTTCATATTCGTCATTCAGGAAAATTTCCATCGATGATCCTTTTAAATCAAAGTAAAAGAGTGCGGGGCGTCTTTGAGCATAAGCGCGATACGATCGTCGTTCGCTTTGCATCCGTAAACGTTCGTATAGAGTTTTTCAAGCCACGTTTGAAGCCGCTCTTTCGAAACTTCGCGCAGGCTTGGATGGTACACCAAAAGCTCCATCGGCGGAGCGTCTTCTTTTGTTTGAGAAGGCAAAATATAATCAAACGGGTCTATTTTTAACGCACCCAAACGACGGTAAAACAGCTCCCTTTTTTCACGAATTTCTTGCTCCGCGGAGCTCTTTTCAGGCGAATCGATTTCGATCAAAAGCGCACGAACGCCGTAGTTTTGATAAAGCGCTTCGATGCTTTGTTTTAAGAGCGTCGAGCCAAGACCGATACCGCGAAGCGTCTCATCGACCGCCATATATTCCAACAAAAAAAAGTCTTCGTTCCACGGATGGTACATAATACAAAATCCGACAATTTTTTCGTCGTTATACGCAAGGTAAATGGTATAAAAAGAGGCACGGCACATTGCCAAAAGCACCTCACGGGGTTTTTGTTCACTTGGAGGAAACGCGGTCGAGTAGATGGCGTAAAAGCCATCGAACTCTTCTCTATGATCGTGCTCTAAAGCTTTAACATGTAAAGGCATGGCGCGTTATTTTAAGATGCGCGGTAAAGTGATGCCCGTTTGCCCTTGGTACTTACCGTGCTTGTCTTTGTACGTGGTTTCACATGCGGTGTCGCCCTCTAAAAAGAGCACTTGTGCGATACCTTCGTTAGCGTAGATTTTTGCCGGAAGCGGCGTCGTATTTGAAATTTCAATAGTGATGTGACCTTCAAACTCCGGCTCGAACGGCGTAACGTTTACAATGATGCCGCAACGTGCGTACGTGCTTTTTCCGAGGCAAATCGCCAAGACGTTTTTGGGGATGCGAAAGTATTCGACCGTGCGTGCCAACGCAAACGAATTAGGCGGAACGATACAAATATCGCCTTCAAAATCAATCACATTTTTATCGTCAAATTCTTTAGGATCGACCACGGTCGAATTGACGTTCGTGAAAATCTTAAATTCACGCCCGACGCGGATGTCGTATCCGTAACTGCTGACGCCGTAACTGACGACGTCGCGCCCGACTTGGTCTTCGCAAAAAGGCTCTATCATGCGCTCTTTGAGTGATTTTTCTCGTATCCAACTGTCTGCTTTTAAGCCCATAAAAGTACCTTTATCGTATTAAGTGAGTGTATATCTTTAGTATGGTATTATAACACATTTTATGTCATGCCGAAAAACGGCAAAATTTGAGGAGAAACCGAATGGACAAAAATGAAATTAGAGAGTTAATGCGAATTTTTGATAAAAGCGATATTACGAAATTAAAAATCAAAGAAGGCGATTTTAGCATTGAGCTTCAAAAGGGATTTGAAAGCAACGTCAGTTACGCAAGTGCTCCCGCACCTATGATGCCGATGCCTGCTACAATGCCTCAAGTTGCACCGGTTGCGGCAGCCTCCGCTCCGGCTATGGGCGGAGAAGCGAGCATCAACGCCGCTCCTTCGGGGCTAAACATCAAATCGCCGATGGTCGGTACGTTTTACAAATCTCCGTCTCCCGGAGCCGCTCCGTTTGCCAAAATCGGCGACGTTATCCGTAAAGGTCAACCGATCGCGATCATCGAAGCGATGAAAATTATGAACGAATTGGAAGCGGAATTTGATTGTAAGATTTTAGATATTCTCGTTGAAGACGGTCAGCCGGTCGAGTTTGACATGCCGATCTTCTTGGTGGAGAAAGTGTAATGAAAATTGAAAGAATTCTTATTGCCAATCGCGGCGAAATCGCTCTTCGTGCAATAAGAACCATCAAAGAAATGGGCAAACAAGCCATTGCCGTTTACTCCACGGCGGATAAGGATGCGCTCTATTTGCAGCATGCCGACGCGAGCATTTGCATCGGCGGGGCAAAATCAAGCGAGAGCTATTTGAGCATTCCTTCCATCATTAGTGCCGCGGAGATTAGCGGATGCGACGCCATTTTCCCCGGATACGGCTTTTTGAGTGAAAACCAAACGTTTGTCGAGGTGTGCCAACACCATAACATCAAATTTATCGGACCTTCCGTGGATTCGATGGTTTTGATGAGCGACAAATCCAAAGCCAAAGAAGTGATGAAAAAAGCAGGCGTTCCCGTTATTTTAGGAAGCGACGGTGCGCTCAAAGACGTGCAAGAAGCAAAAGATCTCGCAACGCAAATCGGACTTCCCGTCATCATTAAAGCCAGTGCGGGCGGCGGCGGACGCGGTATGCGCGTGGTTGAGAAGATGGAAGATTTGGAAAAATCCTATCTTGCCGCAGAAAGCGAAGCGCTGAGTGCTTTTGGCGACGGTACGCTTTACATGGAAAAATACATCAAAAATCCGCGTCATATCGAAGTGCAAGTCATCGGCGATAGCCACGGAAACGTGGTGCATATCGGTGAGCGCGACTGTTCAATGCAGCGACGCCACCAAAAACTAATCGAAGAGTCACCTGCCATCGCGCTAGATGATAAAACCAGAGCGCGCCTTCACGAAGTGGCGGTTAAAGCAACCAAATACATCGGCTATGAAAACGCAGGAACGTTTGAGTTCCTCTTGGATGCCGATAAAAACTTCTACTTTATGGAAATGAACACGCGTTTGCAAGTCGAACACTGTGTCAGCGAAATGGTCAGCGGTATCGATATTATCGAATGGATGATTCGCGTTGCCGAGGGCGAAAAACTGTTCGATCAAAGTGCGCTTCATTTTAAAGGGCATGCTATCGAATGTCGAATTACCGCGGAAGATCCCGTGAAGTTTATCCCGAGTCCCGGAAAAATTACGAAGTACATCGTTCCGGGAGGGCGCAACGTCCGTATGGATTCGCATGCGTATCAAGGCTATACCGTGCCGCCGCATTACGACTCGATGATCGGTAAATTGATCGTGTGGGGCGAGAACCGAGAACGTGCCATCGCAAAGATGAAACAAGCACTCAGCGAGTTACAAATCGAAGGTATTAAAACCGTCCGCGATTTTCATCTAGCAATGATGAACAATCAAGATTTTATCGACAACCGCTTTGACACGAACTATCTTTCTCATCATTAACATCTGAATTAAATTCCCATAAAAAAAGGGGAGTTTGCGGTTTAACGCAAACTCCCCTTTTTTCTTCTTTTAAACGTCTAAGCGTGTTAAGGTGCTCGTACCACTTGTATATTGGCGGAAGATTTGAGCTTTTCAAAATAATCGTCGATTGATTGTTTTTCTTTGCCGTCGGCTAATTTTCCATAAATATAATTTTTAGCATTGTCGAATGAAATGGCTTTAACGTCATGTTTGTTTTTGACAAAAAACATGACGTAGCCTTGATCGGTTTTGACGACGGACGAAAATTTTCCGACCGGCGTTTTGTTCAACAATCCGGCTAAGTTTTGATCCATTTTCGTCGCTTCAAACGTCGTATCTTTAAGCTCGACGTCGCTCATAGCACTCATAGGGTTGTTTTGAATCGTTGTTAAGCTTTGTTGATTGGCACTCGTATAAATAGAAACGTCAAAGGAAGCGGCTTGCGAAAATTCGTTTTGGTTTTCGTTATAATACGCCAGTAATTCGCCGTCGCTTAGTTGTTTCATCTTGTCACGTACGATTTTTTGATACAGTTTATCGCGTTGCAATTTTTTCTTAATTTCTTCTTTGTACTCTAAGGTATCGATATTTTTGGAACGAAGCATATTTAAAAAGTCGTAGGTGCTCATTTGGTTGTTGATCGCCAGTTTGTCGATATGTTGGTCGATTTCAAAACCGTCGACGCTAATACCTTGTTTTTTAATTTCGGAATCTTCGAGTTTTTGACGAACCAAAATATCTAAAGCTTCTTTTTTGGAAATTTGAAAACGTTGAGAATATTTGAAAACGTCGAAAAGCGTAATCGGTTCTTTATTGATAATAACCGAAACACCGTCTAAGGTAGCGGCGGTCACTATCGATGGCGTTAAAAATAGGGTAACCCCTAAAGTTACCAAAGTTAACATTGTGCGTTTAAGCTTCATCCATAATCCTTTTTTTTAAGAAAAATCGCTATATAATCGTAACTGTATTAAAAATAAGAGGCCACGAATGATAACATTTTTTTTGACAAAAAAAATTAAAAAAACGGTTATTAAGCTCCTCGCGTAGAATTTTTGTTTTTCTCGTAACAAAATGATACATAATTTTTACATAATTCCACTTCAATTGATAAAGGTTAGTCATGATCGTGACACGTTTTGCCCCGAGTCCTACGGGATATTTGCATATCGGCGGGCTAAGAACGGCACTGTACAGTTATTTATGGGCAAAGAGAAACAACGGTAAATTTTTACTCCGTATCGAAGATACCGATTTGGCACGCAACTCGAAAGAGGCGGCAGAAGCGATAAAAGAGGCCTTTAAATGGGTCGGGTTGGATTTTGAAGGCGAAATCGTCTATCAATCCGAGCGTTTTGACTTATACAAAAGCTACGTACAAAAACTTCTTGATGCCGGAAAGGCATACAAATGCTATATGAGTAAAGAAGAATTGGATCAGCTCCGAGAGGAGCAAAGTGCCCGAAAAGAACGTCCTCGTTACGACGGTCGATACCGTGATTTTACGGGTACGCCTCCGAAGGGCGTTGAGCCCGTCATTCGTATTAAAGCACCGACAAGCGGGGTGATTTCGTTTGTGGACGGCGTTAAAGGCGAAGTGAGCTTTAACGCAAGCGATATGTTAGACGATTTTATTATCGCACGAAGCGACGGCACGCCGACGTATAACTTCGTCGTCGTTATCGACGATGCACTCATGGGCGTGAACGAAGTCATTCGCGGCGACGACCACCTTTCCAATACACCCAAACAGATTATTTTGTACGAGGCGTTAGGATTTGACGTTCCAAAATTCTATCATGTTCCGATGATCTTAAATCCCGAAGGTAAAAAGCTCTCCAAGCGCGACGGTGCGATGGACGTTATGGCGTATCAAAAAGAGGGATATTTGCCTGAAACGCTATTGAACTTTTTGATCCGTTTAGGGTGGAGCCACGGGGATCAAGAGATCTTTTCGATGGATGAGATGATCGCCTTTTTCGATCCTTCCCATATCAATAAATCGGCTTCGGCGTACAATCAAGAAAAATTGCTATGGCTGAACTCCCATTATATTAAAGAGGCAAGCTATGAGCGTTTAATCGAAGCATTACGCTTTTTTGACGTCGATCTTGCGTCGCATCCTAAGAAAGAGCTTTTGATCGATGCCGTGCGCGATCGTGCTAAAACCTTGGTCGAGTTTGCAACGATGATTCGACAAATCGTCGATGCTCCGAAAACCTATGACGAGAAGGCAATTGAGAAATTTTTGGACACAAAAGCCGTAGAAATTTTGAGCGAATACAAAAATACGCTTAAAAACGCTCCCGCTCTTGAAAAAGCGAGTGAATTTGAAACACTGACAAAAAACTTTTTGGAAGAACACGGCTTAAAGCTGAAAGATTTAGCGCAAGCCATACGTATTGCCATGGTCGGTAATTCCGTCAGCCCTTCGATTTTTGAAGTTTTAGAAATTATCGGCTTTGCACATGTCATCGAGAGAATTGAAGCATTAATCATTTATAAAAAAGGAGTTTAGGTGAGTAGTAAAGGTAAAGTGACGAAAGAAGAAGCATTAGAGTACCACGTCGGCGGTAAAATCGCAATTAACGTTAAAACACGTTGCGACAGTGCAAGAGATCTTTCTATGGCGTATACTCCGGGTGTTGCACATCCGTGCTTGGAAATCGAAAAAGACAACGAGTTGGCGTATACGTATACCAATAAAGGGAATCTGGTTGCGGTCATTACGGACGGTACGGCGGTTCTTGGACTCGGTGATATCGGTGCGGTTGCCGGAAAACCCGTTATGGAAGGTAAATCGGTTTTATTTAAAAAATTTGCCGACGTTGATGCTTTCGATATTGAGTTAGACGAAAAAGATACCGATAAAATTATTGCGATTTGTAAAGCCCTTGCTCCGACGTTCGGCGGTATTAACTTGGAAGATATTAAAGCACCGAAATGTTTTGAAATCGAACAAAAACTTCAAGCAAGCGTGAATATTCCCGTTATGCACGACGATCAGCACGGTACGGCGATGATTACTTCCGCGGGATTGATTAACGCGCTTGAAATCAGCGGTAAAAAAATCGAAGAGATGAAAATCGTCGTTTCGGGCGCAGGAGCCGCAGGGATTGCGTGCGCTAAAATGTACAAACTTTTAGGTGCGAAGAATATCGTTATGATTGACTCTAAAGGCGTAATCCATAAGGGAAGAACGGACTTAAACGCCTATAAAGCGGAATTTGCACTTGAGACAAGCGATCGAACGCTTGAAGATGCGATGAAAGGCTCGGATATGTTCTTAGGACTTTCTGCTCCGGGCGTCGTAACGGCCGAAATGGTCAAATCGATGAATCCGCATCCGATTATTTTTGCACTTGCCAATCCGACGCCGGAGATTTTACCCGAAGAAGTACATGCCGTTAGAGACGACGTTATGATGGGAACGGGCAGAAGCGACTATCCGAACCAAGTGAACAATGTTTTAGGCTTTCCGTTTATCTTCAGAGGCGCATTGGACGTAAAAGCGACGAAAGTGACCGAAGGCATGAAAATGGCGGCGGCAGTTGCTTTGGCTCAATTGGCGAAAGAGGACGTTCCCGCCTACGTGAAAGCGGCGTATAACGGCGAAGAGTTGAAATTCGGTTACAACTATATTATCCCCAAACCGTTTGATAGACGCGTTTTGGTATGGGTTTCCGTTGCCGTTGCCGAAGCTGCGATCAAAGACGGCGTCGCACGCGTAGAAAATTTCGATCTTAACGCGTACAAAGCAAAACTTCAAGCCATTATCGATGCGGAGCAAAAATAAGTGAAAAACGTCCATGTTATCAAACATCCGTTGATTGAGCACAAGCTTTCGATCTTACGCGATGAACGAACGGAACCGTTTCAGTTTCGACTTTTGGTCGACGAAATCTCTTATTTGATGCTCTTTGAAGCGACGCGCGATTTGCCTTTGCGCGACGTGAGCGTCAAAACGCCCGTAGCAACCGCACAAACGAAAAAGCTTGACGCGAAGATCATGATCTGCCCGATTCTTCGGGCGGCTCTTGGTATGCTTGATAGCGTTTTCAAGTTAATTCCCGATGCGAGTGTGGGCTTTTTGGGATTTCAACGCAATGAGCAAACCTTGGAGGCGGAATTTTATTATGCGAAACTTCCTTCAGATCATACCGAGCGAACCGCGATTATTATCGATCCGATGTTCGCCACGGGCGGAACCGCCATCGATGCGGTGAATTTCTTGAAGTCCAAAGGGGTTAAAGATATTCGCTTTTTATCGCTTGTCTCGGCACCCGAAGGCTTGAAACGTTTTTACGAAGTTCATCCGGACGTTCCGGTATTTACGACATGTATCGATGAAGGATTGAACCAACACGGGTACATCGTTCCCGGTCTTGGAGATGCGGGAGATCGTGTCTTCAATACGCAAGGTGCTTCGGTTAAATAACCGCGTATGAGCCCTTTAAAGGGCTCATCTTCTTACACCGCCCCTTGGTCGATCATGGAGTCGGCTACTTTTCGAAATCCCGCGATATTGGCTCCGAGCATAAGGTTTCCTTCTTCGTTGAACTCTTTTGACGTGGCGTACGCAAGATCGAAGATCGACTTCATAATCGCGTGAAGCTTGGTATCGACTTCGGAAAAACTCCATTTTTGCATGCTGGCGTTTTGACTCATTTCCAATTGACTGGTCGCAACACCGCCTGCGTTTGCGGCTTTTGCAGGTCCGTAGAGGATACGGTTGGCTAACATGTAAGCGATGGCTTCGGGCGTACTTGGCATATTGGCACCTTCGTTGACCAAACGGCATCCGTTGTGATGCAAGGTTTGAATATCGCGAAGGTTAAGTTCGTTTTGCGTCGCACTCGGAAATGCCGCAAAACACGGAATCGACCAAACGCCGTTCGTTCCTTTTTCATACGCGTCGACCGGAATGTAGCGAGCGTTCGGATAGTGTTTGAGGTATTCGCTCAGTTCTTGGCGTTTGATCTCTTTAATCGTTTTAAGGGTGTTAAAATCGATACCGTCTTTATCGTAAAGCATCCCTTTGGAATCGCTACATGTAACGGGTGTCGCTCCCATTTCGTAGAGTTTTTGAATCGTATATAACGCGACGTTTCCGGCACCCGAGACCGTACAAATTTTACCTTTGAGCGAATCGCCTTGTTTGTTGAGAATATTTTCCGCAAAATAGACCGAGCCGTATCCCGTTGCTTCCGTGCGTGCTAACGAGCCTCCCCAATTCAATCCTTTACCGGTTAATACGCCGTCGAAACGTCCCGTGAGGCGTTTGTATTCGCCGTACATGTAGCCGATTTCTCTGCCTCCTACGCCGATATCGCCTGCGGGAATATCTTTGGTTTCGCCGACGTATTTGGCAAGTTCGGACATAAATGCCTGACAAAAACGCATAATTTCACCTTCGCTTTTGCCCTTAGGATCGAAATTGCTCCCGCCTTTCGCGCCGCCGATCGCCAGTCCCGTAAGGGAGTTTTTGAAAATTTGTTCAAACCCTAAAAACTTGACGATTCCCAAATTAACGCTCGGATGGAAGCGAAGGCCGCCTTTGTACGGTCCTATGGCGGAGTTAAACTGAACGCGGTAACCGATATTGGTTTGAATTTTTCCGCGATCGTCCATCCAAACGACGCGGAAAATAATTTGCCGCTCGGGAATCACGAGACGCTCTAAAACATTATTGTGAAGGTATTTCGGTTCGGATGCTAAAAGAGGTTCTAAGGATACAAGTACCTCTTCGACGGCTTGATAAAACTCGGCTTGTCCGGGCGTGCTTTGTCGCGTAGAGTGTAAAAGACGTTCGATCACGTGTTTAATCGGCATGAGACTCCTTTGAAACAAAATGGGTGTCGAGGAAGCGAGATTTTTTCAAAAATAGCGAAAGGGCTTTTTGCTCTTTCGTTGCAATCGTATAGCTGATGAGCTTTAGATATTCACGAATGTCGCGCGCGGATATGGCGCGCTCGTTTGCGTAAGTCTCCAAAACGTAGCGGGGAATTTTAATCGGAGCTTTGATAAAACGTTTGGCAAGTTTTTTATAAAATGTTTGGTGACGATTAACGCAAAAGCGTGCAAAAACAAACGGTAAATGCGTGCGCGTATGCCAAACTTCCGCCAAATCGACGTATGCGGTAGGGTTTTGCAAATAGAGTTTGAGCGCTCTATCTCCGATAAACACTTCGCCCTCTAGACCCAAGACGCGACAGAGCATATTGGATGTTGCCGAAGCAGGGTCTGTTTTACACATACCTTGCGAAATGATCACGCTTTTAACGTTTTTTTGCGCAACGATGCCGACGTTAAGCGGCGTAACGGTTTTGCGTTTGCTCTCGATGCTGGAGATAAAAGCGGCATCGACTTTGCGTTTGCGTAATTTGCGGTTGATAACGGAAGGAACGTCTTTTTGGTGTTCGCATGAGCGTTTAAAAGCGTTAGGCAAAGAAGATTTTTTGAGAAAAACGTGAAACGGAAGAAGATTGATGTAATCTATCTTTCCAAAGACCATAACGACTCCTTTGGAATTAAAGTCAAGGGACTATTATAGCCAACCTTGAGCGGACTTCGTACGTATGGCGGCGAAATTCTTTTTCTAAGAGGCTTTATAGAACTATCTTGATACAATAGAGCTCGTAAGAACGTGTTTGTTAAAAAGTAAAAGCGCAAATGCTCAGTAAAAGATTAAAAATCATGAGGAATCAAAAGAGATGATCGAATCGTTATTAAACGCCGAAGCGTTGATGGCATTGGTGACGCTAACGGCGTTGGAAATCGTTTTGGGTATCGACAATATTATTTTTATCGCCATTTTGGTCGGGCGTTTACCCGCGCATCAACGCGACCGCGCACGTGTTTTCGGATTGGCATTGGCGATGTTGACGCGTATTATGCTCTTGTTGTCGCTTTTTTGGATTATGAAACTGACCGCTCCTTTGTTTACGGTGTTTGCGCAAGAGATTTCCGGCCGCGATCTTATTTTGATTATCGGAGGATTATTCTTGCTTGCCAAATCGACGATGGAGATTCACCACGACGTCGAAGAAGATCCCGCAGAAGAGACCAAAGAGTTGAAAAAAAGTGCTCGAGGGTTTTTGAATACGCTGATTCAAATTGCGGTTTTAGACATCGTTTTTTCGCTCGATTCGGTTATTACCGCCGTGGGAATGGCCAATAATATTATCATTATGATTTTAGCCGTCGTGATTGCCGTAGGCGTGATGATGTTCGCTTCTAAAGCCATTTCGGAGTTTATCGACGCGAATCCGACAATTAAAATGTTGGCACTTTCATTCTTGATTTTAGTCGGCGTTACGTTGATTGCCGAAGGGCTTGATCTGCATATTTCAAAAGCGTACGTCTATTTTGCGATGGCGTTTTCGTTAGCGGTCGAATCGATCAATATCTACAGTCGCAAGAAAAAAGCTAAGCGATCTATAAGCAAAGCAGTCAAAAAAGAGGCGTAACGATGCTATTTTCAGGGCGTTTTTCACAAGGGTTTGCGATCGATTTGGGAACCAACAATACGCTCGTGTACCAACCCGGTCGCGGTATTATTTTAGAAGAGCCCACGTCGATCGCGTACGATCAAAGACGCCGCTCTTTTTTCGATTGCGGCGAGAGCTCGAAGCGAATGTTCGGGAAAAATCCAGAGCATATCGAAGTGATGCATCCGCTTTCGAAAGGGGCTATCGCAAATTTAACCGTAGCCAAAGCATATATTAAAGAGGTAATCAGACGTATGACGCCGCGTCGCTTGTTCCGACCGAATGTCGTGGTAAGCGTACCGAGCGATCTAAACGCCATGGAGCGCAATGCCGTGACCGAAGCGTGCAAAGAAGGCGGCGCGCGCGACGTATTTTTGATTAAAGATCCTTTCTCGGCGGCATTGGGTTCGTTTCAAGCGATCGAGCGACCGCAGGGTGTTTTAGTCCTCGATATCGGAGCGGGCGTGAGCGATATATCGTTACTTTCGTGCAACGGTATCGTGATGAATAAATCGCTACGTATGGCAGGTAACGATTTTGACGAGGCGATCATCGAACATTTTAAGACGCATCATCGTATTTTGATGTCGCAGCGCGACGCGGAAATGCTCAAAAAAACCTTGGGAAATCTGTGTTCGACGGAAGAGAAGCATCTCCGTATCAGCGTTAAAAATATGTTGACGCGCATGCCGCAAAGCGTCGAAATCAGCTCGTACGACATTCACAAAGCCATTGTGCCCTTAGCCGATAAAATCGTTGGATTAACGCATAAAATACTTTCGGAACTACCGCCGATGTTCGCGCAAGACATTTACGATCACGGCATTTTACTCACGGGCGGCTCTTCGATGCTTCAAGGATTGGATCGCTACATCGGCGAAAAGCTCAAAATCGATCTTCACTGCGTGGAAAATCCTTTGCACAATATTATCTTAGGTGCGGGGCGTGCGCTGGAAGATACGCGTTACGCGGCACTTTTAGAAGCCTGAGACAAGGCTAATAACGCGTTAGGCGCCTTGTTGTAACCATTTTGTAGATTTTCCCTTGTACACTGGTTTGCGTTTGAAAACCTATGTTGAGAAGGAGAAACGATGGTCAAAGTTTTATTTGTGTGCATTCACAACAGTGCTCGTAGTCAAATTGCCGAAGCGTTATTGAAAAAATACGGCGGCGATCATTTTAACGTTCAGAGTGCCGGACTGCAACCGGGGGTATTGAACCCTCTTGCCGTGGAAATTCTAAAAGAAGAGGATATCGATATCGCCGGAAAAGAGACGCAATCCGTGTTCGATTTATTTAAGGACGGAAAGCTGTTCAATTACGTTATTACGGTTTGCGATGAGGGTAACAGTCAAAGATGTCCTATTTTCCCGGGACAAACCAAACGGATTCATTGGAGTTTCGAAGATCCGAGTACGTTTCAAGGCGATCACGAAGCGCAACTTGCGAAAATACGTCACGTGAAAGAAGAGATAAAAATAGCCGTCTTAGCGTTTATTGCGCAGACCGCCTAAAAAGGCGAAATGACGTTTTAAAAGCTTTGCCGGCATAAATATATCAATATATCTTGATATAAAGATAATTTTATGCTACCATTCTTGCGATGGTTTACATGTAAGGTTTCATAATGAAAAAAGTTCTGATTTTATGTACGGGAAACAGTTGCCGAAGCATTATCGCCGAAGCGTTGGTCAATGCCAAGTTAGAAGGTGTTGAAGCCTACAGTGCGGGTGTGAGAGCAAGCAAAAAAGTGAACGCTTATGCAAAAAGAGTTTTAGAAGAAGAGGGTATTTGGAAGGATTCGTATCATTCTAAAGCCTTGGATGAAGTCTTACATGTCGACTTTGATTTGGTGGTTACGGTGTGCGACCATGCCAACGAAACATGCCCGATGTTTCCGCGTCCCTTACCTAAAATCCACGTAGGATTTTCCGATCCCGACGGTAAAGATTACGGCGCGTTCGTTCTGACATATCAAGCGATCGAAGCCGAGCTTTTACCGGTAATTCAAGCCGAATTAAAAAAGGAGAACGTGATGAAAATCGAAGTTTTAGGAACGGGGTGTTCCAAATGCCAAGCACTCATGCAAGCTACTAAAGAGGCGGTTGCTAAAAGCGGAAAATTTGCGCAAATCGACAAAGTGGAAGATAGTATCGCGATTATGAATTACGGCGTGATGAGCACGCCGGCATTGGTTATCGACGGTGTCGTAAAAAGCAGCGGTAAAGTGTTAAGCGTCGATGAAATCGTCGCTTTACTCGCGTAACCCCGTGTTACCGATACCTTTTTACTACCCTTTTTGTGAAAGGAGCGTTGAACGATGTTCGTTGCCGGTTTAGTATTTAGCGTAACGCTTATTTTTGTCATCTGGCAGCCGCGCGGATTGCAAATCGGTACGACGGCGTTGATCGGAGCGGTATGCGCTTTGGTGCTCGGCGTCGTAAGTTTTACGGATGTTTTGACGGTGACGCGCATTGTGTGGGATGCGACCTTGGCTTTCATCGGTATCATTATTCTTTCGATGGTTTTAGACGAAATCGGATTTTTTGAATGGTGCGCGATCCATATGGCAAAATTGAGTCGAGGAAACGGGCATATCATGTTCGTTTATTCGCTTCTCTTAGGAAGTTTGGTATCCGCTTGGTTTGCAAATGACGGTGCGGCATTGATTTTGACGCCGATTTTACTAGCGAAGATGCGCATTTTAGAGCTCAAGTCTAAAACGATCGTAGCGTTTTTGCTGGCGGGCGGATTTATCAGCGATTCGGCGTCGCTTCCGTTTGTTTTTTCTAACTTGACCAATATCGTAACCGCCAATTATTTCCATATCGGTTTTGCCGCCTATAGTGCCACGATGGCGATACCTTACATCGTCAGTACGGTGGTTTCGATCGCGGTTTTGTGGATCGTATTGCGTAAAGAGATTCCTTTACATGTACGCACGGACTTATTGAAAGAGCCCGATTCGGTCTTGAAAAACAAAACGCTTTTTCGTTTTTCATGGTTTTTTCTAGCCTTATTGTTGGGCGGTTATTTTATCGGCGACGCGTACCGTTTGCCGATCAGTCTTTTTGCGCTCGGCGGCGGGCTTGTTTTTTTATTGATTGCGTCGTTGATGCGAACGACCGATGCTTTGCGCATTATTAAAACGGCTCCGTGGCAAGTCGTATGGTTTAGCATCGGGCTTTATATCGTCGTCTACGGTTTGAAAAATGCGGGGTTAACCGAGTATTTGACCTTCGTGCTCAAAGCACTTAGTGCCTACGGTGAGACGGTTGCCGTGATCGCGACCGGTTTTATCGCCGCCGTGTTGAGTGCGCTAATGAATAATATGCCGACGGTGATGATTATGGATATAGCCCTCAGCGATATTCCGCATACGGCGTTGGCGTATGCCAATATCATCGGTTGTAATTTAGGGCCTAAAATGACGCCGTTTGGTTCTTTGGCGACGCTTTTATGGTTATACGTTTTAGCGCAAAAAGGCGTCAAAATAAGCTTTTGGCAATACTCAAAATTCGGACTTCTCGTTACTCCGCCGGTTTTACTGATCGTATTGCTTAGTTTGTTGTTTGTATAGTAGGTATTCTTTCTAAGGAGAAAAGATGGACAATTATATTCGTAGCCTCGATATGCAGGCTATCGTGAGTGCAAAGGTAGAAGCCGATAGTTTTATAGAAATGTACAACAAAGGCGAGGCAATTTTACTAGACGTTCGCTATGGTTTTGAGCATAAGGTATGGGGACTCTCTTTTACATGTAATATTCCTCTTAACGAACTTCCTGATCGTTTAGGAGAACTCCCTAAAGATAAAATCATCGTGTGCGCATGTCCTGAAGCCTGTCGTTCCAATATCGCCAAGCAGTATCTTTCCCTCAAAGGGTTTAACGCTAAAATCCTTACATGCGGAATGATAACGTTAATGGAACGTCTTAAAGGGGGTAAGGCTAAAGACCTTCATTTGGAAGTTTAGGGGTGGAGTATGTATTTTATTTCGGGATTACTTTAGCGGTCTCAACTCTTTTTTCCATCGGTGGCGTCGGCTCTTCGGTGGCACTTATTCCGATACTTAGTTTTCTAGGCGTCGGATTTGATATAGCCAAAGCGGTCGGTCTTTTTGCCAATACGGCTTCTACGATAGGTGCGTCGATAATGAACGTATTGCGTAAAAGCATTGATGTCAAGCAGGTATTACCGTTTGTGTCGATGTCGGTCGCCTGTGCTCCTTTGGGAGCGTATAGTGCAACACAGATGGATACGTATTATGTCAAGTTCTTTTTTGCACTTTTTTTATTTTTTAGTGCAACAATGATGCTAAGGCAGAAAAAAAAAGGCACTATTACGTATACGAAAGCGTGGGTAATGGTACTGATGGGCGGTGTTGTTGGTTTTTTGAGCGGGCTTTTAGGCATTGGTGGAGGAGCGATGATCGTTCCTTTACTTATTTATTTGGGATACGATGCAAAACAGACGGCAATAACCGTTAGTTTTATGATTCCTTTTTCAACCTTTTCCGCTTTTTCGACCTATGCTTATTTGATAGAAATTGACTGGATTCTCTTAGGTGTCGTTGCCGTTGCCGCAGCCCTTGGGGGTGTGCTTGGCAATCACATTATGATTTTTAAACTAAGTGTAGAACAGACACGAAAGTTTATTGCACTATCGCTTTATGCGATAGGAATTAAAATGATAGATACATTGGTATTTTAAAAGGGTGTAGAATGTTTGATTGGTGGGAAAGAATCGTCGATCTATTGATTTTGGATTTATTCGGGATGGACAAAGCATCTTCCATAGGAGGGACGGTTCACTTTTTCATTTACGATACCCTCAAAATCTACATGTTACTCGTTTTGATCATTTTTGCGGTTAGTTTTTTACGAACCTATTTCAATACCGAAAAGGTTCGGGTTTATTTGCAAGGCAAAAGTGAAGTGACGGGCAATGTTTTGGCGTCGCTTTTCGGCGTCATCACCCCTTTTTGCAGCTGTTCGGCGATTCCTCTGTTTTTGGGGTTTATGCAAGCGCGCATTCCTATCGGCATTACGTTTAGTTTTTTAATCTCTTCTCCGATGAACAACGAAGTAGCGATTGCCCTTTTATTCGGGCTTTTCGGTTGGAAAATCACGGCACTTTACATCGGTTTTGGACTGTTGGTCGCGATTATCGGTGGTTTTATCGTGGGAAAACTCGGTATGGAAAAATACGTTTTAATTCCCGTCGTGCCGATGAGCGGCGATTTGGCAGAGGTTGAGATTAGGATGACGCTGCGCACAAGGTTCAAAGAGTCGTGGGCGTATACGATGGATATCGTGAAAAAGATCTATCTCTACGTGATGGTAGGCGTGGGCATCGGGGCGTTTATTCACGGTTACGTACCGACGGAATTTATCGTAAAATATGCCGGAAGCGATGCGTGGTACAGCGTGCCTTTAGCGGTTTTATTGGGGGTGCCGATGTATTCCAATGCCGCCGGCGTTATGCCGTTGATCGAGGTTTTAACCGGCAAAGGGATGTTACTCGGTACGGCTTTGAGCTTTATGATGGCGATTACCGCACTCTCCTTGCCCGAAGCGATGATTTTAAAACGCATCTTACATGTAAAGCTCATCGCGACGTTTTTCGGTATCGTGGCAGTGGGAATTGTGGGGATCGGGTATCTTTTTAACGCTATTTTATAGGAAACGACTATGAAAAAAACGATGCTTATTCTTTGTGTAGCGGTTGGGCTTATGTATGCGACAGAGCCGAAAAAAATAGACTTTGAAGCGTATTTACGTTCGTTTGATTATCAAGAACGCGAAAATATGAAGATCAAAACGCCTGACATGTTAGTCCTTGTCGAAGAGGGGAAAGCGATTTTAGTGGATGTCCGTTTCCCTGAAGAATTTGAAGTATGGCATATGAATTTTGCTAAAAATATTCCGCTGAACGAATTGCCGCAACGTTTAAAAGAACTCCCCAAAGATAAGCTCATCATTACCGCTTGTCCGCACTATGACCGATCGAGTATGGCGAGGCTTTTTTTAACGCTCAACGGCTATAATGCCAAATATCTCAATGACGGGCTTTTGAAAACGGCGGATTTTTTACGCGGCGACAATGCCAAAGAGTTTTTGGAAGCGTACAAGGCAACGCACACGGTAACGCCGTAGGTTTTTTAAAATGCCGGCAAGGTTTTAGCGTCGATTGTACTTGCCTTCTCGGCAAATCCGTCAAGCGTTTTACCGTTGCATCGATGATTTTGTGTTATAATCGCACTCTTTAAGGAGATACGATGCGATTAAAAACCAAAGTGGTTTTGATTATTTCGAGCTTATTACTTTGTGTTTCGATCGTGGGCTCGTTGATCAACTACGTCAAAAGCGTCGATGCGACGCAAGAGCAGTTGCTTCACACCTCCTTGCCGCTTTCGGTGGACAATATCTACACCGAAATCCAACAACGTATGATCGAGCCGTTGCTCGTATCGTCTTTAATGTCGCACGATACCTTTTTGCGCGATTGGATTATGGACGGCGAGAGCGATATGGACGGCATTGTGCGTTACCTCACCGAAATTCAGCAAAAATACGATATTTTCACGACTTTTCTCGTTTCCGAAAAAACCAAAAATTACTACCACCCGCGCGGTTTGATTGATACGATTAACGAGCAAAACAGTGCCGACGCGTGGTACTTTCGCTTTAGCAAGCAAAGCGAGCCTTACGAAATCAACCTCGATCATAACGCCAATCTTAGCGATACGCTTATTATGTTCATCAACTATAAAGTGATGGATTATCAAAAGAGATTGATCGGCGTGACGGGTGTGGGCGTCAAACTCATTAATATCGAAGCCATGCTCGGTTCGTTTAAAACGAAGTATAAATACGATGTTTATTTCGTCGATCAGCGCGGAGAAATTACGCTTTTTTCCAAAGGCTTGAACAAGCGCGGCAATATCGCTTCGATCGAAGGGCTTCAAAAGATTCAAGAAGCGATTTTCAAAGGCGAGCAAAATCAATTCGAGTATAAAAACAAAGACGGCGAATACCTGCTCAATACCAAATACATCGACAAACTCAAACTGCATCTTTTTGTCGAGATCAACAAAAAAGAGTATATGGACGAATTGACCAAAACGTTTTACTTAAATCTCTTTTTATCGCTTTTGGTGACGTTGGCGGTGACGCTGATTATTGTTTATACGATCAATTTATACCAAAACCAATTGATTCAACTTGCCAGCGAAGACGTACTGACGGGGCTTGCGAATCGAAGAAAATTTAACGAAGTGTTTGAACTGTACTACAAACGCTACCCCAAAGAGATTCGCTCGCTTACGCTTTTGCTGATCGACATCGACGACTTTAAATCGGTCAACGATACGTTCGGGCACTTGGTCGGCGACCAAACGTTAGTGCATACGGCACGGATTTTGAAAGAGCAGTTACGCCAATCGGATACGATTGCGCGTTGGGGAGGCGAAGAGTTTGCGATTTTACTGAGCGATATCGAAGAAAAACATGCACTCGAAGTCGCTCAAAAGATATGCAATGCCGTTCAAAACGATGCCGCATTGATCGCATTGTTGCAAAGACCGCTCAGTGTAAGCGTAGGCGTGGGAATGCTCAGTGCTTTAGAGAGCCAAGACGGATTGGTTCATAAAGTCGATCATGCCCTTTACGAAGCGAAAAAAGCGGGCAAAAATCAAGTGATTGCGGCGTCATAAAGGAAATAAAACGTTATGAAACACGATATTGTACAAAAAGCCTTGGATTATTTCTCAAGCGGATATACCTGTAGCGAAGCGGTGCTCAAAAGCGTCGCCGAAGCCAAAGGGATCGACAGTAATACCGTCTTACCGATAGCATCGGCATTTGGAAGCGGTATGGCTCGTACGAACGGCGGCTTTTGCGGGGCATTTAGCGGCGGCGTTATGGCACTATCGCTTTTACAGGGACGTCAGGTTCCGGATGTTCCTTTGGACCGTCTGTATCGAAGTGTTGCCGACTTTAAGGAACGTTTCGAAACCCTTTTCGAGAGTTGCGAATGTGCAACGCTTTTAGGTTTTTCCCTGAGCGACGAACATGCCGGAGAGATGTTTAAAGCCCAAAATTGCAAGGTGTGTAAATGCGACCGTTTCGTGGCATTCGCCGCGGAAGAGGTGGAGAGGATTTTAACGCGTAAAGAGCCTTAAAGCCCTTTACGCTTCGATCCAACCGCCGCCAAGCACGAGATCGTCTTGATAAACAACCAAGGCTTGACCGCTTGCAATGCCGTACGCTCCTTCTTCCAACTCGGCGATAATGGTGTTGTTTTCGAGCTTAACATGTGCTTTGGCTTGCGGACTTCGGTAACGGACTTTAACGCCGTAGATGCCCTCTTTAAAATCGTCCGGCAAAGAAAAGTTTTGTGCGACGACGCGTTTTTGAAGGAGCTCTTCTTTTTTTCCGGCGATGACGGTATTGGTTTTGGCATCGATACCTACGACGAAATGGGGTTCATGCGCGCCGCCTATCGTTAAGCCTTTACGCTTGCCGATGGTATAGTGCATGTAGCCTTTGTGCTCGCCGATCACGTTTCCTTTGGTATCTTTAATGAGTCCTTTTTGATCGACGTTGAGATGTTGTTTCAAAATATCGATATAGGTATCGGTGACGAAACAGATCTCTTGCGACTCTTTGTAACTCTCAAGCGTGCCGAGCCACGGGAGTTTTTCCAAAGCCACGGGTTTAATAGCCTCTTTTTTCATCGTGCCGAGCGGAAAAACGATCTTTTCGATGACCTCTTTTTTGAGTCCGAATAAAAAATAACTTTGGTCTTTTGACATGTCAAAGGCTTCTTGGATACGACCGTTTTTGACCCTCGCGTAATGTCCCGTCGCGATCTTTTCGCAACCGAGCTCCATCGCTTTTTCAAACGCGAAGCCAAATTTCATTCGGGGATTGCAAAACGCACACGGATTGGGCGTACGACCCTGTTCGTAAGAGCGCACGAAATAGTCGTACACATGCTCTTTAAAGAGTGCTTTGGCATCGATAACGTGCGTTTCAATGCCCAAATGTCGGGATACTTTTTCGATGTTGGCGATGTTGATCGCATGCTTGCTGTCATCGTCGTGCAATTTAAGATAAATGCCGACGACCTCGTGCCCTTCGTTTTTGAGTAAATACGCGGAGTAACTAGAGTCAATGCCGCCGCTCATAAGGAGTGCAATTTTCATAGGTGTGTTCTCTTTTATTTTATTTGATACGCTTTTGAAGCAAAGCTCTAAAAGCTACGCTAACGCTGAGTTTTCTTCGGCAGAAAGCCCACGCCACGCTTATCGACGTCTAAAGAGTAAAAGTCTTTACGTTTCGTTTGACCCGAAATTGGGCACCGTTGGTTGAAAAACACGATTTTATTTTGAAAAATACCTTGAAAACAAAACGATACGGTTCAAAATAGGCGATTTGAGACGGGAAACATGTGAGTAAAAAGTAAGAAGAGCTGGAGCTGGTGAAGGGGCTCGAACCCCCGACCTGTTGATTACGGATCAACTGCTCTACCAGCTGAGCTACACCAGCAACGGTAAAATTTTACTACATGTTTACTTGTTTTATTTTAAAAAAATGCCTTTTTGAGTGAATTTTTATTTTTTTTATTCAAATTCACTCATTTTTGAGGGCATAGCTCGTTTTAATGCACGTCAAATGCCTGATCGATGTCCAAAAGTAAGTCTTCCACGTCCTCGATACCCACCGAAAGACGAATCATTCCCTCGTTCAAACAAAACCTCTTCTTTTGTTCGTCGGAGTATTCGGCATAAATCGTATGATAGGGGGCAATCGCTAAGGATTTATTGTCTTGGATATTGGTTCCGCGACGAATCAGTTTAAGCGCGTTTAAAAAGGCATAGGCTTTCTCTTTGCTTGCTAGGCTAAACGTGACGATAGCACCGCCGCCGCTAAATTGTTTCGAAGAAGCGGCAAACGAAGCGGAACTCTCAAGCAGAGGATAATCCACGCGGATTACTTCGTTTTTAGCATACAAGTGTTTGGCAACGACCAGTGCATTGTGACAGCTTCTTTGCACTCTGAGATCGAGCGTTTCCAGTCCCAAAGAGAGCAGGTACGCGCTTTGCGCGGTCAAAGAAGCGCCTAAATTGCGAAAAGTCTCTTTGCGAAGGCGCGCAAGAAAAGCATTGGGACCGAATTTTTTATAATAAGGTGCTAAGGTCGCATGGTTTTTCCACTCAAACGTGCCGTTATCGACGATCAAACCGCCTAAGACGTGACCGCCGCCGCTGAGGTATTTGGTTGCGGAGACAATTTCGATATCCACGCCGTGTTTTTTCGCATCGAAGATATTCCACGGCGTCATGGTCGTATCGACGATGAAAGGGACGTTACGCTCTTTAAGGACGCTTTTGAGGGCTAGAAAATCGGGCACGATCAGTTGCGGATTGCTGATACTTTCGCAAAAGAGCAAACGCGTCTTGTCGTCGATCGCGGCTTGGACGGCGATAAGGTCGTTGACGTCAACATAACGTACTTCCACGCCAAAGTCGCTCAGCAGGGTCTCGAAAAAGGAGAGGGTATTGCCGAAGAGATAGTTGGTCGTGATGATATTATCGCCGCTTTTCAAAAGTGCAAAAAAAGTATTGGCAATCGCCGCCATGCCCGTTGCCGTTGCTACAACTCCAAACGCGCCGCTGATCGCTTTGACTTTGAGTTCAAACTCTTCGATGGAAGGGTTTGAGGAGCGCGTATAGACATGCCCCATTTTTTGCCCTTTAAAAACAGCTTCAAGGTCTTCAGATTTTTCAAACTCAAAGGCTGAACTTTGGTAGATCGGAAAGCGCATTGCACCATATTGGTCTTTGTGTGCAGGTTTGGCATGCAATGCTTTGGTCGTAAATCCCATAAAATATCCTTCTTTTGAATGTAAATCAGCTATCGAAAAAACCCTTTCTCGACACGGTTGAGGCACGACGGGAACCCCGAAACGCTCCGCTTATTCGTCCCATCGGCTCAAAGTGTCTCGTGCGGAATTGTTTCTACGCGATTAGCCTTTACATGTAAATGATTTTGCCGCTATTTTCAGCGGGTAAAATATTCTCTTTTGCCACACACTCACCGATGATTAAGACCGCCGGTGTGGCACATAACGCCGCCATTTTAGCCAAATTTCCCACAGTTCCTACTATCGTCATCTGATCAGGTAGGTCGATTTTTGAGACAAATGCCGCAGGAAGTGTCGGGTTGATGCCCTCTTTTTTGATCGCGTCTTCGATTTTGCCTGCAAAACTGTGTGCCATCAAAACGATGATCGTGTGCAAGGGCTGTTTTAAAATGCCGACCCAATCGTCATTAAACAGTGTTTCTCGAAGATGCGCTGAGACGATGGTGACGCCTTTGGAGATGTCGCGAATGGTCGGCACGATGCCTGAGATCGTACACGAGCGAAACGCGGAACTCACCCCGTTGATGACTTCAAACGCGATGCCATGCTGAGTCAACACCTGTTTTTCTTCGCCCAAGCGCCCAAACAGAAGTGCTTCGCCTCCTTTGAGACGTCCGACGACGAGTCCTTGTTTGGCGTATTCGACCAAAAGCGCGTTGATCTCGTCTTGGCTTTTAGAGTGAAAGCCTTTCTTTTTACTCACGTCAACCACTTTACATGTAAGCGGTATCAAAGCGCGAATCTCCTCAGAGACCAGCGCGTCCACAAGGGCGACATCAAGCAGTTCAAATGCGTTTAAAGCGTCCAACGTAAGGTTTCCCACATAGCCTGTGCCACAGCTGATGAGAAAAACTTTTCCCACGCCTTCTTTGGCAATCTCTTTGAGTTTTCCCAGATCACGCTCAGGCTTTTTGCGCTCGTTTTTCAGACGTTCGATCAACGAAGTGAGATCGCGCGGTAAAATCTTCTCGATCTTATCACGAATCACTTGCGCGAGTGTGGGTGAACTGCCGCCACTGCTGACGGCGACTTGAAGCTCACCACGACGTGTAAGCGCACTAAAGTAAAAATCGCACAGTTCGGGCACATCGACGACATTGAGCCAAAAGTGCAGGCGAGGCTTCAACGCCACGAGGCGGTTAGTGACCGCTTCATTGCCGCTCGCGTCGATAATCACCTCAAAACCTTCAGCATCAGCATCTTCAAACGCTTTACATGTAAACGTTTTGGACGCAAAATAGTCATCCAAAACTTCAGTTGCGACAATCTCATAGGCAAAATCAAGGCTATCGAGCACGCGCGCTTTCTGGGCGGCGACTTTGCCAGCACCGATAAGAAGCGTTTTTTTGGGCGTGAGCGCGATGCCTAAGGTACTCATTTTTTCACGATCCTAACGCGCCAGCCGTTACCCTCTTTGGTGGTGGCTTCGACTTTGTGACCTTCTCCTGCAACGGATTTGGGTACGTTGTCGATTGGTGCTCCATCATCGAGTAAAATCTCTAAAACTTCACCGCTTCCGATTTTGGAGAGTTCCATCTTGGTTTTCACAAAGTTCATCGGGCACGCCACACCGCTGAGGTCTTTAAAATGCACTGCTTTTTCCTCTTTCACTTCGGCGGCGGCAAGCTCTTTTTCTTTCGCAAATTTAAGTGTGTGATCCATGCTCGCATAAAGCTTCATCACCTCTTCGGCAAGCTCTATCGATTTCTCATCGGCGTCACCCTCTAGCATCGTGCCAAAGTAGGCATTCAAAAGCATGGTGTCGATAAAATGCGTTTTAAACGCTTTTAAAACACCCGCTTTATCCCTCGCATCTTCCCCGCGCGTGACTAGAAGCATACGGGCGCTTAAAAGACGAATCAGCTCAAAATCTTTCTCGTCTTTTTCCAAAGCTTCTTTCAGCGCTTTTTTATCGGCTTCGATGAGGTCGTACATACCCGCACTACATTCGCCCACGCCTCTGCCTTTCAGTGAGAAAAGCTCAACGGCATTGTAGTCGAAGTACGGATTTTTATCGTCTTTGAATGAAGGAATTTCCACGTATTTTTTAGAAATATCTTCCACGATTTTCAGTCCGCCATCGTCAATCCAGTCGGCAAAACTCTCGTAAGCCTTTACATGTAAAAGCCATGTGTCTAACACTTCTTCAACGAATGCAGGTAAATGAAACGCCGCGACATCGCCCGCTTTTTGCGCAAATACTGTGCCATCGCCACTGGTGCGAGAACCGGCTACGACGTTGTAGGCAGGGTAGGAGTAGCCCTCGTTGCGTTGCACTTTGCCAAAAAAGCCAAGATCGCCGATGAGGTGTTTACCGCAACTGTTTGGGCAGCCTGAGAGGTGGATCTTAAAGCCTTGCAATGCGTCGTAGTCGCGCTCATCAAAGAGTTTTTCAAGACGTTTTTGAATCGCCTCCACCGCACCACGAGGGCGCGCAATGCCGAGCTGACACGTCGCCGCACCCGTACACGCCACCATATCGCCGAAAAACGTCGGTTTGGAGACATCTTTGGAAAACTCTTGAAGAATGTCGTGTAAACTGATCATCTGTGAGGCAGTTAGGTTACGGACGTAGAGGTTTTGATCGCCGGTAAAACGAAGCACATCTTCACCAAAAGGAAGCAATGCTTTGGCAAGGGAACGCGCATGTTTAAAATGCACATCGCCCAAGTAAACAGGCACTTTGCATCCATACAGTCCTGCTTGTTTTTGCGCGTACACATAGCGGTTCCACCATTTTGCGTACGCTTCTGGAACGGTAAAAGGCTCATCTGTTGTGTTGCCAATGGTTCGCTCGATCTGTGTGATAGGCATGTGCCAGTCACCTTTGGCTTTAATCGCTTCGATCTCAACATTGACGAGCCTTCTAAACTCGTCCATGCCAAGCTCTTCGATCAAGAAGCGAAGGCGTGCGGCGTGTTTGTTTTTGCGGTTACCGTTTTGGTCAAACACCTGTTTGATCGCTTGAGAGTATAAAAAGACTTCGGTGTCGGGTACAAAATCAAGAAATTTGCTTCCCACGCGAGACTTCGCACCCATACCGCCTGCGACAAAGAGTTTAAAGCCCTTCACACCGTTTTCGATCTTGGCGATAAAGCCCACATCGTGAATCGTCGCATAACCACGATCGGCCTCGGAGCCGCTAAAGGTGATTTTGAATTTGCGTGGAAGCGCGAATGAATCTTTTTGCTCTAACATTTTAGTCGTTAAAGCAAGCGCGTACGGCGAGACGTCAAAGACTTCATCGGGGGCAGTGCCTGCTAGAGGGTCTGCTGTGATATTGCGCACGGTGTTACCGCCGCCGCCTCGACCGCTCAGACCAATGCTGTGCAAGGTTGTGATGATGTCGATGATGTCTTCGATCTTGACGTAGTGAAGCTGTGCGCCACCGCGTGTGGTGATGTGAATCGCCTCGTGCGCGTATTTTTCCGCTAAATCAGCCAAAGTCAAAAGTTGTGTGGGGGTTAGAATACCGCCTGCGAGTTTAATGCGCACCATAAAGGTGTTGGCTTCTCGTTGCTCGTACACGCCAAAAGGCACGCGCATCGTTTTAAAGGTCAGCTCGTCGAGTGTGCCTGCTAAAAAATCGGCATGGTTTTTTTTGAAAACTTCGAGGTCATCGTAGACAAGTTGGGGGATAATGTATTTGCTCATAATCGTAACTCCTTTGATGTTACATGTAAAAAAGTAAAGCAGTTCAGAGTAAAACGCGGAGAAATGACCTGAAAGAGACACTTTGAGCCGATGGAACGAAAAAGCGGAGCGTTTCGGGGCTCCCATCGTGTCTGGGTGGTGTCGATAGAAGGTTATTTCGTAAGCTGTTTTACATTTTTCAACGCGCTTTACGGACTTTAAATAATTTCAATTTCTTCTTTTTCAACCGTTTTATTTTTAATGATAAATGACTTCATATCAGGTGTTTCTCCTGCTAATGAAACAATAATATAACTCACATTAGGATCATACGCCAAACGAATATCTTCTTCGCTGGGGCGTGCGGGTGTTTCGGGGTGTGAATGGTACACCGAAATGAGTCTAAGACCCTCTTTTTGCGTCTTTTTAAACGCATCAAACTGCTCTTGCGGATCAAAGCTGAAGTGCTCGTTGCTCGCGTCCGTATTTTTCATAGGGATGGCATACTTCACTTCGCCATTGATGCCTGCAAGATAACCACACGCTTCAATCGGGGTATCTTTAAGCGCGTGTGCGACGATCTCATCGTACACGCTTTGGGGCATTTTGATCATAGTTTTGCCTCACAGACCACCGCTTCATAGTCTTTGATCTCTTTGATGCCTTCACCGCCACAGACGCGACACTTAGGGTTTTTCTTGAAATTGACATTTCTAAAGTTCATTGTTTTGGCATCAAACGTTAAGAGTCTGTTGTAAAGCGGCTCACCGACACCGACGATGTATTTGAGTGCTTCCGCGGCTTGAATCGTTCCAAGCATGCCCGCAACCGCACCTAAAATGCCCGCACTTGAACATGTGGGGATGGCATTGGCGGGTGGTGGGCTGTCAAACACACACGCGTAACATGCACTCTCGTGAGGTTTGATTGTCATTGTTTGTCCGCCAAAGCGTAAAATACCACCGTGAGAGTAGGGTACGTTTGCCAACACACATGCATCGTTGATGAGAAACTTAGACGAGAAATTGTCCGTTCCATCGATGACGAAATCGTACCCTTTGACGATGTCTAAAATGTTCGATGCATCTAAAAATTTTTGATAGACCGTTACTTTGACATTGGGATTGATCGCTTCCATCTTCGCTTTGGCGGAGAGCACTTTGGGTACGTTTACATCTGCTGTCGTGTGAATGACTTGACGTTGAAGGTTTGAAAGATCCACCACGTCGCCGTCCACGATGCCGATCTCACCGACACCTGCCGCGGCTAGGTAAAGCGCTACGGGAGAACCAAGTCCGCCCGCTCCAATGACCAAAACTTTAGAGTTTGCGATCTTCTCTTGACCTTCGATGCCTACATCTTGGAGGATGATATGGCGTGAATAACGCTCTAATTCCTCATCGCTAAAATCTCTCACGCGCCACCTCCCATGAAATATAAAAAGTTGATTTCATCGCCCTCTTTAAGCGTTGTTGTTGCATACGTGTCTTTGGTTAAAAACTCGTCATTGAGTTGTACGGAAACCATATCAGGTTGTTCAACATCTTCAATAATCAATAATTCCGAAAGAACGATACCGTCCTTAATCTCTTTTACATCGCCGTTAATGGTTAATTTCATAGGTATTCCTTAATTAAATTGGTGTGGAAAATGTTTTCTTAAAAGCGCAAAAAGCTCCTCTTCAAATTCCGCATTGCTATTTGCTTTGTCGACTAAAACATCATTTACATGTAAAGATTTCGTGCGACGGTTGGTGTACTGTTCCAACACTTCCGTGATGATGCCACCACCTGCGATGTCAAACTCATCAACGATGACAAAACGACCGAGTTTTTGGTTCTCTGCAAAAAGTTCCATCGCTAAAAGATCATGCACCCTAAAGACCACGCACGCCGCTTCGTGACGCCCAACGCTTGGCTCATCGGCACGATCGAGCGTATCGCCATCGATGACACGTTTGATCTCTTCAAGATAGATCGTGCTTTGCGCCGAGCCGATCTTGATTTTGTAGGGTTTATCCAGCTCTAACGGTTTTGTACCCAACCAAAAAAGATTCGCTTCAAAGCGGTTACTCACTTTTGGAGTGCTTTGATCGGCACGAGCGACCACTTCGCCGTTGCGCACGTAGATTTGCGTTTGAAGCGTAAAACCAATCGCCTCGCTCTCTTTGACACTGCTTTTCACAGGCGTGTTAAAACTCTCGATGCTCGCGACACGTGAACGTTTTAACGAAGGGTAAAACACCACTTCATCACCGACATTTAACTCGCCACTCGTCACGGTTCCCGCGTAAATGCGTCGGTCATCGTTGTCGCGTGTAAATTTGTACACATCTTGCAATGGCATTCTAAAATCATCATTCTCTTTTTCTTCCACGCTTTTAAAACTATCTAAAATTTCTAAAACAGTAGCCCCTTTATACCAAGGTGTCTGGTTTGAGTGCTCTATGAGATTGACACCCTCACGCGCACTGATCGGTATAAAAATATCGCTTTTAATGCCCAGGGTTGCGAGGTATTCGCTGTACTCGACTTTTAGTTTTGTAAAGGCGATTTCGCTAAAATTTACCAAGTCCATTTTATTGACCACGATCGCGACTTGTTTAATGCCCAAAAGGGAAAGCAACATACCGTGACGTTTGGAGTTTTCCGCTACACCCTCTTTCGCGTCAATGAGCAAGAGTGCGGCTTCTGCGCGAGAGGCTCCACTGATCATGTTTTTCAAAAATTCGATGTGACCGGGTGCATCGATGATGATGTACTCACGTTTTTTACTCTGAAAAAAGACGCGCGCACTGTCTATGGTAATGCCTTGTTTTTGCTCATCCGCCAGTGCGTCAAGCAAGAAGGCGTACTCAAAGGGACGTGCATTGTTTTCGCACATCTTTTTCACACTCTCTAGTTTTCCTTGTGGCAATGAGTCGGTGTCGGCAAGTAGACGCCCGATGAGCGTACTTTTACCGTGATCGACGTGCCCTGTGATGACTATATTTAAACGTTGCATTACATATATCCTTCTTTTCTAAGTGCCTCTAATGTTCCGCCGCCGTCTTTATCTTGAGCGCGACCTGAGCGTTCCGCGATGTCTTTGAACTTCCCACTGGTTAACTCTTCGATGATCTCTTTTGGATTCGCTGCCACTGAGTCCACAGGAGCCGTACACGGAAAACAGCCTAAAGAGCGGTAACGTTTGCCGTTTCCTTGGTTAAAATAGAGATTGATGATAGGAATGTTCTCCCGCTCGATGTACTCCCAAATATTGAGCTCCGTCCACTCCAAAAGCGGGTGAATACGCACATGCGTTCCTGGAGCAAAGTCCGTTTTGTACTGGTTCCACAGCTCTGGCGGTTGGGTACTTGCGTCCCATTCGCTCTTTTCATCACGTGCTGAAAAGACGCGCTCTTTGGAGCGGCTTCCCTCTTCATCGGCTCTGACTCCCACGATAACACCTGTGTAAGGGGCTCCGTTTAACTCATCTTCCCAGACTTTTTTGTAAGGGTTCCATTTGCGGCGCGCCCATGTCCCATCGAGGGTGTGTTTGAGCGCGTCACTTTTGAGTTTTTTACAGCAACTAAGGCGATCGAGTCCATTGACAAACGTTTCGCCTTTCGCCAAGGCTTCTTTGTTTTGTCCAACGACTAAGTTTAAATCCCATTGCACAGCGATTTCATCACGGTAGCGAATCATCTCAGGAACTTTAAATGCCGTGTCGATGTGCACCAATGGGTAAGGCACATGGGAAAAAAATGCTTTTCGTGTGAGCCACAACAGTACCGTGCTATCTTTACCGATGCTCCAAAGCATGGCAAGATTTGGGAAGCTTCGGTATGCTTCTCTTAAAATATAGATACTCTGGGCTTCGAGTCTGTCTAGATGATCCATTAGATTAATCCTTTTTCATTTTTAACACGCATCACAAGCAAAGCTCGCGATGCTACGCTAGGCGCTATGCCACAAAACAAGGGCTATTTGCCCGATGTTTCTCTGAAAAGCTTGCCTCTTTGAGGCAGAATTATTTTTTATGCAGATGCAATCCGCACTCTTTATGTTCAGGATTTTCCCACCACCATCTGCCCGCTCGTATATCTTCACCCGCAGAAATGGCGCGTGTACAGGGCTTGCAGCCGATACTTTTAAAACCTTTGGCATGCAAGGTATTTTGAGGTATAGCGTTTTCACGCATATAACGCTCCACCTCTTCATCGCTAAAATGGGTGAGTGGGTTGAACTTTAAGAGTTCAAATTTGCCATCAAACTCGACCAATTTGGTGTCACTTCGTGTGATGGATTGCGCGATGCGAATACCGCTGATCCAGCCATCATACTCTTTCAGTGCCTTAGCTAAGGGGAGGAGTTTTCGCACATGACAACACTCTTTTCGTAAATTAATATCATCAAAGATGCCAAACTCTCCGACCTTTGCTTCCAATGCCTTGATCTGTTCATCACTTGCGCTAAAGCGTTTGATCTCAACGTCAAAAAAGGCTTCGATCTCTTTTTCATACGCTAAGGATTCATCAAAAAGCTTGTGTGTTTCAAGCGTAAACAGATCAAACGCAATGCCCGCTTTTTGCGCTAGAGAGATGTTGATGGCATCTTCATTTTGATGGCTAAATGCCAACGTGACCTTAAGCGCTTTGGCTCCGACGAGTTCTTGCAAAGTGTTGATCGCTTCTGCGACCTTAATGTCGTATGTTTGGCTCATATTTGATACTCTGGTTGTGTTTTTTCTCGACCAAAATCGATTTTATTCCACGCTCTTTCATGGAAATAGTATAGCAACGTTTTGGTGAGAAGCTCAAATCCCCCGATAGAGACAGCCGCAAGTGGGCTTCCCGTGACGATAAAACTGATCAACATGGTGTCAACTGTTCCGAGTGTTCTCCAAGAGATCGCTTTAACGATACTGCGTTTTTTGTGCTCTACCATGTTGCCTCCTTTAAATTTTTAGAATAATATCGGGTTTTTTAAATAATGTCAAGTAAAATTATTAAAACAGTCAAGATTAAAATAGGTGCAAAATTTTTTAAACTCATCCAAACCATAAGTGACGAAAAAAATAAATTAAAAATAGATGCTAAACGTCGAGCCTTCGCCTTCGATGGAGCTAATTTCAAGCCTGAAATCATTGGTTTTGCAGATGGTGTTGACGATGTCCAAACCGATACCAAAGCCGCCTTTATCGCTGTTGGCGCGTTTATAGCGTTTGGTGATGTCGTCTAGTTTAGAGCTTGCTATGCCGATGCCGTTGTCTTTAACACTCAGTTTTTCAAAGTCGAGTGTCACTTCGATGCTTCCTTCAAAACGGTTGTATTTGATGGCGTTTGAGAGCAGGTTATCGATGAGTTTGATGAGGCTCTCCTCGTTTACATGTAAAGATTTTTCGCTCAGGTTTAGGGTTAAGTCGATCTGTTTACTTGCCATTAAATCCGCAAAGTATTCGAGCCTCTGGGCGATGAGCTTTTTCACATCGACATCGCTTTTGTCTTCATTTTGTTTGTCGTGCAGAAGCATGTAGCTGAGGTTACCATAGAGTGTTGCAATGCGTTTGGCACTCAGTTCGATGCGCTTGCGTTTTTTTTCATCCACATTTTTGAGCGTTCCGATGCTCATCAAAATCGCCGTAATGGGCGTGTTAAGTTCGTGTGTTGAGTCTTTGATGAAGGTGTCCAGATGGTTGATCTCTTCTTGAATGGGTTTGAGAAATTGTTTAGCGAGGACATAACCCAAAACGGTGGCAAAGGAGAGGCTAAGTAAAAAGTAGAGTAGCACTTGGGAGCGAAGAAGGTTGATGGCATTGGAAATGTGAGCGTATTTGAGCACGATGGTGTGAATGCCCAGATGTTCTTGGCTACTCTCATCGCGCGCGTAAAAACTGTCATTGGCAAGGTAAAACGTTTTGGTAAAATCTACAGGCTCTGAAAAGCTTACATGTAAAGGTGCGTTGCTCTCTCCAAAGAGTCCGAGTTGGTACGCTTCTTCTAAACCAAAACACGTCTCTGCGGGTTTTTCTTCAAGACATTTTTGAAGCGTGTCATCTTCCATCATGTGCGCGGTGACGATTTTGTGCGCGATGGAAGAGGCGACGGCGCGCATTTTTAGGGCATAGTTTTCGTGTAGATTTTTGATCTCGATGGTGTAAAACATCCACGCGAGCAAGCAGATGAACGCGTAAATAGAGCCAAGATAGATGAGTAAAAACCTCGCAAGCGAGCGTTTTTCATAAGCACTTAAAGCGATAACCAACTCCTTTGATATTCTCTATAAGACCTTCAAGTCCGTAACTGCGCAGGTTTTTGATGTAGGTGCGCACGGTTGCATGGGTCGGCACTTCATCAAATCGCCACACCTCTTCGATGATCTCCTCAAAACTGAGCATGCGGTTTTGATGGGAGAGAAAATACTCCAAAAGCTGTGCCTCTTTTTTGCGAAGTTTGTACAACGTCTCAGGCGTGAATATTTGATAGTTCTGCGGATCGTAACTGATGGTTGAAGAGAGTTTTAAAAGTACGTTTTCTTCAATGTGGTGCAACTTTTTCGTGCGCTCAATGCGCACTAAAAGCTCTTCAAGTTCAAACGGTTTTTTGAGGTAATCCTCCGCTCCCAACGCAAAACCTTTTTTCACATCGCTGATTTGATCCAGTGACGTGATGAAGATAACGGGCGTGGTAATGTGGGCGTTTTTAATCTCGCTTAGGAGTTCAAAACCGCTCAAACTTGGGACATTGATGTCAAGAAGCAAGAGGTCAAACTTATGCTCAAAAATGGCATGAAGTGCCTCTTTGCCGTCAAAAAAGAGCTTTACATGTAAACCATGTTCCACTAAAAACTCTTCGATAATTTCGCTAAGAATGGGGTCATCTTCTAAAAGTAGGATTTTCATAAGAGGCATTATACACGCATTCCACAAATATTCCACACACGCCCTCTATACTTCCCTTATAACTTTACAAGGAGTGCGTGATGAAGAAGATTTTAGGTGTGTTTTTAGCGGTGGCGTTGAGCCTTAGTGCGGCTTTTGCGGCAGATGCTTTGTCTAAAAAAGGAATGGCTGGCAGTTTAGAGGTGGAGTACAGCAGTGAAAAGCCTCTAACGCAAGGCATGAATATGATCAACATCAAAGTCAAAGAGAACGGCAAAGAGATCAAAGATGCAAAAGTGAGCGTCACCGCTTCGATGCCGGCGATGCCAGGGATGCCAGCGATGGAGCAAAGCTCTGAAGCGATGTTCGTCAATGGTGCGTATATGGCGCATGTGGTGTTTTCAATGAACGGTACATGGCAAATCAGCATTGTCATCGAAACAAATGATGGCAAAAAACAACGCTTAAAATCAAGCGTGAACCTCTAATGAAACGCATCGTTTTAATGCTCGTAGCCCTCGCGGGCTACGCTTTGGCGCAAAGCGAATTGACCTCATTAGCGTATGAGCATAACTATGAGCTAAAGGCACTCGAAGCTGAGGTAAGTGCGCTTGAAAAAGAGGTTGATATAAGCAAGATTTGGGAAAACCCTATGCTCTCTCTTGGGGTAAACGACATCTTTTTAAATGAGCCTCTCACCCGAAATAAAGAGATGCAAAATGAGGCGATTTCTCTTTCCCAAACAATCCCAACGGGTGGAAAGCTGGACATCAAAGCGTCGATTGCCATGCAAGATGTGGCGATCAAAAAGTTGGAACTAAGAGCCAAAAAACTGGAAATGCAACAAGAGATCGGTGTGTTGGAGCAAAACTACATTCGTATCAACCAAGACTTAGCATTAGTCGCTAAGTATGAGAAAATCTTAGAAGACCTCAAAAACGCTCACCTCTCGTATAACACCACTGCCGCGCACTATGTCGATACGCTGAACAATACGATTTTGCAAAAAAATCTTGCCATCGAGAAAAAGACATTGCTTCGTGACAAAGCGTCCATAGAGCGAAAGTTAGAGAGCATCATCGTAGCACCAGTCCCTGAAATGAGCGGACATGAGGGCTTGTTGCCTTACACGCTCAGTGATGAAGAGAAACTCTTAGAAAAGACGCCAAAAATTCAGATACAGACTTTGCAAAGTGCCAAAGAACTGCTCAATCTGCGTTATGAAAAAGCGAACAAAACACCCGATGTCACGGTAACGCTAGGGTACAATCGAAGACAAGGCAGAGACGACTACGCCTTTTTAGGTGTCTCCGTACCGCTTCCGATTTACGGCAAAGAAAACGCTTCCATTCAAAAAGCCACGCTCACGCATTTCGCTTCGGAGCAAAGTGTGCTTAACACACACAAACAGCTGCTATTTGAGCTAAAAGACGAGCTTCTAAACAAAGAGCTTCAGTACGACAAACTCTCCCTTGCGAAAGAGGTGTTGCACGAAAATGAAAAGATGTACGAAGTGCTTCAAAGTACCGCACTGTCTCAAAACGACGCACTTTTGAGCCTTTTAAATGTCCTCACCCAGATGCTTGAAGCGCAAAAGCAGATCAACGCTTACCGTTTTGCGTATAATGAGTCTATCATCAAAATCTACACGCTTTTAGGAGAGCCGCTATGAAATTGACCACCTTTTTTTTAACCGCACTTTTGTGTTTAAGCGCGCCACTAAGCGCCAAGCAGGCTTTCAATGTCAAAACTGTCGAAGTGAAAAAAGTCCTTGAAGGCTCCGCAAAAGAGTTTTACGGCTACACCAAAGCCAATGAAGAGAGTGTGAAAGAGATCGCGCTTCGTTATGACGCGTTTATTGAGCAACTTTATGTGAATAAAAACTTTTTACATGTAAAAAAAGGCGAACCGCTTGCAAAGCTCTATTCGCAGGAGATTTACACTGCGGAGTTGGAGCTTGTAAACGCTGGACGCATCAAAAGCGAGAGCATGGTGCAAAGCATCACGCAGAAGCTCAAACTCTTAGGGGTTGATGAAAAAACGATTGCGAAGATTAGCGCGGAGAAAAGTGTGCCTGAGTCCATCACGATTTTCTCGCCTTACAACGGCATCGTAACGCAAAAAGCGGTCAATCAAGGCGCGTTCGTTCCCAAAGGCGCTAAACTCTACGAGATCAGCGACTATACGAACTTATGGCTCATCGTCAAAGTCTATGAAAAAGACTTAGAATTCGTCAAAAGTGCGCAAAATGCGGACATCTTTTTTGATATGAGTTCCAAACCTTACAAAGCCAAAATCGATTTTATCTACCCTAAGGTTGATCCGCAAACCAAAAGCGTGGATGTGCGTTTGGTGATCGAAAACAAAGAGCTTGAAATCTACGAAAACGCGTTTGCTAAGGCACGTTTTGGAACCGCCAAGCGTGAGTACCTAGCCCTTCCAAAAAGTGCGGTGATGACTAAGGGTGCCAAGACGAGTGTGTTTGTCAAAGGCGAATTTGAAGGCGAGTATGAGCCTAGAGAGATCGAAGCCAAACGTCTTAACAACGACACTTTTGAGATTCTCTCTGGGCTTAAAGAGGGCGATGTGGTGGTTGCCAACGCGCTTTTCATGTTTGATGCCGACGCGCAAAACAACGGTGGAGCAATGCAATGATAGAGTCTATCATTGAAAAAAGCGTCAAAAATAAAGCGCTTTTACTGATCGCTTTGCTGATCGCCGCATTTGTGTCGTTTTGGGCGATCAAACAAACCCCACTCGATGCTCTGCCAGACCTCACGCCACCGCAGGTCATCGTCAACGTCAAGTATTTGGGGCAGTCACCCAAAATTATCGAAGATCAGATTATTTATGAGCTGACCAACGCCCTTTTGGCGACTGCCAAAACTAAAACGGTGCGCGCCTTTACCTCGTATGAAAATGCCATCGTTTACATCATCTTTGAAGAGGGAACAGACCTGTACTGGGCGCGCGATAGAGTCAATGAAGTCATCCAAAATGTCTCCAAAAATGCCCCTAAAAACGCGACTATCAAGCTAGGACCTGATGCGACGGGCATTGGTTGGGCTTACGAGTATGCGCTTACGTCTAAAAATAGAAGCCTAGATGATCTTCGAAGCATTCAAGACTATCTTTACCGCTACGCACTTTTAGGTGTTGAAGGCGTGAGCGAAGTGGCGAGCGTGGGTGGTTTTGTGAAAGACTATGAAGTCACCTTGCGTCAAGAAGCGCTTTACAAGTACGACCTGAGCATCGACGATCTGATGAACGCACTGTCTAAAAACAACAACGATTTGGGTGGGCGCGTGGTGCTTGAAAATGGCTTCGAGCAGATCGTTCAAGCAAGGGGATTTGCGCGCTCATTGGACGAGATAGCGGGCATTACCATCAAAACGGTGAATGGCATTCCACTCAAACTTTCCGACATCGCCGATGTGCGTGTGGTTCCAACGTATCGAAGCGGCATGGCAGAACTCAACGGCGAGGGTGAAGTGGTCGGCGGTGTCGTCGTCGTGCGTTACAAAGAGAACGCGTACAAAGTCATTCAAGCGGTCAAAGAGAAGCTAGAATCTTTACATGTAAACGATGTGGAAGTGGTCACGACGTACGATCGAAGCGATCTTATCACCAAAGCGATCAATAACCTCAAACGTGCCCTTTTGGAAGAAAGCATCGTCGTTTTGGCGGTGGTGATGCTTTTCTTGCTTCACTTTAGAAGCGCTTTGGTTGTCATCATCGTTCTACCTCTTACCATCGCTTTGACCTTTTTGTGTATGAAACTCTTTGGGTTGGAGTCAAACATCATGAGCTTAGGCGGCATTGCCATTGCCATTGGCGCGATGGTCGATGCGTGCATCGTGATGATCGAAAATGTGCATAAAAAACTCTCACATGGCGAAGTCAAAGATGAGGCGGAGCGTAAGGCGCTCATTATCACTTCGTCGAAGCAAGTCGGTCGTCCGATCTTTTTTGCGCTTTTGCTCATCGTGGTCAGTTTCTTGCCCATCTTTGCGCTCAGTGGTCAAGAAGGAGCACTTTTTAAACCATTGGCGTATACGAAAACCTTTGCGATGCTCATCGGCGCGGTGCTTTCCATCACCTTGGTTCCACTTTTGATGCTCTTTTTTGTTAAGGGAAAAATCCTTGAAGAGCATAAAAATCCGCTCAACCGTCTGTTTATCTGGCTGTACGCACCGCTTTTAAAACTGCATATGCGCTTTTGGTATGTGGCGATTGCGGCATTTGTTGGCTTTTTGGTGCTAGGGTATCACACGTTTACGAAACAGCGTTGGGAATTTATGCCTCCACTCAATGAGCAGACCTTTATGTACATGCCGGTCACTCCTTTTGGCATCAGTGTTGAGCTTGCCAAAGAGTACGCGCAGCAAAGCAATGCGATCATCAAAAGTTTTCCAGAGGTGGAGAGTACCTTTGCCAAATCAGGGCGCGCCGAGAGTGCGACAGACCCCGCTCCACTTTCAATGATCGAGACGATCATACAGCTTAAACCCAAAGAGCAGTGGAGGGCGGGTATGACGTACGAAAAGCTTCGAGATGAGATGAATGAGGCGTTACAACTGCGAGGGTTGACCAACTCATGGACGTACCCGATCCGTGGGCGCATCGACATGCTTATCACAGGCATACGCACACCGCTTGGCATCAAACTTTACGGCGACAATGACCAAGCGTTGGAAGAAAATGCGAACAAGATCGCCAGTGTGTTGGCAAACTATGCGGGGACGAAAAGTGTTTTTGCGGACAAAGCCAATAGCGGTTACTACTTGAATTTAACGCTGAAACCTGAAAATATTGCCGCGTATGGGCTTACGAAAGAGGAAATCCTAAATTTTGTCGATAACGCCATCGGTGGTTCAAAAGTGAGCACGTTTTACCAAGGCATCGAGCGTTATGCGATCACGCTCAGGCTGGAAGAGCAGAGTCGTAAAGACCTTAATGCCATCAGCGAGCTGACCATCAAAACGGCGTACGGTTTTCAACGCCTTGGGCACTTTGTGGAACTGGGTTACGACGTGGGTGCGAGTGAACTCAAGTCCGAAATGGGCAAAAAAGTTAACTACATCTACATCACGCTCAAAGAGGGTTTTTCGTCCAAAACCTATAAAGAAGAGGCGAGCAAAATTCTGAAAGAGAGCGTGGAGCTTCCAACAGGTTTTTACATCGGCTGGGCAGGGGAGAGCGAATACTTGGAAAGTGCCATGGAGCGCTTGCAGTTCATTCTGCCTTTGACACTGCTCATCACGTTTATGCTCATCTACTTAGGACTTGGCTCATTTAAAAATGCACTTTTGGTTTTTTTGACCTTACCGCTTGCCGCGGTGGGTGGTTTTTTGTATGTGGACTACTTGAATTTCAATCTTTCCATTGCCGTCATTGTAGGCTTTTTAGCGCTCATCGGCATCGCGGTGGAGACGGCGATTGTGATGATCATCTATCTTGAAGAAGCCATTTTACATGTAAAAGAAAGAACGGCAAAAAATATTCAAGAAGCCATCTTTGAAGGCGCTGTCTTAAGGGTGCGCCCCAAACTGATGACCGTTTTCGCCATCCTTGGTGGACTTTTACCGATTATGTGGTTAGATGGTGTCGGAAGCGAAGTCATGCAACGCATCGCCGCTCCGATGATCGGCGGTGTGGTGAGTTCAGCGATTTTGACGCTTTTAGTCATTCCTGTTTTGTACTATAAGATGCAGAAAATTGAGGAGTAAGAGAGTTTACATGTAAGGATTTTTCCTTACATGTAAACGTATTTTCTTCTTGACATATCATGATAATATCATTACAATATCTACATGAAAACGCTCACATTTGAATGGGATCAGACTAAAGCAGCATCAAACTTCAAAAAACATGGCATCTCATTTGAAGAAGCCAAAACTATTTTTGACGATGAAAACGCAAGGTTGATACTTGATCCTGACCATTCCGAAAATGAGGAGCGATTTATCTTGTTGGGTATGAGTTACACCCTCAAAATTTTGACGGTTGTTCATTGTTACCGTGATAATGAAGGTGTCATCCGAATCATCTCGGCACGAAAATCAACCAAAAATGAAACAAAACAATATAAGGAGTTTTTACCATGAAAAAAGAGTACGATTTTAGCCAATCTGTTAAAAATCCTTATGCCAAAAAGGTTAAAAAACAGATTTCACTCAATGTTGACATTGAAACCATTGATTATTTTAAAGCGTTAGCTACCAAAGTAGGGATGCCGTATCAAACGCTGATTAATTCATTTTTGATGGACTGCGCTCAAAGGCATGTTGAGCCTAAAATTCAGTGGTGAGTTGGAAGGCAAAAAGTTAAAAGTTTAGCTCTTTATTTTATATTCAATATAAAGTAAAATTTGCTTTATATTAAAAAACACAGTAATATTGTTGTCAAAAAATTAGGAAAATATATAAAATGAATTGGAAAAAGATATTAATTTTTGTGGCATTGATTGCATTGTGTATCCTCTTTTTAGCAAAGAAATTAGTTTTAGTTGATAAATCAAGCACTTGGGACGAAAATACAAAACTGAGTATCAGCTTACGATGTGCTTTAACCGCTACAACAGATCAAGAGAGAAAAAATATAGATTGCTGTGCTCAAACTGTTATCAAAAATATTGCACAAGAAGAATATTTTAAATCTGGTGATAATAGTGCCATGTTGATTCAAAATGCTATAAAAAACTGCAATAAATAAAGGGAGAAAAGTTTTAAGCTAGTCCTAACTCCTAATTCTAGGCGAGCTAAATTTTTAACTTTTTATTAAACCGTTCTCAGATAATCTCTTCCCCTTTTGACACAAAACAAAAAATACCGTATAATAATCAAAAATATATACGACTAACAGGAGCGGAAAATGAGTTCGAAAATAACGCTTTACACCGATGTGCAGTTGATCGAAAGTATGAAACTCTATGCAAAAAAGCACAACACATCCGTTTCCAAAATGGTCACGCAGTTTTTTGAGTCTATCTTGAAAAAAGAGGAAAAAACTGCGCCATCTTCTAAAACTTCACAACTTCGGGGTATTTTAAAAGGAGCTGGGGAAGATGAGTATTTGGCGCACTTAGAGAAGAAATACTTATGAGAGTTTTACTCGATACAAACGTTGTTTTAGACCTACTTTTAGACCGTGAGCCTTTTAGTGAGTTGGCGCAAGCGATCTTTTTAAACGTAGAATCAAAACACGTGGAAGGCTTTTTATGCCCCACGACACTTACCACGCTTTACTATCTTTTAGGTAAACATCTCGATAAAAAACAATGCAATCAAACGATGGAAAATCTGTTGGCTCTGTTTGAGACAACCCTCCTTACCAAGCCCGTTTTGGTCGATAGTGTGCGAAGTGTTGGGAGTGACTTTGAAGACAGCGTGATTTACACCAGTGCAAAACATACCAAGATAGACGTCATCGTCACACGCGACACAACAGGCTTTAAAAACTCAGCCATCAAAGTGATGTCGCCTCAAGAGTTTTTGATCTTTGTCGATGCAAACTCGTAATAACATTCTATTACCTCTGTGAAATCCCCACAAATTGGCTTAAAATTCTTCCCAAGCTTTCCTCTTCGATCGGGGTGTCGTAGGTGGCGATGATTTCTCTGGGGGCTACGATGGCACCGAGTTTGGAAAATTGCGTGCGCATCGCGTTGCACACGTCGTTACCGCCGCTTCCCGAATGCGTGGCGAGTTGAACGTATTTGAGCGCAAAGAGTTCGCGAAAACTCTCGCCGCTTCGAGAGAGCCATGCGATGATGTTGGTTAAAACGGGCGGGATGGAGTAGTTGTATTCGGGTGCGACGATAATGTAGCCGGTCGCTTTTTTCATCGTTTCGGATAGAGTAAGGACGGCACTTGGAATCCCATGAGCGGCTTCTTTGTCGGTGTCGTACATCGTAACGTTCAAATCGACCACGTTAATGATTTCGCTTTTGAGGTGCATCGCTTCTAGCGTTTGTCGGATTTTGCGTGCTAAGTTCATATTTTCATTTAAACTTGCGACTAAAATGGTGTACATGTTCAATCCTTCTTCGTAAAATAGAATACAAACATTGTACTCCCGCTAGGTCATGGCGCAACTAAACTTTGTGCGTAATCGTTTTTTTAAAGGTTTCTTTTAGCGGTTTTGCCTTTCATTGACGTCTCTTTGACGAAGGATTTCCGCCGTTTCTGTATCGATGACACTCATACCGATGGGTGCTAACGAGATGATCGCAAGCTTTACATGCTGGATAGCAAAAGGAATGCCGATGATTGTAATCGCACACGCAAACGCGGACATGATGTGACCGATAGCCAGCCAAAAACCCGCAAAAATGAACCAAAGTATATTGCCGATAAGCCCCCATGTTCCGGTGCCGATATCCTCTTTTTGATGGAGCGTTTTACGGCTGATCGCCTCTTTGCCGAAAGGGAAAAAGGTAAACTGAGCGATGACGAAGCAGGCTTTCGCCCACGGTATACCCACGATGCTCACGAGTGCGAAAAGTCCGAAAAAACACCATGCCAGTCCCATAAAAACGCCGCCGAATAAAAACCAGATGATATTGCCTAAAAGTCGCATAGGATTGCCTTTTGTTTTTGCGTATTGTAGCAAAACTCAAACCTAACATGTCGGTACGTTTTTTAAACGTTTTTTCGTGTCGATCTGGGGTATAATGCCCTTTTGATTAAAGGATTTTACGTGATTTTCGCAGTTGATTTTTCGATTATGGCGCTTTTTCTTCCTACCTTCTTTTTTGTCTCCGTAACGCCCGGGATGTGCATGACGCTTGCGATGAGCCTTGGTATGAGCATCGGTCTGAAACGCACGTTTTACATGATGGCGGGTGAGCTCATCGGTGTGGCGATTGTTGCACTCTCTTCGGTTATCGGCGTTGCGGCGATCATGATCAACCATCCTGATATTTTTACGATTTTTAAGTACGCAGGCGGGCTTTACCTTGGGTATTTGGGTGTGCAACTCTGGCTAAACCGCGGCAAGATGGCGCTCACGGAAATGCACTGTACACCAAGCATTTCCGCTTTTTCGCTTGCGGCGCAAGGCTTTATCACCGCCATCGCCAACCCCAAAGGCTGGGCGTTTTTCATCGCGCTTTTACCGCCGTTTATCAACCAAACCAAACCGCTGATACCGCAAGTATCGGTGCTTTTGGCGATTATCTTGGTCTTGGAATTTATCTGCTTGATTATCTACGCAAGCGGCGGTTCTACGATGCGGAAGTTTTTACAAAAGAGCAACAACGTCAGGCTGATGAACCGCGTTGCAGGGACGTTGATGCTCGGCGTGGGCGTGTGGTTGGCGTTTGGTTAAGAGCGAAGTAAGGTGAAAGTGTGTGTCGAATTGACAATAAACTTCTTGCAAAACGCATTTTGCAAGAAGAAAACGCACTCTTTAGAGCTTTGCTTTAAAGACGTGCCAAGAGTTCTGCAAGAACTCTAATGAGGGTTTGTTTCAATGAGATGCGTGCGTATGAAAATACGGAGTATCGGCTATAAGAAAGTTTTTATTATTTCATCAACATAAAGGGCGAGTATGCAAAGTTCCTCTTCCGAAGACGCAAAAGCGTTCAATACCTTAAAAATCCTTTGGTTTACGATGTTAAATGCCCTTTTCGTGTACGGGGCGATTTGCTATTTTCTGATGGCGTACACCGCCTACAAACCGCGTTATACGCCCGAAGTTTTGCACACGCCCGTCTTTTTAGGATTGACGTGGCTTACGGTGATTTATGCTCTTTCCGTGACGGTTTTGGCAATCGGCATGCTACACTTCAATCGTGTTTATAAAGCGTTGGTTGCTTCCATGAAAACACAAACGTTTGAGAGTGAAGAAGCGGCATCGGCGTTTTTTAGAAAAGTCTATACGACGCAGATGTTCATACACTTGGCGATTTTTGACGCCGTCGCGATTGTAGGGCTCGTCGTTTTTATGCTGACGCTCGATTTTTCGACCTTGGTCAATCTCCTCATTATCGCTTCGGTCGGTTTTTTCTTCGTGATGCCAAGCCAAGCCAAATTTGCCTACCGTTAAACCAAACGCCCTTACGCTACGTTTTTCAGGTACGAAGGTGCGCAATACGCTTTAGTTGATACTCGACCATTGCGTGAAAAGGCGTTAGAAATGTTTCAAGTTGTGCGGGCGCGATCGTTTCGATTTGCCATTGCGTCAGAAGCTCCAAAACCCTTAACGCGGACTCGATCGTCGAGAGGCAATAGGGCGAGGGTTGCTCTTTGATCTTAAATTCCGAACGCTTCGTGGCATCAAAACTGATGTGCGAAAGTCCATGTAAATTTTGGCTCTCACGCATCATTTTGAGCGAACACGCCCATGTCGAATCGATGAGAAAAATCGCCATGGGTTTCTTTACATGTAAAGATTTTGTAGCGAGCGGATTTTGACGGCTGAGGTTGATCGCGTGCTTGGAGGGGTAAAGAATAAAACTCTCATGCGTCGCGATAATCTCATTAATGCGAGCATTGTCGCTAAAATCAATACCCATAAAAAGTTCAGAATTGGGCAAAGAGAGATGCGTGAGTCGTCCAGTCCCGTTTTTGGTCTTTTTAAATTCTTTGGGATGCATTAAAACGATGAACTTGGTTTGCGTCTCAATCGCGCGAACGTAAGCACACATACACGAACTTTTCGGTCGGTAACAGCGGTAACACTGCTCCCGATCTCCCTCAATCGTCGGCATCGGCTTAAATCCTTACATTAATATGAATACTAATGATACACCATGAAGCCAAACGGCTCGTTTAAGCCTTTGGCAGAACAATATTTTCGCGCTCCTTTTCATAATTTCGTGTGACATGTAACACTCTTTTTTTGATTCTACTCTTTTGAAACTATCTCACATTAAATCTCACGATTAATCATTAGAATTAAGTTAGAAATAAAAAAACACTATTTCAAAAAGGAGTATTACAATGAGTAGTAAAGAGACGATGTCTCGAAGAGACGCTTTAAAATTCGGAGCTTTGAGTACGGCGGGTTTGGCGATGTTAAGCGCGAGTAACGCCATGGCGGCGGCTCCCACCGAAAAAGACGTTAAATTTGGGTATCGCTAGTTTTGATTTTCGAAGTCTCTCCCGTAGCGTTTGTTGTCCAATGGGCAGACCAATTTTGAACAAAAAAGTCACTGAGCTTGTCATAAAGTATTTTTTTTGTACTTTCATTGCTCGGTAGATTGAGCGCTTTAATGATGGAGTCGATAACATTTTTTTGCTCCGTGGGCATTGAACTCACAGAATCTAATGCAAGCACATTGCAGAAAAATCCCAATAAAAGTGACATCAACAATTTAAGCATACTTTTTTCTCCTTTAGTTTAGATTTTTATTATAACAAATGCATTTTGATAAAACAAGTTCAAAAATTAAGAGAGAGCATGAGGTTTTGTGTCAGAAAAGTTTTTACATGTAAAGATAGTTCGCTCCTCTTTTTATGTCCTCGTGCTCTCTAAATTGTCGTCGTTAACATCACGATTTGGGCTCTTCGGTCACAAATCCATCATTCACCCGAATAATTCGATCAAATAACGGAATCATCCTTTCATCATGCGTGACGACTAAAATGGCAACGTCTTGTTCGGTGGCAAGTTTTTTCAGTAAATGCATCACAGAAAGAGCTCGTTCTGCATCCAAGGCGGCTGTGGGTTCATCGGCTAAAATGATTTTGGGATTATTGGCCAGAGATCTTGCGATGGCGACGCGTTGACTTTGTCCGCCTGAAAGTTGTGAGGGCATCGCGGTGAGTTTGTTTCCCACCCCCAAATACTCCAACAGCTCTTTCGCTTTAAGAGTCGCTTCTTTGGTATTCGTCTTGTTCATCAGCGGAACAAGTGTTATGTTTTCTTCGACGTTTAAAAAGGGGATGAGATTGTGCGATTGGAAGATAAAGCCGATTTTTTGACGTCGCAATTTCCGTGTATCGTTGATGCGCCAGTGTTGATCATATATGAGTTCACCATCCAGATATAATTTCCCCTGCGTTGGTTCCGTGATGCACCCTATCATGGTGATGAGCGTTGTTTTACCCGACCCACTGGGGCCTAAAAGCGCAACGGTTTCTCCCTTGAAAATTTCAAATGAGCATTCTTTAATGGCCATAACAGCATTTTCGCCTTTTCCATAGGTTTTTGAAAGCTGTTCTACTTTAATGACACTTGGATGTGATGATGGCATATTACCCTCCAATGGCGCTAGCAGGATCAATTTTGAGCGCTGAACGCACGCCAAAAAGTGAACCTAGGATACTCACGATGATGACAATCACCAAAAGGCTGAACGCATCAGCACTCATTAAAATAGTTCGTTTGGGAAATAAATCCATTAAATTGTGTGAGAAAATCATGCCGGCGATAAACGATAAGATCCCTAAAAGAACGGATTGTTGCACAATCATTTTGACAATCTCTCCATTGGAAGCACCGATGAGTTTTAAAATGGCGATTTCCTTGATTTTGCCCATAGTCATGGTGTAAATAATGAGTGAGATAATCACGGAAGCGACGAGCAATAAAATCACGGTAAACATGCCGATCTGTTTGGCGGAACGTTCGATGAGATTTTTGGTTAAGAGCGAGGATTGTTCCTCTTGGGTAAAGACCTTGACATGTTTCCATCGTTCGATTTCTTGCCCGATTGCTTTGAGATCCGCACCTTCTTCCACGGTTGCAATGACTGCGTTGATGGTTGTTGTGTCGGTTGCTTTAGTACCTCTGGCACGATCATTGCGAATTTGTTCATTGCTCGATAAAAATTGAAGTTTTTGTGCATCAGGCAGTGAAAAATAGACCATCAAATCGCCGCTAGACGAGACTGCATCTTTTGTGATGCCGACGACATTAAAAACATCTCTACCAATGACAATTTCATCATGCAATTTAAATCCCGTTTTTTTATCAACGATTATTTCAAAATGATTTGCAAGAATCGGTCTGCCTTCTACAAGAAGATGCGGTGTGTAAAAAGAATGAATATCATACCCCATCGCAAAAACGCGTATGGGCTGATTGTTGCGGTAAAGCTGAAGGTTTTGAAAGGTAAGGGCTGAGACATCTTTGATGCCTTCAAAGGCTTTGATTTGGTATTTGACATCTTCATGCAAGCGCGAATTTTCAGCAAAAGGACCTAATGTGTCTTGTTGCGCAATCCATAATTGGGCTTGGGTGTCTTTGAGTAAAACATTGGCATCATCCACCAACCCTCGATAAACCCCAATCATAATTAAAACAACGCCCAAAAGCATTCCAATGCCTGCAGATGTTGTGAGAAATTTACCCAGAGAATGAGCGATGTCTCTTTGTGCTAAACTAATCATAATTTAATCCGCATACCTTCCGTTATATCGCGTCCCGCAGGTACAAGAATGGTGTCTTTCTCCGTTACGCCTTCGGTGACTATGATGAGACCATTGGCACTGATTGTCTGAAAACTTAGCGGTTTAAAATGTGCATGTCCCTCGTTGGCAAGCCAAACACCTTTGACACCTTGATGTGTTGTAAGCGCTAAAAGCGGAAGGGTTAAGACACGGGTATGCTGTGCCAGCTCAATCGTCGCTTCCGCCCGTTCTCCCACGTAAAGAGGGTGTTGTGGCTGATCAAACGCAATGTCAACCTCTCGCTCTTCTGTGATGCGATCACTCTCGAGCCCAATGCGCGCGATGTGCCCACGATAAGGCGTTGAAGAGTGTGAACGTAGGGTAATAGAAGCAGATTGGCCTACATGTAACGTTCCGCTTTGTCGTTCATTGATGTAGATTTTGACCCAAATGGAGTTTGGATTGATCAGCCGAAAGACGGGTGAGCCCGAAAGAACCGTACTTCCCACTTCGGCATCACGCGAAAGAACGACCATGGTCTCAGGGGCTTTGAGCGTAAGATCTTCAATTTTAGCGTTGCTGTTTTTTACCAGAGCCTCATTGCGCGCGATATCTGCTTGCATAAGACTCACTTGCCACGTTGCATTTTCCATTTGAGCTTTGGCGCTTTGTTCGGCTGAAAACGCCGTATCTAACTCCGCTTGTGCCACGAAACCTTCTGAAATGAGATGTTGATAGCGAATCAGTGTTGTATGCGCTAGCGTATATTTGGCTTCCAAATCTTTAAGGAGACTTTGTTGGGAAAGCAGTGACATCTGGCTTTTTTTCATCGCCATCAAAGCTTCTTCTTTGGATGCGAGCAGATCCGAAGGATCCATCACCGCAAGCGCCTTCCCTTTCACAACGATTTCGCCTTGATCGGCAAAAAGAGAGAGCACTTTGGCTGTTGTTTTAGGTGCTAAAACAATCATCTCTTTCGCTTCTATCGTTCCAACCCCAAACGCTGTTTCATTCACATCTTGAACAATGGGTGAGATCGAAGCAAATGTAATTTTGGGTAGATACACTTTAAAATAAAAAAAGCTTCCAATCGCCATAATCGCCACTAAAATCAATGTATTTTTCATAACAGACGCCCTGTTCATAGGGAAGCTCCTTTGGGAATAAGTCTTTTAATATGGGCTAAAGAGGCTATTTTTTGCAACATAGCGGCACTTTGAGCAATGGTGGCATTGTCGTAAGCATGTTGGGCTTCAAGCACTTCAATGTACGTGGCTAACCCCTCTTTGTAACGCCCTTGGGTAATGGCAACGGTTTTGGAAAGCGCCTGTGCTGCCATTTGCTTAGCCTCAATGGTTGTATCTAATCGTTTTGTATCTAAAATGGCTTCATACAACTCTTGCCAAAGCGTTAATTCACGCGCTCGCAATGCTTCTTCTGCCACTAAAATACCGACTCTATCTTTTTCGATTTGATGGGAAATCCTCCCGCCGGTTAAAAGAGGAATGGAGGCTTTAATGCCAATTTGATTGCTTGAATAAGAGGAGATGGAGGTATCACTACCCAAAGAACCCGCGAAAAGAATGGTGCCATAATTTTCTGCTTTGGATGATTCATAGAGTGATTGACTTTGCTTGATTTTAGCGCCTAAGGCTTCAAGTTCAGCGTTATACTCTTTGAGCATCTGTCGCCACTTGGTATCGGGGAAAGAGGGTAACGTGGTGTGCGAAAGTGCTGTAAAATCATCTTCAATACGAATGTCCTGTTCTAAAAAGCCAGTGAGCATGCTCAGTAAATGGGTATATTTACGCTCTTCATTGCGACTGGTTTCCAGTAAATCTTTGGCGTCCAGCAACGAAGCATAAAAACGTTCGCTATCGGCTTCGGTTTTGAGTCCCACAGTTTTCATTTGACGCGATTGATCGTAGAGTGCTTGGTAAAAGGCAAGAGAGAGGGCATTGGCCGTGTTGACGCGTTGAAGGTATGCCAACGAATAGTACGCTTGCCAGACTTTTTCACCCAGCAATGCTTTGGCATTTTCATTCAGTGCTAAAGCAGACTCTGCATCTTGTTGTGCCGCATTTATGCGTTTTTGTGTACGACCAAAATCCCACAACGTATAGGTCATCGTCACATCTAAATGCGTTGAAAAATGATCCCGTGTTACAAAATTGCCATTGTTTTGTAAAACGAGTGTTTTGGTGGGGTAATATTCCGCATTCACGCTAAGCTCAGGATAGGTGGCCGCTTTTGTGATGCCAAGCGTTTCATATGCCATGTTTAATTGATACAGCGCGAGTTTAGCATCGGGATGCGTTAAAAGCGTAGCATCAATCGCTTCTTGCAGTGAAAGTGTTTTTCCAAACAGCGTTTGCAGTGTCAAAAAGATTAAAATAACGGTTCGCAATAATGTCATTATAAGCTCTCCTATCTTTTACTCTAAGGCATTATACATTATGCCATTTGTCCTTGACTTGATATGAATCAATTTTGCACAATGGTACGATAATAGGTTTGAAGAGCTTCTTTTTTTTGTAAAGTGATGATGTGCTTTGTGTCAATATGTATAAATCCTAAAGATTTAAATTTTGAAAGCATGCGTGAGAGTGTTTCGGGTGTTGTATTGAGGATGGAAGCTATTTCGATTTGTTTAAGTGTTTGAACAAGAGGTTCATGATCGAGTAAAAATTTTGCAACTTTCGCTTCTGTATTGATACTAATTTCATTATGAATGACATTTAAAAAAACTCTTTGTTTTTTTGTGAGAGATTTGATGATATAAAGGTTTAAGATAGGATTGTTGAGCATCTCTGTTTGAATAGGGGAAAAATTTATTTTAAGCACTTCTCCTTCAGTGACAAATTGAGCGGTGTTAGGATAAGGACTCTTGGCATATAAAGCGTAATCTCCAATGATTTCTCCAGGCTGTGTTAAAAAAAGAATGAAAATGTGGTTTGCTTTGGCGGTTGTTTGATACACTTTAAGCGTACCTTTTAGAAGAATGTAAAGATACTGTGGCCTTTCGCCTTCATAAAAAAGTATATCATCAGATGTATATTTTTTCAGCGTACAATATTTTTTTATTTTTTCAAGTTCAGTGCGATTGAGATGTGAGAAATAAGGAAGATTTTCAATACGAATCATTGTAATTCTTTTTTGACGATGAATTTTTAAAAATATATAACTCAACTTTCGCACATAGAAAATCGTAAATTTCCTATATAAAAGTTTCCTCAAATCCCATAAAATAGGCACTTTTAGCTATAATAATATCGACTAAAACACCATTATAGAAGGCTTTTTCTCAAAGAGAGTGCAAGCACAAGATGGGACTTGACAATTTTATCGAAACAGCTATGAATTATGTTCATTATTAATAAAAAGATATCAACTTTTATGAAATACAGTAGCGATAGCTATAAAAAAGATGTTTATTATAGACTTTTGAAAAATGGTCGTTATAATTGGAGAAAATTATTACTTTTAACATCTGTAAAACTCTTATCTAAAACTTGTGCATTTGCAAAATCCTACTGATACAAAGGTTCTTATAATCGATGATACTGTTGAGATAAACAGAGGTAAGTTTATAGGAGAATCGAATTTATGAAGCTTTAATAGCTAGAATAACTCTATCATTCCTTGCTTATAATCTAACAAGCTACATTAACCGAATCAATAATGAACCACAAACTCTTGGTAATCTTTTTAGAGATTTAGAATGTCAACTTGAAACCTTAGCAATATGAATCGAAATATTCCTAAAAATATTAGAACAATTGATTAAAAACTAATGAACATGATGAACTATTAGAAAAATGGAATGACAAACTTGTTCAGTGGCAGAATGTTAACAAAATTTTACACTGAACAGCAAGCTATCAGAGAAGTCAACCGTTAGTTTCTAAACCTCCTACTTTTGGAACAAAAAACACCAAATGAGTTTTTTCTGTTCCTCAAAGTGTTCAAAAAGTAAAAAATGTAAAGTTTCATAAACCCTGAGGAAACTTTTTATATAGGAAATTTACGATTTTCTATGTGCGAAAGTTGAGTA